>NZ_JAHBBH010000053.1 GCF_019331735.1 Bifidobacterium miconis
GTCGACGGACGTGCGTGAGAAGGACAACTGCTACGACGTGGACATTGATATGCCGGGCTTTGACAAGAACGACATTTCCCTTGAGCTGAACAACGGGTATCTGACCGTGTCGGCTCACAAGGACGAGAACCATGACGACAAGGCGCAGGACGGCAAGTGGCTGCGTCGTGAACGCTACATGGGCAGCTGCTCTCGTAGCTTCTACGTGGGCGAGGACGTCAAGGAGTCCGACATCCACGCGCAGTACAAGAACGGCACGCTGTGCATTCAGGTTCCGAAGATGCAGGCCCAGCCGCAGGTTGAAGCCAAGCACCAGATCGCCATCGAAGGCTGATATCTGCTTCGCCGCTAAAGCGGCAACAGATTGATCGACCATCTCCTGTTCGCAGCGTCATGCATACGCGATGCCTCGATGTGAGCGAACAGCTGCGGGACGTCAACCCGATATCTTCGGCAAGCGATAAGGCCGGATGACCCCAATCGGTCATCCGGCCTTATCGCTTTTTGCATTCTGCGGCACTACACGCGTCAGACGCGCATGGCCTCCTTGGCGGCCTCGACCTGCGCCGGGCCACCCTCGCCGGCGGCGATGAACCGACCGGAGGCGAGCACGTAGTACTTGTCCGCGCGCTCGACCGCGAACTGCACCTTCTGCTCGACCAGCACCACGCCGATGCCCTTGTCCTCGGCCATCGTACGGATGGCCTTCTGGATTTCGGCCACGATGTTCGGCTGGATGCCCTCGGTCGGCTCGTCGAGGATCATGAGCTTCGGTCGGGTGATGAGCGCACGCGCGATGGCGAGCTGCTGGCGCTGGCCGCCCGAAAGCAGGCCCGCGCGGCGTCCGGCGAACTCCTTGAGGACGGGGAACATCGACACGGCCTCGTCGTAGCGGGCGGCCGCCTCGGAACCGTAGCGGTCGGCGACCACGTGCAGGTTTTCGTCGACGGTCATCGTGCCGAACGACTGCTGCCCCTGCGGCACGAACGCCATGCCCTTGCGGATGCGCTGGTTCGGAGCGGCCTTGGTGATGTCCGCGCCGTCGAACGTGATCGAGCCGGACGTGACCGGCAGCAGGCCGAGCAGAGCTTTGAGCAGCGTGGTCTTGCCGGCGCCGTTGTTGCCGACGATGCTGACCCACTGGCCGGCCTCGACGTCGAAGCTGATGTCGTTGACGACGGTCACCTTGCCGTAGCCGGTGTTGAGATTCTTCACTTCAAGCATTGCCATGATGAGTTTTTCCTTATGCTGTCCGCAATGTGGCTTCTGACTACCCCTCAGTCACGCTTCGCGTGCCAGCTCCCCTGGCAAGGGGAACCGAGAAGGGGATGGATTTATTCGCCGCAACGGGGCGGAGGTGAATGATGCGTGCGGCCTCAAGGCGCGGGAGACGAAGGCGTACGAAGGTACGTCGAGTCTCCAGCAACGCAGAGGACGCTCCATCATTCGCCTCCGCCGAGGTAGATGCGCACGACTTCGTCGTTGTTCTGGATGTCTTCGACCGAACCTTGGGCGAGGATCTCGCCCTGGTTGAGCACGGTGACGGAGTCGGCGAACTGGCGCATGAATTCCATGTCGTGTTCGACGATGATGACCGTGCGGTTCTTGCTGCATCGCTTGAGCAGCTCGCCGGTGGCGACGCGTTCGGCCGGGGTCATGCCGGCGACGGGCTCGTCGAGCAGGAGCAGGTGCGCATCCTGCACGAGCAGCATGCCGATTTCGAGCCACTGCTTCTTGCCGTGGGGCAGGATGCCGGCCGGCTTGGTGGCGTCCTCGGTCAGGTTGCACACATCCATCATGTATTCGATGTTCTGCGTCACGCCGCCCATGGGCCGGAACAGGTCGCGTCCCTTCTTGCGGAAGCCTTCGGCGAGCTGCAGGTTTTCGAGCACGGTGAGCTCCTCGACCACGGATGCGGTCTGGAACGTGCGTCCGACGCCGAGTTTGACGATGTCGTTCGGTTTCTTGCCGAGCAACTGTTCGCCGCGGAACGTGGCCGATCCGCTGGCCGGCACGAGTCCGGTGATCGCGTCGATGATGGTCGTCTTGCCGGCGCCGTTCGGGCCGATCAGGAAGCGCAGGTCGCCGTGCTCGACGGTCAGGTCGAGGTTTTTGACGGCGACGAATCCGTCGAATTCGACGTGCAGTCCCTTGATTTCGAGATAGTCGTTCCACTGGCCGCCGCGGTCGTCGAGCACGGCGAGCTGGTCGTGCAGACGGGCGCGTTCCTCGACGATTTCGGCTTTCATCTGCGCGGCCTCGTCGCGCATACGCTTGGCTTCGTCGCGCATCTGCACCATTTCGGCGCGCAGCTGCTCGAGATCCTCCTTGGAGGCGGGGGCCGAGTCGGCACCCGGCGTGGGCTTGGTCTGGGTTGAAGTGTTCGTCATGTTTCGCTCCTCACTCATTCGTTCTCACGAGCCGGCCCGTTCACGCCGTCACCGCGGCGGATGCAGACGCCGCAGCCTTGACGTCACCGCCACCGTCGCCCGCAGACGCAACGGACGCGGACGCGGCGGCGGCCGCAACCGACCCGGCCGAACCGATCCCCAGCCGATCCTTGATCCACGGCCACAGTCCCTTGAACTGGCCGAGTCCCATCGGCACGAACGCGATCACGAGGATGAAGATCAGGCCTTCGATGTACGTCCACGCGGACGGATACGCCTCGGACAGCTGCGTTTCGGCGAAGCGCACGAGCAGCGTGCCGACGACCGGCCCGAGCAGGGTGGTGCGGCCGCCGATCACGACGCCGGCGAGCATGAGGATGGACGGGGTCACGCCGATGTCGGACGGCGAGATGATGCCGACGACCGGCACGAACATCGCGCCGCCGATGCCGGCGAACATCGCGGCGAGCGAGAACGCGAACACCTTGATCGACGCGGGGTTGTAGCCGAGGAACTTCATGCGGTTCTCCTGGTCGCGCACGCCGATGATCAGGTCGCCCATGAACGAGCGGCGGATCCACCACACGACGAGCACCATGGCGAGTGTCAGGAACGCGCAGATGTAGAAGATCATCTGCTTGTTCGCGTCGTCGGTCAGGTCGTAGCCGAAAAAGCCCTTGAAGTCGTTGAGGCCGTTCGTGCCGCCGGTGGTCTTGGACTGGCCGATAAGCAGCACGGAGAACGCGGCGACGAGCGCCTGCGAGAGGATCGCGAAGTACGCGCCGCGCACGCCGCGTCCGAACACCGCCAGACCGAGCAGCGCGGCGATCGCGCCGGGCACGGCGGCCACGCCGATCACGGCGATGACCGGGTTGCGGAACAGCTCCCAGAAGCCCGGCACTTCGGTGATGCCGTACTGAGCCATGAAGTCCGGCACCTGGCCGGGGCCGATGTCCGAGAGCTTCATGTGGATGGCCATCACGTACGCGCCGAGGCCGAAGAACAGGCCCTGGCCGAGCGTCAGCATGCCGCCCTGACCCCAAGCCAAACCAATGCCGACCGCGACCATCGCGTAGCACAGGTACTTCGAGAGCAGCCCGAGGTTGTACACGCTCATCACGCTCGGCGCGAGCAGGATCAGCACGACCGCGATCGCGGTGCCGATCCACGGCTTGTACTTGGCGTAGAACTCGCCCGCGGCCGACGCGGACGCGCCGCCGGAAACAGTCTTTTTGCTTGCCATAATCGTCTCCAAACGTCTCTATCTGAGCACGGCGAACGCGCGCTACGCCAAGTTCCTCGAACGGATCGAAACCAGTCCCTGCGGGCGGAACTGCAGGAACACGACGACGATCAGGAACACGGCCACCTGACCGATCGACGCGGACGTCGGCAGTTCGATCGCCGACTGGCACAGGCCGAGCACGAACGACGCGATCACCGCGCCCTTGAGCTGGCCGACGCCGCCCGCGACGACGACCAGGAACGCCTGCACGATGAACGTGGTGCCGAAGTTGAAGCTGATCGAGTTGAGCAGGCTCAGCGCCACGCCCGCGATGCCGGCGATGCCCGAGCCGAGGAAGAAGGTCACGTGGTCGACGGTGCGGGTCGAGATGCCGGAGACCTCCGCGAGATCGCGGTTTTCGGACGTCGCGCGGATCTGGCGGCCGAGCGGCGTGAGCTTGAGCACGGCGTACAGCGCGGCCACGCACACGATCGACAGGATGAAGATGAACAGTCGGCCGGCGGAGAAGCTGTAGCCGAACACGGTCACCGGGTTGGTGAGCGCCTCCGGCGCGGACGCGTACACCGGCGTCGCGCCGAAGATGTCGCGCGCGAGCTGCTGCAGGACGAGCGATACGCCGAACGTGACGAGCAGCGTGTCGAGCGGGCGCATGCGCATGCGTTCGAGCAGCGCGACGTCGAGCAGCAGGCCGAGCAGTCCGGAGACGGCGAATCCGACGACGAGCGCGACGATCAGCGCGACCGTCTTGTTGCCGATGAGCGTGCTCATCACGTACGCGGTGTACGCGCCGGCCATCATGAACTCGCCGTGCGCGTTGTTGATCACGCCCATCTGACCGAACGTCAGCGACAGACCGAGCGCGGCGAGCAGCAGGATCGAGCCGTTCGACAGGCCCGCCACGATTTGCGGGAATAGCATATCCATGATTCGGGTTCCTTCTCTCTCGGTTACTCGTTGCTCTCGCTCGAGGCGCTCAGGCTCTTCGCCCAGTCGTACGTCTTCAGGTACGGGTCCGGCTTGATCGGGCCGTCGGACTGCCAGACGGTGTGGATGAGCTTGTCGTCGCCGATTTCACCGATGTACGAGGTCTTGTAGATGTGGTGGTTCTCGCCGTCGACCGTGACCTTGCCTTCGGGGGCGTCGAACGTGACGCCGTCCGCGGCGGCCTTGACCTTGTCCACGTCGAACGACTTGGCCTTCTCGACCATGCCCTTCCACAGGTAGACGGACGTGTACGCGGATTCCATCGGGTCGGAGGTCGGTCGGTTCTCGCCGTACTTGGCCTTGAAGTCCTTGACGAACTTCTTGTTTTCCGCGCTGTCGAGCGTCTGGTAGTAGTTCCACGCGGTCAGCTGGCCCTTCACGTTGTCCACGCCGATCGCGGAGACCTCCTCCTCGGCGATGGACATGGAGATCACCGGCACCGTGTCGGCCTTGAGGCCGGACGCCTTGTACTCCTTGAAGAACGCGACGTTCGAGTCGCCGTTGAGGGTGTTGACCACCGCGTCCGCACCGGAGAACTTGAGCTTGTTGACGATCGTGGTGAAGTCGGTGGAGCCCATGGGCGTGTACTCCTCGCCGACGACCTCCATGCCGTTGCCCGCAGCGTACGCCTTGACCACGCGGTTCGCGGTCTGCGGGAACACGTAGTCGGAGCCGACCAGGAACAGCTTCTTGTAGCCCTTTTCCTTGAGATAGTCGAGCGCGGGCACGATCTGCTGGTTCGGCGCGGCGCCCGAATAGAAGATGTTCGGACTGGATTCCATGCCCTCGTACTGCAGCGGGTAGAACAGCAGCGCGTTGTCGGCCTCGAACACGGGCAGCATAGCCTTGCGCGAGGATGACGTCCAGCCGCCGAACACCGCGGCCACGCACTCCTTTTCGATCAGCGTCTTGGCCTTTTCGGCGAACACGGCCGGCTCGGACTTGCCGTCCTGCTGGACGACCTTGAGCTGCTTGCCGAGCACGCCACCGTTCGCGTTGATCTCGTCGACGGCCATGTGCAGCGAGTCGCTGACGGTCTGCTCGGAGATCGCCATCGTGCCGGACAGCGAGTTGACGAAACCGATCTTGATCGTGTCGCCGGACGTGTCCACGCACGACGACTTCGCGCTGGTCGCGGTCGTGCTGTTCGCGTCCAACGCGTCCTTTTCGGCGACGGTGCGTCCCCAGCCGCAGCCGCTGGTCGACAGCACCGCGGCCGCCGCGCACAGCAGCGCGATCACACGCGCCTTAGATAGTGTGGCCATACGTTCTCTTCCTCTCGCGCAAGACCTACGTTTGTTAGCGAGAGCAAGAATGGCAGCGGATGGTTGATTTTCGGTTGCCCGTTTGTTTCGTCCGCGTCTCGATCGTGACGAACACGTTACGCACGCATTCGCCCCCTAATACTTAGCTCCCCTTGTCAGGACGTTACCGTGAAGCAAACAGCGGAGCTGCTTGCAGGCAACGTGCGAGCCGACAGGCGAGCCAATGCGGCGCGGGCGCAGCCCGTCCTTAATTGCAGGGGAGCTGTCACGCAGTGACTGAGGGGTAGTCAAACCCATTGCCGTCCATTGAGGGAGAACATGGCAGGCACGATCACATTTGCCTCTGCCTCATACGTCCCCCGCGCGACGACGTGTGCTCCCCCGTTTCGCGGTACGCTTGGTAACTATGGAACTCACTGTTTTGAATCACCCGCTGGTCGAGCACAAGCTCACCGTGCTGCGCGACAAGAACACCTCCTCCGCCACCTTCCGCGAGCTCGTCTCCGAGCTCGTTATGCTGGAGGCATACGAAGCCACCCGCAATCTCGACGTCGTCGACAAGCCGATCGAAACGCCGGTCGCCCCGATGGTCGGCAAGCACATCGCCGAGCCCCGCCCGATCATCGTGCCCGTGCTGCGCGCCGGCCTCGGCATGCTCGACGGCATGACCAAGATGATCCCGTCCGCCGAAGTCGGCTTCCTCGGCATGAAGCGCGACGAAGAGCACCCGACCCAGCAGATCACCTACGCGAACCGTCTGCCCGACGATCTGACCGGCCGCCAGTGCTTCCTCCTCGACCCGATGCTCGCCACCGGCGGCACGCTCGTCGCCGCCACGCACTATCTGGCCGAACGCGGCGCCAAGGACGTCACCGCGGTGTGCATCATCGCCGCGCCGGAGGGCATCCAGTTCGTGCAGGAGCACATCGACCCGTCCATCGACTTCAAGGTCGTCGTGTGCGCGGTCGACGAAAAGCTCAACGACAAGTGCTACATCGTGCCGGGGCTGGGCGACGCCGGCGATAGGTTGTACGGCGTCATCGACTGACCCACAAATACGCGAGTGGCGGTTTTCGTTCACTGACACATCCGTCAGCGAACGAAAACCGCCACTTGTGTTATTGGCCCCCGCTCAGCTCACTGCTTCACGGAATTGTTGTAGTCGTCGAGCGTGGTCTGCATGGCCTTGACCTGATCGCTCAGCGCGGTCTTCGGATCGGCGCCCTCGAACACCTTCTCCACGGCGGTTTCCACGGCCTTGCGGGCCTGCGGCATCACGCCGGCCGAGCAGCCCTGCGTGGCGGAGGTCAGCTTCGTGTCGGCGAGCTGCTTGACGGCCACGTCGAACTGCGGGTACTGTTCGCGCCACTGCTTGTCGGTCGCGGTCTCCAGCGCCTTCTTCGAGGTCGGGAAGTAGCCGGTGCCGGTGTGCCACGTGGCCTGGTTCTCAGGCTCGGACAGGAACTTGATGAACTTCCACGCGGCCTGCTGCTCCTCGTCGGAGTGCTTCACGTTGGAGATCCACAGCGACGCGCCTCCGATGATCGGGCCGGAATCGTTGTTCTTGATCTTCGGGTAGTTGCCCACGCCGACTTCGAAGCCCTTCTGCTTGGCGGCCTCCATGATGCCGGCCAGATCGGCCGTGGACTCGACCGTGATGCCGACCGAGCCGGTCTCGAACGCGTTGACCGCCGCGTCGGTGTCGGTGCCGGTGTTGCCGGAGATGCCGGCATCGATCATGCCCTTCCACCACTTCATGAACGTCACCGCGCCGTCGTTGTCGAACGTGAACTTGGTCGCGCGGTCGGAACCGCGGCCGTTGTCCGGCGAGCAGTACAGGTCGCCGTTCGCGGCGATCTCCTGCTCGAGGTACCAGCCGTAGACGGCGGCGTTGAAGCCGTACTGTGCGGGGCCGCCGTTCTTCTTCGAGAGCTTCTCGGCGTCGGCCTTGACCTCGTCCAGCGTGGCCGGGGCCTTGTCCGGGTCGAGTCCGGCCTGCTTGAACATGGTCTTGTTGTAGTACAGCACCGGCATGGAGGTGTTGAACGGCATCGAGTACAGCTTCTTGTTGACGGTGTAGTAGCCGGCCACGTTGGGCTGCAGGTCGGACGTGTCGTAGTTGTCCTTGTCGATGAAGTCCTGCATCGGCGTGATCGTGCCGGAGTCCATCATGAAGCGCGAGCCGATATCGTAGATCTGCATCATCGTCGGCGTGGACTGCGACTGCACGGCGGACTTGTACTTGGTGATCGCGTCGTCGTACTGGCCCTGATACGTGCCCTTGACGACGATCTTGCCCTTGTTCGCGTCGTTGAACTTGCTGATGAGCTTGTCGAGCACCTGTCCGTTGGTGCCGGACATCGAATGCCAGAAGTTCACGACGACCGCGCCGCTGGAGTCCTTCGGCGTGGCGACGTTCGCGTTGGCGTTGCCGCAGCCGGCGACGGCCAGCAGCGATCCGGCGGCCACGGCGGCGGCCACCAGCGTACGCATTGTCTTGTTCATGATTGCCTCTCTTGTTAGTTGGGAAATGTCACGTATGATGTGCGGCCGCGCTGCCGTTTGCGCACGGCCGCGCGGCTTACTTGGTCGAGCCTGCGGTCAGGCCGCGCACGATCTGCCGCTGGCCGAGAATGACGATGAGCAGCGTCGGGATGACGGCGAGCACCGCGCCGGCCATGACCAGTCCGGGGTTGAAATTGTCCGGCGACTGCAGCTGCGTGATGCCGATCTGGATGGTCTGCATCTCCGGCGTTTCGGTGACGAGCAGCGGCCAGAAGAAGCCGTTCCAGTGGGTCAGGAACGTGTAGATAGCGAGCGACGCGATGGCCGGGCGGCTCAGCGGCAGCACGATCGACCACAGCAGGCGCAGGTTGGACGCGCCGTCGATGCGCGCGGCCTCGACCAGTTCCATCGGAAATTGCCGCATGAACGAGTACATCATGAAGATGCCGAATCCGCTGGCCAGGTACGGCAGGATCAGCGCGAGGAACGTGTTGCGCAGGCCTAGCGACGAGATCGTCAGATAGTTCGGGATGATCACGGACTCGCCGGGGATCATCATCGTGCCAAGGAACAGCGTGAACCAGACGCTCGCGCCGCGCACCTTGAGCACGACGAGCGCATATGCGACGAGCGTGGACGTGAGCACCTGCGCGACGGTGATGATCAGCGTCGAGCCGAACGAGTTGACGTACTGGCGGAACAGCGGGATGATCTGCGCGGCCGTGGCAAGATTGCCCCACGTGATGCCGTGCTTCGGCCAGATGGCCGGCGGATAGGCGGCGATGTCCTGCTGCTGCATGAGCGTGCCGGCGAACGAGTAGTACACCGGGAAGATGACGATGACGCCGAGCAGCACGAGCACGAGCAGACCGAAAATCTTCGACGCGACGTAGCGGGCGTGCGAGAAGTTCGCGGCGAGGCCGCTGGCCTTGGCCTTGGACCGTTCCGCGCGGATTTCCTTGGTGTCCTTGGCGTCCGCCGCGGCGGCGGCCTTGATGGCCTTCGGCTTGGCGGGAATGGTGGTGGTTGTCGCGACGCTCATTGGTTGTCGACCTTCCTGCCCACGGTGGTGAACTGGATGAGCGTGATGATCGCGACCACCACGATCAGCACGATCGCCTCCGCGGATGCGTAACCGAAATTGGAACTGTTGTTGGCGAAGCCGTGCATGTAGATGTCGTACACGAGCGTCGTGGTGGACGAGTCCGGGCCGCCCTTGGTGAGCACATGGATCTGGCCGAAGCTCTCGAGCGACTGGATGGTGTCGGTGATGATGAGGAAGAACACCTGCGGCATGATCATCGGGATCATGATGAACCACTGCAGGCGGAATCCGGACGCGCCGTCGAGACGCGCCGCCTCGACGACCTCGTCGGGCACGGAGCCGAGTCCGGCGAGCAGGACGAGCACGTTGTAGCCGATGTTCATCCACACGGTCGTCATGGCGATGGCCGGCAGCGCGAACTGCGAGCTGGTGAGCCAGCCGATCGGCTGGCCGCCGAGCTTCTGCACGATCGCGTTGAACAGGCCGGTGGCCGGGTTGAAGAACGCGGAGAAGATGATGGACGCGGCCGACACCGAATAGGCGAACGGCAGCGCGAACACGGTGCGGAACACGCGGTTGACGGTGGATTCCTTGTTGAGCATGAGCGCGATGATCAGCGACAGCACGATGGTGGGCACCACGGTGTACACGGCGAACAGCAGCGTGTTGAGCATGATCTTGCCGAATTCCGGATCGGTGAACACGCGCTGGAAGTTGCGCAGGCCGACGAACTGGCTTTGCCGGCCGAGGATGTCGGTGCCGGATGCGGACAGGATGAACGTGCGGATCAGCGGGTAGACGACGAAGCAGGCGAATACGGCGATGGCGGGCAGCAGGTAGAGCAGCGGCGTCCATGAGCGGACGTCGAACGGTTTCTTCCCGTCCTGCCGGGTTCCGCCCGACGCGGTGCCGGGATGCGCGATGGCGGCAGACATAATTTCAGACCTTTCCAACGATCGCCGGCCCGATATCTCAAATCTCTCAAAGCGATGCTTGGTCTGTGACGAAGGCGGCGATTCGGCGGGAGCCTTGGATCGGCTTCCGCATACCGTCTTAACAAGTCCGCAAGGTCCCGGCGGGCCACGTCGTCCGCTGTTCATCTCGATTTCATGGGGACACCATCGTCCATTGCCCGTGCGTTGTCCACACGCCGCCGATTTGCATTCCCCGGACGACACGCTAGTGCCCTGCCCGCAACCGCCCTTCCCGTCTCTCCGCGTGGCAGAAAACGCTCGCTGAGAGACTTCTCAGCGAGCGTTTTCTGCCATGACTCAGTTCTCTCGCGACCGCGACGCACTCAGCGCTCGGGCACGAACGCCTCGAAGATGTGACGGTCGAACCACTGGTCGCACTGGTCGAGCTCGTGGCTGCTGCGCACGGTCCACGAGACGGCCGTGGCACCCATCGCACGAGCCAGGCGCACCTGCGGGCTGCTGCCGCCCGTCCAGTCGTACGCCACGAAATCGGGGCGCGACAGCCAGTCGAACACGAGCAGGCCCGCCGCCCACTCCGGCACGCCGCCCTCGCCGTTGATCTCCGGCTGCCACGAGAGCTGTCCGCGGCACACTTCCGGGCGGTGGTCCTTGTACCACTGCACGGCGCGCGGGTTGAACGATTCGATCACGTACGGGCCGTCGTACGACTGCAGCAGCGCGTCGCCCTTCTCCATGAGCTCTTCCTCGCGCGGACCGAACACGGCGTTGTCGTCGAACTTGTATTCGACGATCAGCGGCACGCGGCCGGCGACCACGCTCAGCACGTCGGCGAACAGCGGCACGTGCTGGTAGTAGCCGGCGGGAGCGTTCGCGGGCGTCACGACGGACGCCGGATCGTCCGCGCCCGGCAGCTCGGCCGCGACGGCCGTGCCCGGCGCATCGTTCGGGAACAGCGGGATGCGCGTCAGCTCGTCGTACGTCAGATCGGCGACGCGGCGCGGATCGCCGGCCACGCGCAGCAGGTCGGGATCGTGCACGACGATGACCTGTCCGTCGGCGCTCAGCTGCAGGTCGAGCTCGATGCCGTAGCCGGCCTCGGCGGCCGCGGCGAACGCGGCGAGCGAGTTTTCCGGCGCGATCGACGTGGTGACGGACGGGTCGCCGTAGCCGGCCTTCATGGCCATGCGCCGGGCGCGGGCGACGTATTCGCCGCTTTCGACCAGATACTGCTCGGTGAGTCCCGAGCCGGCGTCGTGCAGGCCGCGGTGCGCGTACCACACGTTCGGCACGGACGGCACGAAATTGCGCTGCTTGTCGGTGAACGAGCGCGGACGGATGGCCCACGCCGCGGCACCGGCGGCCACCGCGCCGCCAAGCAGAACGTTCTTCAGGAACTTGTTGGATGACATGGCATTCCTCCCTTGCGTCACCCGTATGCTGACGCCTCCGAGCCTATCCCACGGGCGCGGCAAACGCGGGAACGCCTCACCGGCCCGCCGCACGGCCCGTTATGATGGGGTGAGTCCCGTTCGCGCGCAAGGCCGCCTGCGCGCGGCCACCCAGCCAAGAGGTTCCCATCATGTCCAGTTCAGCAACCGCCGCAGCCCAGCCTCCGGCACCGATCGACAAGCCGAACGGCAAGGTCACGCTCGCCGACGTGGCGCGC
Source organism: Bifidobacterium miconis (assembly GCF_019331735.1). Taxonomy (GTDB): domain Bacteria; phylum Actinomycetota; class Actinomycetes; order Actinomycetales; family Bifidobacteriaceae; genus Bifidobacterium; species Bifidobacterium miconis. The sequence goes on from NZ_JAHBBH010000053.1 coordinate 12,037, forward strand.
GCGGCCGGTGTTTCGCTAGCGACCGCGTCGAAGGCGATGCACAACGTGACGCGCGTGAGCGCGGCCACGCGCGCCCGCGTCCAGCAGACGGCGAAAGACATGGGCTACCAGCCGAACGCCACCGCGCAGTCGCTGGCGACGGGCCGGTCGAACGCGATCGGCCTGATCACCTCCGATTTTCAGGGCGTGTTCTCGACGCCGATCCTGCTGGGCGTGGAGGACGAGCTCGGCGTGCGTTCGAATTCGGTGATGCTGTGCAACGCGCGCGGCGACGCGATGCTGGAGAAGACGTACGCGCAGTTTCTGTTGTCGCGCAACGTGGACGGCCTGATCATCGTCGGGCAGGACACGAATCCGCGACCGCCGATCGACGTGGACGCGACGGTGCCGGTCGTGTACGCGTACGCGCCGTCGTCCGATCCGGCCGACTGTTCGATCACGTGCGACAACGTCGGCGCGGGGCGCATGGCCGTGGAGCATCTGATTTCGTGTGGTAAGCGCCGGATCGCGATCATCGCCGGCGAGAACGCGTACAAGGCCGCGCACGATCGCGTGCAGGGCGCGCGCGCCGCGCTGCGGCAGGCCGGACTGCAGCCGGTCGGCCCGGTGCGCGCGGGCGGATGGTCTGCCGATTGGGGTCGCGCGGCGACGCGACTGCTGCTCGACCAGCACGTCGAGTTCGACGGCGTGGTGTGCCAGAGCGACGCGATCGCATGGGGCTGCATGGACGCGCTCAAGGAGCGCGGGCTGAACGTGCCGGGCGACGTGGCGGTGATCGGCCACGACGACTGGGCGCATATCGTGCTGGGGCTCAGCCCGAAGCTCACGAGCATCAGCAACCGCACGAACGAGATCGGACGCATGGCCGCGCGCACGATCATCGACGCGGTCGACGGCCACCCGCACCACGGCGTCACCTACCTGCCGTGCAGCGTCAGCCAGCGCGAATCCACCCTCCCCCTCAAAGCGTAATAATGCTGGCGGAGCCTCGGCTCCCTCGGCTAGGACAACGCCGTATAGAAAACAGCCCAGTGGGCTGTTTTTAGGCGTTGTGCTCGCCGATAGGCGAGCCAGCAATAACGCTCGCGAAGCGAGTCCTTAATTGCAGGACGCTGTCACGCGTAGCGTGACTGGGGGAGCGTTGCGGCACGCAAGCGTCGCCAGCAACACGACATACACGCAGTTGCGCTCACGACTCGGCAACGATGTGGACCATATTGACGACAGCATCGGGAAACGGGACCGTGATGCGATGCCAGTCGGCGTCGAGTTGGACGGCGGTCGCCGATTGCTCGTCGCCGTTGACCGTCAGCCGATAGGTGCCGGCCGCAGGCATGCGGAGGGACAGTGTGCCATCGTGCGCATCGCCGGTGACGTTGTCAATCGTGAGCGTCACTTGGCGGACGGTCGAGCGGACGCTCTCGTCGCCCGCCTCGACCGTCGCGCACCGCACTTCGGCGAGCGCGTCGCGGTCGAGCTTGACGGCCCAGTCGTGCACGGTGTCGAAGAAGCGCACGCGCAGGCCGTCGGTCGGGCGGATCGCATAGTCGTCGGCACGTCGGTTCTCCCCGTTCGTGACTGCGACGGCATCGCCGTGCGATGCACCGGACAGTCCTGCGGCGATTGCCGCCAGCACGTCGCCGTCGCGGCTCCAAGCATCGGAACGAGCGTCATTCGAGTCGCGACCGCACACGTCGTCGATCAGCTCGCAGCCGTAGCCGCGCAGGCCGCCGTCGTCCGGGTCGCGCATGACGAACGACGCGGCGGAGCGCAGGGCGCCGAAGTAGCCGAGCGCGCTTTCGCCGGAGTAGGGCACGAAGCCGCGGACCATGCGCTTGGAGCCGCTGCCGTCCGGCCGGCCGGGCCGAGTGCCGGTGAGTTCGCCGGTTTCCGCGACGTGGATCCATGCGGAGGCGCCATCGTTTGCAGGATCGTCGCTCAGGTAGCCGCCGGAATTGTA
>NZ_JAHBBH010000054.1 GCF_019331735.1 Bifidobacterium miconis
GGAATCGCGGTACGCGCGATGCCGTGCCGGTTGGCGGCGCACAGCGCCGCGACGCTCCCCCAGTCGACCTTCGGCCGACAGCGTCCTGCAATTATGGACTCGCTTCGCGAGCGTTATTGCTGGCTCGCTATCGCTCGCTCCTCGCCTAAAAACAGTCCACTGGACTGTTTTCTTCACGGCTCGGCCTATCCGAGGGGGCCGCGGCTCCGCCAGCAACGAAGGCACTTCTGGGCATGAAGCGAGCGACAGCAAGCTGACAGCACAGCATCACGAGACAGCGCGATTCCGATACCTCGGACTGTGCAACTCATACACACCAAAATGCGAAGAGCCCGTATAGCCGGCTACGGCCGAGTGGCAGCGGGTTCCGGAGCCGGGGCGCCGTGCTGGCGGAATTCCATGGGGGACATGCCGGTTTTGCGCTTGAAGGCGGCGCAGAAGGCGCTCGGATCGGTGAAGCCGCATTCGTCGCACAGCTGCTTGAGCGTGGCGTCGGAGTTGAGCAGCAGGTATTTGGCGGCGTGCATGCGCGAGTCGATGATGTACGCGTGCGGCGTGTAGCCGGTTTCCTTCTTGAACACGCGGATGAAATGATATTCGCTCATGTATGCGAGCCCGGCCAGCTCCTCGATCGGCAGCGGTTCGCTCAGATGGTTCGCGATGTACGAGAGCACGTGTTCGATGATGTGCGGCTGGCGCTGCGGCGACGGCGTGCTGTCGGACGCGGCCACCGCGAATTCGGTGAGGATGTCGGTGATGTGCTTCGCCATTTTCGGCTCGGACACGCGCTGCTGCGTGTGGAACGTGGTGAAGATGCCCGATAGGCGGGTCAGCGCATAGCTCGGGTCGCGCAGCGAGAACACGGTGCCGAGCTTGCCGTTGATGAGCTCGAAGTAGGCGCGCGCCTGCGGGCCGTCGAAATGCAGCCACAATACGTCGCTGTCCTCGATGGCCCGGTAGGAATGATGCTGATAGCAGTCGACGAGCACGAAGCTGCCCTCGCCCGCCCGCTGTTCGCCCTGCTCGCCCTGTTCGGTCGACACGGCGAACGCCCCGCGGCGGATGGCCATGAGCAGGAAGCTGTCGAACGAGCTGCGCTCCTGCCGGTAGCCCTGCTCGTAGCGGAACGATCCGACGCGCAGCGGGTAGAAGAACGTGCGCAATGCGGTTTTGCTCGGCGTGTAGATGTAAAAATCCGAACCTTCGTTGAGAATGTTGTGCTCTGCCGGCTTCATTGCTTGTGTCCCTTCCCGCTGGACGTATGCGACCGCATGCGACGGTGCTTCATGCGGCGGTGCATTGTTTGGCAATAATTCTACATCCACGGCAACGTTTCGACACTCGCACGGCCGCGATTATTGACCGCAATTTTTATCTATCTGAGGGCAGGAAAACTCGAAAGAAGCCGTATAGCGGCGATTTAGACTATAGGCAAGTAATCAATACATTACGCATCATGCGGAACTGAAAAGCCGCATGGTTTCCAATGAAGGAGCAGCAATCATGGCCGTCACGATCAAGGACACCGTCGTCACGATCCCCACCTACGAGATCGGCGCGGCGGACAAGAACCCCGAATTCATCGAAAAGCGCGTCTATCAGGGCAGCTCGGGCCGCGTCTACCCGTACCCGGTCATCGAGACCATCAGCGACGAGAAGCGCGACAAGGCCTACAAGGCCGTCATCATCGAAAACGAGTACCTCGAAGTGACCGTCCTGCCCGAACTCGGAGGCCGCATCCAGTACGCCAAGGACAAGACCAACAACTACGACTTCGTCTACCGCAACGACGTCATCAAGCCGGCGCTCGTGGGACTCACCGGCCCGTGGATCTCCGGCGGCATCGAATTCAACTGGCCGCAGCACCATCGCCCGACCACCTACCTGCCGGTCGACTACAAGGTCGAGGACCTGCCCGACGGCGGCAAGGCGGTGCTGTGCCACGACACCGACCAGATGTACGGCACGCAGGTCGTCACCAAGATCGCGCTGCACCCGGGCAAGGCGTACATCGAGATCACCGCGCAGCTGTACAACGGCACCGCGCTGCCGCAGACCTTCCTGTGGTGGGCCAACCCGGCCGTGCCGGTCAACGAGCATACCAAGACCGTGATGCCGCCGGACGTGACCGCCGTCATGGATCACGGCAAGCGCGACGTTTCGCGCTACCCGATCGCCACCGGCACCTACTACAAGCACGACTACTCCGAGGGCGTCGACATCGGCCGCTACAAGAACGTGCCGGTCCCGACCAGCTACATGGCCGCGCACTCCGACTACAACTTCGTCGGCGGCTACGACTTCGGCGTCGGCGCGGGCATCCTGCACGTGGCCGACCACCACGTCTCCCCGGGCAAGAAGCAGTGGACGTGGGGCAACGGCGACTTCGGCCGCGCATGGGACCGCAACCTGACGGACGCGAACGGCCCGTACGTCGAGCTCATGACCGGCGTGTTCACCGACAACCAGCCCGACTTCACGTGGCTCAAACCGTACGAGGGCAAGACGTTCACCCAGTACTTCATGCCGTACAAGGGCGTGGGCCAGGTCAAAAACGCGTCCATCAACGCGGCCGTGAACCTCGAAATCGGCCCGCAAGACACGTTCGGCGCGGCCGGCGAAACCGAAGGCATCGAGGCGCAGGGACTCGTCGCGGGCCAGGGCCGCGTCACCGTGTACGCGACGAGCGTGTACGAGCAGGCGACCGTCACCGTCACCGACAACCGCACCGGCGCGACGCTGTACCAGTACACCGGCACGATCAGCCCGAACGACATCGTGCGCGCCGAATTCAGCACCGGCGACGCCAAGCCGACCGACATCACCGCCACCGTCGCCTCCGCCGACGGCACGGTCCTCATCGACTACACGCCGCAGCCGAAGAAGATCGACAAGCTGCCCGAGCCGGCCAAGGCCGCCGACGAACCGGCCAAGATCGCCACGAACGAGGAGCTGTTCCTCGCCGGCACGCACCTCGAGCAGTACCGTCACGCCACCTACATGCCCGACCCGTACTATCTCGAGGGCCTCAAGCGCGACCCGCTCGACGCGCGCATCAACAACGCGTACGGCCGACTGCTGCTGCGCCGCGGCGACTTCGCCGGCGCGGAGCAGTACTTCCGCAACGCGATCAAGCGTCTCACCAAGCACAACACGCAGCCGTACGATTCCGAGCCGCACTACAACCTCGGCCTCGACCTGTTCTACCAGGGCGAATACGACAAGGCGTTCGACGCGTTCTTCAAGGCCACGTGGGACGACGCGCAGAAGGAGCGTTCGTTCTTCTACATGGCCGCCATCGCCGCCCGCCGCGGCGACTGGACCGACGCGCTCGAGTACGTGGACAACGCGCTGACCCGCAACACGATGAACATCAAGGCCCGCGGACTGCGCGCCTACGTGCTGCGCAAGCTGGGACGCGCGGACGATGCCGCCGCGGCGCTCGCCGAGAACCTCAAGATCGACGAATTCGACTTCGTGTCCGGCAACGAGCGCGTGATCGCCGGCGCCGATCCGGCCGAACTCGAGGGCCTTATGCGCGGCTTCCACGAGAACTACCTGCAGGCCGCCCGCGACTACGCGCTGTTCGGCGCGTACGAGGAGGCGCTCGCCCTGCTCGCCGAAACCGACCAAACGAAGCCGATGGTCAAGTACTACGAGGGCTACTATCTCGCGCAGCTCGGCCGCGCCGGCGAGGCGAAGGGGGCGTTCGAGGCCGCCGAGGCCGCGCCGAGCGACTACTGCTTCCCGAACAAGCTCGAGGACATCGCGCCGCTGGAACTCGCCATCAAGACGGTGAACGGAGCGAAGGCCCCGTATTACCTCGGCTGCCTGTACTACGACAAGACGCTCGCCGACCGCGCGATCGCCCTGTGGGAATCCAGCCGCGACCTCGACCCGGGCTTCCCGACCGTGCACCGCAACCTCGCGCTCGCCTACTACAACAAGCGCGGCGACGCGGCGGCCGCCCAGCGCGAAATCGAAGAGGCGTACCGTCTCGACGAGTCCGACGCGCGCGTGTTCCTCGAAACCGACCAGCTGCACCGCAAGATCGGTTGGACGTACGCCCAGCGCCTCGCCGAGTTCGACAAGCACCTCGACGTGGTGGCCGAACGCGACGACCTGTACATCGAATACCTGACCGTGCTCAACCTGACCGGCAACTACGCGAAGGCGTACGAGCTCATGGGCAAGCGCCGCTTCCACCCGTGGGAGGGCGGCGAAGGCAAGATCACCGCGCAGTACCGCATCGCGCTCACCCTGCTCGCCAAGGACGCCATGGCCGCCGACGACTGGACCCGCGCCAAGGAACTGCTCACCCGCGCGCTGCGCTACCCCGAGAACCTCGGCGAAGGCAAGCTCGAGGGGCAGAAGGACAACGACCTGCACTGCTACCTCGGTCTGGTCGAACGCGAGCTCGGCCACGAGGACGAGGCGCGCGCCGAATTCCGCAAGGCCACCATCGGCCCCGACGAGGTGAAGGGCGCGATGTACTACAACGACCAGCCCGCCGAAATGATCCTCTTCCAGGGACTCGCCCACGCGGCCCTCGGCGAGACCGGCCAGGCCAACGCCCGCTTCTACCGTCTGCTTGACTACGGCGAGCAGCACCTCGACGACCAGGTCAAGATCGACTACTTCGCCGTCTCGCTGCCCGACTTCCTCATCTTCGAAAACGACTACACGAAGATGAACCGCATCCACTGCCTCTACCTGATGGCCCTCGCCAACATCGGCATGGGCGAGCAGGTGCAGGCGGCGAAGTTCTTGCACGACGCGCTCGCGCTGGATCCGAGCCACATTCAGGCGAACCTGTTCGCCGACGAGCTGGCCAACCGCCACGTGCTGTGACGCCGGCTGATGCGGCGGCCGATGGGCCGATGCACTGAGACTGCGGCTGGGCCGGTGATGTCCGTCCGGTGGACGGATGTCGCCGGCCCAGCCGCGTCATACGTGCGCCTGCGCATGACGTGGCGCTTGTGTGATACACCGGTAGACCATATACTGTTGACTGAAGATGCGCGGCCGGCCGTGACGATCGGCCCGGACCGCGCGAACAGCCGATCAACGATGAAACGATAACCATACCCAACAGAAACGGAACGCAACGATGACCGTTACCATTGCCAACGCAGGATTTGAATCGGCCGACGAGAACGGCGTGATCCAAGGATGGACGACGACGCGCGCGATCCACGCGTCGGGCCAGCCCGGAACCGCATACGCCGGCACGCGCTCGCTGCTCATCGACCGTGAGAACAGCGACGTGTTGCTGTCGCAGGACATCACCGCCGAACCGGGCGTCTACGACCTGAGCCTCATGGTATGGGCGAACGGCCCGCTCAAGGACAGCCGGTTCGAGGCCAACGGCGAGGCCGTGCCGGTCGCCAGCGCCGGCGCCGTGCAGATCGACGGCGAGAAGACCTGGGACGAAATCCGCATCGAAGGCGTGCGCGTCGAATCGGACGGCGAACTCGACGTGCGCATCTACGTCGAGCCGATCGCGTCGCCGGACTTCGTCGGCTATATCGACGAGGTCGCGATCGAGCGCGTCGGCGATCTCGCTGCGGCGGACGGCGCGTCTGCCGCGCCCGGTGATCCCGGTTCGGCCGGCACGCCGATCTGGCAGCCGGTCACGGTGCGCGGGGGAGACGCGCAGGACCAGCGCATCCGTATCGACGGATTGGAGGACGGCTACTACACGCTGACCGTGATGACGCGCAACCTAGGCGGATGGCGACAGTGCTACGTGTATGCCGGGTCCGAACCGGGAGATCCGGACGGGGCCGGTGATTCGTGCGCGACCGATCCGTCGCAGGCCGACGTGCGTCGCGCCGCCGTGCCGCGCAACGCGTTCCGGCCGCAGGACAAGGACAAGTGGAAGCGCGTCACCGTGCGCGGCATCGTCGTCAACGGCGGCGGCCTGACCGTCGGCGTGCACGCGGAAGGCGAGTCCGGCGTCGTCTGCGAATTCGACGACTGGAGGCTGGAACGCGACGCGCGGCAGGACGGCGAACCGTACCGGCTGTACATCGGCGGCGACATCACCGAAGTGCCGTACGTCGTCGATCAGGGCGGCATCTTCCGCGACGAACAGGGCGCGCCGGTCGACCCGATCGCGTTCGCCGGCGCGAACGGCTGGAACATCGTGCGCATCCGCGTCTTCAACGAAACCGGCAAAGGCCACGGCGGCGACGGCTGGTACATCCCCGGCGGCTATCACGAAGTCGCCGACGGGCTCAAACTCGCCCGGCGCACCAAGGCCGCCGGCATGGCGATCCAATGGTCGTTCCATTACAGCGACACGTGGACCAACCCCGGCATCCAAATGGTGCCGCATGCCTGGCAGCGCAAGATCGAAGGACTGCCGCAGCACGAAGCGGTGGACGTGCTCGAACAACTCGTCTACGAGTACACCGCCGACACGCTCGACCGGCTCAACGCGCAGGGCACCACGCCCGAATTCGTCTCGATCGGCAACGAAACGCGCTCCGGCATGCTGCTGCCGTACGGTTCGCTCGACCACTGGGACGCGCTCGCCCGCTTCTACAACGCCGGCGCGCGCGCCGTGCGCGAACTGTGTCCGGACGCGAAGATCATCATCCACGTCGACGACGGCGGCAATACGCGGCGCTACATGGAATACTTCGGCGCGGCCCGCGACCACGGCGTCGACTACGACGTGATCGGCTCGTCGTTCTACCCGTTCTGGACGCAAAAATCAGCCAGGCAGTTCGCACAGTTCGCCACCAAGGTGACGCATGAGTTCGGCAAGCCGATCATGATCATGGAAACCGGCTTCAACTGGACCGGCAACAACGGCGCCGGATACCCCGGCCAGCTCACCAACAACGGCCCGTACGGCGGTCCGGACACCAGCTCGCCCGAACTGCAGCGCGACTTCCTGATCGACCTGTTCAACGAACTGCGCGGCGTGCCCGACGGCATGGCCATCGGCGACCTGTACTGGGATCCGGTGATGATCTACGCAAACGGCAACGTGCACTGGTCGTACCGCGAAAGCGACGACCTGCCCGGCGGCAACGTGGTCGACAACACCGCGCTGTTCGACTTCGACGGGCGCGCGCTACCTGCGTTCGACGCGTACCGGTACAACGGCTGACCGGTGACATAGGCGTAAGGCATAGCCGACGTTGGCGCGCAGACGATGGACGATCGTCTGCGCGCCAACGCGTATGTGGCGATGCGTATGCGGCAAACGCCGGTAGGTCAACGATCATACGCAAGCAACATTTTGATATCTGCTGGCAATTTCTCGAGTGGAGCCGACGCGGTTTGACGGTATAGTAAAAACCAAGAGGAACACCACAAACCGCATCGAAGACGTGCGGACCCCTTGCGAAGGAGCAAAAGAATGAACAGCAGGAAAATCATAACGGGAGTGGCCGCAAGCGCCGCGTTGGCAACCGTGCTCGCCGGATGCGGCGGCACGACCCAGGCCGGAGCCACCGACAAGAACGGCAAGCCGCTCGTCGAGGTCATGGTGGTCACCCGCTCCGAAGTCCGGTCCCTCAAGGATCTGGCATGGACCAAGAAGCTTACCGCGGCGTGCGACTGCACGATCAAATGGTCACAGGTCGGCGGCACCGCGTGGACGCAGCAGAAGAACCCGATGCTCGCCTCCGGCTCCGTGCCGGACATCTCCATCGCCGCGTTCGACCCGTCCGACGCCGACCAGATGCCCCAGTTCGAGGAGCTGACCCAGCATCTCGACCAGATGCCCAACGTCAAGGAATTCCTCGAGACCAAGCCGAACGCCAAGAAGCTCGTCGCCAACCCCGAAGGCAAGGTGTACGTACTGCCCTCCGACCGTGGTGAACAGTACTACGGCTCCGGCCAGCACATGCTCATCAACAAGACCTGGCTCGACAAGCTCGGCCTGCAAATCCCCAAGACGTGGGACGAGCTCGAGCAGGTGCTCGAGGCATTCAAGACGCAGGATCCGAACGGCAACGGCAAGGCCGACGAAATCCCGATGAACATCGTCAAATTCGACTCCTCCGGATTCGGCCCGAGCTGGTACAACCCGTTCTTGTTCCTCAACTCGCTGGGCATCGTCACCCACTTCAACTCGGGCGCCTCCCAGCAGGGCATTTACGTCAAGGACGGCAAGGTCGGTAACTTCATGGCCACCGACGAGTTCAAGCAGGTCGTCAAGTACCTGCACGAGCTCATGAGCAAGGGACTCATCCCGTCCGACGCGATCACCAAGGCCTCCGAAAAGTACACGGCGGAACTCAAGTCCGACGGCAAGACCGCGCAGGTCGGCGTCGCGTTCGCCTACGCGGCCACCGACTTCGGCGACCTGGGCGACCAGTACGTGGCCATGCCCGCCCCGGCAGGCCCCGGCATGTCGGCCGACGACGTGACGTGGGACGGTTCGGTGGAAACCACCATGTTCGCCAACAACCGCGTGGCCGTGAAGAAGGACGCGCCCAACATGGAGCCCATCCTCAAGATCGTCAACGCCCTGTACGACCCGGAAACCACGCTCGAACAGATCTACGGCGCGGTGCCCGAATACATGACCAAGGAATCCGACACCAAGTACAAGCTCACCGACGCCTACTACGACTCGTGGAACGACGATGGCAAGAGCCCGTCGCTCGGCGGCGAAAGCGCGGCCGGCTGGGTGCCCGACGGCATCACCGTCGACAACGTGAACTTCCTCGAATCGTTCCGCAAGGCCGACGACGTGTACGCCGAACAGTACAAGCACTTCGACCTTACCAAGGACGTGCTGCCCGACTACGTGCGCCCCGACGAAACCGACTCCACGACGATCTCCAACAACGACACGCAGATGTTCGACTACGCGATGCCGGTGATCTCCCGCTGGATCGTTTCCGGCGGTGTGGACGGCGAGTTCAGTGACTTCGTTGCCAAGCTCAAGCAGCTCGGCATGGACGACAACGTCGCCCTGTGGCAGAAGTGGTACGACAAGTACACCAAGTAAGCCGCGTCGCTCCCGTCATCCCAATCGTCAACCGCAACCGGCCGCGCGTGCGCGCACCTCGCGTCGCGCGGCCGAACACTGTCGCGATCATCAACGCTGCCATCAACGCAGCCAATCATCAATCAATCGTCAACCAACAATCAACCAACATACGCAACCAAGCGAGGCAACATCATGAACCACGTCGTCGACCTGACCAATTTCGTCAAACGTCCCATCCGACCGTTCGACATCGTCGACCGCACGCGCAACACCAACCCCAACGGCGACTCGATCGACTTCACCAACTACTACATGACGCTCAACGGCAAGCCGTTCTTCGGCGTGAGCGGCGAATTCCACTTCTCCCGCATGGACGAGTCGCGCTGGGACGACGAGCTCGCCAAATGCGCGGCCGGCGGCGTCAACGTGATCGCCAACTACGTGTTCTGGAACCACCACGAGGAAATCGAAGGGCAGTGGGACTTCACCGGCTCGAAGAACCTGCGCAGGTTCACCGAACTGTGCGCCAAGCACGGCATGTACATGATCCTGCGCATGGGCCCGTTCGACCACGGCGAAGTGCGCAACGGCGGCGTGCCCGACTGGGTGTACGGCAAGGACTACGAGGCCCGCTCGCTCGACGCCGGCTGGCTCGCCGAAGTGCGCGAACTGTACACGAAGATCCACGAGCAGGTCGACGGCCTGCTGTTCGACCAGGGCGGCCCGATCATCGGCGCGCAGCTCGACAACGAGTACATGCACTCGTCCGCGCCGTGGGAAATGACCACCGGTATCTCCGACGAATGGGTGCCCGGCGGTTCCGACGGCATCGCCTATCTTGAGGCGCTGCGCGGCATCGCGCACGAAGTCGGCATCGACGTGCCGTTCTACACGGCCACCGGCTGGGGCGGCGCGCCCGTGCCCGACGACGTGCTGCCGCTGTGGGGAGGCTACGCGTACCGCCCGTGGCTGTTCTACGCGCACGGCGGCGACCATCCCGTCACCGACGAATACCTGTACCGCGACTTCCACTCCAACGACTGCCCGCGCGGCGACGAATTCGACCCGAGCTACCAGCCCGAGGACAAGCCGTACGCGTGCTGCGAAATGGGCGGCGGCATGACCAACTCGTACAACTACCGCTTCGTACTGCCGATGAAATCCGTCGACGCGATGACCAACATCAAAATGGCGTCCGGCTGCAACTTCCTCGGCTACTACATGTACCACGGCGGCACCAACCCGACCGGCCACGGCGTCTACCTCAACGAAGGCCAGGTGCCGAAGAAATCCTACGACTATCAGGCCGGGCTCGGCGAATACGGACAGGTGCGCGAATCGTACGGCCGCATGAAGACGCTGCACTACTTCGGCTCCACGTTCGCCGAACGGTTCGTGCCGATGGACGTCGTCGTGCCCGCCGATCAGGCCGGCATCAAGCCGACCGACCGCGAACCGTTGCGCTACTGCGTGCGCACCGACGGTCGGTCCGGATTCGTGTTCGTCAACAACTTCCAGGACCACGACGAGATGACCGCCAAGCACGACGAGACGATCGAGATCGCGCTCGCCGACGGCAGCCACGTGACGTTCGACGGCATCGGACTCGCGCCGGAGGAGAACTGCGTGCTGCCGTTCAACATGGACCTCGACGGCGTGACGCTCACCGCCGCGACCGTGCAGCCGATCACCGCGATCACGCTGCCGGGCGCCGCGCGACGCACGTTCGTGTTCCTGCGCCCCGACGGCATGGACCGCGCGTGGATGCGCTTCGCCGACGGGACCGTGATCGACGTGGACGGCGAAGCCGATTTCCAGAAGTTCACGGTGGGCTCCGGTTCCGGTGCGTCGGTCGACGTGGTCGTGCTCAGCCGCGCCAAGGCCGACCGGCTGACCGTGATCGACGGCGAGGCGCTCGTGTTCGCGCCGGGCGCGGCGTACCGCAACGGCGACGAGATCCGCGTCGAATCGAGCGACGGTGACATTCGCGTGGAAACCTACCCGGCCGGCTACCTCGCCTCCGGCAACGGCGAGACGGACGTCATGGACGGCGAGTCGCCGCTCGGCTCGCTCACCGTGTCGGTGCCGTCGGTGCACGTCGAACCGAAGGTCGAGCAGCTCAGCGACAAGCGGTACGCCATCACCCTGCCCGAGGGCTTCATGGACGGCGACCATGTCAAGGACGCGCTGCTGCAGGTGCGCTACATGGGCGACATCGGTTGGATGTTCGCGAACGCGGAGCTCCTGAGCGACAACTTCTGCAACGGCGACGTATGGGAGATCGGCATGAAGGAGAACGCCGCCCGGGTGCGCGCCGCGGGCAACCGGCTCGTGTTCGTGATCACGCCGCTCAAGAAGGGCGTGAACGTGAACGTCGACTCGCCGATGGCCGCGCGCATGGAGCACGCCGACGAGCAGATCGCCGCGCTGGAGTCCGTGGGCGTCAAGCCGGTGTACGAAGTGGCGTTCCGCAAGGCGTGAGCGGTATGAGCGGCGTAAGCGGCGTGACGGTGCGGGCCGTGCTGTGGGATCTGGACGGCACGCTGGTCGATTCCGATCCGATGTGGGTCGCCGCGGAACGGCGCTGCGCCGAACGACACGGGGTCGCGTGGAGCGACGGGCTGTCCCGTCGCCTCACCGCGGCTCCGTTGCCCGTATGCGCGTGCGTGCTGCGCGAGGCCGGCGTGCAGGAGACGGACGATCGCATTATCGACGCGCTGATTGCGGACGTGACCGGCCAGTATGACCGTTTCCCGGCTTCGGTGCCGTGGACGCCGGGCGCGTGGGAGCTCATGACTGCGCTGGTGCGGGCCGGGATTCCCTCGGTGCTGGTGACCGGGTCGCCGCGTTCGCTGGCCGAACGCGTGGTAGCGGCCGCGCCGGGCGGCGCGTTCGTCGGCATCGTCAGCGGCGATGACGCGCTCGCGCACAAGCCGGACCCGGCGCCGTACGCGGCGGGCGTGAGGCTGTTGGGCGGCGGCGTCTCGCCGGGGGAGTGCCTCGCCTTCGAGGACTCCGCCTCAGGCATCGCCTCCGCCAAGGCTGCGGGCGTGCGCGTCATCGGCGTCAGCGCCTGCGCGCGGGTTCCTCTGGACCCGGCTACCGTGGGATGCCCGGTCGTCGATGACCTGCGAGCGCTCGGTTCGCTCGGCCCGCTTGGTCCGCTCAGCTCAGCAACGCCGCGATGAGCGCGATAAAGACCGGGCTGGTGAGCGTCGAGATCAGAATGCCGTCTCGCGCGAACGTGAGGCCCACGTTGTAGCGCGCCGCGTAGTTGTACACGTTCTGGCCGGTCGGCAGAGCGGCGAGCACCACGCACGCGTACAGCACGTTGCCGCGGAAGCCCATCACGAAGTACGCGAGCAGGAACGCGATGATCGGCATAATGATGTTCTTCAGGACAGCCACCGTGAAGATCGCCGGCACGTCGCCCTTCTGCTGCAACGGCTTCGTGCCGTGCAGCGACATGCCGAACGCCATCAGGATCATCGGCACCGCGGACTCGCCGATCATGTTGATCGGGTCGTACAGGAAGTTCGGGATGAACCAGCCGGTCTTCGCATTGATCGCAGACAGCGCGATGCCCAGCAGCGAGCCGATGAGCAGCGGCTGGTGCAGCGGCTGCGTGAGGATCGCCTTGGCCGACACCTTGCCCTTGGTGGTCACGTCGAGCGCGGTCAGGCCGATCGGCGTGAATAGCGCCTGCTGCATGACGAGGATCGGCGCGACGAGCGCGCCGTTGCCGAGGATGTACGTGGCGATCGGCAGGCCGATGTTGTTCGAGTTGAGATACAGCGAGTTGAGCGAGCCGATGATCGCGTCCGGCGCGCTCATGTGGAAGAACATGCGGTTGAGCAGCAGGAACACCACGCCGACCAGCATCGCGGAGAAGAACGCCACGATGATCGACGAGTGGAAGATGTCGAAGATCGGCTCCTTCGACAGGATCGCGAACATCAGGCACGGGCTCGACACGAAGAAGCTGAAACGATTGAGCACCATCTGCGCGCTCGAGCCGCCGATCTGCATGCGCGCGGCGATGTACCCCGCCAGAATCACGATGCCGATGACGCAGAACCCCTCCATTGCGCTCAACAAACCCGCCATAATCCCTGTCCCTCTTTTCTGCCGTATTCGGCCCAAACCGCCGCATGCGTCGCGGGCGCCGCGCCGGCAGACCCCGCGAACCTGAAACCTATCCCATACTGCCACACCCCGTCTAATTGGAGAACTCATCGCAGAACGCGGCAGTTTGACGATCGAGAGGCTGAATTCGTTCCGTGCTGATGTCAGTTTGACGATCGAGAGGCTCTTGAGGCGTGATAGTGCATGTTGCACGGGCCTTCACACACCAATTTCCGCCCCTTCCAGGCGGGG
>NZ_JAHBBH010000055.1 GCF_019331735.1 Bifidobacterium miconis
TACCCGCTGCAGGGAAGCACCCCACGGGCCGGAAAACGGATCGGTCTGACCACTGTCAGACTCAGACCGCATGGCGCAGCCGGAGCACGCCAACACCAGCACAGGCAGCAACAGTGCTATCACTCGTTTACGTCTCATCATTATTCCTTGCTGCGATCGATTGGCGGGTACGACTGTCGATCCGCTTCAAACAAGATAGCGGACCGACAGTCTTTCACCTTTGCTGACTATTTACATGTACACTTTGTAGGTTCCCGTGTATCCGACGACATCAACGTCAGTCCGATCCGCTGCGGATCGGAAACCGGCAGGCATCCAAGCACCATAACGATGAACTGTGCCGCCCTGCGTTGGATTGGGCTTATAAAGGCCCCAAACGTGGTGCTGCGCTTGACAATACCATGTCGTTGCTTCTGCGTAGTAGCCATTAGCAACCCCATTACAGGGTGCGGCTCCGTATGGAATTGTTTCCGAAGCCTGTGCCAAGGTAAATCCAGATCCAAATATAAGAACGGACAACCCGGCCGCAATAACGCCGGCAGCGATTTTCTGTAGCATTTTCATGGGCATTTTCCTCATCGTTGAGTGATTTATTACTGTTTATTAGATAATGAACCATCCAGACAAGAGCAGTATCGCACTTGGAGTTATAGTTCGTATCTGCACAACAATACGAAGCCGGCCCTCATTCCCTCCGGTAAAAGAAGTTTATCCTCTTTTCTTGTCGACACGCAAGGCACGTCATGGCGTTCGTTGGCATAGCATAGAAGAACTGGTGCGGAATGGGCCGTGCCGGGGACAGTGTGGTGGTGAGGGGGTGTCATGGGGTTTCGTATAGGTAAACGGCATGACGATGGTGCGCCGGTGACGGTGTCCGTGCTGGTGCTGGTCGGATTGGTGCTGGCCTCGTGCGGCGTGGCGGGAGGATTTCTGTTGACGAAAAGCATGATTCCGCCCACGCTGGTGTCGACGGCGAAGGGCGGGACGGTCGACCCCGTGTCGGGCCAATACGACGATTCGCGCGACGCGACGGTGACGGTTTCGTCGGGCACGGGCCAGTCCGTGACGTCCGTCGGAGCGGGCACGGTCACCGGCAGTTCGTGCGCGCCCGGCATGACCGCGCAATCCGGGTCGAGCCTGTATGCGATCGACGAGGTCGGCCAGCTGATGCTGCACACCGACGTGCCGATGTACCGCGAACTCAAGTCGGGCATGAGCGGGCGCGATGCGGCGGCGCTGAACGCCGAGCTGATCCGGCTCGGCTATGCCGCTCCCAACACCGACACGATGACATGGGACACGATCGTCGCATACAACGCGCTCGCCCAATCGGTTGGTGCCAAACCGCTCGCCGAGGAGACCGGATGGGCGATCGGATCGGCGAATTTCGTGTGGCTCAGCCAAACGTCCGCTCCCATAGCCGTGTGCACGGCGAAGGTCGGGCAGAACGTCACGCCCGGCGCGGAACTGTTCTCCACCGGGTCGACGCCGACCAGCGCGGCGGTGAGTCTGCCGAACACGCAGGCGGTGGCCGGCGATCGCGTGATCGTCGTGGGCGACCAGCGTTTCGACCTGCCCGCCGACACGACGGCGATCACCGATGCCAGCGAGCTGGACGCGATCATGTCAAGCAACGAGTATCTGGTGGCGAAAACACAGGCGGGCATGGCCTCCGGCAGCGATATGGCGTCCGGCGGATCCGATTCCGCGGGCGTCTCGGACGGCGGCAGCATGTCGGGATCATTGTCGGTCACGTTTAAGTGGGTGCTGAAAACACCGTTGAACGTGTGGGAGGTGCCGCCGTCCGCCCTGTACGACGTGACGGGGGAGACGGGTTGCGTCGCGTCCGACGGCAAGCCGGTGCCGGCCACGATCATCGCGTCCGAACTGGGCAAGACGAAAATCACCGTGGACGCGGACTCGCTCGGCCGGGTCGACATCGCGCCGGGCGACGACGCGCAACCGTGCAGGTGACGCCATGGGACCCGTGGTGGAACTCAAGGATGTGGGCCATGCGTTCGGGGAGAGGACGCGCCTGTTCCGGGGCATCACGCTGACCCTGTTGCCGGAGCGCGTATACGCGCTGGTCGGCCCGTCCGGTTCGGGCAAGAGCACGCTGCTGTCGATCATCGCGGGCTGGCAGACGCCAAGCGAGGGCGAGGTCGTGCGCCGGGGCGTGCGCAAGGTCAGCTGGGTGTTCCAGAACCCGGTCGGCGTGGCCCGGCGCACCGCGTTGGACCACGTCACTCTGCCGTACTTGGGTCAGGGATATGACATTGCGACGGCAGAACGTCTGGCGTTGGAACAGTTGGACCGTTTCGGCCTGTCCGAATCGGCCGGCAAACGGTTCGGCGAACTGTCCGGCGGGGAAGCCCAACGATTGATGCTCGCGCGCGGCGTCGCGACGAACGCGGACCTGCTCCTGGTCGACGAGCCGACCGCCCAACTGGACATGCGCACGGCCGACGCGGTCGACCGGTATCTGGGCGCGTTGTCGCGCTCCGGCATGATCGTGGTCGTCGCCACGCACGACCATCGCACGCGTGACGCGGCCAGCGACGTCATCGACCTCGAACGATACCAGTAGGAAAGGGAGACCGGCATGACGGAACCATCCTCGTCATCGCATGACGCGCGCCCGCCGCGGCAGATCGCACGGGTCAAGGCGCGTATCGCCGCGCGCGAAGCGTGGCGCAGCATCGTCTCCGGCACCAGCCATACGTTCGCGGCCACGCTCGTGCTGGCTCTCGGCATCGCCTTCCTGTTTGGCATGGACCTCGCCCAGACCAACCGGCTCATCAACGAGTCGCGCACGTACGCGCAATCCGGCGCGGCCACGGTCACGATCACCCTGCGGCACGGCATCGACGGCGCCGCATGCGAGGGCCTTGCCGGCGTCAACGGCGTGCAGGCGGCCGGCGCGTTGCGTCAGGCGGACCGCAAGATCACGTTCGCTACCCTGCCGTCCACCGGCATCCCCACCTACGAAACCACGCCCGGCGCGGTCGGCCTGTTCTCGCCGGCGCTCGCCGACGACGGCGACGGCATGGGCGTCATCCTGTCCTCGGACGTGGCGGACGCGCTCGGCGCGCAAGCCGGGCGCACGATGGCGTTGAAAGGCTCCGGGCAGGTGCGCGTGCGCGGCGTCTACGAGTATCCGGACGACGGGCGCGACAGCCAGTACTCGTACGCCGTGCTCGAGCCGGTTAACTCCGCGCAGCCGTTCGACGTGTGCATGGTGCGCACATGGCCCGTGCCCGACAGCATCGACACGCTCGTCTATCTCGCCGCGAACGTCACGAGCAAGGAGCAGCGTCCACAGGTCAGCCAGCTCAACACGCGGTTCGGCAGCACGCCGCCCTCGGCGAACCTGTTCAACGAGCGGCTCACGGCGTTCGCCCCGTGGGTCATGCTCGTGGTCGCGTTCGCGCTCGGCTTCGTGATGATTCGCGTGCGCCGGCTTGAATTCGCGTCCGCGCTGCACGCGGGGCTGCCCAAGGGCGTGCTGGTGCTGCAGGTGCTGCTCGAACTGTTCGCCGCCGCGCTTCTGGCGATGTTGCTGTGCTCGCCGCTCGCGGCATGGGTGTGGCTGACGTGCGATCCCGCGAACGCTCCAGAGCTGTACGATACGCTGCTGCGCGTGCCCGCGGTCGGATTCGCGGGACTTCTGCTCGGCGGGTTCGTTGCGATCCTGCTCACCCGCGAACGCCAACTGTTCGCCTATTTCAAGAACCGGTAGATGGAATCGCGCTATCGCGCGATGCCGTGCTTGTTGGCGGCACTGGCGTGCCGCGATGCTCTCTCAGTCACGGCTACGCCGTGACAGCTCCCTCAGCCGAGGGAGCCGAGGCTCCGCCAGCGTCGTAGCGCGATTCCGAAATCGTGCGAACGCGTCATATCGATCGAAATGGTCCTTAGTCGGTGGCGACGGCGTCGAGGACGGGGACCTTGAGCGCGCGGCGGGCCGGTGGCAGTGCCGCGACGACGCCGACGGCGATCGAGCACAGCAGGAACGCGCCGAGCTGTCCCCACGGGATCGACAGACGCTCCAAACCGTTCGACTCGTACACCTGCCGGATCACCACGCCCGCGGCCGTGCCGACGACCACGCCGATCAGCGTGCCGAGCACGGCGATCATCGACGCCTCGATCGCGAGCATGCCGCGCACCTGACCGTTCGACGTGCCGATCGCGCGCAGCAAGCCGAGTTCGCGCGTGCGTTCCGACACGCTCAGCGCCAGCGTGTTCACGATGCCGAACACGGCGATCACGATCGACAGGGCGAGCAGCGCGTACAGGATGATGAGGATCTGGTCGACCATCGAGCTCATCGTCGACTTGAACTCCTCGCGATCCTGCACGTTGACCACGTAATACGGCTTTACCGCGTCGACGAGCCGCTTCTTGAGCGCGGCGAGATCCTCGCCGTCCTTCGCGTTGACGAACAGCATGATCGTGAACATCGTGTAGTCGTTCGCGATCTTGCCCGCCAGCGCGTCGTTCATGAGCACCATCGAACGGTATACGGAGTTTTCGATGATCGCGCCGATCCGCGCCTTCACATGCGTGTCGAGCGTTTTCGTCTTGACGAGCGTGGACGGGTCGACGTGCTGCGCGTCCTCGCCCGCCTGCTTCGCTTCGTCGATCTTGGCCTGCGCGCCGGCCGCGTCGCCCGCGGCCATGAGTCGCTGCGCCTCGGCCTGCAACGCGGCGATTTTGCTTTGCACCTGCTGCTGGTAGTCGGCCTGCGCCTTGGCGGTCGCCTCCTTGTCGACGACGACCTGCCGGCCGTTGACCGTGACCGTGTCGCCGACCTTCCAGCCGTTGTCCTTGGCGACTGTGATGCCGACGACCAGTTCGCCGCCTCGCAGCGCCTTGTCCGCGTCGCCGGAGTTCGTGACCGGTGCGAACACATTGGTGAACAGCGACGGCTGCTCGGCGAACGTCATCGCCGTGGCCTTGTTGCTGCCGGAACCGTACGTGACGCCGAGCAGCATGCGCGAACGCGAGACGGATCCCACGCCCTGCGTGCTCTTGATCGCCTTGACCGCATCATCGGGAATGCGTCCGTTCGCCGCGGACATGGCCGAAAAGTCCGACGTGAGACCGGAGTCGACGATGCCGGTCACCGACGCCTTCGCCGACGAGGCGACGACCGACAGGCAGCTGACGATCGCGACGCCGACGAACAACGCGGCCGCCGTGTTCGCCGTGCGCCGCTTGCCTCGCGACAGGTTGCGCGTCGCCAATCGGCCGGTCACCGTGAACACGTGCGCCGGAATCCAGCCGAGTATTGCGCCCGCAGGCCCCACCAGCGCGGGGGCGAGCACGATCACGCCGATCACGACCAGTCCGGCACCCACGCCGAGCGGCCAGCCGGTGCCCAGCGACGTGCCCCAATCGTTCAGCCAATGCCACGGCGAGATCGGCACGGTGTTGTCCGCCTTCGCCAATGCGATGCGCCAGCAGAACAGCCATGCAATCGCGCCGCCCGCGATCATCATCACGCCCGCCACGCCGCGCGGCCACACCGGCTTCTCCGGATTCACGGTTTCGTTCATCGCCTGAATCGGCGGGGCCATCGCCGCGCGCCGGGCAGGCAGCGCCGCGCCGATCAGCGTCACGAACACGCCCACAAGCAGTCCGACGAGCATGTCCGACGGGCTTGGATCCACCGCGCCGGACATCGGCATGCCCATGCGGTCCATGCCGGCGACGATCAGCCGCACCATGCCCCAGCCGAGCCCGATGCCGCAGCCGGAACCGACCAGACCGAGCACGATCGCCTGCACGATCACCGTGGAGAACACCTGCGCGGGGGAGGCGCCGACCGAACGCAGCAGCGCGTAGCCGCGCATCGATTCGCGCACGATCATCGAGAACGTGTTCGCGATGATGAACGAGCCGACGAACAGCGCGATGATCGCGAAGATCAGAATCAGCGGCTGGATGAAGCCGAGTGCTTTTTTCGTCGCCGCCGCGCTGTCGTCGCGCACTTGCTGGCCGGTGACCGCGCGCGCCTTCGAACCGGCCGGCAGCGCCTTGCCGATGCGGTCGGCGAGCGTGCGCTGCTGCGCGGCGGTCAGCGGCTTGCCATCGTTCGCCGAACCGTAGACGCCGATATTGCGCACCATGCCGATCTGCCCGGTTTCCTGCTGGAAGTAGTCCTTGGCGACGCTCGGCGCGAGCCCGACGATGATCGCGCCGGCCTGGCTGGAATCGGTGTCGAAGATGCCGACGACCTTCACGTCCGCGGCGCCGTCCGGATAGACGAGTTTGGTGGTGTCGCCGACCTTGAGACCGGCAGTTTCGGCGGCGAACGAATGCAATGCGACCTCGTTCTTCGTCTTCGCCCAGCGGCCTTCGGCGAGCGTCGCGGCGCGCCACGTGCCCTTGGCGAGGCCGAGCGCCAACGTGGGCGCGCCCGTGGTGGACACGGCGTTGCCGTCCTTGCCGACGAGCACGATGCCGGAGACCGAATACGTGACCGACACGGTTTTGACGCCCTGCACCTTGGCGATGACGTCGGCCAGCGACTCGTCGATGCGGTTGTACGACTTCGACTCGTCGGACGACGAAGACGATGATGAGGACGAAGAAGATGATGACGACGACGAAGCCGACGAGGAGGAAGACGACATGTCCAGCGACGTCTCGTCGTTCTTCTGCTCCTCGCTGCCGCGCACGTACACGTCGGCGTCCGAATTGGACGCGAGCATCTGGTCGACCTGGCTGCTCATCATCTCGCGGAAGCAGAACGAGCCGACCACGAACGACACGCCGAGCGCGATCGCGATGATCGACATGACGAACCGGCCGAAATGGGCGCGCGCGTCGCGCAAGCCGATACGGATCACTCTGCGCCCTCCCGGCTCGTCGCGTCGGCCTGCGGCCCGTCCTCGACCTCGTCGCCCTCGCCGGCGAACACCTCGAGGATCTCGTCGTAGGTCGGATGCCGCAGATCCTGCGTGATGCGGCCGTCCGCAAGCACGAGCACGCGGTCGGCGTACGAGGCGGCGCGCGGATCATGCGTCACCATCACGATCGTCTGCCCGTACTCGCGCACCGAATTCTTCAGGAATCCGAGCACTTCGCGGCTCGAATGCGAATCGAGGTTGCCGGTCGGCTCGTCGGCGAAGATCACGCTCGGCCGCGCCATGATCGCACGCGCGCAGGCGACGCGCTGCTGCTGGCCGCCCGACAGCTGGCTCGGCCGGTGCGTGAGCCGCGAGCGCAGGCCGACCACGTCGACCACCTTGTCGAACCACGCGCGGTCGATCGGACGCTTCGCGATCTGCAACGGCAGCAGGATGTTCTCCTCGGCCGTAAGCGTCGGCACCAGGTTGAACGACTGGAAAATGAAGCCGATCTGGTCGCGGCGCAGTTTGGTCAGCTGACGCTGATTCATCGCGGACACGTCCAATCCCTCGACGATCACCTTGCCGCCGGTCGGCTTGTCGAGACCGGCCATGCAGTGCATGAGCGTGGACTTGCCCGAACCGGACGGACCCATGATCGCGGTCATCTGGCCGCGCATGAACTCGACGTTCACATGGTCGAGCGCGACGACCTGCGAATCCTTGTCGCCGTATGTTTTCGTCAAGTCGATCGCCCGGGCGACGACCTCGCCGTCCGCCGCCGTGCCGTTCGCTCCAGCCGCCGTCGTCGCCTTGCCCGCGCCCATCGTCGCGCCGCGTGGCGTCTTCACTGCCGAATGTCGTCCCATTGCCGCCTCATTTTCTCGCTCGGTTACAAGCACAGTCTATCGGCGGGCGGGTAGCATGAACAGCAGCACAAGCAAGGAGGGCATGATGGCGTTCGACACCGCGCTGGACGGGTTTCTGGCCTATCTCAAGGCGAACCGCGGCCTGAGCGCCAATACGCTGAAAGCGTACCGTTCCGATCTCGCCGAATGCCTGAACTGGCTGGCCGCACGCGCATGCGACGAACTGCCCGGCATCACCACCGACGACCTGCGCGAATGGATGGCCGACGCCTCGCGCACGCACGCGCGCTCAAGCATGGCCCGCAAGGTCGTGGCCGTGCGCGGCTTCTTCGCGTGGGCGCACGAACGTGGGCTCATGCCCACCGACCCGGCCGCCGTGCTGCTCACGCCGAAAATACCGAACACACTGCCCGCCGTGCTCACCGAAGCGCAGGCCGAACGGCTCATGGACGACACCGACGCGCGCCGCGACGACGATCCAGAGAAAGAAACGATCGACCTGCGCGACGCGGCCATCATGGAAACGCTGTATGCCACCGGCATCCGTGTCGCCGAACTCGTCGGACTGGATGTCAACGACCTCGACTTCTCCCATCGCACGCTCAAGGTCACCGGCAAAGGCAACAAGCAGCGCGTCGTGCCGTTCGGCGCTCCCGCCGCCGCGGCGCTGATCGCATGGCTGGAACGCGGGCGGCCGCAGGTAATCGCCGCGGCCGGCGAACGCGCGCTGTTTCTCGGCGCGCGCGGCAGGCGCATCGACCAGCGCGTCGTGCGCGGCGTCGTGCACCGGCTCGCACGCGAAGCCGGCGTGCCCGACATCAGTCCGCACGCGCTGCGCCACAGCGCCGCCACGCACCTGCTCGACGGGGGAGCGGACCTGCGCGAAGTGCAGGAGATGCTCGGCCACTCGTCGCTCAAAACGACGCAGCGCTACACGCACGTGTCCATCGAACAGCTCAAGTCGCGCTACGCGCAGGCATTCCCGCGCGCGTAGGCGCTACGATGGGATGCCATGATCACCATCACCACATCCAACGTCAACGGCATCCGCGCGGCCGAACGCAAGGGCATCGCCGACTGGGCCGGACGCAACACGCCGAACGTCTGGTGCATGCAGGAAGTGCGCGCGCCGCAACCCGACATCGACCGTATCGTCGGCCGGCTCGCCGGCGCCTACGCCGATGCGGGCGCGATCGAAGAAGCCGATGACCTTGCACTGACCAACGACATCTGCCGCGTCAAGGGACGCGCCGGCGTCGCGCTGCTCAGCGATTTGCCGGTCACCGCGCGCCGATATGGCCTGCCGGGTCTCACGGAAGACGTCGATTCGGGACGCTGGATCGAAACCGACCTGCGCACGCCGCAAGGCTACGAGATCACCGTCGTGTGCGTGTACGTGCACGCCGGCAACGCCGACGATCCGGTCAAAATGAGCCAGAAATACCGGTTCCTCGACACCATGCTCGTCCGGCTCGGCCAGCTGCGCGACGAGGCCGCGCACGGCGGCAAACAGGCCGTGCTGTGCGGCGACTTCAACATCGCGCACACGCCGCTCGACATCAAGAACGCGAAGGCCAACGAAACGCACGCCGGATTCCTGCCCGAGGAGCGCGCGTACGTGGACCGCTGGCTCGACGAATACGAGTTCGTCGACGTGATGCGCGACCTCGCAGGCGACATCCAGGGCCCGTACACGTGGTGGAGCCAGCGCGGGCGCGCGTTCGACAACAACGTCGGCTGGAGGCTCGACTATCAGTTCGCCACGCCGGAGCTCGCCGAAACCGCGCGCGGATTCGTTATCGACAAGGCGCCCACGTACGAGGCGCGATGGTCCGACCATGCGCCGCTGACGATCACGTATGATGTGTGAGCTTCGCTCACCAGTGCCCAGCGCGTGCGCAGATGCGCACGGCTACGAACAGTCCACCGGACTGTTCGTTGTGTGAGCTTCGCTCACCGTTGCCCGGCGCGGGCGCGCGCGACGAGACATTCAGGCAACCGCAAGGCAAATGCAAGGCGAGGTGCTACGCTAGTCACGGTTGCAACCGTCAATGAAATGAGGAACACCAATGGGACTGTTTGGATTCGGCAAGAAGAAAAAGCATCAGGACGAAGCCGTCGCTGACCAGACCGAAGACACCACCGAAACCACCGGCATCGACTCCGCCGCCGACGAGCAGGCCGAGCCGGCATACCCGACCGAAGCCGTCACCGAGTACGAGGGCCGCGGCGAACAGTACGGCCCGTGGGATTCGGGCGACGAGGACGTGCCCGACTACGACGACTACCTCGACCTCGGCGCCTACTTCCTGCCGTTCCTGCAGGGTATCGAACTGCGCATCAAGGCCAACCGTTCCACGCAGACGATCCTCGGCTCCACCATCACCTACGGCTCGTCCAGCCTCGAAATCGAGGCGTTCGCCGCGCCCAAGACCCTCGGCCTGTGGGACGACGTGCGCGCTGACCTGATGGAAGCCAACAAGGACGCCACCGAAGAGGCCGGCGTGTTCGGCACCGAACTCAAGCTGCCGGTCAGCCTCAAGGGCGGCAAGACGCTCAACACGCGCATCGTCGGCGTGGACGGCCCGCGCTGGATGCTGCGCGGCATCTTCTCCGGCAAGGCCGCCTCCGACCCGGACGATCCGGAAACCCAGGCGCTCAACAAGTTCTTCGCCGACATCGTCGTCGAACGCGGCGAGGAGCCGCTCGCCCCGCGCGACCTCATCCCCATGCACCCGCCGATCGCGCCCGCCCAGCGCAAGGCCATGCAGGAGGCCGCCGACGGCGAGACGGAAGGCAAGGAGCATCTCAAGGACATTCCGAACAAGCCGACCGGCCCGTTCGACTCCGACCAGCAGGTCGAGGTCAAGACCACGCTGTCGCGCGGCCCGATGTTCTCCGAAGTCCGCTAGCCGCCCGACGCATATCCGCACAACGACATGACCGAAACGAAAAAACGCACGGGCATGGCGTCGCTCGCCGCCGCCGGCGATGACGGGGACTTCTCCGTCATCGAGGCGATCGGCGGGCCGCGCGGCGTCGTCGAATCGATGCTGCCGGGCGTCGTGTTCGTCGTCCTGTTCGTCGCCACCAGCAACTTGAACCTCACCATCGCCGTCTCGGCGGCGCTCGCCGTCGTACAGGTACTCGTCCGGCTCGTCCAGCGGCAGTCCGCGATGGGCGCGCTGAGCGGCCTGCTCGCGGTCGGCATCTGCCTAATCTGGGCGTGGAAAAGCCACGAGGCGCGCAACTACTACATGTTCGGCTTCCTGACGAACGCCGTCTACATGGTGTTGCTGTCCGTCTCGCTGATCGCGCGCGTGCCCGGACTCGGCCTCATGGTCGAATTCATCCGGTCGCTGCCCACCGAGCATTTCCGCGCATGGTTCCGCGACTGGATGGACGACAAGGCGCTCAAACGCGCGTACATGATCGTCACCGCGCTGTGGGTGGGCGTGTTCGGCCTGCGCCTTGCGGTGCAGGTGCCGCTGTACCTGACCGACCATGTGGTGCTGCTCGGCACCGCGCGACTGCTCATGGGCATCCCGTTCTGGGCATTGGCCATCTGGGTGTCGTATCTCATCATCGCCACGCCCTTGCACCGACACAAGGTCGCCGCGCGGGCCGCGGAACAGGAGACCGAGGCGTCGGAGCCGGTGGGCGGACAGATAGCTGAATAGACACTATATTCAACGCAATGTGGTGGGTGCTGACTACCCCTCAGTCACTGCGTGACAGCTCCCTTGGCAAGGGGAGCCAAGTAATGGGAACATCCGGGGAGGAGAACCGCAAAGCATGGACGCTGAAGTCCGCATCGAACGCTACGCCGACCAGGGACGCTGCGTCGGCCACATCGACGGGCGCGTCGTCTTCGTGCGCTTCGCCCTGCCCGGCGAGCTCGTGCGCGTCACGCTCGACGAACCGCACGACCGCGACGACCGGTTCTGGACCGGCGAGGTGACCGAAGTGCTCGAAGCCAGCCCCGACCGCGTGCCGCCCGCATGGCCGCTCGCCGGTCCTCTGGCAATGGGTGGGGGCGTGGGCGGCGCCGACCTCGTGCACGTGTCCCTGCCCGGACAGTTGCGCTGGAAGGCCGTCACCGTCTCCGAACAGCTGAGCCGGCTCGGCCACATCGACGTCGCCGTGCCGATCGAACGCATCGCAGGCGACGAGGAGCTCGGCGGATTCCACTGGCGCACGCGCATCGAAATGATCGCCGACGACGACGGACGCCCGTCCATGCGCCGGCGCGGCACGCACGTGCGCGTCCCGCTCGACACCATGCCGCTCGCCACGAATGCGCTGCTGTCCGTGGCCGACGCGCAGCACGTGTGGGACGGCGGACTCGAACCCGGCTCACAGATCCGCCTGTCCGTGCCCGAACCGCGCGACGGGCGC
>NZ_JAHBBH010000056.1 GCF_019331735.1 Bifidobacterium miconis
GCATCATCGCCACGGGCCATCACGATCACTTCGGTGGATGGCACGCCGAACGCGCCGCACTCGAAGCGGCCGCCGCGGCCGTCGCGTACGATGACGGCGCCGACCATCGGGTTGGGATTGACCTTGCCAGCCCCAAGCCGTGCGTGACGCAATGCCACGGACATGAATTCCCTGTCGCCCATGAAACCCCTTTCCTTCGGCAACGAGGGCATGTCCAGGGATTCGCGGGATCAGTGGCGGCACGACCGCATGCGGATAGACGGCATTTGGATATGCTTCCGCCTGCGTCGTGCTGCTGCAACTTCTTCCATCCAGACTGTAACTGTCGGTACCGGAGTCTCACCGGTTCATGAGCGTATGCTCCAACATCGCGCCAAGGCGCGCTGCTCGCGGACTGTACCGCCGATCGGGAATTTCACCCTGCCCTGAAGATGCGTGTTCGATTATCGCGGCTTAATGTATGAAAGCTTCTGGACATCGACGTGTGGCGCGTCCGGTCTGTGGGCATATGCGCTGGCATGAGTCGGCTATCGGGAATGCGCATGGCCGCCGCACGGAACCGTTGGCGCATGCCGATGCTCTGATAAGCAGTGGTGAGATACGACGAAGGGGGCGGAACCGCATGTGCGATTCCGCCCCCTCGTATGTCTGGTCAGAAGACCATCAGGCGAGACCGGAGAGCTTGTTGATCAGCTCCGGGTCACGGGCCGAACCGTTAAACGGACAGTCCAGTGGACTGTCCGTAGGTGAGGGGAGCGGCTTGCCGCGACGGCTACGCGAGTCCCGAGAGCTTGTTGATGAGCTCGGGATCTCGCGTAGCGCCCTTGTCGGCGGAGCGAGCGAACGCAGCGTAG
This sequence comes from Bifidobacterium miconis, assembly GCF_019331735.1. GTDB lineage: Bacteria > Actinomycetota > Actinomycetes > Actinomycetales > Bifidobacteriaceae > Bifidobacterium > Bifidobacterium miconis. The sequence goes on from NZ_JAHBBH010000056.1 coordinate 855, forward strand.
GCCTTGAGGGCCTGCGACACCTTGCGGTCGCGGTGCGCGACATAGCCGTCGCCGGCCTCGAGCTCGGCGCGGCGCTCGGCCAGCTGCTCGTCGGTCAGCTCTACGTTCACCGAACGGTTCTCGATGTCGATGTTGATGATGTCGCCGTTCTTGATGAGCGCGATCGGACCCTTGTTCGCGGCCTCAGGCGCGATATGGCCGATGGCCAGACCCGAGGAGCCGCCGGAGTAGCGGCCGTCGGTGAGCATGGCGACCTGCTTGCCAATGCCCTTGCCCTTGACGAACGAGGTCGGGTACAGCATCTCCTGCATGCCCGGGCCGCCCTTCGGACCCTCGTAGCGGATCACGAGCGCCATGCCCGGCTTGAGCGTGTCGTTGAGGATGACCTCGATGGCCTGTTCCTGCGATTCGACGACCAGCGCCGGTCCGCGGAACTTCCAGATCTCCTGCGGCACGCCGGCGGTCTTCACCACGCAGCCGTCGGGCGCGAGGTTGCCGCGCAGCACGGCCAGACCTCCCTCGTGGATCTCCGGGTGGTCGATGTCGTGGATGGCGCCGTTCACGCGGTCGGTGTCGAGCGAGTCGAACAGCGTCTCGTGCGTCCACGGCTCCGGGGAGATGATGTGGCCCGGCGCCGCATGGTACATGGTCTTGGCCTCTTCGGTGCAGGTCGGGCGCATGATGTCCCAATCGTCCAGCTTGGCCTCGAGCGACGGGTAGTCGACCGAATGCACGTCGCGGTGCAGCTTGCCGGCGCGGTCGAGCTCGCCGAGAATGCCGGTGATGCCGCCGGCACGGTGCACGTCGGAGATCTCCCACTTGCCGGACGGGCTGGCCTTGCAGATGCACGGCACGGTGTGCGAGATGCGTTCGATGTCGTCCAGCGTGAAGTCCACGTCGGCGGACTGGGCCATCGCGAGGATGTGCAGCACGGTGTTCGTTGAGCCGCCCATGGCGACGTCCATCGTCATCGCATTTTCGAACGCGTGCTTGGTTGCGATCGAACGCGGCAGGACGGAGTCGTCGTCCTCCTTGTAGTAGCGGTTCGCGATGTGCACGATTTCGCGCGCGGCCTTGCGGAACAGCTCCTTGCGGAAGCCGTGCGAGGCCAGGATCGTGCCGTTGCCCGGCAGGGCGAGGCCGATCGCCTCGGTCAGGCAGTTCATCGAGTTCGCGGTGAACATGCCGGCGCACGAACCGCAGGTCGGGCACACGGTCTTCTCGTAGTTGAGCAGGTCCTCCTCCGAGATGTTGTCGTCGGCGGACGCATACATGACGGAGATCAGATCGGTGTTCTTCTTGACGGTGCCGTCGGCGAGCACCGTGGTGCCGGCCTCCATCGGGCCGCCGGAGACGAAGATCGTCGGAATGTTGAGGCGCAGCGCGGCCATGAGCATGCCCGGCACGACCTTGTCGCAGTTCGGGATGCAGATCAGCGCGTCGGCGCAGTGCGCGTTCACCTGGTATTCGACCGTGTCGGCGATGATGTCGCGGGAGGGCAGGGAGTACAGCATGCCGGTGTGGCCCATCGCGATGCCGTCGTCGACGGCCATCGTGTTGAACTCGCGCGGGATGCCGCCGGCTTCCTTGATCGCCTCGGAGACGATGCGGCCGACCTTGTTGAGGTGAACGTGGCCGGGGAGGAATTCGTCGAACGAATTGGCGATGGCCACGATCGGCTTTCCGAAGTCCTTGCCGTCGACGCCGGCGGCACGGTAGAGGGCTCGGGCGCCCGCGAATACGCGCCCATTCATCAGTTTCGCGGATCTCATTTCTGCCATGCCTCTATTCAAGCCCTTAATCGAGACACGGGTGTTGTCAATACTCGGATAGTGGAATTCACATATTGTTTACGTGTTGTCGTTGCCAGGCGTCTCGTGTTCCGGTATGGGCGGGGAGCTGGGATGGGTATGCTGGTGTGACGCGGCCGTTCGTGATCGGACGCCGGTGAAACATGTCGTGAAACCCATCGTGGAACATGTTGTGAAACTATGGCGGAAAGGAGTCGGGATCATCGTATGAAACGCATCGTCGCAGGCATCCTCGCGCATGTGGACGCGGGCAAGACCACGCTGTCCGAGGCGCTGCTGTACAAGACCGGCACGATCCGCAAGCTTGGCCGGGTCGACCACGGCGACGCGTTCCTTGACACCGACGCGATGGAACGCGCCCGAGGCATCACGATCTTCACCGAACCCGCCGTCATCGATGCCGGCGATCTCGAACTCACCCTGCTCGACACGCCCGGCCACGTCGACTTCGCCGCCGAAACGGAGCGCACGTTGAACGTGCTCGATTACGCGATCCTCGTCGTTTCCGGCGCGGACGGCGTGCAGGGGCACACCGCGACATTGTGGCGACTGCTCGCGCGCTACCGTGTGCCGACGTTCGTCTTCGTCAACAAGATGGATGCGCCCGGCGCGGACCGTGCGTCCCTGCTCGCACAGCTGCGACGCAGGTTCGGCGACGGCTGCATCGACTTTCAGGGCGACGTCGCGCCGGAGGAATCCGAGGATGTCGCGATGCAGGACGAGGCCGCGACCGACGCGTTCCTCGCGAACGGCTGCGTGCCCGACGACGACGTGCGCAGGATGATCGCCGAGCGCAAGTTGTTCCCGTGCTTCTGGGGATCCGCGCTGCGCATGGAGGGCATCGACGAATTCCTGTCCGGATTCGAGCGGTACGTGCGTGAGCCGCGGTACGGCGACGCGTTCGGCGCACGCATCTACAAGATTTCGCACGACGCGCAGGGCAACCGGCTGACATGGCTGAAAGTGACCGGCGGCGAGCTGCGTGCGAAGATGATGCTCACCAACGCTCGCGACGCCGCCGCGGGTGCCGCGACGGATACTGCGACGGACGCCGCGGCCGCGGACGAGCCGTGGAGCGAAAAGGCCGATCAGGTGCGCGTCTACTCCGGCGCGAAATTTGCCACCGTCGAACGCGTGCCGGCCGGCGCGGTGTGCGCTGTCACCGGGCTTACGCGCACATTCCCCGGCGAAGGGCTCGGCTTCGAGCCGGACGCGGGCAGCCCGAGCCTGCAGCCGGTGCTCACGTACACGCTCGAGCCGCGCGGCAACGACGTGCACAAGTGTCTGGTTGCGCTGCGCGAGCTCGACGACGAGGATCCGCTGCTGCGCGTCGTGTGGGTGCCGCGCCTGCAGGAGATCCACGTGCAGCTCATGGGCGCGGTGCAGCTCGAAATCGTCGAACAGATTATGCACGATCGCTTCGGCCTCGATATCGGCTTCGGGCCGGGCGGCATCCTGTACCGCGAAACCATCACGCATCCGGTTGAGGGTGTGGGCCATTTCGAGCCGCTGCGCCACTACGCCGAAGCGCACATCCTGCTCGAGCCGGCCGAGCCGGGCAGCGGCCTGAGCTTCGCCAGCGCGGTGAGCGAAAACGTGCTCGCGCGCAACTGGCAGCGGCTCATCCTCACGCATCTCAAGGAAAAGGAGCATCTGGGCGTGCTCACCGGCTCGCCGATCACCGACATGCGGCTCACGCTCGTGGCCGGCCGCGCGCATGAAAAGCACACGGAGGGCGGCGATTTCCGTCAGGCCACGTATCGGGCCGTGCGCGAGGGGCTGATGATGGCGCGCGCGGAGGGCGACATGTCCGGATACGGCCGGGATGCGGCAGACGACGGTGATGCGAACGGTTCGGCCGAGTCTCGTTCCGGCGTCGCCGACGATCGCGGTGCGACCGGAACCGTCTCCAAGAACGGCACGCGTGGCGCATCGGATGCGGGCGGCAGGAATGCCGGGAACGCCGGCGACAACGGCTCCGACGATGGATCCGGCGACACGGACGGTCGCCAGCCGGTCGATCCCGGCTGGTGCCGTCTGCTCGAACCGTGGTACCGGTTCCGGCTGGAGATTCCGCAGGACATGATCGGCCGGGCCATGTCCGACGTGCAGCGCATGGCCGGCACGTTCGACCCGGTCACGACCGACGGCGACTACGCGGTGCTCGAGGGCGACTGCCCGGTGTCCGAAATGCGCGACTACGCGATGGACGTGAACGCGTACACGCACGGGCTCGGCCGGCTCTCCTGCACGTTCGGCGGATACCGGCCCTGCCACAACGCGGATGAAGTGATCGCCGACGCCGCCTACGACCCCGAATCCGACTTGGAGAACACGCCGGATTCGGTGTTCTGCGCGCACGGGGCCGGATACCCGGTCAAATGGTATAAAGTGCCCGATTTCAAGCATCTCGACTATGCGACCGACTGGAACGACGATCGGGGAGGACTGACCAATGGCGAATGACGAGACCGACGAATGCCGCGCAAACGGCGATGAACGCCGATACACGATCCGCGACATGGCGAAGCGCTTCCATATGGAGCCCTCCGCCCTGCGCTACTACGAGGATGTGGGACTGCTGCCCGGCGTGGAGCGCACGGCCAGCGGACAGCGCATCTATCGCCAGTGGCATGTGTGGCGGCTCGGATCGATCTGCTGCTTCAAGGACGCCGGCATGACGATCGACGAGATCAAGCGCTTCTTCATGTACGAGGCGAACGAGGACGAGCACATCGACGACATGGTCGAACTGCTCACCGAGCGCCGCGCCGCCATCGAGGAGCAGCGCCGCGCGCTCGAGGAGGCTTACCACCACGTGCTGCGCAAGCTCCACTTCTACGGCGACATCCGCGACAGCCTGCGCGACGGCACGCCGCGCCCCGACTGGAAGGACTACGGCGACAAGGTCTTCACCGAATAGCGCCGCTCGGGGTGTGCGTCCGTGAACGGACGAGGGCCCGTTCCCCTGTCGGAGAACGGGCCCTCGCGGAACGAACGGCGGATGCGCGGCTCAGGATTCGATCAGATCGTCGCTGGAGGAGCCGTAGTAGCTGCTCGAATCGCTGGAGCTGCCGCTGCCGGAGGAGTCGGACTGGCCGTCGGACGACTGGCCGTCGGACGAGCCGGACTGGCCGTTCGCGCTGCCGGGGATGCCTCCGCCCATGCCGTTGCCCGACTGTCCATTGCCGGACTGGCCGCCCATGCCGCCGCCGGGCATCTGCATGTTCATCTGCTGGCTGGAAGAACCACCGCGGTCGCCGACGAGTTCGGTCACCGCGAACGCGCCGATGCCGCCGCCGATCAGACCGCACACCAGCGACACCGCTGCGACGATGCCCCACGCCTTCGCCAGTGCCTTCTTGCCCTGCGGGACACCTGCCGCGCCGGCGACGCCGGTCACGCCCGGCACTCCCGGCACGCCGTTGTTCGCGGTGTTCTGCGCGGTCCACATCGGCGGCTGCTGCCAGGCGCCCGGAGCGTTCTGGCCGTACGGCTGCCCGTACTGCGGCGGGTACTGGCCGTACGGCTGCTGCGGATAGCCCTGCGCGGCGTACTGCTGTCCTTCGGCCGGTGCGGCGTGCTGCTCGCCGCCGCTGTTGGTTCCGTTGCCGGTTGCGGTGGCATCGGTCTCATTTGCGGTGCCGGTGAACGCAAATCCGGACGTGGTCGGCGTCGCATTGTGATACGTGCGGTACGTCGGCTGGGCGTCGTCCGCGGCGTCGGTGCGGTTGGCCGCCAGCGGCACGGTGCGGTCGGTGTCCGCCGTGGTCTGATCGGTGCCGTTGTTGGAGTTCGGGTTGAAGGTGCTGTTGCTCATGATGGGTTCCTTTCCGGGAAGCAGGATTTGGTCGTTGGTGAAGTCGGATAGATGAACGAAGATGGGGGCGTCTTGGTTCGGGTTCGGGACTTCCCGGACCAAGACGCACGCGGTGTGCGGGCGGGGCCGTCAGCTCATCGACCAGCTGGTGCTGGTGCCGAACTGGCTGTCGAAGTCGGAGCGGTCGATCGTCTCGCTCGCAAGCTCCGTGTCGGAGCCGGCGTCGACGGTCGTGGAATACGAGCCGGTCACGGTCACGGTGATGTCGCTGTCTCCGGACACCACGGTCTTGCCGTTCGCGACGATCGTCACCGTCTTGCCGTCCTCGTCAACGACCTTGCCGCCGGACGCGACGTTCAGCGCGGAGATCGTCGTGTCCTTGGTGACCACCCACGTCGACGTGCCGTCGACGTTTACGGTGATCGGCGCGTCGCTGGTCGAACCGTTGCTCGCGGACGAATTTTCGGTGATCGACGCCGCGCCGGTCCACGTCGAACCTTCCAGCAGATACAGGTCGACCGACGAGATCGTGTCCGCCGTCACGTCGCCCTCGAACGTCTGGTCGCGTCCGGTGAACGTGACCGTCGCGCCGTTCGAACCGGCCGAACCCCAGTTGTTGGAGTCGTTGCCGGATGCGTTGATGAGCGTCGCCTTGCTCGTGTCGAAGTCGAGCGTGGCGTTGTTCAGCACCACGTCGGCGGTCGTGTTCGTGAAGTAGAACATCGAGCCGGATTCGATCGCGGACTTGAGCGTGGAGTCCTTCGCCTGGAACGTCGCGTGCTCGCCGGTGGAGCTTTCCGCGTCGCCGGACGTGGACTGGTAGATGATCACGCCGTTGGCGATCGGGTCGGAGCCGGTCTTGCCGGTGTTCGTGCTTTCCAGCGTGGAGTTGCTGATGAGGATCGTGTTGTAGCCCTCCATGCCGGCGATCTGGCTGCCGGACGCGGTGCCGGTCACGTTGTTGACCTGCACGTCGCCGGTCGAGTACAGCAGCGGCGAGCCGGAGCCGGCCGTCGAAAGCGTCGAGTCGGTGACGGACACGCTGCCGCCGCCGCGATCGGTGGCAGCGGTCGCGCTGTGGTCGCCCTTGGTGCTGGCGGTGACTTTGCCGGCGAGGATCGTGCCGGAATAGGTCGCGTCGAGCGCTCGCGAATTGTCGGACGTGGTGCTGATCGTCGTGTCGTAGACGAGCGCGGTGCCCGAGTCGGTGGCGAACACGCCGTTCGAGCCGGAGCTCGACGCGGTGAGCTTGCTGCCGGAGATGACGGTCTTCGAGCTGTCGCCGACGGTCAGCGAGATCGAGTTGGTGCCGTAGAAGTTGTTGTTGTCGGCGTTGTCGGAGTCGCCGGACTTGGTGAGCGTGGCGTTCTCGATCGTGAGCGTGCCGCCGTTCTGGGCGAGCGCCGTGTTCTGGTCGGATTCGGTGGCCTCGGTGTCGTCGGAGGAGGTGACCTCCTTGCCGTCGGCGGTGAGCGCGGCGGTGTAGGAGCCGGTGTAGTCGTAGCTCATGGTGTTCGCGCCGCCCATGCCGCCGGGCGGGGTGCCATGCCGTTCTGGGACTGGCTGGAGGAGGAGTTGTGGCTGACGATCGCCGCGGCGCCGGCTCCCGCCACGAGTCCGGAGCCGAGCGCGACGGCCGCGGCGAGGGCGACGAGCTTGCGGGTGACGATCACCGGAGCGGCTGTGGTGGTGCGCTTGTTCCTGTCCATGGTGTCATCCTTTCGCTGGTTTGGATGACTCCCATTGAACGACCGTTTCTGAAAGGCCTCCTGCAATGTCGTGAAACGTCGCCTCCAAGCCTTGGAACAACTCGCTGGAGGTTTTCTGAACGCTTGCTGGATGTGGAGAACCCGTGTGCGTATGGAGGCCCGTCGCGCGTCGGAAGCCTTGATTAGCGGCGGCTAAGAGGTGTTTCCATACGGTGGGGGCCATGATCACCGATATTGTTCTCGCGGTTCCCGCCGCTGCGCCCGTTGCCGCTCCCATCACGTCCTGCCCCGTCGACACCGGCGGATTTATCGGGGCCATCACCAACTGGCTCGTCGGCCTCATGACCGTCATGGGCGGTCTCGGCACCGGCGTAGCCGTGTTCCTCGAAAACCTGTTCCCGCCCATTCCCAGCGAGGTCATTCTCCCGCTCGCCGGGTTCACCGCCGCGCAGGGCCATATGACGCTTCTTGAGGCGATCGGCGGCGCGACGGCCGGCTCCGTGGTCGGCGCGTGGGCGCTGTACGGCATCGCGTACGCGATCGGCGCCGAGCGCATGCGCCGCCTGTTCGACCTGATGCCGCTCACCGACGCCTCGGACATCGACAAGGCGAACGACTGGTTCGCGCGCTACGGTTCGGCGTCGGTACTCGTCGGCCGCGTGATCCCGATCGTGCGCAGCCTGATCTCGATTCCGGCCGGCATCGCGAAGACGAACCTGCTGCGGTTCACCCTGCTCACCGCGCTCGGCTCGCTGGTGTGGAACACGATTCTCGTCATGGCCGGCTACCTGCTCGGCGCGCAATGGTGTGGCATCCTCGGCTTCCTCGACCGGTTCCAGGTCCTGGTCGCCGCGGTGATCGTCGTGTTCGTCGTCTGGTACGTCGCGGCGAAGATCCGCGCGCGCATGACCGCGGCCCGCGCATAAGTCGGATGGGCCGTGACTCGCGCGGCGGGTCCTGATGCGCCCGACACGTCGATCCCCGGCGTGTCGGGCGCTTTACTTCGAGCGCTCGAAGTCCCTAGCGTTGGTGCTGTCGCCGGAACCGCCTCGGATTGTGCGGCGATGGTTCCGGCAGGCAGCAGGATCCATGGTGCAAGGAGCATGACATGAGCGAAACGATGAAGGCCGCGATCTTCGTGGAACCGGGCCGCATGGCCGTCGAGGAAGTGCCGAAGGCGCGGCTCGAAGCCGATACGGACGCCGTGGTGCGCATGGTGCGCACCTGCGTGTGCGGTTCCGACCTGTGGTATTTCCGGGGGCTTTCCCCGCATGAGCGCCACGCGCGGATCGGGCATGAGGGCATCGGCGTGGTCGAGGAGATTGGTTCGGCCGTCACGTCCGTCAAGCCGGGCGATTTCGTGATTCTGCCGTTCCCGTACAGCTGCGGCGTGTGCCCGGTGTGCAAGGCCGGCTTCGAATCGTCCTGCCCGCACGGCGGCTACTTCGGCTCGAATCAGGCCGAATATGTGCGCGTGCCGGAGACGGACGGCACGATCGTGAAGGTTCCCGGCACGCCGGAGGATTATGATGACGCGACGCTTGCTTCGCTGCTGACGATCTCCGACGTGATGTCGACCGGCTACCATGCGGCCGCGTCCGCGGAGGTCAAGCCGGGCGACACGGCGGTGGTGATGGGCGACGGCGCGGTCGGCCTGTGCGGCGTGCTGTCCGCGAAGATGCGCGGCGCGGCGCGGATCATCGCGATGAGCCGCCACGAGGACCGTGCGTCCGTCGCCCGCGAGTTCGGCGCTACCGACATCGTGGCCGAGCGCGATCAGGCCGCGATCGACAAGGTGCTGGACATGACCGACGGCTACGGCGCGGACGCCGTGCTCGAATGCGTGGGTTCCGCACAGTCGTTCGACACGGCGATGGGACTCGTGCGCGCCGGCGGCGTGATCGGCCGCGTCGGTCTGCCGCATTATGCCGAGATCGGCGCAGAAGGCACGTTCGGTCGCAACATCGGCGTCAAGGGCGGCCCGGCCCCGGTGCGTCACTACGATCTGCACGCCGGACTGCTTGACGCGGTGCTGAACCACGAGATCAACCCCGGCCGCGTGTTCACCGGCGAATACGATCTCGACCACATTCAGGAAGCATACGAGGACATGGACGCCCGCAAGGTCATCAAGTCCCTCATCCGCTTCTGATCAACCGGTTTCCCGCGTGTCGGTGCGCATGGCGCCGGTATGCGTTATGGGACCGTGTTGTCTCGCGGTGCCACATTGCCGGCGGCAGCTCTGCCACCGCTCCTGCATGCATTCGACGCACTACAATGCTGGCGGAGCCTCGGCCCCCTCGGCTGAGGGGGCCGTCAGCGAAGCTGACTGGGGGAGCGTCACAACACCGCACACCTCCAAGCAACTATGTGGTCGGTTTGGCAATCCGCCCAAGCATTAGAGGGAGCGCAACCCGTCGGTGAGCCGCCCGATCGCCTCGCGCAGCCGCGCGCGTGGACAGGCGACGTTGATGCGAATGAAATCACGGCCGTCGCCGCCGAACTGGGCGCCGGGGGAGAAGAACACCTTGTGTTCGCGCTTCAGCCAGTCGCACAGGCCGTCCGTATCGGAGAAACGCTTTCCCGCGCCCACGAACGAGGCGCAATCCAGCCACAACAGGTACGTAGCCGGGCCGCTCACCAGCGTGATCCGCCGGTCGGCCGGAACGGCGGCGTTGTAGCCGTCGATCATGCGTCCGGTTTCGCGCTTGTTGCCGGTCAGGTACGCGCGCAGTTCGTCCAGCCACGGGCCGCCCTGACCGAACGCGGCGATCGTCGCGTCCATCGCGAACGCGTTCGGCTCGGCGACCTCATCCGTGTTGAGTCCGCGCCACACCTTGTGCCGCAGCGTCGGATCGGGCACCATCACGGCCGCCGTGTGCAGGCCGGCGATGTTGAACGCCTTCGTAGGCGCCATGCACGTCGCCGAAATCGCCGCGCACCGCTCGTTCACGGACGCGAACGGCACGTACGAGACGCCCGGGTCGGTCAGATCGCAGTGGATCTCGTCGCTGACCACCGTGACGTGATGCTCCCAGCACATCTCGCCGATGCGGGCGAGCGTATCCCGGTCCCAAATCATGCCGGTCGGATTGTGCGGATTACACAGGATCATCAGCGTGGTCTGCGGATCGGCGAGCTTCGCCTCCAGATCGGCCCAGTCGATCGCATAGCGGCCGGCTGCACGGTCGTAGGCAAGCGGCGCCTCAAGCGCGTTGCGCCCGTTGTTGAGAATCGAATTGAAGAAGATGTTGTACACGGGCGTCTGAATGACCACGTTTTCGGCCGGCGTGGTCAGCTTGCGCACCATGCTCGAAATCGCCGGCACCACGCCCGTGGTGAAGATCAGCGACTCCGGGTCGATCGCCAGCCCGTGCCGCGTGCCCCACCAATCGACGTACGCGCGGCTCCACTCGTCCGGCACGATCGAATAGCCGAACACGCCGTGGTCAAGCCGGCGCTGCAATGCCTCGCGGATTGCCGGTGCGGTCCGGAAATCCATGTCCGCGACCCACATCGGCAGCGCGTCGCCGGCCTCCTCCCATTTGAGCGAATACGTTCCCGACCGGTCCACCGGCGTATCGAAATCGAACATGCGGCCACACCCTCAAACCATGCTGGAATATCAGTCTTTTCTGTGAAAAGCATAGCAATGCGGAACGATTCAACCCATAGAGGAACCGGTGCGTGTGAGCCCCCGTGCCCCGCATATGCGGCGGGAGCGTGACGGGGAGCGGCGGCCGATTGGGGACTGTCCCATTAAGTGTGTAACTGGCGGTTTGGTTATTGGTTCTCGCTGGCGGGCCAGCGATCGGCGAAGGTGATGGCGAACGCGTTCAACGCGGGTTTCCACCGTGCCGTCCATCGTACC
>NZ_JAHBBH010000057.1 GCF_019331735.1 Bifidobacterium miconis
CTGCGAGTCGTTCCACTGGGTCTCGTACTCGGTTTTCGGGATGAACCTGCCGGTGGACAGGTCGGTGACCTCCAGGGTCTGCTTGTCCACTTCAAGATGCTCGTCGTAGGTGTCGGTGACCGCCACCTCGCTGACGGAGTACGCGAGATTGCCGGGCAGGTGGGGCTGCGTCTCCAGACGGTATTCCACGCGCTGGCCCGGGTAGACGACCCTGCCGTCCACGGACGCCTGGTCGCCTCCCTGCGAGGATTCGCCGACCACGTCCTTGACGACGGGCGGTATGTAGCCGCAGATCTTCGGTTCGTTCGTGGGGATGGTGTGCGTGTTGACGGTCTGGGATCCCTTGTTCGTCAGCGCCTTGCCATCCGGCGTGGTGCAGAACGACAGTTCGTCGCTCGACTGCTTGCCGAAGTCATCGCGCACCTGGCCCGCGCCCTTGCCGTTGGCATAGGACGCCTTGCCGGGAATGAGCAGCGTGACCTGCTTCGCGGTCTTCAGCCCCTTCAATCCCTCGCGGTAGGCCTGGCCTGCGGTGGCGGTCACCGTGGTGCCTTCCATCGTGATCGCCCACTGGTCGGTGACGTCCCTGCCGTGGTTGGCGATGTCGGTGACGCTGGACTCGCGATCGGTGCCGGCATCGGCCTCGTACACCTTGATCTTCGACTTGTCGTCGGCGTCGAACAGGTAGTCGGCGGCCGACCAGTCGTCCGTGAGCGTCAGAGCCTCCGGGGCTTGGATGAGGTTCTTGGCGATGGTGCCGTTGACCACCGAGGCGACCCGGTCCCCGTCCAGAAGCGTCATATCGTCGGCGCCGGTCTGGTTGGTCTCCTTCGGGTCGATGACCGCCTCCCACTGGCCCTTCGCGTTCAGGCGGATCCAGCTCTTGTCGGGATTCGGCCGCCACGTATCGAACTGTTTCGTTCCGGCGTCGGCCTCGGGCTCGTGGTTCCACTGGCCCCACGCATGGTCCCTGACCTGCTGGAAGTCGGAGGGCTTCGACACGGTCACGTCGAAGCTGAATTCGTAGACATGGTCCATGGGCATCTCGCCGTTGTCCGCCGAACGAGCGGCCGACACCGTGTTCGACGCCTTGTCCCAGTTGATCTCGAACTCGCCGGAAACGTCGCGGTTGCCGTCGGTCCTGTCGATGAGCCTGTAGTTGTCTACGGAGTATTCGACGCCGTTGGGTTCGATCACGTCGCGGAAACGCATCTCGTAGCCGCCGCGGCCGGTGCCGTACGTGATGGTGGTGCGGTTCGTCATCCGGTCGGCGCTCACGCCGTCCTCGATCTTCTTGACCGGGGGCTCGGGCGGCATCGGGCTCACCTTCCAGGATTCGGCCGGATCGCGGTCCGCGGTGTCCACGGCCGCCTGCATGCGGCCCTGCTTGGGCACCTGGATGTCGATCCAGTACGAGCCCTCGGCCCAGTATTTCATGCCGAAATCCTTCGGCGAGGCGAGATTGTCGAGCTGGGTGTCTCCATTGCTGGAGAAGCTGATCGGCTTGCTCACGCTCTTCGCGGGCATGTAGGGGCCGTTCTCGTAATGGATGATCGCGGTGCCGTTCAACGTCTCCTTGATCGCGGAACCGCCGTTGTCTGCGTGGATGACGTCGCCGATCGGGTCGGTGGAGCCGACCTGCATGTCGGTCTTCTGCTTGTGGCTGGTGGTCACGTTCAGCTTGTAATCGACCGGTGGCTGGTTCTGCGCCAGCACGATCACGCGGAACGAGGCGTTCGGGTTGGAGTTGATCGACTCCTGTGCCAGCGAGTCAACGCTGCGCGTGCCGAGCTTGTCCTTCCATGTGGTCGAGGTCGAGTACTTCTGGCCCTGATACGTGTAGTCGCCCTTCGCCTCGGCCTTCCACTGCGCCTCCCAACGGTTCTTCGCGTTCGAGCTCACGTAGCTGCCGTTGAACGAACCATCCGCCAAGCGCACGTAGCCCACCGCCACCAGACGGCAGTCCGCGTTCCCCTCACCCGTATAGGAGCGTTGGCACTCATCGATTGCGTCGCTCAAAGTCTTGTTCATGTTCACGAACTGGTTCTGCCCGTTCGCCAGATCGGACGACAGACGCACCTTCGCGTCACTCAACGCCGTCTTCATGCCATCCAGCGTGGCCGGCCACGAATCCTTGTAGATCCAATGCACATCGGCCGTCTGCGTCGGACCACCGCCCGAACCGCCGCCATCCTCGCCGGAACCACCGCCACCGTTATCGGCCAACGCGACCGGAACCAGACAGGCCAGCAACGCCGCGGCGGCAGTGATCGACGCCACCGCGCCGGTGCCTTTCTTCCCGAACCTCATACGAAATCCTTTCCCACATGCGATCACAAGCCCCTCTCCGGGAAAGGGAGGAGACGGGGACTCCAGAACCCGCCTCCTCCCGGGTCCCTGGAAGAAAAGCACGCCCGCAAGCCCGACGGCCGGCCGCCGGACCCCGAACGCACCATCAGCATCACCCCGCTCCAGGTGGTCTTGCGGCGGACAGACGTTGTCCCGGTCGAACCACCTCATCGTGGATCTGGGCTGTTGTGTCGCTCAGGTTATGATCTGATTGCGAAACGCGGCGGTATGCACACAGGTTACACTGTATAATAGTCATGTATTTCAATTAAAAATTGATTATTGTGAGTTTTAGAGAATGGCAATGCGATGATTCGTTTGAAAAGACTTGTTCTGGACGACATGAGGAACATATCGCATGGCGTCCTGGATTTCGATGATCTGCCCACCGGTGGCAGCGTCACGGGTATTTACGGGCAGAACGGGTCCGGCAAGACCACCGTCATCGACGCCATCGGGATACTGCGCGCGCTGTTGTCCGGGAATATGCTGCCGGATACCGCCGGTGATGTCGTCAGCGCCAGCGCCGGTTCGGCGACCGTGACGGCGACATTCCTCGTCGGCGATAAGCAGAAGCCGAACTATCTTGAGTACAGGGTGTCCATGCGCAAGGCGAACCCGGATTCGACGCGGGCGCGCGTCGTCGCCGAATCGGTGCGTATCGGCGACGATCCCTCGCGCTTGGGCCGTGAGGTGTTGGGACATCGTATGGAGGATTCCGAGGCGGACGGGTTCGTGTCGACCCCGGTCTACGTGTGGCGTTCCATCGAGGCGGTCGCTTCGGTGAAGACCGTGATCTCGCGCACCGCGGACCGCGCGTACATGGAGGGGCGTTCGTTCCTGTTCTCTCGGTGCGCCACGCTCGACGACCGGCCGGACGCCGAGTTCCTGATCGACTGGGCTGTGGCCCGCGTGCGGGAGGCGAACGGCGTGTCCGCCAGATCGTTGACGTACATCAACGAACGCTTCGGCGAGTTCGTTCGCCTGCGCGAGGCCCTGTGCGGCTACGCGACCAACGACATCTTCGTGTCCACCACCCGTCGCGGCTCCTACGCCGCGTTCGCGATCATCCCGATCATGGAGGAGAACCCGGAAGGTCGCAACACGGAGTTCGCGTTCGACCTGCTGCAGCCCAATCCATTGACCCCCGGCCAGGCGAAGCGACTCGGGCAGACCGTGGAGTCCTTCGACCGCATCCTGCCCACCATCGTGCCCGGCCTGCACGTCCTGCTGAAGACCGGCACCGCGCCTTCCGGCAAGGACGGCGAGGACCGGGTCACCGCGGAGCTGTTCTCCCGCCGCGGCGACGTCACGGTGCCCTTCCGCTGCGAGAGCGAGGGCATCATACGCATCACCGCGCTGCTCGGCTATCTCAAGCACGCGTACAACGACGAGAACGCACTGGTCGCCGTGGACGAGTTCGACTCCGGCGTGTTCGAGCTGCTGCTCGGCGACATGCTGGGCCAGCTGGCGGACGGGTGCGCGGGGCAACTGGTGTTCACCGCCCATAACCTGCGGGCATTGGAGGTGCTGCCGAACAGCTGCATCCGCACGACGGTGACCGATCCCAAGAATCGGTTCGCGACCATCCCGCGCAAGTCCTCCACGAACAACCAGCGCAAACGGTACCTGACGGCCAGCGAACTCGGATGGAGCGGTCCCGACATCTACGATTCGCCCATCCCGCGCATGTTCGGCAACAGCCTCTACGCCGCCGGCCACCCCGACGAGGACGACGATATCGACGACGATCTGGCCGCGCTCAACGCCGCCGGAACGGAGGCGGACCGTGGCTAAACGCAAGATCGTCCTGCTGGTCGTGGAGGGCGCAAGCGACGCCAGCCTGCTCGTGCCGGCGTTCTCGGCGTTGATCGAGAACCGCCTGTTCCAAGGTCAGGAATTCCATTGCGACGTGCTGACCGCGCCGAATCACCGTGAGGAATTCCACCGGCGCAACGGGTTCTATCCCGCGGACAAACCCTCACAAACGGTGCGCGAACTCGTGGAGTACTACCTCAAAGACCATGACCGCACATGGGGACAGCTTGGCAATATTGTCCAGATCTGCGATCTGGACGGCGCGTTTGCGCCCGACGACTGCGTGAGGGAGGATGCGTCAGCGGAAGGGACCCTATATTCGACGACCGACATCATCACTGCAAACCGCACCTCCCTGATCGCCGACCGGACGGTCAAGCGAAACGGCGTGGACGCTCTGCTGAAACTCGACGGATTCAGGAAGAAGCAGGGCAGTCGCACCGTCTTGATTCCATACCGTCTGTTCTATGTCAGCCGCAATCTCGAACACGCGTTCCGCGGCAGGACCGACAACTTGGACGCACAACACAAGCAGAGCGGCGCCATCAAACTGGCCGACCGCTTCACGCAGAACCCGAACCTGTTCTCGACGACCCTTCAATCCCTGCGACGCATACACGGCAACCCGGCCACCTGGGAGGAATCCTGGCAATACGCCATGCAGGACTTCCACTCGCTCGAACGTGGCAGCAACCTCGCATTCGTGGAACCATACCTTGCAGGCGAACTACAATAGGTCATCCGTAGCTGGATAGCCTGGAGTCGCATTAGCAATCCTAGGACCATCCGGCTGCGGACGCGAATTATGGTTAAGAATATAGACTTAGAGTATTTGTAACATAACGCAGAGGTCGTCTATAATATTATATTTTGCATCTATTTCAGCTTCGACAAATGCGAGCATGATGTAGATAATGAGGACTATATGGAACGCGGATTCGCAGTCGATAAGACATTGTCGATAAATTGCAAATGATTACATACAAGGAAGTATACAATATGACAAAACATGAAAAGCATATCTCCACACCTTATAAAAGTCCGCTATATCGCAGTAATGAATATCATATTTCGGTTGGTAATCCGGGAATCGACCTAGATAGTATATATACTGACAACAAGGTTGAAAACGCTGAATTTTTACGATGGCTTGGATACGAGTCTTTCTGGCTTATTATTGGAATAATATTATCCTCTATTTCAGCCATAGCCCATCATTGTAAGGAATTATCTTTAAATGAGTTGGCAGAAAAATCTTCTTGGAACAAGACGGAATCTATACTAAAAGCTTTCCCCTGTTTTGCAGAAGATGCAGGCCTGTCTATTATCCTCGCTCTATTGGCGATAGTTGCGGGTCTTTCCGTGGGTATCGCAGTTGAGGATCTTTCAAAAAACCATATGTTCAGATTCAGATCTATGGGTAGAACGCTCATACGATTCAGTAATCTTTCCGTCTGCTTTCTCGGCCTGTCATCCGCTAGTCTGATCCTCCGATATGGGAAAGGACTTGGTGTTCTTCTTATTTTCGGTTTATTGTTTTGTTTCACTATGCTTTACGGCATAGGCGATATATCTGTGAATTATCGTACTCGATTGAAGGAATTATCCAATAGATTGCACGAAGCGGAAAAAGAGCTATGCAATGTCGCCAATAGGAAAAGAAAGCGCCATGTGTTTCGCAGTGTAGGAAGATGGAATAGGACTCTTAATGGTATCGGATTGTCGTTTGTGGTTCTGGTCTATGTTTGCTCATCCGTGCATCAGCATAAGTTATTGTTGGCCAATTTGGTGATTTCTTTTACATTGATTGTTTTTTACTGGTTATCAGTTTACGTTCTAGGAAGTATCCTTTATGATTCAATAAAGGTGTTTGAAGGATCGGCGAAAGAAATTCGTCCACTAAAAATACTTTATTGTATTGCATTGTCGGTTTTCTCATTTATTGCATCAATGTATTTAAGTATGATTTTTATTCTTACGTCTCATCAATGCCTGTTTTATGTAAGCTGTGTTTTATTGTTTATCCTATTGCTTTATATCTGCTACTTTTCTTTATCGTCAAAAAATAGGCGGTTCCTGTTTATTGAAACAAGAACCGCAAAACTAAAGAAAAACGTCAGTTTAACTCGGCGACTTATTGACCTAATGCAATCTGAGGAACAATTGGTTTAATTGGGTTAATTTTCTATATCTATCAAAGTGATTATCGTTCGGGTCATGTATATTTTTTAACGTTTTAATGACGCAGATAGCGAAAGCGCCAATGATAGCGATGGCGGCGAGGATTGCCAGTTTGGTTTCACGGCGTTCCTTGGCCGCCATGTCGGCTTGTCGGTTGGCCAGGGCCTCGGCTTCGGCGGCGACGCCGCTGGCGGCGATGGCCGCGATGTGCGCGCTCATCTGGTCTTCGAGCGTGGAATCCTCGCTCGTGCCGTCGAAGGGCTCTTCGTCTTCGTTGTGGTTGTCGTTCATGGTTCCGCTCCGTTCCTGATTGTTGGATTGTTTGCTTTCCTGATTGTTGACTTGCTTGATTGCTTGCATGTCCGCTTGCCTGCATGCAGGCAAGTTTGATTGTCTGATTGTCTGCATGCGGGCTTGTCTGCTTGTCAGCTTTCGTTTTGCCCGGCGAGGATGGACATGCGGGCGGCGATGAGCGCGTGGCGCGCGATCTCTAGGTAGAGCTGGTGGCCCTCGCCGTCGCCCCAGAACCGGTCGAACTGTTTGGTCGGCATCATGCTGGCGGGGTCGAACCCGTTCCACACGCCGCCGCAGAACACCTTCGCCGCCGCGTTCACCTCCTCGTCGGACGGCATGCCCGGATGCCCCTCCGCGGCGTCCGCGGCCGCGCGCATCTGCGCGCCGAACACGCGGGCCTGCAATGGCGAGAGCGTGTATGCCAGTCCCGCCGTGGAGCCTGCGGGGAATCCCGTGTTCACGCCGAGGGTGATGACGTGCGCCTCCTCGCCGATGCTGATCCGGTCGCCGAGTACGGAGACCTCCATCGAATAGTCCATAGTGTCTCCTTTCCGCAGACGCGCCGGCTTGCCGGATCGCGTCTGCATGTTTGACTGCCTGAGTGTTTGGTTGTTGGCTTGTTTGCTTGCTGGATTGTCGGATTGTCGGATTGCCTGATTGCTTGATTGCTTGATTGTCTGACGGGTCACGGCTCGTCGTCGCCGTCGAGCCGGTCGAGCTCGCGTTCGATGGCGTCGCGCAGGAGCTGCTGCATGGGCAGGTCGTGCGCGGCGGCCGTGGTCTTGAGTCGGGTCTTGAGCGATACGGGTATGCGCAATGAGAGCATGACCAACGGTTCGCCCGTGGTCTTGGAGGTCTTGCACTGTTGGCGCAGCACGTCGTCGAACGGCACCGGTCGTGCCAGTGGCTGGTAGTTGCCCTGCATGGTCTCACTCCTGCTTTCCGGCGATCTGCTGGAGTTCGGTGACGAGGTCGCGGTATTCGCCCAGCTGGTGCGGGTTGGTGCCGAGCGAACGCTTGTAGGACTGGGCCTTCGGCACGATCGTGTCGAACCGGGGAGTGTCCATGGCGTTGAGGGCGTCCATGGTGTCGCGGAACACCTTCGTGTTGCGTTCGGCCTTGACCAGCAGCAGCGCGGCGGGCGTGCTCATCCTGGCCATGTCGAGGGTGCTCCATGCCTGCTGGAGGTCCATGGGCGAGTCCGATGCCGGCACGATCACGAAGTCGGCCGCCTTGATGGCCATGTCCAGGGTCGGTCCCTGCGGCGGCGCGTCAATGATCGCCCATTCGTCCGGGTCGGCTCCCGCGGCGAGCTGGCGGAGCGTGGCCTGGTTGGCGGGCAGCACGTCGAACGTCAGCGGGTCCGCGGTCTGTTCCGCGGCTGCGGCCCACAGGCTCGCGCTGGACTGCGGGTCCGCGTCGTACACGACGGCCCTGCCGCCCCTGGAAACGATGACCGAGGCGATGTAGATGCTGGACGTGGTCTTCGCGACCCCGCCCTTGGCGTTGGCTATGGCGATGCGCATTCGTTCTTCTCCTTTGCGACTGCCGGATATCATGCGAACCCGGTCAGTCGGTCGCTTGATTGTCCGCTTGTCTGATTGCTTGGATTCCTGCTTGTTTGAATGTTTGATTGTCTGACGGCTCATGCGGGGCGGGGCGATCGGCCGTCCTGCCCCGTGCGCGCAGGCGTCGTTGCTGGCGTTCGGCGCTGGCCTCGCCGGTGGCTTCGTCGAACACGTTCCGGTGGGCGCGTATCCAGTCCGTGAGCAGCCGCCAGCGTTGCGGCCACGGCAGGCCGCGGTCCCGGCAGGGGACGCCGTCGGCTTCGGCCATGCGCGCGATCCTGCGCCGGTCGGTGCACACCTTGCCGCCGTACACGCCCCATTCGAGTCCGCCGCTGGCCGCGTAGGCCAGGCATTCGGCGCGTACCGGGCATCGTTCGCACACGGCCTTGGCGACCGAGTGGAACGCCTTCGCGTCGCCGGGACGGTGCTCGAACTCCAGCGACCACAGGTAGTCGGACCATGGTTGCGGGAAGTCGCGGCATTCGCCGGCCTTCTTCCACGCCTCAAGACGCTGCCCGTCTCCGCTCATGGCCGCACCACCGCCTCCGCCGACGCGCCGGTCTTCGCCTTGCGCCGTCCGGCGACGTCGTGGGTGGCGTGGTTGCGTTTGTCGTACGCGCATACTGGGCACGCCTCCTGCGAGATGACGCCTTCGATGTGTTCCTGGCACAGCGAGGTGCGCAGCAGCGCCGCCCCGTAGATCGGCACACGGCTCGCGGACGACGAGCTGACCGGTATCGCCCGGTTGGGGTCCTTGACGACCGGCAGCGGGGCGTCCGGCGCCCGCTTGCCCGTCGGATCGGGATGGGTGAGCATTTCCAGCCGCAGCTGCACGTAGTTCGCGGCGAACCTGGCGCCGCTGGTGAGCCGGGGCAGCCAGTAGCGGTTGCGGTACGCCCAGTCCATCGTCGCGACGATCTCGCCGTACGGCCTGTCGATCAGCAACGAGTGGACGGCCTTGCGGTCGGCCATGGTCGCCGGAACATCGAACCTCTGGTCCACGGCGAGCATGCGACGGCGGATGCCGTCGAGCACGCGCACCTCCTGGCCTGCGCGTTCCGTGACCGGCTCGGGCAGCTTGCCGGGTTCGGGCACCCATAGCGGGTTCCTGCAGCCCCTGGGAGGCAGGGCCTTGCCCCAATCGGTCGCCGGAACGGGTTCGGTCTTCGTGGAGGCTTGTTCGGCGTTGAGGGGAGCATCCCCGAAGGGGATGAGGGGAGAATTGTTTATCACTTGTCTATTGGGTGACTTTCTGTCCAAGATTCCGGGACAATTTGTCCTCGGCTCCACGTCCTTCGGCTCGGGTGACAATCCGTCGGGTGACAAATTGTCCTTGTCTGGATTCGATTTGCCGTCGCCTTCCGCCAGCGCGTCCAAGTTCCGGGGCTTCTCCTCGATGTTCTCGGCGGGACGGTCGCCGTCCATGACGACGTCCCACACGCGCGAGCGGTGTCCCTTGGCGATCGGCTTGCGGGTGCGCGGGTTGCGCGCCGACATCTCCTGGTCGCCGGGCCTGATGTAGCCCTTGCGCTCCAGCTCCTGCAACGAACGGATCACGGTGCGCTCACAGCACCCGCAGTTGAACGCGATGGTCTCCACGCTCGGCCACGCGGCGGCGCCATCGTCGTAATAGGCGCGGCGGGCCAGATACACCAGCACGAACTTGGTGATGCCCTTGACGTCGTCGCGCTCCCATGCCCAGTTCTCGGCTCTGCTGCTCATCGCTCGACCTTCCCGCCGTCATGCGCCGGGTCCGCTTCGCGGCGTTCGCGCAGCCTCGCGCCGATGTCGTCGCCCAGACGGGCGGCGCGGCACAACGCATACGAGAGAACACCGCCGGACACGCACACGGCGGCAACGACCAACCACCACATGGTTCGGCCGGTATCAGGGAAACGGTCCGCGGACGCGCGCCTCAACGGCGCGAGCCCCGGGACGGGTGGGCGAGCATGGACAGCACATGAGCCTTCGCGATGCGCAGATCGACGTTGCCGCCGGCCCGCGTCGTCCGCCGCGCGGCGTCGCGCCGGCGATTAGGCTCAAAGACAGATGCCGGGCGAATGCCGGCGGTATTGGTAGAATCGGTCATGGCGATGACCCTCCTTCACTTGGGATGCAAGACGTCGGCGGCCGGGAATCTTGGCGGATGTACGGGTCGGAGACGCCTTCGGTTGTCGTTCGGTTCCGCGCCTAGTGCGCGGAACCTTCTTTTGCCGGAGGAGACAGCAGCCTGTTCACGAGGGCGGCATCGTTGCCCAGCACGAAATCCGACGGCAGCCCCTTCATCCGATACAGCCAGACGAGATCGGCCTGCTGCCAATGGAGGGAGCCGTTCACCTTTCCCGCAACCGATGACTTCGATTGCCCCATCTCCGCGGCCAACCCGCGGCAGGACAGACCCTGCTGCGCCATCCAACGAGCCACTGGAGACAGTACGGAAAAATGCTTTTGTCTACTCACAGTTGACATAGTAATTAAGTATTTTGCCTTTCGCAAGTCGGAGTGCTAATATCGTGTCCAGAGATGTTGGACATGCCAACATGCGTTTGCGAAGCAGTGAAAGGGCGATTGCCATGACCACGACGATAAAGAAACGGATGACGAACTCGGGCGAATACCTGCAGAAGGTGATCGTATGGAACATCAGCATGCTGCTCACCGCGCACGGCCTGTCCCAGACGGCGCTCACGGAACCCCTGAAGATGACCAGGGGCGGCGTCAGCGCGAAGATGAAGAACAAGAACACGTGGAGCATCCCCGACATCGCGGCGCTGGCCGACTACTTCGGCGTGCCCGTGACGTCCCTGCTGGACGACACGCTCATGCGTCAGATGCTGGGAGAGGGGAACTTAGGTGCATCTTTGGTGGCAGCGACCACCGCGCGATTTCCTGTTCGAGCAGCTGAAGGCCAAGCTGACGGCCTGAAACCGTTGGAAACAAAAGGCTCCGGTCCACGATACCTCGTGGAACCCGGAGCCGGTGAGTACCCCCAGAGAGAGTCGAACTCTCGTTGTCAGATTGAAAGTCTGGTGTCCTAACCGTTAGACGATGGGGGCGAACAACTCGATTGATAATACGCAAGTCGGCTCATACGCGCAACATCGGCGTGTCGCGCTGGCGCATCGAACGTCGCCGACGCGCGGATTGGCTGCATTCCAAGGAGTAAGGCACTCTGATCAATCCACGATCATCACCGACCATGATCATCACTGACGGAACTATGCCTGTGTCAAGCTCACCTTCGCCAAGATCAACGGGTTCCTCCGTTCCGCGCACGCGCGCGAAACCATGGGCCGGCCACCCTCGTCCCCTCTTCTACGGTTCCACGCCACGCCCCTTATGGGCACGCCATTTACGACGTTTCCTCCCGGTCTCATATGGAATGAACCACCCCAACATATGTGGGGATTTGGGGACTGTCCCATTAAGTGTGTAACTGGCGGTTTGGTTATTGGTTCTCGCTGGCGGGCCAGCGATCGGCGAAGGTGATGGCGAACGCGTTCAACGCGGGTTTCCACCGTGCCGTCCATCGTACCTGT
>NZ_JAHBBH010000058.1 GCF_019331735.1 Bifidobacterium miconis
GCCAGCGTTCATCCTGAGCCAGAATCGAACCCTCCACAAAAAAATCATGAAGAGAACCATTGAATGACTCTCAAAAACATAAATTGACGGAACATCCTATAAGGAAGGACGTTCGCACAAAAACCCCGCTCACCATTACCTGCTCTCACAGAACCCCAGCCAAAAACAACCAAGGAAGCAAGCGGACTGGCAATCAAAAAACGACTCTAAAAAGTAGTACAAACACGCTCTTGAGTTCTCAAACCACCACCACACGATCAGTCCGCAATCCCAAGGAAGAGAACCACTCGCTGACCGGCAGCAAGAGATAAACATACACGAGAACCCACAACCACGCAAACCGCACGACACACAACACCCCAAAACCGTTGAAAACACACGGCTCCCCCGGCGTGTCGCAAACGCACTCCCCCACGCCTGAAACCATCCTAAACCCCAAAAACAACACCAACATGAACAACACGCAACCAACAAACGACACACCACGACAACTTCATCGCGCAAAGTTCATGCGCACACCCCGTCCACCATCACCAAACGTCACCACCAACCGGCACCACCAGCCGGCACCACCAAACGCGACGATGCGCTACCCATACGCGGAACATATGCGGAGCGCATCCCATCCGCTTATGTACACGCATCAACGAAACAGGGCTCCGTCTTCAACAAGACGGAGCCCTGCAACGATCACACTGATCACACTGCGCCACGCCGCATCAGCAGATACATCCGCGAACGCATCTGCGCGCGCCGATCAGCATCGACCGATCGGACGATCACTCCTCGGTGATCTCCGAACCGAACAGCTCGGCGAGCATCTGCTGGCAGGAGATGCCCTCCGACAGCACGCGGCTCATCGCATACGCCAGCGGCGTCGGCACGCCGAGCTCGTCGCCGAGCGCAACCACGGCATCCGTCGTCGGCACGCCCTCGGCCACGCCGTTGCTCACGCGCGTCGCCTCTTCCACGGACAGACCCTTGCCCAGATTCGAGCCGAACGTGTAGTTACGGCTGAGCGGCGAACCGCACGTCGCAATCAGGTCGCCCACGCCGGCGAGTCCGGCGAACGTCTTCGGATCGGCGCCGGCCGCCTGGCCGAGCGCGGTGAGTTCGGCCAGTCCGCGCGTCTCGATCATCGCGGCCGTGTTCTCGCCGTAGCCCGCACCGCGCGCCATGCCGACGGCGAGCGCGACGACGTTCTTGAGCGAGCCGCACATTTCCAGTCCGATCACGTCGGTGGTGACGAACGGCTTGAAATAGCTGGTGGTGCAGGCGGCCGCGACCTTGCGCGCATGGTCGATGTTCGCGCAGCCGACGACCGTGGCGGCGGGCTGGCGGTCGGCGATCTCCTTGCTCAGGTTCGGACCGGAAATGGCGGCGAACCGGTCGGCCGGCAGGTCGAGCGCCTCACGCACGACTTCGTCCATGCGCTTGCTGGTACCGCGTTCGATGCCCTTCATCAGGCTGACGACGATCGCGTCGGACGGGATGAGGCCCTTGAAGTCGGCGAGCGCGACGCGCGCGAACTGCGCGGCGATGGCGACGACGACGATTTCGGCGTCCTTGACGGATGCGGCGCGGTCGCCGGTGGCGGTCATGTTATCGGGCAGCTTCTCCACGGACGGCAGGCGGACGCCGTTGTGGTGATGGTCGCGGATGCCTTCGACGATTTCGGGCTCGCGCGCCCACATCGTCACGTTGTTGCCCGCGTCGGCCAGCACCTGGCCAAAAGCGGTACCCCATGCGCCCGCTCCCAGTACCGTTATGTTCATTACGTTGCTCCTTTGTTCCCGTTCCTTGGTTCAGCCCTTGACCCGCTTCATGGTGCGGTAGTCCCAGTAGCCGTCGGGCGCGGACTCGCCGCGGATTTCGGCCATGATCGCGGTCATGCGCACGCGGATGCGGCGGGTGAGCTCGTCGGCGAGCGCCGCCGGCACGCCGTCGATGCCGTCGGCCCACGAATCGCAATCGGCGAGCAGGTCGGCGTAGTCGAGCCGCTCGTCGTAGCACATGACGACGTTCTTGCGCGGCCACGGCCACCAGTGGTTGATGCTGGCCGCGCCCCACGTCACCGCGCAGAACAGCGGGATCTGACGGCCGAGCCGGCGCGAGGCTTCGAGCGCGATCACGCCGACGCCGTTTTTCATGCTCATCGGCCATTTCTTCGGGTCGCGCGTCACGGTGCCTTCCGGCCAGACGGTGAGCGGACGGCCGCTGGTCAGGATTTCGATCGACGTTTCCTCGATCGCCTTGGCCTTGCCGCTGCGGCGCTGGACGGGCTGCATGCCGACGAGCTGGAACCACTTGCCGATCAGCGGCCAGTGGGCCATTTCGGCCTTGGCCATGTAGCGCGGACGACGGCCCATGTGGAACAGGCTGGCCATCGGCACGAACACGTCGAACATGGTCACGTGCGTGGCCGCGGTGATGAACGGGCCGGTTTCGGGGATATTGTCGAGTCCCCACGCGCGCGTTTTGCAGCTGGCGTTGAAGACGACGTCGACGCCCTTGAGCAGTCGCGCGGTGCCTTTGGGATGCTGCGCGTCGATTTCGGCCTGGTTGATGCGCCGATTCGGCCCGGTCGGCAGGTCGCGCATCGGGTCGACCAAATGGTGCGCCTTTGCCAGTTTCGTCACCTGCGCGTCGGAGAGCGGCTCGACCGCGGAGCGCGGCGACGGTTTTCCTTTGGATGCCATGCGCCCTATTGTGCCGCAACCCACGAACGACGTCCATGAGGCGATTGTCGCCACGCGATGACAATAATCGATTTTACATACCGACGGTCGGTATGTATGATGACGGCCAGTACAGTGATGAGGAGGAACAGATGGCACGCAACGCGCATCCCGAAGTCACCGAGCAGCGCATCCTCGACGCCGCGCGCGAGCTGTTCGCGGAGCAGGGCTACGAGAAGACGACCATTCAGGACATCGTCGACCGACTCGGCGACCTGTCGAAGGGCGCGATCTACCACCACTTCAAGTCGAAGGACGCGATTCTCGAACGGCTCAGCGACGACGACTGGGCCGCGTACCGGAATCTGAAGGAACAAATGGACGCGCGCGACGATCTGACCGGGCTGGAGAAGATCCGGCTGCTGTTCTCCACGTCGATGAACAGCCTCGAACACCTGAACCTCGCCCGCGAGACGATGCCGTTCCTCGATGATCCGGCGACGCTCGCCTCGAATCTGCAGTTCTGGTCGACCAAGCTGCCGGTGTTCCTCCGTTCGCTGATCGACGAGGGCGTGCGCGACGGCTCGATGCCGACCGAATACCCGGCCGAAGTCGCCCAGCTGCTGGCGTTGTTATGCAACTACTGGCTGATGCCGCACTTCTACCCCGCCACCAGAAGCGAGATGGAACGTCGCGTGCGATGTCTGCGCGCGATGCTCGACGCGGTCGGCGCGCCGGTGTTCGACGACGATCTCGAACGGCAGACGATCGACGGCATGATGCACGTCGCGCGGACGCAGTAGCCGTCGCGCAGTCCGACCGGCTGCCGGCATTCCGGCAGTCGGCATTCCGGCAGCCGGTCCGTCCGGCAAGACGACGGCCGACGCCGGCAATCAGACGGCACGGCCGACGTCACCGTTCCACGGCGGCCGCCGGCGGCGGAACATCATCGGTGCGGCATTCGCCGTCGCATCAGCAACGGCATCCGCCGTCACAACAGCACCGTCACAACAGCAAAGGACATCCCCAACAATCATGCGCAATCCCACAATCGTCGGCAGCGCAACGGTTCTATTCATACCGTCGGTCGGTATGAATAATCGGGCGCCGCCATCAACGCACCAACGCACCAACTCACGTCCGCAACGCCGGCAACGCAACCCGGCAGCGCAACCAACACAAACAACACAAACAACACAAACCGCGACGCAAGAAAGGAACCATCATCATGACCCGCCCCACCGAATCTTCACAGCCCACGTCGGCAACACAATCAACAGCAACAGCAGCGGCAACGGCCAAGCCCAGCACACACGGCACCGCATCCCCGCTCAAATCGCGCGACTTCGCGCTGCTCATCGCCGGTCAGGGCATCTCCCTGTTCGGCGACGCGACGCTCAGCTTCGCCATGGCGATGTGGGTGCTCGACCGCACCGGCTCCGCCACCGTGTTCGCGTCGATCCTGGCCGCGGCGGTCGTGCCGACCATCGTCTGCTCGCCGTTCGGCGGCGTGCTCGCGGACCGCATGAACCGCCGCACCATCATGGTCGCACTGGATGCAGGCCGTGCGGTCATCGTGGCGGTCAGCGCGGTCGTATTCGCGTCCGCGGGCTTCAGCATCGCCGCGGTCGCGGTCATGCAGATCCTGCTCGCCGTGCTCGAGGCGTTCGAAACGCCGACCGTGCAGGCCGCAATCCCCCAGATGTACCGCCGCTACGGCGAGGAGACCGTACGGCAGGCCACGGCCGTGACCAATCAGGTGCAGATGCTCTGCAACCTGCTGCCGAGCTTTCTCGGCGGCGTGCTGTACTCGACGCTCGGCATTCGCGCAATGATGGCGATCGCCGTGGCCAGCTTCGCGGCGGCGGCCGCGCTCGAACAGTTCATCCGGATCGGCGCGCCGGAACGTGACGGCGAGCTGCCCTCGCCGTTCGACGATTTCAAGGCCGGCCTGCGTTTTCTGCTGCGAGAACGGCCGAACGTGTTCACGCTGGCGCTGTTCGCGGCCGGGCTGAACTTCGTGGTCATCGGATACTCGAACGTCGGCGTCGCATACACGATCCGCACCGTGCTGGGATTCGACGCGACCGTGTACGGCGTGGCCGACGGCATGGTCGGCGTGGCGGGCGTGGCCGGGGCGATCATCGCGGGGATATTCGCGGCGAAGCTGTCGATGGACCGTATGCCGGCCGCGCTGGTCGCGTTCACGCTGACGCTGCTGCCGCAGGGTTTGGTGTTCCTGCTGCCGGTCGGCGCGTGGACGAAGCTTGTGGTGATGGTCGCGTTCGAATGCGCGTCGATGATCTGCTGCTGCTTCACGAACCTGATCGCCGCGCCGGCGATTCAGATGAGCACGCCGGAGGCCATGACCGGCAAGGTGATGTCGATCTTCGGCGCGCTGTGCATCTGCGCGCAGCCGCTCGGCCAGATGGCGTACGGCTGGGCGTACGACCGTTTCCCGGTCGCCGCGATCCTGCTCGTCACGACCGCGGCGTGCGGCGCGGTCACGGCCATGATGACGCCGTTCTCGCGCCGGTTCGACGAGTAGCGGACGCGCGCGCAATCACACGCAACAAAAAACGGCCGGCATCCGTACCATACGGATGCCGGCCGTCGGCCGACTCAACCGATCAGCGAATCAGCCAAGATCAGTCGAAATCCGCGCCGAGCGCCGCGAGCTTGCCGCGGAAGTCCGCGTAGCCGCGGTCGATGAGCGAAATGCCGTGCACGTCGGACGGGCCGGACGCGGCGAGCGCCGCGATCAGATGCGAGAATCCGCCGCGCAGATCCGGCACGTCGATGTCGCGACCGGTCAGCGGCGTCGGTCCGAAGATCACGGCCGAATGCTTGTAGTTGCGCTGCTGGAAGCGGCACGGCAGCGAGCCGAGGCATTCGCGGTACAGCTGGATCGTCGCGCCCATCTGCACAAGCGGCTTGGTGAAGCCGAAACGGTTCTCGTACACGGTCTCGTGCACGATCGACAGGCCGTTCGCCTGCGTCAGGGCCACGACCAGCGGCTGCTGCCAGTCGGTCATGAAGCCGGGGTGCACGTCCGTCTCGATGGCGACCGGGTGCAGGTCGCCGCCCGGATGCCAGAAGCGGATGCCCTTGTCGGTGACCTCGAACTTGCCGCCGACCTTGCGGAACACGTTGAGGAACGTGATCATTCCCGGCTGGGTCGCGCCCTTGACGAAAATGTCGCCGTGCGTGGCAAGCGCGGCGGATGCCCAGCTCGCGGCCTCGATGCGGTCGGTGAGCGACGTGTGCGTGTAGCCGGACAGTTCCTTGACGCCTTCGATGCGGAACGTGCGGTCGACGTCCACGGAGATGATCGCGCCCATCTTCTGCAGCACGCAGACCAGATCCATGATTTCCGGCTCGGTCGCGGCACCCGACAGTTCGGTCTTGCCCTCGGCGAGCACGGCGGCGAGCAGCGTCTGCTCGGTCGCACCGACGGACGGGTACGGCAGGTGGATCTTCGCGCCGTGCAGACCGTTCGGCGCGGTGATGTGGATGCCGTCCTTGTGCTCCTTGTCGACGGTCGCGCCGAGCTTGCGCAGCGTCTCGAGATGGAAGTCGATCGGGCGTCCGCCGATGTTGCAGCCGCCGAGCGCCGGAATGAACGCCTCGCCCAAGCGGTGCACGAGCGGACCGGAGAACAGGATCGGGATGCGCGACGAGCCGGAAAGCGTGTCCACGTCGGCCACGTCGGCGAGCTGGACGTGCGACGCGTCGATCGTGACGATGCCGTTCGCGCCGTCCACGTCGACCTCGACGCCGTGCAGCCGCAGCAGATCGGACACGACGTGCACGTCACGGATCTCGGGCACGTTCTTGAGCACGGACTTGCCGGGCGCAAGCAGTGCGGCGACCATGGCCTTGCTGACGAAATTCTTCGCGCCGCGCACCTTGATCGTGCCGTTCAGGGGCTTGCCGCCCTCCACATGCAGGACGTCTTCCTCCGGATTCATGGCCACGCTAACCTCTTTCAACGCTGGTGATGCTTGAAACGCTTCACATACGGGACAACTACTGATAGTTTGCCACAAGGTGTGTGGCGACGCGGTGAAAGCGAGGCAAAGCCACTCGCAGAGCGGAAAGCGAAGGCGCCTTGCCATGACGCCCACAGCGGAAACGGTGTATAGTGGTGCCTCGTAATTGACGACATGCGAACAGCATTCGCTTGGATTCAAAGCCCGGCTGGTTGGCTTGGCAGTTCAATGTCGGTACCCCTAGGCGTAGGCGGGTGAGAGTCCCGTCGAGGCCCATCCCGTGGGGAGACCGGCGGGATGAACCTTCGTATACCAGTATGTTGCAGACATTTCTCATTGCCCTTTCCGTTTCCATGGACGCCTTTGCCGTGTCGATCGGCAAGGGTCTGACCGTACACAAGCTGCGGCACGTCGACGCGCTCAAGACGGCGTTGTGGTTCGGCGGATTCCAGGCGCTGTTCCCGCTGCTCGGCTTTTTCTTCGCCTCCACGTTCTCCCACTACGTGACCGCCGTCGACCATTGGATCATCTTCGCGCTGCTCGCGTTCATCGGCGGCAACATGATCCGCGAGGCGTTCGAGGAAGACGAGGAAAACGCGAAGGAAAACGCGGAATTCGACTGGAAGCACATGCTGCCGCTCGCCGTGGCGTGCAGCATCGACGCCTTCGCAGTGGGCGTGAGCTTCGCGTTCATGAAGGTGAACGTGTGGAGCTCGGTGATCACGATCGGCATCACCACGGGCGCGTTCTCGGCGGCCGGCCTGTACATCGGCCGCATGTTCGGCGCGCGCTGGCAGAAGCCCGCGCAGATCGCCGGCGGCGTGGTGCTCGTGGCTTATCGGTCTCAAGGTGCTGCTCGAGCATCTCGGCGTGCTGTGATGCGCATGGCCATGGCAAGACGCGAGGGAAGCCGTGAGGGAGGCGCGATATGACCGGTCGTTTCGCCCCCACCCCGTCCGGCCGCATGCACATCGGCAACATCTATGCGATGCTCGGCGCATGGCTGTCGGCCGCCAGCCGCGGCGACGGCGTGATCCTGCGCATCGAGGACATCGACCGTCCGCGCGTGCGCCCCGACGCCGACCGTTGGATCATGGACGACCTGCATTGGCTCGGCCTTGATTGGATCGGCGAGCCGGTGTACCAGTCCGCACGCCTTGACCGGTACGAGGAGGCACTGCGCGTGCTGCGCGACGCCGGTCTCGTCTATCCGTGCTTCTGCTCGCGCGCCGACATCCGCGCCGCGTCCGCCCCTCAGGAAGGCGACGGATTCGTGGTGTATCCGGGCACCTGCCGCCGGCTGTGGCAGGCCGATCCCGCCGAATCCCGGCGTCGGACGGACACGGGCGCGCGCCATTCGCTGCGTCTGGTCGCGCCCGACATCGACGTTACGTTCAACGACCGTGTGTTTGGCTCGCAGTCGTTCAATCTGGCCCGCGATCTGGGCGACACGGTGATGCGCCGCGCCGATGGCCTGTTCTCGTACCAGCTCGCCGTGACCGTCGACGATCTGGACATGGGCGTCACCGACATCGTGCGCGGGCGCGACCTGCTGCGTTCGACCGCGCTGCAGCTGTATATCCGCAATCGGCTGGTCTCGCTCGGATTCGGCGCGGCGGGCGACGAGCGCGACAATGGCACGCATGATGCGCATAACGCGCATGACGCGCGCGGCAGCCGCGACGGCGTCATCCCCACGTTCGCGCACTTGCCGCTGATCGACAATGCGGCCGGCCGGCGGCTGGCCAAACGCGAACGTGCGCTGGACATGGACACGCTGCGTGGCGAGGGACTCTCCCCCGAACAGATCATCGGCTATTGTGCGCGATTGCTGGGGCTTTCGGATCTGCCGGCCGACGACGCCGCGGATCCGTTCGGCGAGCCCATAGGCCTTGACGAGGCGCTGGAACGGTTCTCGTGGGCCCAAGTCCGCGCGAATCTCGCCGATCGCCGCACCGAAATCGGCTAGCGGGGCGCGTCAGCCGATCCACAATTCGCTGTCGAGCGGCCATTCGTTGGGTGTACAGCCGTCGAGATGCATGGATTGCTGCAACATGAGCGGCGCCGGCTGCCCATCGCCGGCGCAGGCCGTTTCATTGTCGTAGTGGCCAAGCCGATGGCCGACCTCGTGGTTGATGACCATTTCCCGATATCGGGCGAGCGTGCCGCCGGCCTTCAGCCAGTCGTCGGTGCCGCCGTTCCAGCGGTCGACATTGATGATGACCTGATTGTCGACGCGGCAGCTGTACGAGTCGGAACAACCTTCGGAAAAGTCGGACATGTATTTCGCTTCGGACAGGATGAGCGTCATGTCCGCATTCGCGCAGTCGTCTCCGCTGAGCTGTTCAAACGTCGCGCCGGCGCGCGGCCACCCTTTCGTGCTGTTCAGCGTCCGGTACACGGCATTGGAGAATGCGGTCGTGCTGCCGATGTCGCCCTTGGTCTCCAGACAGTAGGTGAACGTTTGCGGCACGTTGCCGCTGTCGGCCGCCGTCGATTGCGCCTGCTGCAGGATGGCGTCGCGTTCGGCGTCGGTGAGCGGTTTGGCCGATGCGTCGGACTTCAACGTTGCGGCGATGTCCGCGGTCTGCGGGTCGGCTTTGGCTGCGGCTTGAGACTTGCCTGACGACGATGCGCCGTGCGACGTTCCGGACGGATTCGTGCCGGATTGTGCCGATTGCAGTGACGTCTGCGATGCTGCGGCCCGCGCGCGGACCCGCTCCAGCGCGCCGCCGGAGACGACGGTGGAGCCGACCACGGCTGCGACGAAGACGACGGCCAGCACCGCTGCGGCCGCACGGCGGATCACATACTTAGGTTCGCGGCTGAATCTGCCGACGAAACGACGGATCAGCGTGATTCCCGAGTCGAATGGTCCGCGCGTCTCGCGCACGCCGTTGGTAGTTCCGGCGGCTGCACGGGGCCGGCCGGTTGTATCGGACTGGTCGATCCCGGTGGGAATCCGGTTGGATGCGCCGCTCTTGCCGGCTTTACGGCCGATCGTATTGGCGTCCGACTGGATTCGCCCGTGGTCTGACATGTCCGGAGATTGCGTTTCGCGACGAGATTCAGTGAAACGCGGCATGACGTCCTCCTCGCTCTATCCCGGAACATTGCCGGGCGGCTGCCTGCCCGCACGTCGTCGGCGGACATCACATACGGACCATTGCGGGCCATCTGCGCCCAGTATAGGTCTCCCCGCGACCATGCCCCGCGCAGGCCGCTCATATACGGCGTCCCGTCGGCTACACCGTTTTCGGTATCCGCGCCGCACACGATGCCGAAACCGGAACGAACCGACGCAGCCGAACAGTACGGCGAAAATGCTGCGGTCGAGCCTACCTTATATGCGGATATGCGGAGAGGCCCGCTCCGAGCATCGGAAGCGGGCCTCTGGTTTGCGCCGTCTTATGCGGCGACGGGAAGGTTTGGCTGAAGTATCAGGCGAAGAACGCGTTGAACAGCCAGGCGCCGATGATCGCGCCCACGATCGGGGCGACGACCGGGATCCATGCCTCGTTCCAGCGGGAAGTGCCCTTAGACGGGATCGGCAGGACGGCGTGCAGGAGTCGCGGCATAAGGTCGCGGGCCGGGTTCAGGCCAGGGCCGGTCGGACCGCCCATGGAGGTGACGAGGCCCCACACGATGAAGCCGACAACGATCGCGGCCGCGGCCGGATCCTTCTCGCCCCACGGGTCCATCAGGCAGCACAGCGCGCCGAAAACGAGCACGAGCGTGCCGAACATCTCGTTGACGAAGTAGTTGAGCTTCTTGTTGTCGGCGTCGGTGGTGCAGAAGGTGGCGAGGATGGCCTCGGCGTCCTCGGTCTCCTTGTAGTGCGGGTAGTAGGTGAGGTACACGATGAACTGGCCAAGCGCCGCGCCGAGCAGCTGCGCGATGATGTACGGCAGCACCTCGTTCCACGGGAACATGCCGTTGATGGCCTGCGCGATGGTCATGGCCGGGTTGATGTGTGCGCCGGAGACGGCGCCGAACATGAGGACCGGGAACATGACGCCGAAGCCGTAGCCCATGGCGATGTTCAGCCAGCCGGCATGGTGGCCCTTGGTGTTCTTAAGCTCGACGTTGGCGACAGAGCCGTTGCCGAAGATCATGAGGATGGCGGTGCCGAAGAATTCGGCGGCCAGCTTGGTAAAGAGGGAGTATTCCACTGCTTCTTCTTTTCTTCTTGTCCTGTTGGATGGTCTGTTGAAGATGACGTGACGCCGACGCAACTGCGTCAAGCAAACTAGACAAGTGTACGCCGAGGGCTGAACCGGACCCATGAGGAGCGTCCGTCCGTCTCGTGGCGGTTTTCGCTCGCTGAGACCGTTCTCAGCGAGCGTTCTCTGCCACTCGGGATACTGCGTGGCGGCTTTCGCTCGCTGCGGGACCCGCCAGCGAGCGAAAACCGCCACTCAAACCCTTAACCGGCTCTTCGCATTTTGCTGTGTATGAGTCGCGTGGTCCGAGGTATCGGAATCGCGCTGTCGCGCGATGCTGTGCTGTCAGTGGCAGCTGCCGCCAAGGCAAGTGTTCAACGCTTGTGACGCTGGCGGTAGCCTCGGCCCCCTCGGCTGAGGGGGCTGTCGACCGAAGGTCGACTGGGGGAGCGTCGCGGCACGCCAGTGCCGCCAACAACACGGCATCGCGCGATAGCGCGATTCCAATACCAGAGCCGCAACACCCTCTTATCGCATGGCAATTCTTGCTGCCACCACCCGGTCGA
>NZ_JAHBBH010000059.1 GCF_019331735.1 Bifidobacterium miconis
ACAAGTTATCCACAGACTATCCACCGTCTATCCACCGGCAACGTAGCGGTTGTCCACCGATTTCAGGCAGTTATCCACGAGTTATCCCCATAGTTATCCACATTATGTGGAGAACTCCGTCCACCACGCACTATCCACAGCACTGTGGATAACTTGTGGATAAGTCTGCTCACCCCTTGGAATTGCAAGGTTTTCCCATGTGGATAACTCATTGTCCAAGTTGCCGTCAATCGGTTGATGACTCGGCGATCGTTCACCAAGACGCAGTGTCTCGCAGTGTGAACCACGCCGTTGCGCCAATGCAAGAGCCGGGGCGAGGCGGTGTCGTACGCATGCTGTCGCGCGCGGGTCGCCAAACTTGGGCGATGTGGTGCCCCCGCCCTTTCATTTGACTTTCCTCAGTGGAAAGCGTTATACTTTCCATAACGGAAACAATCATGGTGATGCGCAACCCGTGAACGCTTCCGGACCGGTCATCCGCACGATCTGTGCCGTATATGACGGCTCAGATCGTTCCGCAACAGCAGTCCGTCCAATCTCATCGCGCATCATCGGCGAACAACGCCGGCGCACAGCACAAGGAAGTCACCATGAACCGCAACAATTCGCATTCCCCCGGCGCATCATCCGCAATCGGCAAACCGGTGCCGGCCCAATCGCAACATGACGCGGTCCGGGCCGTATCCTCCGGACCGGACCGGCCGTCCCAACGAAACAGTATGCCGTCGTCCGACCGGCTCTCCGCCGCGGACGCGCTGGCCTTCCTCACCGCCGACCGCGAGGCCGTCGCCCGGAAATTCGCCACTCCACTGTGGTACAGCATCGTCGTCGCGATCGCCACGGCCGTCGTCATCCTGTTCATGTGGGCGACGCGCAACAACGCCTTCGACGTGTTGGGGGCCAACGACACGTACTTCATCATCGCGTACATCGCGCTGCTGACCAGCATGTGCGGGGCGATCGGGATGCTGCTGTTCGGCGCATCCAAAAGCGGCGTTCACGTATTCGCCCATCCGCCGACGCGCAAGGGCTGGGCGTACGTCATCGCGGCGTTTACCGTCTATATCGGCGCCTCGATCGTCGTCATGATCATGCCGATGCCCGGGTGGATCGGTGCGCTGAT
The DNA here is from genome assembly GCF_019331735.1 of Bifidobacterium miconis. Classification (GTDB taxonomy): domain Bacteria; phylum Actinomycetota; class Actinomycetes; order Actinomycetales; family Bifidobacteriaceae; genus Bifidobacterium; species Bifidobacterium miconis. The sequence continues at coordinate 1,124 of NZ_JAHBBH010000059.1, forward strand.
CGCGGCCGTGTCCGGCGCGGCGACGCTGCTCTTCACGCAGTTAGTCAATCGAGAGACCCGCGACTACATCATGGCCGGCGGGTCGATGGCCGAATTCCAACTCGACAGCGGTGGCCGGCGACGGTACGGCGCGAACGGCGAGCTGTGGACGACGGCGCGATTCCGCACGCTGCCCGACGCAGAACGCCGCGAAGCCGCGCAACTGGTCGTCGCGCCGTGGTGGCTGTACCCGTGTCAGTCCTCCTGCGCCATGGCGGTCATCGCGTGCATCGCGAATCTGGCCCAGATGGTGGTGCGGCAAGAATGGGTGCTTTCGATCAATGTGCTGTTCCTGCTGGTTTGCATCGTCGGCATGGTGATGAGCCTGATCCGCTGGACGCGCGGCAGCAACCTCGATCTGCGCATGAAGCCGTCGACCCGAGTCTGTTGGGCGCTGTACATCGGCATGTGCGCGACATGGATCATCCCGGTCTATCTCGGCGGATACACGCTTGGCCGCATGGCTCGGCATCCCGAAGCGCCGATGACGGAACTGATGATTGGCGGCGCGGTGTTCGTGGTGTTGTTCTCGGTGCTCGGCTGGATCTACGACCGCAGGCAGCGCGACGCAATCGCGGCGGGAATGTGATCGGCGTGGCCGGTATGATAAGGGTTTCGTGCGCCGGCCGGTTGCCGGGGCTGGCGTGCGGAACCCGGAATGAGTACGGGAAGCGCAAACCGGTGACCGGTACGTGTCTGGAATGCGATATCGGAAACCCTCAATGGGCAGGACCGCGGAAAGGAGGCGCATCGTGAGCGAACCGCAGTTCAACGAAGTGATCCATGCACCGATGCGCCTGCGCATCTGCGGCATGCTGCACAGCGCGGGCGAGGTCGAATTCGCCGCGATCCGCGACATGCTCGGCGTGAGCGACGCCGTGTGCTCCAAGCATCTGAAGGTGTTGGCGGAGAACGGCTACGTCACGCTCGACAAGCGTCCGGGCAACCGCAACGGCCACGACATCACCTGGGTGTCGCTCACCGACGAAGGCGCCGAGGCCTTCGCCTCCCACATCGCCGCCCTCCAGCTCATCGCCGCCGGCATGGCGTGATGTGGACGGCATCGCAGTTTGTCGATCGTCAAACTCCCGAGGACAACGCATCCTTCCGGTCATTCCTGACCGAGTGCCGATTCCCGCTGTCAGTCTTCAACGTGCGTTCACAACAACGCGTTCCGCGCGCTTCCGCGCTTCATGCCCCCATCACACGCTCATTGCAAAGGAGCCATCGTCATGACCCCCGTAACGTTTGAACCCATGAACGACGCCGTACCGCCTGTCGCTGCCGCCACAAGCACACCGGCCCGGCCCCTCGTCGGTCGCGCGTCGATCCTGCTCATTGCCTACATGGCGCTCATGCAGGTTTTCGGCCTGCTCGCCGACCATGCCGCCCCGATCATCGGCATTCCCGCCGCCGTCGCACAACCCGTCGCGCAGATCATCGGTTTTGCCGGTGCCGTGCTTATCCTCGCCGCGACTTCGCTCCCCCTCATCCGCACCAAAACGTTCTGGCTGGGCGAGCCGGCTCCGACCGCTCGCAAGCGTATGACCCCGCGTCGTGCGCTCACGCTTGTCGCGGCAATGCTCTTGATCCAAGGCGTCGCCAACGGCATCGCCTTGCTGTTGCAAACGGCGCTCGGTTCGGTGGGCATCCAACTCAAATCGGCATCAATGGAAGGTATCAACGGCATGGCTTCCGAATCGTGGCTGATGGTGGTCGCCGTCGTGCTGGTCGGTCCGCTCGTGGAGGAGATCGTGTGCCGTGGCCTGGTGATGCGCTCGCTGGAAGGTCGGGGCAGGATGTTCGCGCTGACGACCAGCGCCGTGTTGTTCGGTCTGATGCACGGCGATGTGCTGCAAGGTCTGTTTGCCGTGATGCTCGGTCTGCTGCTGGGCTACGTGGCGATGGAGTATTCGCTGATGTGGGCGGTCGCACTGCACTGCGTGACGAATGCATTCGCCATGTTCATGACGCAAGTGGTGGCCAGGCAATCGGTGGAAGTCGCAGCCGTGATCGGCTTGGCGCTGATCGTGGTCTACATCGCATCCGCGGTGCTGCTGTTCCGCCGCCGCGCCGCGATCCGCGAGTATATCGCAGCGAATCGGTCCCAGCGCGGCAGCTACGTCGGATGGACATCGGCATGGTTCCTGCTGATGGCGGTGTACTTCGTGATGGCCGCATCCGCCGGTTTCTCGCTGATGTGAGGACGGCCGGCGGGTTGACGGCCGATGTCCGGCAGCTCGCCGGCGAGGAGGATCGTCTCGTCATCGGGCTTTGGCAAACCTCGAGACAGTCGCTCTTCCTCACGGAGGTCGCCCGGGGCTGAGATGGCCCTCCGTACGAGGCAATCCCGGGCGGTGGATACGCTGGAACGCATGCTGATGTCGCCTGAAACCGCCCGATTTGCCGTCGAACACCGAAACGAGGACGTGCGCGAGCTGGCGCTCAAGGCCAAGCGTGCGGACGGACTGGATCTGCCGATGGCGCTCGACCAGATCGCCGGATGGCAGACGGCTCGCGCCAAGCTGCCGCAGTGGGCGGCGTGCGAGGGCATCGTCTACCCGCCGCACATCTCGATGGAACAGTGCTCGTCCGAGTTCACCGCTCGATACAAGGCGGCGGTGGCGCGGCGGATTGTCAGAGACAATGCTGAAGACACAGCCGAGGACGGTTCCGCGTATCCGGGCACGATGATCGACCTGACCGGCGGATTCGGCGTGGACTTCTCGTATATCGCCCGCGGATTCGAACGGGCGATATACGTGGAACGGCAGGAGCATCTGTGCGCGCTCGCCGAGCACAATATGCGCGCGTTGGGATTGGAACACGCGATCATCGTCAACGACGATGCGGAAACAGTGCTGGACCGCGAGACCGCCGCGTTGATCTTCATCGATCCGGCGCGGCGCGACGCGCATGGCGGGCGCACGGTCGCCATCGAGGACTGCACGCCGAACGTGCTCGCCCTGCGCGACCGGTTGCTGGAAGCCGCTCCGCACGTCATGATCAAGCTCTCCCCCATGCTCGACTGGCGCAAGGCCGTGGCGGATTTTCGCGGTGCGGTCGGCGAAGTGCACATCGTGTCCACCGGCAACGAGTGCAAGGAACTGCTGCTCGTGCTGAATCGTGAAACCAATGCGATAGTCCATGTCTATTGCGTCAATGACGCTGATCGACTCGACTACGACTACGACCCAACCGCCGCAGCGGCATCCGCGACCGGCCGTTCGCTCGGCCTCACGCCGCTGCCGGAGAAGATCACGTACCTGTACGAGCCGAACGCGTCGATCATGAAGGCCGGCTGCTTCGCGCTCGTCGAAGAACGGTACGGCGTCACGCAGATCGGCCCGAACAGCCACCTGTTCATCTCCGGCGGCACAGCCGACGATTCCGCCACAGCCGACGACCCCGCCATCCTCGGCGACGGGCCGCGTCCCGTCGCAGACTTCCCCGGCCGAACGTTCACCGTCGAAACCGTCACCGGCATGGGTAAAAAGGAACTGAAACAAGCGCTCGCGAATCTCGCCAAAGCGAACATCACCGTGCGCAACTTTCCGCTCACCGCGGTTCAGCTACGCAAAAAGCTCCGGCTGAACGACGGCGGCGACACCTATCTGTTCGCCACCACGCTCGCCGGAGCCAAGCATGTGATCCTGCGCTGCCACCGGCTGTAAGAACCGGGACGGCAAGGGCCGCGCAAAGGGCCGAAAGTCGGGAGCCGAACTCAGCGCCACCACATGGTCATGATGAAACCGACCATGATGATCACGAGCGCGATGAGCAGGTTCCACGCGCCGATGCCCGGAATCGGGTAGTCGGTGGTCAGGTAGTAGCAGACCGCCCAGATCAGGCCGATGATCATGAGCGCGCAGAACAGCGGCACGAACCAGCGCGGGTTGGACTTGGTGCCCTTGATGGTTTCCTCGACGCGCTTGGTGTTCTCCTCCTGACGGGCCATCATGCGCTGCATCTGCGGCGTCAGCGCGGACTTGTCGGCGGTCGCGTTGAGCACGGCCTCCACCTGATCCATCGGCACGCCGTAGTTCTCGTCGTCGGAATCGTCGCCGTTCTCGGCGTCGGCGGAAGCGTCGGAAGCGGAAGTCGCGGTCTGGTCCTCGGCGGTCTGGTCGGCGGCGTCGGCTTGCCAGTCCTTCTGGGTGTCTTCGTCGTTGTCGTGCAGCTGGGTGTCTGCCATCGGTATGTCTCCTTTAATTTAGGCTAAAAGTCATCATAGTGGTTAGACTCGAAACCAGCGAATAATCGCCGGCAAAACGGCTCATCAGATGGCCTGGGACGGACTCGGGGCGAGGTCGGCGCAAGCCCGCAGGCAAGCCCGGGCCCGAGCCGGCAGGCAAGCCCGGGCGGAACCGGCGCGCGGCGCGGTCAGGACGAAAGGACGGCACATGGCGAGACATGCGGTCGGCAAGCACGGCGTGAGACGTCCGTGGTTCAGTCGCGTCGCCGCGCTGCTGGTCATCGCGCTCACCGGATTCCTGCTCGCGACGAACGTGCGCGTCAATCGCACGGCCGTCATTTCATCCAACACGGCGGACCTGATCGAGCAGCGGCAGAAGCACGTCACCGAACTGAACGACGACGTCAAGCGGCTCAGTGCGAAAATCGACACGCTCAAGGATCTGACGACCGACGGCACGGACGCGGCGAACGACGACATCAACAGCGCCGGCTCGGGCACGAACCTGCGGGCGATCCACGGGCCGGGCATCACGGTCACGCTCGACGATTCGCCGTTGTGGGAGAACATGGTCGACAACAACGGCTCGGCGTCCAACATCAACGACTACGTGGTGCATCAGGAGGACATCGAATCCGTGATGAACGCGCTGTGGGCCGGCGGCGCGGAGGCGATGATGATCCAGGACCAGCGCGTCCTGTTCAATTCGGCGGTGATCTGCCAGGGCAACGTGCTGCTGTTGCAGGGCCGCAAATACTCGCCGCCGTACAAGGTGTCGGCGATCGGCCCGGTCGACGGCATGACGCGCGCGCTCGGCGCGTCCAAGGCCGTGCGGATCTACAAGCAGTACGTGAGCGCATTCGGCTTAGGGTGGAAAGTGGAGTCCAAGGATAATCTGGAATTCCCGGAGGCGGTGGCATCGCTGCAGTCATTGCAGTATTCCAGCGTCATCGAGCCGGATGCCGAATCCGGGTCCGCATCGCAGGACAAGCAGGACAAGTCCGGCGAGGGCGACACCGGCGGGCAGTGACCGCAACGGTCATCGCAATGATCGTGGATCGCGCGCGGTAATTCGCGCGGCGGCCCGCAATCGGGACAGGGGAACAGGATATGGAGTATTCGCAATCACCGGAAACGTTGGAAAGCGTGGCCGACGTGGAGATCGTCGGCGGCGCCGGTGACGCGGCGGCCGCAGGGGGCGGCATGTCGCGTCGTGAGCGGCGTCTGGCGGCCCGCGGCGGGCGCGGTCGCGCGGGCGGCGCCGGTCAGGTTGGGAATGGGCGGTCCGGACAGCAGCCGCGCAAGCACGGCTGGCTGTGGGTCGCCGCCGGCGTGCTGGCCGAGATTCTGCTGACGATGGCCGCGATTTGCGCGCTGTACATCGTGTGGCAGATGTGGTGGACGGGCGTGCAGGCCGAGCATGTGCAGGCCGAGGCGCGCCAGTCGGCCAACTGGTCGACGCCGGGCAACGGCGACAGCACGAAGGTCGCGGCCGCCCAGCAGGGCGATCCGCCGACCGAAGCCGCGCCGACCGCCGACGGCGAGCTCATGGCGACCGTGTACATCCCGCGCTTCGGCGACAACTGGGAGCGCAATCTCGTGCAGGGCACCACGCTCGAACAGCTCAACAAGCACGGCCTGGGCCACTACACGAACACGCAGATGCCCGGCGAGGTCGGCAATTTCGCGATCGCCGGCCACCGCAACGGCTACGGCCAGCCGCTCGGCGACGTCGACAAGCTGCAGAAGGGCGACGCGATCGTCATCCGCACGCAGAACTACTGGTACGTGTACGAATACACGGACTATGAGATCGTGCTGCCGACCGAGATCCGCGTGATCGGAGAGAACCCGAAGAATCCGGGCGCGACGCCCACCGAACGCATGATCACGATGACGACGTGCGAGCCGAAGTACTCCGACCCGATCTACCGTTGGATCAGCTACGGCAAGCTCAAGTACTGGGCGAAGGTGTCCGACGGCACGCCGAAGGAGCTGGCAACGAGCAACGCGACCGGCGGCACGACGTTCACGGTCAACGAGGTCACCACGTCGCCCGTGGCGAAGCTGGATTCGCTGGTTCCGGTGATCCAGTTCGCGGTCGTGGCGTACGTGATCCTGTTCCTGGCCGCGCTGCTCGCGTGGCGCTACCCGTTCTGGCGTGCGGTGCGTGCCGGCGAACGCCGCCGCCCCGAGTTCAGCCTGTACGGCGGGCTTGAGCGCGTCCAGCCGGGCGTGCTGCCGATCCGGCTGCTGCTCACGCTGATACTGCTGTTCGTCGCGGCCGCCGCGCTGTTCCAATGGGGATTCCCGTGGGCCGCCTCGCACATCCCCTACCTGCAGCAGATGTCCAACTTCACAGTCTGAGCCGTTAAGCGCAGAGTCCAGTGGACTCTGCGTAGGCTCAGCCTGAGTGAGCCGGTAGGCGAGCGAAGGTCGGTTTGAGTCTCGCCGTCAGGCGAGTCCGTTATTGCACGGCCGGAGGAGAGCCCGTTAAGCGCAGAGTCCGGTGGACTCTGCGTAGGCTCAGCCTGAGTGAGCCGGTAGGCGAGCGAAGGTCGGTTTGAGTCTCGCCGTCAGGCGAGTCCGTAATTGCGTAAGCCGCAAAGGTGAGGCCTTTCCCGCGAAAATGAGAGGCACCGCGGCGCATCGGGTTTCCATTGACTACACTGGGCCGCAGCGTTACGCTGTGGCCCATTTGCTTAAGGAGACTGTGATGACTGATTCGGCGCGCATTCTGGTGGTCGACAACTACGATTCGTTCGTGTACACGATCGTCGGTTATCTCAAGACGCTCGGCGCGACGGTCGACGTGGTGCGCAACGACGCGATCGACGCCGCGAAGCCCGGTCTGCTGGACGATTACGACGGTGTGCTCATCTCCCCCGGTCCGGGCGCGCCGGCCGAGTCCGGCGCCAGCGAGGACGTGATCCGGCGTTGCGCGGCCGAGAAGAAGCCGATGTTCGGTGTGTGCCTCGGACTGCAGGCGCTGGCCGAGGTGTTCGGCTGCACGGTGGACCATGCGCCGACGATCATGCACGGCAAGACGAGCCAGGTGGAGCATGTCGACGATGAGATTTTCGCCGGCGTCGCGAATCCGATGACCGCGACCCGTTACCATTCGCTGGCCGTGGAGCCCGATTCCGTGCCGGACGAGCTGGTGGTGACCGCGTGGACGCAGGGCGATCACATCATTCAGGGCATCAAGCACCGCGATCTGCCGATGTACGCCGTGCAGTTCCACCCCGAATCGGTGATGACGCAGGATGGCTACCGTCTGCTCGCCAACTGGCTGGCCGTGTGCGGTCAGGCCAACGCTGTGGCCAAGTCCGCCGGCCTCCAGCCCAAGGTCAACAACTGATACGTATTTGCGCATCAACGGATACGCGAAGGGGGATGCCTTCCAGCTGGAAGACATCCCCCTTCGCGTATCCGATGGCCAGTGGCCGGCCGCGAGGCCAGAGACGAGACTAGAGGCTAGTTGCCGCTGGTGCCGGAGTTGGAGCCGGAGCCGCCATTGTTCGTGGTGCCCCCGGTTTCGGTGCCCGAGCCCGAGCCTCCGTTGTTCGTGGTGCCGGACCCGGACCCATTATTGTCGGAACCGCTGTTGTCCGTGCTGCCATTGTCGGTGCCGTTGTTGTCCGAACCGGAGTTCGAACCGTTGTTGTCGGTGCCGTTCTCGTTGCCGGAACCGGACGATTCGCTCTTCTTGGTGGTGACGGTCACGCTCGAGCCCTTGTCGACCTGCGTGCCCACGGCCGGGTTGGTGCTTTCCACCACGCCGTTTTCGCCCGCTCCGCCGGCCGTCGGGTTCAATCCCGCGGCGGTCAGGGCGGCCGCGCAGTCGGCGTAGGACTGGCCCGGCGCGCACGCATCCGGCACGGCCACCTGCTCCGGGCCGCTCGACACGTACACGGTGATCTGTTGGTTCTGATCGATCTGCTGGCCTGCCGCCGGATCGGTGCGGATCACGCTGTCCTTCGGCACGGTGTCGCTGGCTTCGGTGTAGACGGTCGGCAGCAGGCCGTAGCTGCGCAGCGTGGTCAGCGCCGCGTCCTTCGGCTGTCCGGTCACGTCGGGCATGCTCGAGCTGCCGGTGGACACGTACAGCGTGATTTCGGTGCCCTTCGGCTGCGACGTGCCTGCCGCCGGATCGGTTTTGACGACCAAATCCTGCGCGACGGTCGCGCTCTGCACGCTTTTGACGGTCGACGCCACCTTGAAGCCGGCCTGTTCGAGCGACGCGCGCGCGGCCTCCTGCGTTTCCTCGGACACGTCCGGCACGTTGATCGACTGCGGGCCGGTGGAGAACCACACCTTCACCGCACTGCCCTTGGCAACCTTGGTGCCGCCCTTGGGCGTCTGCTTGGTCACGGTGCCCTTCGGCTCGGAGGAGTCGTTGTCCTCCTGCGGGTCGAGCGTGAGCCCGAGATCCTCGAGCTGCGCCTTGACCTTCGCCTCGGTGATGTTCGACATCGACGTGAAGTCGGGCACGGTTTCCTCGTTCGCCGTGACGTTCGCGTTGTTGAGCATGAAGAACGCGGCCACGATCAGCGCGATCACGACGATGCCGCCAAGCACTGAGCCGAGAATGATCTTCTTGCGCTTCGCCTTCGCCGCCGCGGCCCGCTGTTCGGCCCGCGAACGCACGCCTGTGCCGCCGGCGCCTCCCGCCGGCCGCATCGACGGCACGACCTCGAACTGGCCGGTGATCGGGTTGAACGCCTGCGTGGCGGTCGTCTCCCCCACGCCCGAACCGCTGACGGCCCCGGGACCGGGCACGCCCGCGCCCATCGGCACGGTCTGGCCCATCGTCATCGTGGCGGTCGGATTCTGACGTTCCTGCTGCTGCTCGGCCTCGCGCCGCGCCTTCATGTTCGCCAGATCGGTGAGCGGGTTGAACGCGGCCGCCACCGGCATGCCGCCGTTCATGAACGTGAGGATGTCGTTGCGGAACTCCGCGGCCGTGGCGTAGCGGTTCTGCCGGTCCTTGGCCATCGCCTTCGCGCAGATCGAATCCCACATCTTCGGCAGTCCGGGCACGATCGCGCTCGGCGGGGTCGCGACTTCCGACACGTGCTGGTAGGCAATCGCCACGGCCGAGTCGCCGACGAACGGCGCGCGTCCGGTGAGCATCTCGTACAGCACGCAGCCGGCCGAATACAGGTCGGAGCGCATGTCGACGGTCTCGCCGCGCGCCTGCTCGGGTGACAGGTACTGCGCGGTGCCGACCACGCCCTGCGACTGCGTCATCGTCGCGGCCGAATCGTCGAGCGCGCGGGCGATGCCGAAGTCCATGACCTTGACCACGCCCTGCTCGGAGATCATGATGTTGCCGGGCTTGATGTCGCGGTGGATGATGCCCATGCGATGCGAGTATTCGAGCGCCGAGAGCACGCCGAGCATGACCTGTTCGGCGTCGCGCTGCGAGAGCGCGCCGTTGGCCTTGATGATGTCGCGCAGCGTCTGGCCCTTGACGTACTCCATCACGAGGTACGGCAGGCGTTCGGTGGTGCCGTCGTCGTTGGTGACGGTCTCCTCGCCCGAATCGTAGATGTTCACGATGTTCGGGTTGTTCATCTGCGCCACGGCGTGCGCCTCGCGGCGGAATCGCGTGAGGAAGATCTGGTCGTTGGCGAGATCGGAACGCATGATCTTGATGGCCACGGTGCGGCCGAGCCGCGTGTCGAGCGCCACGCGCACTTCGGCCATGCCGCCGTGGCCGATGGACTGGCCGAGCTGGTAACGGCCGTCGGCAAGCGAATTAGGCATGCTCATTGCTGTTCCTTCCGCGTGTTGCGCATCTTCGGTGCGGATGCGCCGTTCAAGCTGATATGCACGTTGGCCGCCGGCTGCGCCCCGGTTTGGCCGGGCTGGCCGGGCTGTCCGGCGGCGCTCTGCGCGAAGTGCCCCGGATCGAGCGAGCGCAGCAGCGTGTTGACCGCGTGCGGCCTGCTGGAGACGCGTCGCGGCATACGGCCGAGGTTGACGAACGTGTCGTCGGCCTGCGCAGT
>NZ_JAHBBH010000006.1 GCF_019331735.1 Bifidobacterium miconis
CGGTCATGGCCCAGGTGAGACGCCCGGCTCCATTCCGAACCCGGAAGCTAAGGCCTGGCACGGCAATGGTACTGCACCCGATAGAGTGTGGGAGAGTAGCACACCGCCGCATCCAACTTGACAAGAGGCCCCGGTCGAGCACACGCTCCCGGGGCCCCTCCCATATCCACCACCATTGCCAAACCGCATCCACAGCACGGCCCTGGGCTCTTTCGCGTATACCCAACCAGCCAAAAACCCGACACCAATGACGGCACCGGGCCCCCTTCACATACCCAAACAACAACGCCGGACCCCGCCCGAATCCAACAACAACCCAACACGCACCACAACAACCAGCAACCCCCGCCGCCAAAACCCGCCACCGCCACCAAGAACCCACCAGCCCCACCCCACACACCACACGCAGAACCCCTGACACACTCCTCCGGCGGTCACGCGATGGCAGATCCTTGACTTTTACCATTCCGTGAGTGAGCATCTCGGTCATGCGACGGAATCCGTGTCAGCCAAGCCATCGCGTGACCTCCATTGCGCCCGTCAACCGGTCACGCGATGGAAATTCACGGATTGTTGCCATCCCGTGACGATGGTTCCGATCACATGGTGGTGAAAACTGGCTACATGCCATTGCGTGACCCTTATTGCACTCATGAGAAGGTCACGGGACGGAAAACCACGGGCTTTTGCCGTTCCATGGGTGAGCATCTCGGTCATGCAACGGAATCCGTGCCGGATATGCCATTGCATGACCTCTTACCGCACCCACCAGCACCCACCAGCCGGTCACGCGATGGAAAATCCTTAGATTTTTCCGTCCCGTGATGAGCGGGGCCGTCACGGAATGGAACATACGTGTGGTATGCCATCGCGTGATCTGCACCGTGAATCATTTGATCTGCACCGTGAATCGCGTGATCTGCACCGTGAGGAGGTGTGTCTTGGCGAGAATTGCCCTACAATCTTTAACGTTGAAGTTTTTTGGTTTGGCTGATGAACAAGCAAAGGAGCCTATTGTGGGCAAACAGACCGTGGATCATTTTCTGTTCGGTGCGGCCTATTACGACGAATACATGCCGCAAGGCCTCGACCGCATCGAAACCGACATGCGCATGATGAACCATGCCGGCATCAACGTCATCCGCATCGCCGAATCGACGTGGAGCACGTGCGAGCCGCAGCCCGGCGTCTTCGACTTCAGCCACGTCGACCGGGCCCTCGACGCCGCGCATCGTCACGGCATCAGCGTCATCATCGGCACGCCGACGTACGCGGTGCCGACCTGGCTGGTGCGCATGCACCCCGACGTGCTCGCCGTCACGCCGCACGGCCCGGGCAAGTACGGCCCGCGTCAGATCATGGACATCGTCAACGGATCGTACCGCTACTACGCGGAGCGCGTCATCCGCAAGCTCATCGCGCACGTCGCGCAGCATCCGGCCGTGATCGGCTATCAGGTCGACAACGAGACCAAGTACTACGATTCCGTCAGCCCGGACATGCAGGCGCTGTTCATCAAGTATCTGCACGGCAAGTTCAACGGCGACCTCGACGCGCTCAACGCGCACTTCGGACTCGACTACTGGTCCAACCGCATCAACGCGTGGGAGGACTTCCCCGACGTCACGAACACGATCAACCAGTCGCTGCGCGGCGAATTCGACCGCTTCCGCCGCGAACAGGTCACGGAATTCCTCGCGTGGCAGGCCGGCATCGTGCGCGAATACGCGCGCGATGACCAGTTCGTCACGCAGAACTTCGACTTCGGCTGGCGTGGCGGCTCATACGGCGTGCAGCCGGCCGTCGACCACTTCAAGGCCGCCCGCGCGCTCGACATCGCCGGCTGCGACATCTACCATCCGACGCAGGACGACTTGACCGGCAAGGAGATCGCGTTCGGCGGCGACCTGACCCGCTCGCTCAAGGACGGCGCAAACTATCTCGTGCTCGAAACCGAGGCGCAGGGCAACCACGGTTGGCTGCCGTTCCCGGGCCAGATGCGGTTGCAGGCGTACTCGCACCTCGCGTCCGGCGCGGACATGGTCGAATACTGGCACTGGCATTCCATCCACAATTCGGCCGAAACGTACTGGAAGGGCCTGCTCAGCCACGATTTCGAACCGAACCCGACGTACGAGGAGGCCGGCGTGTTCGGCCGCGAGATCGCGCGTCCGGAAATCGCCAAGCGACTGCTGCACCTGAAGAAACGCAACACGGTCGCGATCATGGTGTCGAACGAGGCGCTCACCGCGCTCGGCGGCTTCCGCATCGCCTCCGGCACGAGCTGGGGCGGGGGAGCCGAATACAACGACGTGGTGCGCCGCGTGTACGACGCGCTGTTCGAGCTCAACGTGGAATGCGACTTCGTGCCGGCCGACGCTCCCGCCGAACGACTTGCGGATTATGCGATGGTCATCACGCCCGCGCTGTACGACGCGTCCGACGAGACGATCGAGCGGCTGCGCGCGTACGTGGCCGACGGCGGTCACTTGGTCTCGACGCTGCGCTCGTTCGTCGCGGACGAGGAGACGACCGTGTGGCACAACCGCGCGCCGCACCATCTGACCGACGTGTTCGGCATGAGCTACAACCAGTTCACGCCGCCCAAGGGGCGTGTGACGGTCGATTTCGCCGGTCCGCTCGCCGACGCCGCGGAGACGGCCGGACGCGCGGTGCAGGCGGAGGAGCTCATCGAACTGCTCAAGCCGAACGGCGACCGGACCTTCTCGGCCGGGGACGATGACGACGTCGCGGATAATGCGCCGGTCGGCGCACCGGCCAGCGCTGCGGCCGCCACGGAAGTGCTCGCGTGCTACGGCCACTATGCATGGAAGGACTACGCGGCCATCACTCGGCACGCGTTCGGCAAGGGCACGGCCGAATGGATCGGCACGATGCTCGACGCCGACGCGACGCGCGCGGTGCTGCGCGAAGCGCTCGCGCACGCCGGACTTGCCGGATTCGGTGCGGCTGGAGCCGCGACGGCCGACGCGACGGACGCCGCCGTGGCGGCGCTCGCCGGCAAGGTCAGCGTGCGCCGCGGCGTCAACGAGGCGGGGGAGACGGTCACGTACCTGCTCAACTATGCCGCCGAGCCGGTCACGTTCGCGTCTCCCGCGGCGGGCGAAGTCGTCGTCGCGCCGAAGGTCATCGCGACCAACGGACTGGTCGACGACGACGTGACGGACCTGCTGCCGATTCGCGAAGGCGACTCGGTCGCGCTCGGCGACGAGCTGACGCTGCCCCGTTGGAATCTCGCCGTGATCGTCGGCTGATCGTCCCCGTCGCGGTGCGCTCGCGCGCTACACTGGGACATTATGCCAACGATTGACATGCAGACCCCGCGGCCCAAGCGCGTCCGCAAAGACCCCGAGGAGCGGCGGCGTGAGATCCTCGCCGCCGCGGTCCGGCTCATCTCGCAGCGCGGCTATAACGGCATTTCCATTCAGGACGTTGCCGACGAGGTGGGCGTGACCAAGCAGGGCGTGCTGCGCTACATCGGCAGCAAGGACAACCTGCTCGCGATGGTGTACCGCGACAACTACAACGCCACCGGCAATGTCGACGAGTTCATGGAATCCGGGTTGCCGGGCTCCTCTCCCGACGACCTGCGATTCCCCGCGTACCTGCGTTTTCTGGTGCGGTACAACTCGCGCCGGCGCATGCTCGTGCAGCTGTTCTCGGTGCTGCAGGTCGAATCGTTCAACCCGGACCATCCGCTGCACGACGAATTCGCCGGGCGGCAGGACGAGATCTGGCGGTACTATTCGTCGTTCGACTGGAACATTCCGGCCGCGATCGGCGGCTGGGACGAGGGCATGCGGCCGATCGTGCGGCGCGCGATGGAAATCATGGACGGCGTGCAGCTGCGCTGGCTGCGCGAGCCCGAGCATGACCGGCACGATGAGTGGCTGAACGACGAGTGGGCCGGGCTTGAACCGATGATTTTCCCGTCGCCCGAATGGGACGATTACCGCTGATCGTCCGGTAAATATGACGTGGTCCCTTCCCTCGCGCGGAGGGAAGGGACCGGATGGTGACGGGAACCGGGCGGATGAGGCGCGCATCAAGTCTGCCGATCGGTCCGATCGGCACGATCAGCACGATCGGCCCGATTCGCCCTCGTGCAGCCCGTCCGTTCCGTGTGATCAGCGTGTGATCAGCGCAGGGCGAGGTTCGCCGCGCCGATCAGGCCGGCGTCCTGGCCGGCGGTGGCGGCGACGATCTTCGCGTGTCCGCGATAGGCGCTGCCTTCGAGGAAGCGCTCGTAGTTGTAGCGGGCCGGTTCGAGCAGGATGTCGCCGACGGCCACCACGCCGCCGCCGATCACGAACAGGTCCGGGTCGAGGACGGCCGCGGTGGCGGCCATGGTGCGGCCGAGCCATTCGCCGATCTTGCCGAACGCGTACAGGCCGAGTACGTCGCCCTCCTGCGCCGCCTGCGAGACCATCGGCCCCTCGAGCTTGTTGATGTCGCCTCCGCACAGTTCCAGCAGGCGCTTGGCGTCCTGCGGACGGCGGCGGACGGCCGACTTGGCGAAGTTTTCGAGCGACGTGCCGGAGGTGTAGCGCTCGGCGCAGCCGCGCAGGCCGCAGCCGCAGTGGTCGCCGTCCGGCACCATCGGCAGGTGGCCGATTTCGGCGGCCATGCCGAACGATCCGCGGAACAGTTCGCCGTTGATGACGATCGCGCCGCCGAGACCGGTGCCGACGGTGAGCGCGACCATGTTCTTGCTGCCTTGGCCGGCGCCGTGCACGTATTCGCCCCAGCCGGCGCAGTTCGCGTCGTTCTCGACGACGACCGGCACCTCGTGATCGATGAGTTTGTCGACGTGTTCGGCCAGATCGTAGTTGACCCATGCCGGGATGTTGGCGGCGAACGTGAGCGTGCGGCGGTCCGCGCCGACGTTGCCGGCGGCGGAAATGCCGATCGCCTCGATCTGGTGCCCGGCGGCGACCGCCTCGTGGTAGACCTTGGCGATGTTGTCGTTGATGGCGTCCGCATCCATCGGCGTGGGCACGCGCCAGCGCTGGATAATGGCATCGTTTTCATCGCACACGGCAGCGGCGATCTTGGTGCCTCCGATATCGACGGCGAGAGTGGTCATGATGCTCCTTTGTCATTACGTCTGGACTCCTGTAACAAGGAAAGCATATCGATTCTGCGCGACGTCGCAGGGGCGCTTTTGCCTGTTCCGCCGCGGGAACGGCCCAGTCTGCCAATGGGAGCGCTCACATGATTTGTCGTCCCCGGCGTGTCCTAATTACCAATCGTTAAGCAAACGATGTCACTCATATCATGATCGTTTATCATGACCGTTTATCGTGGTCGTTGTTCGCCGTCATCGACGCGAAACGGTCCCGCATGCCGCACTTCCGTCGGCACACGGGATCGTCATGCGTCGCACGCATCGTCAGTCGGCGTTGAACAGCGGGGACAGTTCGTCCTCATGCTCCTGCAGCACGGCGAGCACGTACTTGTCCCAATGCCGCGCATCCTGCGTGGCATTGCCGAACTCGTAGTCCTCCTGACCGTAGTCGATCACGTCGAATCCGGGCACCGCCTTGCTCGCGCCCTTGGCGCGGTAGGCCGCGGCCGCCGCCAGCGTGAACGAGACGGACAGGCCGGACGTCGTCTTCGAGGACTTCTTGGTCGTCACCCAACTGCTGATGTCCGTGCCGGTCGCTTCGGTCGCGTCGCCGTTCTCCGTCACGGCCGCGGCCTTCGCCTTGGTGATCGTCTTGGCCGACTTGTCGTACTTGCCGACCATTTCGTCGACGGTCAGCGACAGCGATTCGCCCAGCGTCTCGGACGGCACGTGACCGCCGTCCCACTGCCATTCGATCGTCGCGTCCACGCCGGCGTTCAGCCACGCGATCTCCATGTTCAGCGAACCGAACATCGACATGTCGCCTTCGGACGCGCCCATCACCACGCGCGCCCACGTCGGATCGTCCGTGCCGTCCGCGCCGATGTAGTTGAGCGGATCGTACAGTTCGACGATGTTGTTGCCGTACTTGTCGCCCTGTTCAACGCTCGCGATGTCCGATTCGTACGTGGCGAGCATCGCGGAGAACGAATCGTAGTTCGCAGAATCCTGCGAGCCGCTCGCCGACTGCGTGGTGCCGGCGTCCGGCGTGCCGACGACCTCGGTCTGGGATGAACCGCCGCTGCTGTTACCGCCGTCGGGGCCGGCAGATCCCGCGTCCGACGGGGCCTCGCCGCTCGGCGGCTCCCCGCTCGGAGCGTTGCCGTCACCGGGAGCGCTACCGTCGCCCGCGCCGCCCGGCCCTCCCATGCCGTCGCTGCCGGACGAGCCCTTCGCATGGCGCCCTTCCAGGAACGCGGTCGCCTTGTCCGCCGTGCTCATCGCCGTGACTTCGGCGTCGGACAGCGCGTCGCCGTTTTCGTCGAACCACGTCCAGCCGCTCGCATAGTCGAGATTGTCGACGTACCACTGCAGATTCTGCTCGAACTCCGCCAGATACAGGTCGAGATACGTGCCGTGATAGCCGTTCGTGCTCTGGTACTTGCTGCCGGAATCATGCTCGATGGTGAGCTTGACCGTATCCTTCGTGTCGCCGTCGCCGTTGAGATCAAACCCGACCGCAGACTCCTTGACCGCCAGATCCAGCCCGTTGATGTACTCCATGTACTCGGCCGCGAGATACTCGGCCATCTTCTTCTGAAAATCGGACGAATACTCGTGATCCGGATCGAGATAGTACTCGAACGCGAGCGCCATGTCGGCCTGCGCGAGCGGCGTGATCGCGCTGTACGCGACGGTGCCCCACGCGCCGTCCGAAATCGCCTTCGTTGTGCCGTCGATCGTCACGGTCGATGTCCAGCCGCCGTCCGTGGTCTTGTACACGCCGACCGCGCCCGCCTCGGCCAGATAGTCGTAGTAGTCCTCGTTGTTGCCGGTCGCGGCGAACATCGCGGCGTGCGCGCCGCCGCCCGAGCCGCCCGTGGTGACGAGGCGGTCCGCGTCGCCGGGCAGGTTGCCGAGCATGATGTTGTATTTGACGTAGCGTGCGGCCGCCTTCTGATCCACGAGGCACAGCGGCGCGTCGCCCGTGTACGTCGTGTTGCCGTCGGAATCGGTCACGGTGCTCTGCTTGCCGCGATTGCCGGACGCCATGGCGATGTAGCCGTTTGACGCATACTGCGTGGAGGCGAGCTGATTGTCCTGCGAGCTGTAGCCGGCCGCGCCCGTGGTGAAGATGATCGGCGCGGTTTTCGCGGTGTAGGTCTGCCCGTTTTCGCTGGTGACGGTGGCCGTGTAGTCGATGATGAGCGAGCCCTTGACCGCGGTGCCGCTGGTCGCGGTTGTCGCGGTCGTGTCGGCCGTGCCGTCGCCGTCCGTGTCGATGCCGGTCACGTACGCGCCGGGCACGGCGACCGACACGCCCTGCTGGTCGGGCAGTTCCGGATTGGTGACGGCCGAGACGATTGAGAGTACCCACGCGTCGGCGTCGCTCTGGTACGTCCACGCCTGATCGGCGTTGTTCTTGAGGTTGAGCGTGGTTTCGATGCTGGTTTTGGTCGCCGTGTCCTTGACCGTGGCGGTGGTCGTCTTGGTTGTGGCCGTCTTTGCGGTTGATGATGCGGCCGTCGCGTCCGACGCCGTGTCGCCGCCGGCGCATCCGGCGAGCGCGACGCACAGTGCGCTCGCCGCCGCCAGCGTCGCCGCGATCCTGCGGCGCATTGCATGCCTGGTCATGATGTTCCTTTGCGTTCGGGGACGCCGTCCGCGTCCGTTGCCGCAAGGGTAGGTGGCGAACATTGAACGAAGATTGAACCGGCATTGCCAGGACCTTGTCGGACTTAATGCGGTGGGTACTGACTACCCCTCAGTCACTGCGTGACAGCTCGTCCTGCAATTATGGACGGGCTGCGCCCGCGTTGCACTGGCTCGCCCGTCGGCTCGCACGTTGCCTGCAAACAGCTCTGCTGTTTGCTTCACGGCAACGTCCTGACAAGGGGAGCCGAGAAAAAGGAATGCGGCAGTGTAAACCCGACATATTAGGTTGAGATGGGACGCGGAATGGTTCAGACGGCGGGCATGGAGACGGTGAACATGACGCGGCCGGCCTCGCTGGTGCAGGAGATGGTGCCGTGGTGTGCGGCGACGATCGCGCGCGCGATCGACAGGCCGAGACCGTAATGGTCGCCGGAGCCGGAATGCGCCGCGTCGGCGCGGTAGAAGCGGTCGAACAGGTGGGCGATCTGCTCCGACGACAATGATCCGGGATTCGTGACGCGCAAGATCGCCCGGCCGCGCTCCGCATGCAGCGTGACGCGGATGACGCCGAGCGCGCCATCCGTTGCGGCGACGATCGCTGCGTCATCCGCGGCATCGTCCGCCGCGTCGGTTGATGCGTCGGACGACGCGCCGCCGGCTGTGCCGCTGTCCGTCGTGCCGTCCGACGCATCCAAGCGCGCGTGATCGATCGCATTGTCAAACAGGATCGACGCCAGTTCGCCGAGCCGCGTCTCGTCGCCGCGCACCAGCACGCGTTCGTCGATCCGATCCTCGAATCGCAGCCCGTGCTCGAACGCGACCGGCTCGCACGCCAGCAGGCAACCGGACACCAGTCGGCTCATGTCGACGGGCTCCATGCCGTCATCGTGCGACGTTCCGGCCTCGGCGCGCGCCTCCGCATGCGCGAGCTCCAGCAGCTGCGCGACCAGCCGGCCCATGCGCCGGTTCTCGAACTCGATGTTGTCCAGCCACGGGCTGTCGCCGGCGTCGCGTCGCAGCAGCTCCGTGTTCACGCCGATCGTGGCGACCGGCGTCTTCAATTCGTGCCCGGCGTCGGCGACGAACCGCCGCTGTTCGGCATGCGCGCGTTCCAACGGCAGTAGGATCAGCCGTGCGAGCGCATGCGCCGCAACGGCGAGCAGCATGAACGCGACCGCGCCGAACACCGCCGTGTAGCGCATCAGCGTGGCCATGTTCGCGTCCATCACCGTATTGTCCATCATCACCACGAGCGTGCGCCCGTCGTACTGTTCGATCCGGTACATCCATTGGCCGAGGGATCCTGAGGCGACTGCATCCGGTTCGCTCAGGTCTGCGCTCGCATGCGCCCACGTAACGTGATGCCGGGCCGCCATCGACCTGCCGGCCGTGGCGAGCGCGTCTTCGGTGACGCCCACGGACGAATTGCCGGCATGGTCGCTGACCTTGCCGTCGGCGTCGAACACGACCGCGTAGAACGTTTGCGACGTGTACGTGTCCGTTGCCGGCAGGTCGGCCGGAGCCTGTTGGCTGGACGGTGGTTCTGCGGATGGCGTGGATGGTGCGGATTGTTGCGTGGTCTCTTTGCCGGACGTTGACCCGGATTGCGGAGATCGCCGCACGGAATCGCCGTCGGCCGACGACTCGGATTGCGGTTGGTTTGCCGGCCATGAGTCGCTGGCGGACGGGGGAGTGTCGGTGCCGGGCAGACCGTGCTCCCAGTACACCGACGCGTACTGTTCGAGCATGCGCTCGTTGCGCGAGGACACTTCGCGATAGCTGGTGGAGTAGATCAGCGCGACCATGCCCGCGACCAGCACGACGAGCACGCCGAGAATCGCCGCGACGATGCGCCGGCGCGATCGGCGGAACAGTCGGGGTTCGGCGGACATGATCATCCGTCCTTTCCGTCGCGCAGCACGTAGCCGAGTCCGCGCACCGCCTTGATATGGACGGACGATCCGACGAACGCGAGCTTGCGGCGCAGGAACGAGCAGTACACCTCGACGCTGTTGTAGTCGCCGCCGTCGGCCTGCGGCCATGCGGCCGCACGCAGCTGATCGCGCGACAGCACCTGGCCGGGATGGTCGAGCAGCGTCTCGAACAGGGCCGATTCGCGCTGGCTGAGCGTTGCGGATTGGCCGCTGGCCGTGCAGTGCAGCGTCAGCGACGACGTGTCCCACGACAGATCGGCGAACGTGCGCGGCCTCGTGCGGGCGGCCGGACCGTCCAGCGCGCCGACCCGGCGCAGCTGTGCGCGCACGCGGGCCAGCAGTTCCGGTACCGCGAACGGTTTGGTCAGATAATCGTCCGCGCCCGAGTCCAGGCCGGTCACCTTGTCGTCCACCGAAGTCTTCGCGGTCAGCATGATGATCGGCGTGGCCAGTCCCAGCTCGCGCGTCATCGCGGCCAGGCTCGTGCCTGACCGGCCCGGCAGCATCACGTCGAGGATCATCGCGTCATACGGGCGCTCGCGGATGGCCTGCGCGCCGGCCTCGCCGTCGCCGCACACGTCGACCTCGTGGCCTTCCCGGCGCAGCAGTTCGGCGACGGCCTGCGCCATGCGATCCTCGTCCTCGACCAGCAGCAGCCGGGCCATGGCATCTCCTTTTCGCAAATCCGACGGTGCGTCTCAGCATATACCGGTTCTTCGTGTTTTGACGTGTAGGGGCGGTCGTCTGATGGCATCGGCAATACGCTGCCGCGTGATGCTGTGTTGCCGCGCAATGAAAATCGGCATTGCGCTCGCACTCAATGCCATGTTTCCTGCAGCGGCTCGGCCGCCGCGCTCGTATGTGTTCAACGCACTGCGGTGCTGGCGGAGCCTCGGCCCCCTCGGCTGAGGGGGCTGTCAGCCGCAGGCTGACTGGGGGAGCGTCACGGCGCAGCTGCCAACAAGCACGGCATCGCGCGCAGCGCGATGCCGATACACGTTGGAGCAGCGGGAAAAGGATGCCATTCGTACCCGGGACTTGGAGGCTGCAAGCCTGCTGGTGGTGAGGTTTGCGAACGATCAGGTGGATCGCATGTTCCATGAGGTGTGCATGGAGCTCGACCGGGTGGTGGCAGCAAGAATTGCCATGCGATAAGAGGGTGGTGCGGCTCTGGTATTGGAATCGCGCTGCGCGCGATGCTGTGTTGTTGGCGGCACTAACGTGCCGCGACGCTCCCCCAGTCGACCTTTGGTCGACAGCCCCCTCAGCCGAGGGGGCCGAGGCTACCGCCAGCATTGCAGCGCGTTGAACACTTGTCTTGGCGGCAGCTGTCGCTGCCGCTGACAGCACAGCATCGCGCGACAGCGCGATTCCGATACCTCGGACCGCACAATCACCGCGCAGCTCATACACACCACAATGCGAAGGGCCCATATGTTCAGTCCCTACCCGGCGGCGGGAGAGTGGGGCGCTGTGATTTGCGGGAAATGGAAGGGAGAAAGTGGAACTTGTGGCAACAAATTCGCGGGGGAGCGGCGGACGGGGATAGCGTGGGGGCAATCGGGCGGTGCCCGGGCGGCGCGGCGGCGATGCCGTGCCGGAGCGGACAGCCACGGGCCGGCACCGTGCACGGCCACCGCACGGCCCACCGTGCATGGTCGCTGCACGGCCACCGCACAGCCACAAGGAGGCGGACATGATCAACTTCGGAGTCAGGGGCCATGACGTGCCGTTCGACGGCACGCCCGAGGATCTGGCCCGCGCCATCGCGGCGACCGGCGCGCACAACGTGCAGTTCGCGCTCAACGCGCTGTTTCCCGACCTGCCCAGCGGCGAGCGGGAAATCAACCCCGGCATGGGCACGTACTTCCGCCGCGTGCTGGCCGAACAGGGCGTGCAGATCGCCGTGCTCAGCTGCTACATCAACATGATCCACCCCGATCCAGCACAGCGCGAGCCGCTGCTGCGCAAGTTCGAGGCGTACCTGCGCCACGCGCGCTACTTCGGCGCTCCGATCGTGGCCAGCGAAACCGGCTCCGTGCTCGAAACGCTCGGCGTGTACACCGAGGAGAACTTCACCGAGGAGGCGTACCGGGATGCGCTCGGCGTGATCCGCCGGCTCGTCGCCGCGGGCGAACGCTACGGCACGATCGTGGGCGTCGAACCGGGACGCAACCATCCGATCCACGACCTCGCCGCCATCGAACGGCTCATCGCCGACGTGGACTCGCCGTGGATGGGCATCGTGCTCGACCCGTCGGTGCTCATCGACGGCGATACATACGAGGGGCAGATCAACCTGATCGAGGAGGCGTTCGCGCGCTTCGGCGAGCACATCGTCGCGATGCACCTCAAGGACTTCCGCCCGGTGCCCGGACAGACGGAACTGCGCATGTGCGACATCGGCGACGGCGTGATGCGCGTCGGCGACGCGCTGCGCATCGTCGAACGGTACCGCCCGTACCTGCCGGTGATGACCGAGGAGACCAAGGGCGACGCGATCGGCGTCGCGATCCGGCGATACGGCGACATCTGACGGTCGATGCGGCACCGTTCGACGCGACGTTGCCATGATACGACGGCACGTTGCGGTCGGCGACGATATTGCGCAAACATCATGCAAAATAATGCAAATTATTGCGGAATGATTTCCATATTTGTGGAAATAGTTGTATGATATCAGCAGGAACGGAAAGCAGACGCAACGACCGCGGAACACGACTTTCCGAACCATCCACCACGAACTCAAGGAATGAGGAATCATGGACACTCCACCGATGCCGGCCACGCGCGAGCGGCTGCTCGGGCTAATCGACGCCATGTCCGACAATCTCGTCGCCATCGTGTCCAACGGCGACGGACTGTGGACCGTGGGCGACGTCGTCATCGACGACAAAAGCTGGAACGTATGGAACTGGCCGCAGGGCATCGGCCTGTACGGCCTCTACCGCAACTGGGAGGTCACCGGATCCCAGTCCGCGCTCGACGCCGTCACGCAATGGTACGAACGCGCCTTCGCCCAAGGCACGCCCTCCAAAAACGTCAACACCATGGCCCCGCTGCTCGCCATGGCCTACCTGTACGAGCGCACCGGCGACCCCAAGCTCCGGCCCTACCTCGAACAGTGGGCGCGCTGGGTGTACCGCGACATGCCCCGCACCGAAGGCCAGGGCCTCCAGCACGTCACCTTCGGCGAGCCCCACCACAACCAGCTGTGGGCCGACACGCTCGTCATGAGCGTGCTGCCCCTCGCCAAAATCGGCATGCTGCTCGGCAACCGCGCATACGTCGAAGAAGCCAAATACCAGTTCGAAATCCACGCCAAATACCTCATGGACAACGCCACCGGCCTGTGGTACCACGGCTGGACCTTCGACGAGCGGCACAACTTCGTCGGCGCGCATTGGGCGCGCGGCAACTGCTGGGCCACCATGGCGATCCCCGAAATCATCGACATCCTCCACCTCGACGCCGACGACGCGCTGCGCCGATGGCTCACCACCGTGCTCGAGGAACAGGTCGAGGCGCTCGCCGCGCACCAAAGCGACAGCGGCCTATGGCACACGCTCATCGACGACGAGACCTCCTACCTCGAATCGTCCGGCACCGCGGGCATCGCGTACGGCGTGCTCAAGGCCGTGCACCGCGGCTACCTGTCCGAACGCTGGCTCGACATGGCCTACCGGGCGGTCGGCGGGCTCATCGACCAGATCGGCGAGCACGGCGAGGTCAACAACGTGTCCGTCGGCACCGGCATGGGCAGTGATCTCGACTACTACCGCGGCATCGAACGCGCGGCCATGCCGTACGGACAGTCGCTGACCATCCTCGCGTTCACCGAAATGCTCGTCTCCTACTGCTGAGCGGTGATGGCCAGCCATACACAAACCAACCGAACACGACCACGCCAGCTACTGCTTTGCAGGATGGAATGTAACGGGTTCGACTACCCCTCAGTCACTTCGTGACAGCTCCCCTGACAAGGGGAGCCGAGAGACCAGAAACACAATCACACCAACCGTCGTAACGCAACAAGCGGGACACCCCGCGGAAAGGAACCATCATGGGCTACGACATGAGCAAATTCTCCCTCGAAGGCAAGGTGGCGCTCGTCACCGGCGCCAGCTACGGCATCGGCTTCGCCATCGCCACCGCGTTCGCCGCGGCCGGCGCGAAGATCGCCTTCAACGACATCAGCGAGGCGGCCGTCGAACGCGGCCTCAAGAACTACGCCGAAGCCGGCATCGACGTCAAGGGCTACGTCGCCGACGTGACCGACGAGGAAGCCGTCGCGGGACTCGTCGCGAACATCGAACGCGACCTGGGCACCATCGACATCCTCGTCAACAACGCCGGCATCATCAAGCGCATTCCCATGCTCGACATGTCCGCCGCGGACTTCCGCAAGGTCATCGACGTGGACCTCAACGCGCCGTTCATTGTCTCCAAGGCCGTGATTCCGGGCATGATCAGGAAGGGCCACGGCAAGATCATCAACATCTGCTCCATGATGAGCGAACTCGGCCGCGAAACCGTCTCCGCGTACGCCGCCGCCAAGGGCGGCCTCAAGATGCTCACCCGCAACATCTGCTCCGAATACGGCGAGGCGAACATCCAGTGCAACGCCATCGGCCCCGGCTACATCGCCACCCCGCAGACCGCGCCGCTGCGCGAACGCCAGCCCGACGGCTCTCGCCACCCGTTCGACGCGTTCATCGTCGCCAAGACGCCCGCCGCTCGCTGGGGCACCCCCGAGGATCTGCAGGGGCCGGCCATCTTCCTCGCCTCCGACGCGTCCGACTTCGTCAACGGCCACGTGCTCTACGTGGACGGCGGCATCCTCGCCTATATCGGCAAGCAGCCTCAGTGACGAACAACGCGGCGACGGAGCGCCTTCCGCGTCGCTCCGGGCATGAGGCAGGCAATGACAACCTTGGAAAGGAAACGTGACTGTATGAAGATCGCTTTGATCAACGAGAATTCGCAGGCGGCTAAGAACGGGCTGATCGAGCAGGCGCTGCGCAAGGTCGCCGACGCGCACGGCTTTGAGGTGTTCAACTACGGCATGTACGCGGCCGACGACGCCGCGCAGCTCACCTACGTGCAGAACGGTATCCTCGCCGCCGCGCTGCTCAACACCGGCGCCGCCGACTTCGTGGTGACCGGCTGCGGCACTGGCGAAGGCGCGATGCTCGCGCTCAACAGCTTCCCGGGCGTGATCTGCGGGCACGTCGAGGATCCGCTCGACGCGTACACGTTCGCGCAGATCAACGACGGCAACGCCATCGCCATCCCCTTCGCGCTCAAGAACGGCTGGGGGCAGGAGCTCAACCTCGAATACATCTTCGAAAAGCTGTGGTGCGAGGAGCCGGGAACCGGCTATCCGAAGGAACGCGTGGTGCCCGAGCAGCGCAACAAGAAGATCCTCGACGGCGTGCGCGCGGCCGCGTTCCGGCCGCTCGTCGACATCTACCGGGATCTCGACCCGGAGCTCGTCAAGGGCGCGTTCGCGGGGGAGCGGTTCCGCGACTACTTCGAAGCCAACGCCGCGGACGGCGAGATCAAGGACTACGTGCTCTCGCTGATCGCCTAACGTTGCGTGCGGTGCGCGACCAGACCAGCTGACTGGAACCCGGTTTTCCGAACGGAAACCGGGTTTTTGTCGTACCGGCGCAATCGCGGCATGGATTTGCCGGAGTTTGCGCAAAACCGCAAAGGGATGGGTAGTATGGAAACACTGGCTTACGGTGCAAGGAGGAATCATGGCTGAGGCAACCATCACCGACGTGGCGAAGGCTGCGGGAGTCGCGGCGTCAACGGTGTCGCGCGCGCTCAACGGCGGCAACGTGAAGGCCGAAACACGCGAACGGATCGTGAAGCTCGCACGGCAGATGGGATACCGCAACGGGCTTGCGGCGCTGGACGAAGCGGCTGCGGCGGCGACGGCCGGCGTGGCGGGTGCCGCCGGTGTCGCCGGAAACGTCGCGGCTGGCCTGTCGGGTGCGGTGATCGGCGGCGGCACAGGCGTCGGCCCGACGGCCGGTCTGAACGCCGGTCTCGCCGGCGGCCCGGGCGCGGCCGCCTCGACCGGCAAGGGCAACATCGGCGTGTTCGTCACCGACATCGCCAACTTCTACTTCACCGACATCTTCAAAGGCCTGTTCTCCGTCGCACAGAACGCCGGATACCGCCTGTTCATGGCCGATCTCGACGTGTCCGGCGACCGGTCCGAAACCATCCGCAGCGTCACCGGCGCGTCCGCCGGCCAACTGTTTGTCTCGCCGCGCCTGAGCGACGCCGAACTCAGGCGCTGCTGCGATCCGCGCACCACCGTGTTCACCAACCGGCAGGTCGAGGGCTACTCGTCCGTGTGCATCGACGACCGTTCCGGCATCCTGCAGGCCGTGCGCCACCTCGCCTCGCTCGGCCACCGCACCATCGCGTACGTGGGCGGCGCGGACAGCTCGTGGGCGAATCAGGTGCGCGGCGAGACGTGCGCCGAGGCGGCCAAGTCGTTCGGCATGAACTGCGTCGTCGTCGGCCCGCTCGAACCGTCGTACGCGGGCGGCGTGAACGCCGGCGACGCGCTGCTGCTCGAACGCGACGTGACCGGCGTGGTCGCGTTCAACGACCTCGTCGCCACCGGCCTGATCGGCCGTCTGGTCGAACGCGGCGTCGACATTCCCGGCGAGATGAGCGTGATCGGCGTCGACGACAGCGTGCTCGCGCGCGTCGTGCGGCCGCAGCTGACCAGCGTGGACGTGCGGCAGGAGCGCATGGGCGCGCTCGCGATGCAGATGCTCATCAACAAGCTCGAGGATGCGGCGTGGGGCGACGCCGGCGCGGGCGACGACGATGCGCCGCGCGTCGAGATGGTGCCCGAGATTCTCGTCACGCGCGAATCGACCGGGCCCGCGCCGCGGGGGAACGGCGACGATGAGACGGCCGGTGGCGGCGAACAGCACGGTGACGCTGCGTAAGTGCGAATTGCGCGGGACATGCGGCGGTAGCGGCACTGCGTGCCGTATCTCTCCCTCAGTCTCGCTGCGCTCGACAGCTCCCTCGTCAGAGGGAGCTCCTGTGTCTGCCGGACCGTTGATTCAGCGAGGCGCATGAACCGCGGCATTACGTAAGAGTTGCAGAGTTTGCAAAAAGAGTGGAAACTTTTGCTGGAACAAATGGCAACTGTGATGCAAATGTGGAAATAATTTGCTATATTGGAGGCTGTCAGATGGAAACGTCGTGGAAGACGAATCCGCAGCAGGCCGGTGGTCGATGAGGATCCACCAAGCGGCCTCAACAAGAAAGGTCCAGCAATGAAGGCGTACAAGAAGATCGTCGCGGCCCTCGCGGCCGGCGCGGCACTGGTGTCCATGGCGGCGTGCGGCACCGGATCCGGCTCCTCGGGCAAGGCGGACGCCAACAAGATCACCGTCGCATGGTGGGGCAACCAGCAGCGCAACGAGCGCCAGGCCAAGGTCAACAAGCTGTTCGAGGCCGCCAACAAGGGCGTCACCGTCGACGGCCAGTTCTCCGAATGGGACGACTACTGGAAGAAGCTGTCCACCAACGCCGCCGGCAACAAGATGCCCGACGTGGTCGCCATGGACTACTCCTACCTGCAGCAGTACATCGACAACGGCCTGCTCGTCGACCTCGACCAGTACATCAAGGACGGCACCATCGACACGTCCAACATCGACGACAACGTCCTGTCCGCCGGCAAGATCGACGGCAAGACCTACGCGCTCAGCCTCGGCAACAGCGCGCCGGCCCTCATCTACAACAAGACGCTCACCGACAAGGCCGGCATCACCGTCCCCGACAACATGACCGTCGACCAGTTCATCGACATCTCCAAGCAGGTGTACGAGAAGACCGGCGTCAAAACCAACTTCCGCTACTACGAGGCGTCCGAACTGCTCGAATACATCCTGCGCGGCGAAGGCAAGCAGCTCTTCGGCGACGGCAAGCTCGGCGCCAGCGAACAGGACGTCGAGGATTACCTGAACGTCTACCAGCAGGGAGTCAAGGAAGGCTGGCACGTCGCCCCCGAAATCTTCGCCCAGATCAAGGCCGGCTCCGTCGAACAGGACCCGCTCGTCTACGGTACCGACAACGCGGCCCGCTCGTGGTGCTCGTTCAAGTTCAACTCGCAGCTCAACGCCATGCAGGCCGTGCTCACCGACGGCACCGAACTGGCCATGACCAACTGGCCGTCGGCGGACGCCAAGAAGGCCGGCTACGTCAAGCCCTCCATGTTCTTCGTGATCACCAAGTCCTCCAAGAACCCGAAGCTCGCGGCCAAGTACATCGACTTCTACACCAACAACGAGGACGCGGTCAAGACCATGCTCACCGACCGCGGCCTGCCCGTCAACTCCAAGATGATGGACGCCATCGAATCCAGCCTCGACGAGGGCGACCAGAAGTCGGTGAGCTACCTCAACGACGTGGTCATCCCCAACAGCTCCGCCATCAACCCGCCCGCACCCGCCGGCGCCACCGAAGTCAACTCCACGCTCCTGCCGAGCATCGAGGAGGAAGTCCTCTACGGCAAGAAGGACGCGGCCACCGCGGCCAAGGAGTTCGTCGAACAGGCCAACGACGCGCTCGCCAGCGCGAAGTAGGCGAAGCGGACCGGTCGCAACGCGATAATCGTCATCCCGAATCCAAACAACATAACCGACCGGCCGGCGGACGTGCGGCGACAGACGGACCAGTCATAGTCCGTCGATCGCACGGGCGCCGGCCCGGCCGGATCAACCATCAATCCGACTTTCACATCATCCGAAAGGCAAACCATGTCACACGCAACCGCGACGCTGCCCAGCTCGGCGCGCAACGGCAGCGGGGCGAAGACGAATGGCCTGAGCTTCCGCAAGGAGGGCGCTCTGCGCGCGCTCCTGCACAAGGAAAGCGTCGCGGGCTATGTGTGCGCGTTCCCGTTCATCTTCGGCTTCCTCATGTTCATGATCGTGCCGATGATCCTGTCCCTCTGGTACTCGTTCACCGACTACAACATCATCGGCGAGGCCTCGTTCATCGGCCTCGACAACTACGTCGAAATGTTCACGCAGGACGACCTGTTCTGGAAGTCCCTCGGCGTCACCTTCCTGTTCGCGCTCGTCTCCGTGCCGCTCAAGCTCGTCTTCGCGCTCATCGTCGCCATGCTCCTGCTGCGCAACTCCAAGGCGTCCGGCTTCTACCGCGCCGCCTACTACCTGCCGTCCATCCTCGGCGGCTCCGTCGCCATCGCGATCCTGTGGCGGCAGATGTTCGCCACCGACGGCGTGATCAACCAGGTGCTCGGCGTGTTCGGCATCGACTCCAAGTTCGCGTGGCTCGGCGACACCCGCACCGCCATCTGGACGCTCATCATCCTCGCGGTCTGGCAGTTCGGCTCCTCCATGCTGATCTTCCTCGCCTCGCTCAAGCAGATCCCCGCCGAACTGTACGAGGCGGCCAGCGTGGACGGCGCGAGCAAGTGGACCCAGTTCTGGAAGATCACCCTGCCGCTGCTCACGCCCACCATCTTCTTCAACCTGGTCATGCAGATGATCAACGGATTCCTCGCCTTCACCCAGTGCTACATCATCACGCAGGGCAAGCCGATGAACTCCACCCTGTTCTACATGGTCCACATGTACGACGAATCCTTCACCAACTACCACGCGGGCTACGGCGCCGCGATGGCCTGGGTCATGCTGGTCCTGGTCGGCGCGGTCACGCTGTTCCTGTTCGCCACCAAGCGCTTCTGGGTATACGACGAGGAGGCCTGACATGAGCGCCGCAATCACTTCCGCATCTTCGGCATCGGCCGGTCGCGCCAATCGCGCCGGTCGCGCCAACAGCGTCAACAGCGCCAACCGCCCGCGCATCAAGCCCGGACGCATCGTCTACCACGTGCTCGTCTTCGCGTTCGCGCTGGTCATGCTCTACCCGATCGCGTGGATGGTGTTCAGCTCGTTCAAGCCCACCAACACCGTGTTCTCCACCGCCGGCCAGCTCATCCCGACCGAATGGACGCTCGACAACTACGCGAACGGCTTCAAGGGCTTCGAGGAAAGCATCCCGTTCTACCGGTACATCGGCAACTCGCTGTTCATCGCCGTGACCGCCACCGTCGGCACCGTGT
This sequence comes from Bifidobacterium miconis, assembly GCF_019331735.1. Taxonomy (GTDB): domain Bacteria; phylum Actinomycetota; class Actinomycetes; order Actinomycetales; family Bifidobacteriaceae; genus Bifidobacterium; species Bifidobacterium miconis. The sequence goes on from NZ_JAHBBH010000006.1 coordinate 19,817, forward strand.
TCTCGTCGGCCATCGTCGCCTACGCGCTGAGCCGTCTGCACTTCAAGGGCCGCAAGGTGCTGTTCACTGCCATGATGATCTCCATGATGCTGCCCGCGCAGGTGCTCATGGTCCCGCAGTACCTGTGGTATCAGAAGCTCGGCTGGACCGACTCCTACCTGCCGCTCATCGTGCCCTACTGCTTCGCTATCCAGGGATTCTTCATCTACCTGATGATGAACTTCATCGAAGGCATCCCGCGCAGCCTCGACGAAGCCGCGCAGATCGACGGCTGCTCCTACTACGGCATCTTCGCTCGCGTGATCTTCCCGCTGCTCACCCCGGCGCTCGTCACCGGCTGCATCTTCTCCTTCATGTGGCGTTGGGACGACTTCCTCGGCGCGCTCCTGTACGTGTCCGACTCGGCCAAGTTGCCCGTGGCGCTTGCGCTCAAGATGTTCGCCGACCCGAGCTCCTCCTCCGACTACGGCGCCATGTTCGCCATGGCCTCGGTGTCCATCCTGCCGAGCGTACTCATCTTCCTCTTCTTCCAGAAGTATCTGGTCGAAGGCGTGAGCACTTCGGGACTCAAAGGCTAGTACTTTGTCGGATTCATACTGCCGCATTCCTCTTCCTTGGCTCCCCTTGTCAGGGGAGCTGTCACGAAGTGACTGAGGGGTAGTCAGAATCCATCGCATTAAGTCCGGCAAAATACTCGATTGTCCCAGCTTCGCTCCGGGCCGGCGACCGCACCATCGGCCGTCGGCCCTCGGCCATATCATCACCGCAACACACGCGGCCGCACGGCTCGCGGTCGCAGTCCCCGGCCACCGCCCACGGCTCGCGGACCCCGGCAACACGGAAGGAACGCAACCATGAACCTGTACTCCATGTTCTACGGCAACGGCGGCGGCCACGAAAGCGACCGCGACGCCCATCCGCACGGCCTGCGCCTGTTCTTTTCCGTCATCAAGTGGCATTGGGGTCGCCTGATCGGCCTCAACGTGCTGTTCATCCTCTCCTGCCTGCCGATCGTGACCATCCCGTGCGCCATGACTGCCATGAGCGAAGTCCTCGGCCGGCTCGTCCAACGCCGCGTCTGCTATCCCGTGCACGACTATCGCGCCGCGTTCGCGCGCGAATGGAAACGCTCCAGTCTAAGCGGCCTCGCCGTGTTCGCCGTGCTCGCGCTCGCCGTCGTCGGCGCGTCGTTCTACCTGCGCTCCGGCAACCCGGCCGGCGTCGCTCTCGCCGGACTGTGCGTCGCGATCGCCGCGTTCGCGGTCATGGCGATGACGTACGTGTTTCCGCTCGTCGCGTTCACCGATCTGCCGGTGCGCGACGTGCTCAAAAACGCCGTGCTGCTCACGCAGATGCGGCTCGGACAGTCGCTGGGCGCGCTAGTCGCAATCATGGTGGTGCTGGTGGTCTCGTACGTCGGACTGCCGTACACCGTGCTCGTGATGCCGGTGTTCGGCTGCTCGCTGATCGGGCTGATCGGCGTGTTTTCCGCGTGGGGCGGGATCGGACGGTACGTGATCGTCGATGATGCGGGCGACGTGACCGGTGCGGCTGGCGTACGCGGTGTGGCCGGCGGACGTAATGGTGAGAACGACACGCAAGGCGGTGCGCGGTGAGCGACAAAGTGACCATCTACGACGTGGCCAAAGCGGCCGGCGTCGCGCCCTCCACCGTGTCGCGCACGTTCGCATCCCCGGGCCGGGTGAGCGCGGCGACCGCGAAAAAAGTCCGCGAAGCCGCCGACAGCATCGGCTACCACGCCGACGCCGTCGACGACAACGGCTGGCGTGGGAACGGCTTCGGCAAAGGACAGGTGGCCGTGATCGTGCCCGACCTCGCCAACCCGTTCTTCGTGGCCATCGCGCGCAGCGTGCAGGACGAATGCTCAGCCCGCGGTTTCGGCATGGTCATGTGCGAATCGCGCGAAATCGTCGCGCGCGAACGCATCGTCTTCGACGAAGTCCTGCCGTACGTGCGCGGCGTGCTGCTCGTCTCGCCGCGCATGCCCGACGTGATGATCCGCAAGTGCGCGCAGATGTGTCCGCTTGTCGTCGTCAACCGCGACGTGCGCGGCGTGCCGAACGTGGTCGTCGACATCGCCGACGCGGTCCGTCAGGCTGTGCGCTGCCTGGCCGCGATGGGGCACCGTCGGCTCGCATACATCGACGGGCCGGCCACGTCGTGGGTCGGGGGAGTCAAGTGGCGCGCGATCTCGGACGAGTGCGCGGCCCGAGGCATCGCCTTGCGCCGGTCGCGGCCCTGCGCGCCCACCGAGGACGGCGGCGCGTCGTTCGCCGACGAATATCTCGCCCATCCGACCGATGCCGTGATCGCGTACAACGATCTCATGGCGATGGGATTCGTCGCGGCCCTGCGGCGGCGCGGCGTCTCCTGCCCGGAGCAGGTGTCGGTGATCGGATTCGACAACGACAAGACGGCCGCATTGTTCAATCCCGGCCTCACGTCGATCCACATGCCGGCCGACGCGCTCGGTTCGGACGCGGCCGCCGCGTTGCTCAGCCGGCTCAGCGGCGGCGACGTGCCCGCCTCGTCCATGACCGTGCCCGCGCGGCTCGTCATGCGCCGCAGCGTGGGCCGCGCGGCGCATGCTATGATGCGCGCGGCCTGACGCGCATTGCTCGCGTCGCGTTATGCGGTGGCTTGGGCGACAAGGGCGTCGAGCTGCTGCTTGGCCTTGTGCAGCTGCGCGTAGATTTCGTTGCGCTGGTCGGCGTCCTTGGCGCGCTGATGGTCGCGCACCAGCTTGTCGACCGTGGCCTCGAGCTGGCGGATCTGCGCGCGGCGCGTGATGCGTGCGTCCAGATCGGCGCCGTCCGGCGTGCCGAGGATGATCTGCGCGCAGATCGACTCCCACAGGTCGTCGGTGGACGCACCTTCCGGAATGCCGTCGGTGTCCAGCGTCGTCTCGCCGGCCGGCCGCCATTCGCCGGCGAACACCTGATGCACCGGCGTGTGCCCGGCGCGGCCCGGCAACGCGCGGCGCACGGCCAGCGTGCACTCCTCGCGCGTCGTGCCCTCGAACGGCATGTCGCGCACCACTACGAACACGATGCCCGACTTGCGCTGCGCGGCGATCAGTTCGATCGTCTCCGCCGGCACGGTGGTGACTTTTGCGGCCAGTTTCAGGCCGATCACCAGAATCTCCGGGATCTTCGCACCGGCCGCCAGCTTCGTGTTGGCCGGCCGGGCGATCGCGAGCAGACTGATGCCGGCGATATCGTTTTTCAGCTGTTTGCCGAGCTTCGCGGAGAGCGTGGCGTGGCCGACAAACATCGCCTTCGGCAGGCTGCCTTTCGCCTCGGGAATCGCCGTTGCGGCGGGCAATCCCAAGGTGAGCGCGGATACGGAACCACAGTGCGCGACAGTCATCGTCGGCCTTCCTTTCCGGCCGTGCGCGGCGCCTGCCTTGAGGCGGGGCTCCTGTGCGGCCGCTGTGTGCGACATAACAGTTTCCACATTAGTGCAGTGTCGGTTCGGGCGGTGGCTGGTGCCCATTTTTGCCGGTATGTGTCGCGGATACGGGATGGTGGTTGGTGGCGGGTGCGGTTGGTCGTGGGCAGTCGTGGGCATAGACATCGTGGCATGGACAGTCGTGGGCATAGACCGTCCATCAAGCCGGTTGTGGGCATAGGCAGTCCATGAAGGACGGATTTTTGCCCCGTAATGAACGGTTGATGCCCACGATGTCCGTTGATGCCCACGTTCCGGCATCAGCGTCGTGTGATGGACATGGTTTGTTCGTCCGTTCGTTAGAGTAAGGACTCGCCGCGGGCGATGTAGCCGGACATGTCGTCGCGCGGCACCATCGAACCGCCGGTGATCCACGCGATATGCGTGGCGTGAGCCATGCGCTCGTCGGTCAGCCTGAGCCGACTTCGATAGTCGCGGGCCGCGAGTACGCGCCACGGTCCGGCGAACCCGGCCGCCGACGACGGTTCGATGTCGTGTCCGGACGTGCGGTCGAGCAGCGCGACCGAGCGGAACAGATCGTCGTCGTCGACGGTGACGAATCCGTCGAGCAACCGCGCCATGCGCCGCGCGACGAAACCGGACGCGCGGCCCACGGTCAGACCGTCCGCCGCGGTGACGTTGTCGATGCCGAAGTCCTGTACGCTCGCATCGCTGAACAGGCCCGTGTATTCGCCCAGGAACATGCACGGCGCGTGCGTCGGCTCGACGAAGATGCAGTGTACGGCGTCGCCGAACACGGTTTTGAGGCCGAACGACACGCCTCCCGGGCCGCCGCCAACGCCGCACGGCAGGTAGACGAACAGCGGGTGATCCTCGTCGACCGGGATGTCAAAGGTTTGCAGCTGGCCGGCGAGACGGCGCGCGGCCACCGCGTAGCCGAGGAACAGCGTGGAGGAGTTCTCGTCGTCGACGAAATAGACAGACGGGTCGTTTTTGGCTTGTTCGCGGCCTGCGGCGACGGCGACCGAATAGTCCGACTCGTATTCGACGACGTTCACGCCGTGGCTGCGAAGCTTGTCTTTCTTCCACTGGCGTGCGTCGGCGGACATGTGCACGGTCGCGTTGAAGCCAAGCGCGGCGGCCATGATGCCGATCGACAGGCCGAGATTGCCGGTCGAGCCGACGGCGATGGTGTGCCTGGCGAAGAGGGCGCGGGCTTCGGGGGAGGCGAGCGTGCGGTAGTCGGCGTCGGCGCCGGTGCGATCGGTTGGCGGATGCGGGACGAGGTTCGATGCGGCGGATGTTGCGGTGGATGACGTATTGCGCGTCGCCTCGGAATGTGCGTCGGCATGCGTGGCGCTGTGTGCCTCGACGTTGGCGTTGCGGGGGAGCAGGCCGGCCTCGACGGCGAGGTCTTCGGCATGCTTGAGTACCTCGTAGATGCCGCCGCGCGCCTTGATCGAACCGCTCACCGGCAATTCGCTGTCGAGCTTGACCCACAGCTGGCCGGGGAGCGGGCTGCCGTAGCGTTCGCCGAGCGCGCGCTGCATGTCCGGCACAGCGGCGAGCGGCGATTCGATGATGCCTGCAGTCGGCTTGGTTTCGGGGAACAGTTCGGCAATGAGCGGCGCGAAGCGCTTGAGCCGGGCCGCTGCGTCGTCCACGTTGTCGACGGTCAGACCGACGTCCGGCAGTGCTTCTGTCGTCGGTGCGAGCCGATCGTTGAACCATGCGGTCGGTTTCAGGTCGATCAGGTCGCGCAGTTGCGGGTAACGGGCGACCCATTCGGCGACGGTGGCCCCATGAATCGTGCGATTGGCGGTGACGTTGGCGGCGGTGTTGGCGTCAGTGACGTGTTCGATGCTCATACTCCCGCATCGTATCCCCGCAAACAACCGGTTGCGTAAAGGGGAGACGCGTGACGTGGGGAGTGTGATTCCGATGCTGCTTGGGTGACATTGCGCGTTCGCCCGGCATGCCACGGTATGACAAATTGGATAAGTTATTTTACCGGTTTTAGAGAAACTGGTAAGGTTAGATTACCAATACTGGTTTTCGTGAAGGATAAGCTATGGCGAACCCGATCATTGAGGAGAAGTTGAGAAGCTTCCGAATTGAGGACTTCCAGCCGATCGTGCCCCGCGAACTTGATTTGGGCAGGCCGCTGCAACCAAAGATCGGCAATCTGGCAAAAGTGATCGTCGGCATGAGGCGCAGCGGCAAAAGCTACCGTCTGTTTCAGGAAATGGAGGCATTGCACGCTTCCGGCATTGGCTGGAACCGTATCTGCTACATCAACTTCGAAGACGACCGATTGGGTGACGTCACTCCGGAAACCGGAGACGAAGCACTGGAAACGTTCTACGCGATGCACCCGGAGAGCATGAGAGACGGTATTTACCTGTTCTTTGACGAATTGCAGGAAATGCAAGGATGGGGTCGATGGTTGCGTCGCATCATCGACACCACCAAGGCGACGGTCTATGTGACCGGATCCTCGTCGAAAATGCTCTCGAAAGAAATCTCCACCGAATTCCGTGGCCGAGCATTGGACTTTGAACTGCTGCCGTTCTCCTTCCGCGAGTTCGTGCGCGCGCATGGGATTACCGACGATGAACTGTTGCATCGTTCGCCTCAATCTGGATATTCAACCGAGGAGCGACTGATCCTCTCGAACGCAATGACAAGGTACCTAGAAGAAGGTGGATTCCCTGCAGCGCAGGGACTGCCGACGCCCCAGCGCGTGGCGCTGCTGCAGTCGTACGTACAACGCGTGGTATCTCGCGATGTAGTGGAACGATACGACATTGCCCGACCAAGAGTCGCCGCCATGATGGCACGCCGTGTACTCGGCTGCAATGGCAAGACGTTGTCCGTACGCAAAATCGAGAACGAGTTGCGTTCCGCTGGGCTGACCACCAGTCGAGAACTGCTCGGAGACCTGCTGGAATACTTCGAGGATGCCTATCTGGTGTTCCGTATGCGAGAATTTTCCATGGCATTGCGCGAGAAAACTACATCCATGCCCAAGGTGTATGCCATCGACCCCGGCCTGGCCGCAGCTGCAAGCACGGCAAGTGCGAAGGACGAGGGGCAGCGGTTGGAAAACGCCGTCTATCTCGAACTGCGCCGACGAACCATCGGCTTTCGGCGCGACGGCATCTCATCATGCCACACTCAAGCGCATGGATACGAAGTCGACTTCGTCGTCGGCGACGTGCTCGAACAGGAACAATACGAACTCTGCCAAGTCACCGCGGCAATGGATGATCCCCAAACCGCCGAACGTGAAACCCGTGCATTATGGGAGCTCATGGAAGAACGGGGACTTCAGGAAGGCATCATCATCGTCGGCCAAGGCAAGGAATGCGAATACCGTCGGAACGGGTCCGTCATTCACCAAATTCCGGCATGGAAATGGTTCCTGAACAACAAGTAACGAATCCGTGGCAGGCCATGAAGGCAACCCGACACGCCTCCCGCCGCCGGTACAGAGTGGGAGTCTTCTATGAGAATTCCCGCTTGATGGGTTCTCGACTGAATGTGGGCATGAACCGTTCGTTTGTCTGCCCGCTCACAGGATCGTGGGCATACGCCGACCACGTATGGGCTCAGAACCAGTTCTTTGTGGTCGGTCTGTGCCCACGATCGTCTACGTGTACTGGTTATGCCCACGAATCGGGCTGCGTCATGTACCGGTTATGCCCACGATCGTTTTCCGGCGAGGATCAGCGGCGTTTGATCTCCGTCAATCATCGGCGTAAACATTCCGCCCATACCCACAATCATTACGACCAAGCAGCAGAAAGGAGGATTGCATCGCGAGAAGCGTCGCGATGCTCCAAATCAAACCGCACAACCCATACACATGTGAGGACGGTGGTACTCGCGGCGCCGGTGTATCGCGTGTATAACCGTAATTCCGGTTTGCATCATTACACGACGAGCAAGGCCGAGCGTGACTATCTGGTCAAGCTTGGTTGGCGTGACGAGGGTACGTCGTTCAAGGCCGTGAAGGCTGACGCGTCGAACAAGAACCTGAAACCGGTGTATTGCGAGTACAACCGTCATGATGACAACCACAATTGGACGATGAACAAGGCTGAGCATGATCATTTGGTCAAGCTTGGTTGGAAGGACGAGGGTGTTGCCTGATGGAGCCGGAAGTAGCGTGCTGCTGACCGTCAATGACCATTGAGTGGGAGTTTCCTCGTGGAGGCTCCCACTCTTTGTATTGTGGTCGTGACGGCTTACGTGTTGGAATCGCGCTTTGCGCGATGCTGTGTTGTTGGCGGCCTTCGGCCGCGACGCTCCCTCAGTCACGCTTCGCGTGCCAGCGTCCTGCAATTATGGACTCGCTTCGCGAGCATTATTGCTGGCTCGCTATCGCTCGCTCCTCGCCTAAAAACAGTCCACTGGACTGTTTTCTTCACGGCTCGGCCTAGCTGAGGGAGCCGAGGCTCCGCCAGCATCATAGTGCGTTGGACACATGCGGGCGCGACGGCGCGATGCTGAGATTGCGCTGCCGCGCAATCTCATGGCAACGCAGCATCACGCGACGGTGTGATTCCGATGCCACTGGGCAGCTGACCATATGCAACAACATGCGAAGAGCTGTTGTCTGGTGCTGGAGGGCAATGCGCGGCGGTGTTCACTGGTTGTTCATGTGGGGATGGTGCGGGGGAGCGGATGAGCTTCTACGATGGAGTAGAGCGGCGGAGCGCAGATCGGTGGTTGTTGCGGAGAAGGGAAGATCGTGGACGATACGTCGGTGAAGAACTCTCCGAAAGCGGGGAAAGACGACGGCGACGGAAAGCATGATTGGCGGTCGGCGCTGCGCGCGCCGATTGCCGCGCCGATCATCGCGGCGATCGCTGCGGTTGCGCTGGTGCTGGCGGGCGCGTTCGGCGCTGGTTGGGCCGCGAACGGCGCACAGTCCGCACGGCAGGTCGACGCCGTATCCAAGCAGCTGGCGGATCGTGACAAACGGTTGAAGGAACTCAAAACCAAGTACGGCGAGGTGTTGGACGAACGCGGGTCGTTGCAGACCAGCAACGACGAACTGAGCGCAAAAAACGACGATCTGACGAGGAAAAACAACGATTTGACCGCCAAAAACAAGGAACTCGATGCAGCGAACAAGAAGCTCAAAGCAGATGCGGCGGCGGCCGGCGGGGGTTTGTCCAAGGCCGGGGGACTGCTGATCGCCGTCGAAGGATATTCCGAACGCGAAGAGTATGGTCCGGACTCGCACGAACTGCACATGACGGTCCGCAACTACACCGCCGGCACGTTCAGCATGATTTCCATCGGCTACGAACTGCGCGACGCGTCCGGCAAAACCGTGGGCACGAAGCGCTACGCGTTCAACGCGCCTGACACGTCGGTCGGCCCCGGCCAAAGCATCGACATCTACGACATCCTGTACAACGTGACCAACTGGTCCGGCCTGACCGTCGTACCGCTCGACTGGAACGCCTCCGCGCAAAGCGACAACGGCCCCTACATCAACGGCCACTACGATGCCAAGGTCAAAACCTACGTGCTCCAGTGACGGTCGTCTCATCGGAATCGTCCGTGCTGCAACTTCTGATGCAACGGCATCTCCGATATTCGGAATAATGTGCTTGCGATTACATTATTTTCGAGCGCATTACTAAGTGTTTATGTGCTCTAGAGCACAGTATTCGCGCGGTGCCTCGCGACACGCGGATTGTTGCATGTGCAACTGTTGTATGGGGTACGTATTATGCTCTGATGTTGCATATGCAACTGTTGCATATGGAACGATATGCCGTGATGGGAGGAATATGGACCAGCATGTCCTCAGCGTCGAAATGCGCATGCTCACCAAGGCGGTGGACCGGTATCTGGGCGAAAGCATGCCCGAATCGGCCCGGGCTGCCACCGGCGGCAACGCGCGCATCATCATCTTCCTCGACCGCAACCGCGACAAGCCGATCTACCAGCACACCATCGAGCAGAAGTTCTGCATCACGCGTTCCACCGCATCGCGCGTGCTCGCCCTCATGGAAAAGAAAGGGCTGATCGTGCGCGAGCCCGTGCCGCACGACGCGCGGCTCAAGCGCATCGTGCTCACGCCCGCGGCCGACGACATCGTCGCCGACCTCAAGGCGAACGGCGAGAGGACCGAACGGCTGCTCGTGGAAGGGCTCACGACGCTGGAACAGGAAACCCTGCGGATGTACATCCGGCACATGAGAGAGAACATCGACGAGGCACAGAAGGATTTCGAACGTCACCATACGGTTTCCCACTCGCGCGAAGCGGTGCTGCCGGAGCGTGGGCCGGACGGGGACCGTGACGACAACATGGACGACATGGACGATATGAAGGAGGAAAGCAAATGAGCGACAACGCAACCGCCACCGAAGCGGCCATCGAACGGTCGCGCAAGGCCATCGAGCCTGACCGGCCGAAGCACGTCATCCGCACGCTTGGCGGATCCCTGCGCGAATACAGGAGGGAAAGCCTGCTCGCGCCGCTGTTCGTATTCATCGAAAGCATTCTGGAAATCCTGATCCCCACGGTCATGGCCTCGCTCATCGACCAGGGCATCAGCGGCGGCAGCATGCCCGCCATCATCAAATTCGGCCTGATCCTGCTCGTCTGCTCGATCATCTCGCTGGGCAGCGGCTTCCTCGCCGGACGCTTCTCGGCCGTCGCCGCGGCGGGCTTCGCGAAGAACCTGCGCCGCGACCAGTTCGAAAAGGTGCAGGCGTTCAGCTTCACCAACATCGACCGGTTCTCCACCGGCTCGATCATCACGCGACTGACTACCGACGTGACCAACCTGCAGAACGCGTACGGCATGATGATCCGCATGGGCGTGCGCGCCCCGATCATGGTCGTGGTCGCGTGGATCTTCTCGTTCCGCATCTCGCCGTCCATCTCCATGGTGTTCCTCGCGTGCATCCCGATCCTCGGCCTCGGCCTGTGCGGCCTCGCCGTGCTCGTCCACCCCGTGTTCGAGCGCGTGTTCCACACGTACGACGCGCTCAACAACGTCGTCGACGAGAACCTGCAGGGCATCCGCGTGGTGAAGTCGTACAACCGCGAAGACCACGAAATCTCCAAGTTCGACCGCATTTCCCGGCGCATCTTCAAGGACTTCACGCTCGCCGAGCGCATCATGAGCTTCAACAGCCCGATCATGATGTTCTGCATCTACGCCTCGATGATCCTCATCGCGTGGATGGGCGCGCAGCAGATCGTCGCCTCCGGCAACAACGCCGCATTGGGCCTGACCACCGGCGACCTGACCGCGCTGGTGACGTACGCGATGCAGATCCTCATGTCCATGATGATGCTGTCGATGATCTTCGTCATGTTCATCATCTCGCAGGCGTCCGCCGAACGTATCTGCCAGGTGCTGCAGGAGGAAAGCACCGTGACGAACCCGGCCAAGCCGGTCACGGCCGTCGCCGACGGCTCGATCGAATTCGACCACGTCACGTTCCGTTACTCCGACAGCTCCGAGAAGCCGGTGCTCGACGACATCGATCTCGACATTCATTCCGGCATGACCGTCGGCATCGTCGGCGGCACCGGTTCGGCCAAGTCGTCGCTGGTGCAGCTCGTGCCGCGACTGTACGACGTGAGCTCCGGCTCGCTCAAGGTCGGCGGCGTCGACGTGCGCGACTACGACCTCGAAGTCCTGCGCGACCAGGTCGCGATGGTGCTGCAGAAGAACGTGCTGTTTTCCGGCACGATCGCCGAAAACCTGCGCTGGGGCAACCCGGACGCCAGCGACGAGGAGATCCGCCACGCCTGCCGGCTCGCGCAGGCCGACGGCTTCATCCAGGAATTCCCCGACAAGTACGACACGTACATCGAACAGGGCGGCACCAACGTGTCCGGCGGCCAGCGCCAGCGCCTGTGCATCGCGCGGGCGCTGCTCAAGAAGCCGAAGATCCTGATCCTCGACGACTCGACCTCCGCCGTCGACACCAAGACTGACAAGCTGATCCGCGCCGCGTTCCACAACGAGATTCCGGACACGACCAAGATCATCATCGCCCAGCGCGTCGCCTCCGTGCAGGAATCCGACATGATCCTCGTCATGGACAACGGCCGCATCATGGCCAAGGGCACGCACGACGAACTGCTCGCAACCTGCGACGAATACCGGTCCATCTACGAATCCCAGACCAAGAACACCGCCGAAGGCCAGGCCGCGCTCGACGCGACCGCCGCGCGCGAAGCCGCCGCGGTGCGCGCCGAGGCGGAACACGTCAACGCTCACGCCGACGAACAGGCCGGCGCACATGCCAACGCACAGGAAGGAGAAGCGCGATGAGCGACGCGAAGCAGGACTTCAAGAACCGCAAGCCGGGCATGGCCAAGCCGGCCCCCGGCACCACCAAGCGCATCTTCGGCTACATCATGCAATACAGGTGGCGCGTCGTCGCCATCGTCGTCTGCATTCTCGTCGGCGCGGCCGCACAGGCCGGATCCGCGCTGTTCCTCCAGTCGCTCATCGACACGTACATCCTGCCGATGGTCGGCGCGACCGACCCCGACTGGGGACCGCTGCTGCGAGCCATCAGCCTCATGGGCTGCCTGTACGTGGCCGGCATCGTCTCCAGCTGGCTGTGGCAGTGGCTCATCGTCACCGTCGAACAGGGCACGCTCAAGAAGATCCGCGACGACATGTTCGCCCACCAGCAGTACCTGCCGATCCGCTACTTCGACACCAACGAGCACGGCGACATCATGAGCCGCTACACCAACGACACCGACACGCTGCGCCAGGCCATCAGCCAGTCGTTCCCGCAGATGTTCGCCTCCGCAATCTCCGCGATCGCCGCCGTCGTCTCCATGCTCTGGCTGTCCATTCCGCTCACCGTGTTCGTGCTGCTGTTCACCGTGCTGCTGTTCTTCGTGATCCGCGCGGTCGTCGGCCGCGCCGGACGCTACTTCGTCAAGCAGCAGCAGTGGATCGGCGACGTCAACGCGTTCGTCGAGGAATCCGTCAACGGCCAGAAGGTCATCAAGGTCTTCAACCACGAGGACACCACGCAGAAGACCTTCGACGAGAAGAACGACGAGCTGTTCGAGGCTTCGGCCGCGGCGAACACGTGGGGCAACGTCACCATGCCGATCGTGGGCAACATGGGTTACATGCTGTACATCCTGCTTGCCATCATCGGCGGCGCGATGGCGCTCGGCGGCGTCGGCAACGTCGGTCTTTCGGGCTTCGGCACGCTCACGCTCGGCACGCTCATCTCCCTGCTCACCTTGTCCCGCTCGTTCATCAACCCGCTCGGCCAGGTCTCCATGCAGCTCAACATGGTGATGATGGCGCTCGCCGGCGCCTCCCGCATCTTCGCGCTCATGGATGAGCCGGTCGAATCCGACGACGGCACCGTGACGCTGGTCAACGTCGAGCTCGCCTCGGACGGCCGCACCATGACCGAAGTCGACCACGAAACCGGCCACTGGGCGTGGAAGCGCGAAGCCGGCGACGACGGCACGCGCTCGCTTAAGGCCGCCGAAAAACTGCACGGCAAGGCTCGCGAGGTCGCGCTCAAGGCCAAGGAGCAGGCTGTCACCTCGCCCGACGGGCGTTTGACGCTGCTGCAGGGCGACGTGCGCTTCACTAATGTGACCTTCGGCTACAACCCGGACAAGCCGGTCCTGCACGACATCACGTGGTTCGCCAAGCCGGGGCAGAAGATGGCGCTGGTGGGCGCCACCGGTGCCGGCAAGACCACGGTGACCAACCTGATCAACCGGTTCTACGACATTCAGGAAGGCCAGATCCTCTACGATGGCATCGACGTGAAGAACATCCGTAAGCCCGACCTGCGCCGCTCGCTCGGCATCGTGCTGCAGGATGTGAACCTGTTCACCGGTACCGTGATGGACAACATCCGCTATGGCCGCCTTGACGCCTCCGACGAGGAGTGCATCGAGGCCGCAAAGCTCGTGAACGCGGACGGCTTCATCCGCATGCTACCGCAGGGCTACCAGACCGTGCTCGAAGGCGACGGCTCGGGCCTGTCGCAAGGCCAGCGCCAGCTGATCTCCATCGCGCGCGCCGCCGTGGCCGACTCCCCGGCGCTGATCCTCGACGAGGCCACCTCGTCGATCGACACGCGCACCGAGGAAGTCGTGCAGGCCGGCATGGACGCGCTCATGAAGGGCCGCACCGTGTTCGTCATCGCGCACCGCCTATCCACCGTGCGCAACTCCGACGTGATCATGGTGCTCGACCACGGCAACATCATCGAACGCGGCTCGCACGACGAGCTCATTGCGCAGAAGGGCGAGTACTACCAGCTCTACACGGGTGCGGTGGAGCTCGAGTAACCGGCAACAGCGGACGGCCTGACGGCCGGCTGTCATGTTTCCTCAGCACTGTCGTGCTTCGGCGTCGCCTACGGACAGTCCACCGGACTGTCCATTTGACGGCTCCGCAGCTCTACACGGGTGCAGTGGAGCTCGAGTAGCCGGCCACGATGGTCAGTGTCTGTGGCCAATGCTGTGGGGTGTGTGCATCAATCGGTGCGTACACCCCACAGCCGTATTCGGGTGTACGAAGACGCGCGCGTGCGTCATGCGCATAGGCAGGCGTTGCAGTTGAGCGCACGTTTATGCGAGGAGCTCTGCGAGCGCACTTACCGGTACGGTTCTGCCGAAGCGGGTATCGTATGCGTCGTCGCCGCCATAGGCGACGACACGTTGCTCTTGCGTAAGCCCTAGGGTTTCCGAGAGTTTATTCATCGTTGCGAATGCGTGCGAGTCGAAATCGGCGGAGGCCTTGACTTCGATTGCGTACCGTATCCTGCCGCCTTTTTCGACGATGAAGTCGATTTCCTGCTTGGCATAGTCGCGCCAGTAATAGAGGTGAGGTCTGCGGCCGAGCGCGTAATATTGCTTGATGATCTCGACTGTGATCGCATTCTCGAACAGGTTGCCGCGATAAGGACTGGTCATGACTTCATCCGTGGATTCCAGTTCAAGCAAGTTCGCGGCAAGCCCGGTGTCATAGAAGTATAGTTTTGGGCTTTTGACCAATCGTTTGCCGAAATTGTTGTAATAAGGGTAAATGCGGAAGGCGATGAAGCTGGTTTCCAAGATCGACAGCCATTCTTCAGCGGTTTTCCCGTCAATGCCGCTGTCTCGTGTGAGACTTTCGTAATTGAGGACTTCTCCGGTGCGTATGGCGCATTGCACAAGGAATCGGCGGAACTGACTCAGCTTGCGTACGCCCGATTCGTCTCGCACGTCGCGCTCGACGTAGGTGTCGACATAACTGGGATAAAAGTCGAGCGGGCTGATGGTATTGACGTGCAATCGTGGATATCCGCCACGCCAGATCCATTCATCCATGCTGTTCGGACGCAGCCGGCATCGGACAGTTCCGTGTATGACAGCGGCAACAGATACATGACGGCGACCCTGCCGGCCAAAGATTGCGAAATGGTGTTCATGAGCAAGAAGTTCTGTGAGCTGGTAAGCACGAATTGCCCGTTGTCGCCGCGGTCGTCAACAATGCCTTGCAGCGCGGAGAACAGTTCCGGCACTCTTTGCGTTTCGTCGAAGATGACGTGGTTGTTGTATCGGTTAAGAAATGAACGCATGCCATGGGTGGCGAGATCGCGAATTGCCGGATCTTCAAGAGTGACATGCTCGAAATCCTTGAATAATTCCTGCGACAGCGTGGTTTTGCCGCTCTGCCGGGCACCAGTCAGAGTAATGATGGGGAACTGGGTGGCAAGGGACTTCAGTTTCGTTGACATAGTGCGGTTGATCAGCATGGTCGCTTGCTCCTATTCCGAGATTTCGGCATGTCTATTCCGGATTTTCAGTACTTCTATTCCGAGATTTCGTGGTTCCTATTCCGGATTTTCCGTTTTATTCGTCAGAGGTGGGGTGGCAGGGCGGCCATGAGGATGAGCGAATTCCATCTCAAGAACGTGAACGGCGAAGTCGACCGGAATCGTCTGAACACCGTGATGCTCGAGGACGGAGTGATCGACTGGGCCGCACCGCTGCGCGCGCTCGACGTGGACGTGCCGGTGCTGCTCGAATACCCGATCGCGGACGATGATGCCGTCGCCGGACAGCTCGAACAGGTCAGAACGGTGCTCGACGGCGAATGAGCGCAAGGCAATCGGGAGGAAGATGGTGCTGTGTGGAGCAGCGATGCGTCTGGTGCTCGGCGGCAACACGTCTCGGACTCATCGACTTATGCTACGGAGACATGCTTATAGTGCGTTGATTGTATTGATTTTTGCATGAATTATGCATGTGTTGTAGGAATTGTCGTAATTATTTACTACATAATGGCATTGTGTCATATATTTAATATGTATCAATGCATGAATTAAAGGATATTTTTACTGCAAAGATTCCGATGAAGTCCGCGGAGGGTCCGGAAACGTCGGCACAGTCGCATGTGACTGAGCCGGCTGACGTGTCACGGCAAACGGAGATGATCAACGACTCTACGATGATGGATCCAATAGGGCTGGCAACGTTGCGTCTGATTGATGCTGCCGGCATGGTGACGGTGCCGCAGCTGGTTGAAGACACTGGTGCTGATTCGCGTACGGTTCGCAAGCGGCTCAATGCCATGGTGGCTGATGGGCGGCTATTGGTCCAAGGCAAGACCAAAAACCGCCGATACCTGCGTGCATGACCTATCGTGGGACGACACAGTCCGCTGCCCCAGCTACGTGGCGGTCAAGAAGGGGCTTGCGAATTACGGCCCTGCGGGATTCCAGACCAAGAAGTGGGAGAGCGTGGGCTGGCAGAAGTAGCTGGTGGGGGATTGCTAGCGGTAAGTCATGAAGCGGCGGAGTGTCGTGTTTTGCCGGTCACGCGATGGTATTTGTATGGTGGTTTGTCGTTGCGTGCCCGCGGGTAGGGTCACGCGATGGAAAACGATGCGGTTATGCCGTTGCGTGACCGGGTTCGTGTTCGCGGGGTGGCGAGGAAGGGCTGATCTTCCATCCCGTGACCGGCAGACAGGCGGAAACGAGGTCATGCGATGGCGAATTGACCGGTTATGCCGTTGCGTGACTGGGCGTGTGTTCACGGGATGGCGCGAAGGGCTGATCTTCCATTGCGTGACCGGCAAACCGGCGAGAACGGGGTCACACGGTGGGAGGTTACTGCGGTTGTGCCATCGTGTGACCGGTCGTGTGCGGGGCGAGTGGTCATGCGATGGCGTAACCTCGTGTTTTTCCGTCCCGTGACCGATCGGAACCGCTTCGGCCGTTGATGGCGTGTCATACTTTGCCGAAATGGTGCGAACCGGCGGAGTGTGACGCGGCATGCTGTCATGCTTGGCGAACTTTCCGGGATTCCTGCTGAGCGTGACGGGACGCCGCGATGGACGATTTCCTGCCGATAGACCGTTTTGCTTGGAATTCTAGGGTTCTGTGGATTGCCGTGCATGTCACGTTTTGGCATTTGCATGGTTTTCTTGCGGTGTGTGACGATCCGGTTGTCACACTTTGTGGAGAAGGCCCTGTTTCGCCGATGTGGGACGGTGCCGGATCCGGACGGCAGCGGATGCGGGCGGAGTGGTTCGACTTCGGCGAAGGGATTCGACGGTCTTTCGCATGCCGACGAGTGCCTTACCTGTTGCCGAGATTCATGGGGCCCGTATTCGAGGACATCAGCCGGCAATGGCTCTGGGGCAAGGGATACGCGCAGCTGCCGTTTCCCATACTCCAATCCGGACGATGGTGGGGAAGCAACCCGCGTACCCGGCAGCAGGAGGAAATCGACATTGTCGCCGCAGGAGAGGACTCCGCAAGCGCGATATTCTGCGAATGCACATGGCGCAATGAGCCGGTGGGAGAAACCGAATACCGGACGCTGCAACAGCGAAGCCAGCTCCTGCCGTACCCGGACAAATGGCTCATCCTATTTTCCAAAGCCGGCTTCACCGACAACCTGCGGCAGTTCGCGGAACAGGACGATCGGCTGATGCTGGTTGCGTTTGAGGATATGTGATCGGGAATCGATTGATGATGACAGCTGTGATTTTTGCGATTGCTGCGATCGTTGATTTGACGTAGAACGAAATGTGGGGCGCCGTTATCGAGCGACGCCCCACATTCGTCAGACCGTCAGATCATTCATCACATGGTGAGCATGCGCTTGGTCTTGCGGCTCTTGACCGCAAGCACGCCCGCGCCGCCCGCGAGGATGACCGCTGCCACGATGAACAGGGCGATGCCCGTGCCGCCGGTGGCGGGCAGCTGGCTGGTGTCGGTGATGTTCTTGTATGTGTAGGGGTTGGCGTCGCTGGTTCCGTTGTTGGTCTTGCCGGTGGAAACGAGTCCGTTATCGTCGGCGTCGGTGAGGAGGCCGCTCTTGAGCACATCGGTGAGCGTGTGGCTGATCGTCGGGGCGGCGGTACCGTTATTGGGAGCATCATTCTGTTGGACTTCGAGAATGAACCGTCCCGCATAATCCTCCAGATAACCGCCGGTAGGAAGGCCGGTCTCATAGATCAGATACTTGCCCTTGGACAGGCCATCGAAATCGAACTTGCCGTCCTGGTCGGACGACGCGTCCGCAGAACCGTTAGTGCCGAACGAAGAGTCGAAATTATCGGACTGATTCCAAACCTGATCGAAGGAATCCTTGTCGGCGGGGTTCACGCTTGCGACCTTGTCGGTCTTGACTTTCCTGATCGTGAACGTGGCTCCCTGAAGCGCATTGCCCTGCGCGTCGGTCTTCTTGAAGAAGACCTTGGTCTTGATCTCGTCGGAGATCGTCTGCTTGATTTCGGTGCTGTCGACTCGCCCCAGCTTGACCGCCGCATCATCGGGGTTCGTGATGCTGAAGTCCGTGGGAATAGGTGTACCGATCAGAATGGGCTTGATCTTCCCGTACGTGCGCGTGCCGGTCGAACCATTTGCTCCGGTGGAGGTGATGTTCACGACGCCATTGCCGGTAGTCTCGTCGATGATCAGGTACAGACCGGGATCAGAGAACGTGAACGTGAGCGTCTTATCGGCCTTGTTTACGGCGATGTCCGCCGTCGTGATTTCGTCCGCCGTGTTATTGAACTGGGTTTCGAGCTGTGCGGCCAGATCATACTGGTTGGCAGCGGTGATCGTGAGCTTCCCGTCGGCGCTGTTGTTATTGCTTGTTCCCTCGGTCAGGTTCTGGGTGCCGAGCCATCGCAGCGGGTCGGTGATCCCGTTGGAAACCTGAGCCTGATATTTGGAGCCAAGAGTACTGTTGTCGGCCAGGGTGACGTTGTTGAACGCGGTCTTGATCTTTTCCGTGTTGTCGGCGACGGTGTTGAGCGTCAGACGATATTCTTTGGCTCCATTGGCTCCGTTGGACTCGCTGGTCTCATACGAGGCGAGCTTTACGTACTTGAACGAACGCAGATTCGCCTTCAAATCGCTCGCGTTCGCGTCGTAGGTCGTCGTGTAGAACTGCTGCATGTAATCCGACGCCTTGAGTGTGATGGTTTTGGCCCAGGTCGCCGTATTATTCGGATCGGCAGTGGTGTCGGCTTGCGCGATGCCGCCGATGGCGAGTCCGCCGATCATGGTGGCGATGGCCGTGAGGACGGCCAGTGGTTTCCTGCTTCTCATCATGGTTGTTCCTTAAATTGTTCTTCCTGAAAAATGTGGTTGTGCGAATGAACCGGTTTCCGCCGCCCGCTCAATCGGGGCCGCGCGCCTTGGGCCTGAACGTCACGGGGATCACCTGGCTTCCCGGCGGCGCGTCCACCAAGTCGTCGCGAGCGAACCGGCGAGCAGGGTCATGCCGATGGTCAGCCAGCCGCGCGGCGTCGGACCGCCCGTAGACGGGAGGAAACTGATCGCACGACTGTTGCCGATCCTGTTGCCGGGCACGTCCGTGCCGTTGGACTGGAGTTTGACGGACTGTTCAGGCTGATCCTTGGTGATCGTGAACTTGTACGTGGCCTTGCGCAGCACGTATCCGGCCGGAGCCTTGGTTTCAGTCAATTCGTACGTGCCGGGTTCGAGCTTTTCCAGTTTGAACCCGCCGGCGGTGTTGTCCGAATCGGCCCAACGGTTCAGGGACGCGTCGGTCGGATGCTTGCTGTCGGTTTTGCCTGTGCATCCGTCGTTGTCGGCACCGCAGTCGAGCACGGTCCACGCGGGCTGGTCGGAGCTGATGGGCGTGCCGTCGACGGTCTTAATACGGACGAGCTTCCATTCCGCACCGCCAATGGCGGTCTGAGAACCGGCGTCGACCTTCGTCCATGACACACTCGTGGGCGTGTTCGAGATCTCGCCATTCTTCATGTCGGTCTCGGTCCATGTGGCGGTCATCTTGCTGTACTCATTTGCCACCGTGAACGGGTGTTCGGCGGTCAAAGGCATCCAATACCCGTTCGGCGTCTGGGTTTCGACGAGCTTGTACGAGCCCGCCTTGAGTCCCTTGGCTCCGGTCGCGTCAAGCGTGATCTTGAACAAGCCGACGATCGGATCCGTATCCTTGCCCGAATAGCTGTCCTCGCCGGTATTGCCGGTATTGTCCGTGATCGACTCGTAGCCGGGGACCGTATTGTCGTTGTCGTCGGTGATCTTCCACACGGATCCGCCGATCGCAGCGTTGGTGGCCGAGTCGATCTTCTTCCACGTGAGTGCGCCAGTCACCGGCTTGTCGCCGATCGTACGACCATCCGAGCCAACCAGCTGATCGCTGCCGGTCCGAATCGACAGTTTGGGCTGTTCGGGCACCGTATTGTCGGTTCCCGCGGCCTTGATCGTGAACGTGTACTCGGTCGTGTTCAGCTCGTAGCCCGTCGGCGGGACGGCCTCTTGGAGCGTGTACGTGCCGGGCGCGAGATTGTCGATACTGATCGAACCCATCGTATTGTCGTTGTCGCGCGTCGTGTCATTGTCCGTGACCGTCACAGACCAGTTGCCGTCGCCGTCATCCTGCCAGCAGTTGGGGGGCAGCGTGCCGGTGGTGGCCTGACATTGCGCCGGGCGCATGGACGAGGCCATGTACGGGCTCTTCTCCTCACCATCGTCACGGTCATCGAGCTGGGCGTCCGTGGTGGAGACCTTCCACGAGGACGACGACGTCACCTGATTTCCGGTGTTCGCGTCGGCCTTGTTCCAGCTCATCGAATACGGGCTGTCGAACACGACCACACCATCAGAACCGAAACCACCACCAGACAGGCGCGAACCATTGCCCGTGATCAGGATCTGCGCAGTATTCTGCGCGTTCTCTTTTTCCGTATCGTTCCCGACGACGGCCTTCAACGCGACGCCTCGGTTGCCGAAACCCTTGTCATTCCGCAGGCTGGGGTCGCCGAGATTGTCCTGATAGTAGCCGTCCTTCTGGCAGTCCGCGCTCGTGTTGTTGCCGCGCTTGCCGTTGGTGTAGTACAGGCACAGGGTCGTCGCATGATCGGCGGGAATCTTGATCTTTGCATTCGACGTGGAGCCTTCTTTGTACCGTTGTGGATAGTTGAGATCTCCAGCGTTGGTCTTGACGGAGTTGTAACGGTTGCCATCACCCCCGAGCCATGTGTCCTGATAGCCGCTGGCGAATTTGGTAGGGGAACCATCCTCATACCAGTCGACGGCACGTTCATCACGGCCAGTGAACCAAGTATCCATCAACTGGAACGTGTTCGAGTTGATGTCCTTGTTGTCGCTCTTGTGGTACGGGTTCATGATCGCCAGATCGTCGCCGGCTGAAGTCAGGTCCTTGTTCTCATTTTCATGGGGAAGGTTGCCGGTGTTTGCGTCGAGCTTATTGTCGATCGTGTTGTCGAACAGGGCGATGTTGCCGCCCTTGGACGCGGCGGAGCTGCCCGACGGGCAGAACCACAGACCGCCGCCGAAATGACCCGCCGTATTCAACCATGCGACCGCGCGGCCTACGTACGTGGTCGTATGCTCCTCCGTGTAGATCGCGCCGCCCAGATAACCCGACGCGTTGTTTGTATACTCGCCGCCGGTGATGTACGCGGTCGACTCGTTCATCAGGAACACCGCGCCGCCGGCGCCTCCCGCTGTGATCGTCGTGGCCGGACCGGTCAGCATCGTCGTGATGTTCTTGTCATAAGAGCCTGCCGGCTTGTCGATCGCAGCCCAGTTGCCCTCGAACAACGGCTTGGTCGCCTGCACGTCTGCACTGTTGCGGATCCACATCTTGCCCTGCGCCCAGACGGCACCGCCGCCGGAACCGAAATCACGGGCCTTCGCGTAGTTCCCCTTGAACGTGACGCTGCCCTGAATCGTCAGACTGCCGTTGATCGAGTAGATCGCGCCGCCGCCAGCTTGGCCGCCATGGGGGCCACCATAGCAATTATCATGTTTATTGTCGTTGACTGCGACAGAGCATGTGCCCGGATCCTGACCGTTGCCCGTGAACAGGCCACCGGTCACCACGGTGGTCGTGCCAGTCGCATAGATCGCTCCGCCGCCACTGTAGTCCGCGTTGGCCGTCGCCCGGTTCCGGTCGAACGTACCATCCTCAATCTTCAGCGTGCCGCCCTGCATGGCGATCGCACCGCCCTTGGGAGCGTGATTGCCCTTCGAACCGACGTTCGTCGTATCGGAGTTGAACGTACCGTCTTTGATCGTCGTGGAGCCGTTCATCGTACTGATGGCACCACCCACGCCAACCGCCGTGTTGTCCGTGAACGTACCACCAGATACAGTCAAAGAGCCATCGGTGATTCGGATTGCGCCACCGCCGTTCGTGTCGCCGCCGGCCGTCGAGATGTTGGCCTTATACAGGCCGGACAGCACGTTAAGCGTGCCCCTGGTGTAGATCACGCCGCCCGTCGCACCCGTGTTGCCCTCGAACCGGGGCATGTCCTTGCCGTCTTCGACGCCGAACGTGACCGTGGACCCGGCGGACGCTTTAAATACGCCTCCGCTGTCGGTCGTCGTGTTGCCGGTGAACTTGCCGCCGGTCACGGTCAATGCGCCATCGACCGCGGCCAACGTGCCGCCGGCCGTGGCATTCAGATACTCGTACGTGCCGCCCGCGATCGTCAACGCTCCGCCCTGGGCGACATGCAGCACGCTCGTATTACGGGCCACGCTCGCGCCGTTTGCGTCCTTGCCCGTCAAACCGCCGTTCGTCCCGGCCTTCAATATGACGGTCTTCCCGTCGTCGACCTGTAAGGTCGCGCCGTCGCCGTCACTGGTCGGTACGGCGATCATTCCCGTCAGGGTGACGGCACCACCAGCCTCGACGCACGCCTTCAACGCATCCCACTCAGTCACGTTCGCGCAATCGTATCCGGGCGCGACGGCGGTCTGGGTTTGCACTTCGGGCATCTGGTCAGCCTGCACCGTCGGCGTGGCCGTCTCCTCGGGCATCGGATCCGCGACCGCGGTCGCGGGCATGGCGAGGATCATGCCGCCAGCCAACAGGGCCGCGACCAGTTTGCCGCAACGTCGCGTGAATCGTGTCATATCCAAGCTCGCCTTTTCCACATCTGGCTCGTTTGTTGTCGAAAATCTCATCTCAGTACCCATAAGATACACCGAACCCCCGAATATAGGGGGTATATTGCCCTATTTTGGTCCGGTGTAAAGCGCTTTCGCGTTGGGTTTTTGTACTGTAGATTCACGTCGTTCGGAAGATTCTCTGACTGCTTGCTTGTCATTGTGCGGTTATGCAGGTGGGGCTCTGTGAATGAAATAATCGAGAAAGATAGGGGACGATGGGGGGGTGTGTCCATGGGCGTCGGCCAACAAGATCTGGCGGAGGCGTTGTTATGAAGTTTTATGATTCTTTATGATTCTTGTAGATTTGCTGCGGCTTTGTAGAATTTTTATGAATGCTTATGAACTTTTATGAACTGTTATGAAGATGGTTGTGCGGCATAGCCATCTTTGGGAAGTGGCACACGAAAGGAACGGTCATGGGCGACGCAAACGACGGTGCGGTGCTGGACATGCTGGAACGGATCCGCGGCGAAGTGGCCGTGGTCGGGTCGATGAACGCGGACTATACGGTCGTGACCGAACGGCTGCCGCGGCCGGGGGAGACCGTGAACGGCGGGCCGCTCACGATCCTGCCCGGCGGCAAATCGGGCAACCAGGCCGCGTCCGCCGCGCGACTCGGCGCCCACGTGCGACTGTTCGGCGCGGTCGGCGGCGACGCGAACGCCGACTTCCTGCTCGGCGAACTCGGCAAAGCCGGCGTGGACACTGCCAACGTGCGCCACGTGCCCGGGCCCAGCGGCACCACCGTCATCACCGTGGACGCGCACGGCGAAAACACGATCGTCTACTCGCCCGGCTCCAACGCGCAGGTGGACGCCGACTACATCGCCTCGTCACGCGACGCGCTCACCGCCGCCGGCGTGCTCGGTCTGTGCCTCGAAAGCCCGATGGACACGGTCGTCGCGGCCGCGCGCATCGCGCACGACGCCGGACTGACCGTGCTCGTCAACAACTCGCCGTTCGTGCCGCGACTGCCGCGCGAATTGGTCGACGCGGCCGACATCCTGCTCGTCAACGAGCATGAGATGGCGCAGATGCTCGGCGTCGACGAGCCGGCCGACGGCGACTGGAGCGGGTTCGACTGGGCGGATGCGCGGGAACGCATGGCCGGGCTCGGGTTTGATCGGGCGATCGTCACGCTCGGCGGGGATGGATCGGTGATTCTGGATGCGACGGGGGAGCGTGGCTCTGATTCTGGGATCACGCGCATTGCGCCGGTTCGGGTTGAGGCCGTTGACACCACCGGGTGCGGTGATGCGTTCATGGGCACCGTGCTGGCGGGGCTGGCCTCCGGCTTTGCGCTGGATGACGCGGCGCGGCTTGGCTCGTATGTGGCCGCTTATGCGGCGACCGGGTATGGGGCGCAGGCTTCGTATGGTACGGCGGAGCAGGTGCGGGAGCGGTTCGATAAATGAAGAACGGTTGAATTCTGGGGGCGGTGGCGGGGAAAGGCTTGGCGGGGCGGCGCTGCGGCGATACGCTGAACGTGGACAGTAGTGGCTGATTCGGATTCGGCAATGGCAAAGGAGGCCATCATGAAGAACATCATTCTCGACCTGGACACCGGCATCGACGACACGCTCGCGATCGCGTACGCGCTCGGCAACCCTGAAGCCAAGCTCATCGGCATCACCGGAACCTACGGCAACGTGACCGTCGATCAGGGCGTACGCAACGCGCTCGCCGTCACCGAACTGTTCGGGCATCCCGAAGTGCCCGTCTATCGCGGCATCGACCATCCCGAAGCCAAGGAAACGTTCGCGGTCAGCCAAGGATCGGCGTTCATCCACGGCGCGAACGGCGTCGGCGACGTCGACATCCCCGACGCCAAGCGCAGCGCGGAAAGCGAACCGGCTGTCGACTTCATCATCGACGCGGCCAAAACCTACGGCAAGGAACTCACGTACGTGCCGACCGGCGCGATGACCAACATCGCCGCAGCGCTGCGCCGCGCGCCCGAAATCCGCAACCTGATCGGCGACATCGTGCTCATGGGCGGCGCGCTCACCGTACCCGGCAACGTGAACGCGTGGACCGAGGCGAACATTTCGCAGGATCCGGAAGCCGCCGACTACCTGTTCCGCTCCGGCGTGCGCACCGAAATGATCGGCCTCGACGTGACCATGCAGACGCTGCTCACGCGTGCCGAAACCGCGCAATGGCGCGAACTCGGCACGCCGGCCGGCCGGTTCCTCGCCGACATGACCGACTACTACATCGCCGCATACGAGAAAACCGCGCCGGGGCTCGGTGGCTGCGGCCTGCACGATCCGCTCGCCGTCGCCACGGCGATCGATCCGACGCTCGTCGCCACGCTGCCGATCAACCTCAAGGTCGAGCTCGACGGGCCGACGCGCGGACGCACCATCGGCGACTACGACCGGCTCAACGATCCGTTCAAGACCACGAGCGTCGCGATCGCGGTCAACAAGTCGCGCTTCCTCGACGACTTCATGCGTCGCGTCACGTCCGTGGCGACGGCGTCCGCCGGTCAGGACGGGGAGGACGTGCGCGCGCAGGCGTGACGCTTCCGTTGTCGCGCACACGGCGTTATTATCATTAACTGATTGTTATTGATAATAACGCCGACGCGACAGGCCGCCGGCTCGGCCAAGGAAGTGGACATGGCGACAAACGGACCGGTGAGGCACACACGGCAGAAGGACGCCGTGATGCAGCGGCTGCGCGAATGCGACGATTTCGTCTCCGCGCAGGAACTGCACCGCAAACTCGACGACGAGGGCACCAAAATCGGGCTGGCCACCGTCTATCGGCAGCTCAACGCGCTCGTCGATTCCGGCGCGGCCGACACGATACGGCTCGACGGCCAGCAGCTGTTCCGCCTGTGCGGCGAGGATGCGCACCACCACCATCTCGTATGCCGCAAATGCGGCAAAACCGTGGAAATCGATCCGCCGAGCGAGGCGTGGCTGCGCAAGATTGCCACGAACCACGGATTCACCGTCGAATCGCACACGCTCGAAGTGTTCGGGCTGTGCCCTGAGTGCCAGCGGGACTGAGGGGATTCGGAATCGCGCTATTGCGTGATGCGATTTTTGCAAGCGACACTGGCGTGCCGCGACGCTCCCTCAGTCACGCTTCGCGTGACAGCTCCCTCAGCCGAGGGAGCCCGAGGCTCCGCCAGCTTTATGGGCGTTTATAGGAGAGGGGCAAGCGGTAGCGAGCCGGCAGCATAGTCGGCCGAAGGATGTCCTTTGTTGCGGGGCGCCGAGGCTCCGCCAGCTTTATGGGCGTTTATAGGAGAGGGGCAAGCGGTAGCGAGCCGGCAGCATAGTCGGCCGAAGGATGTCCTTTGTTGCGGGGCGCCGAGGCTCCGCCAGCTTTATGGGCGTTTGTAGGAGAGGGACGAGCGACGGCGAGCCAACAATACAGTCAGCCGAAGGCTGCCCTTTACTGGGGGCGCCGAGGCTCCGCCAGCTTCAGGGTGTGTTGACAAACCTGTTTTCTGAGATTTTTTAGTTGGAGGACACGCCGTTTTTTCTTTGATAATGATAATGAGTCTCATTTATGATGTATGGTGGTGGAGTCAACCGGAACACATGACTGTAGAAGAGGAACGCACGGTATGACTGCATGGAAGAAACTCACGACGATGGCAATGGCCGCAACGATGGCCGCGGTGATGATGACCGGACTGGCCGGCTGCGGAACGGCGGCGGCCGGCGGCGACGGGAACGCCGCGGCGTCGGCGAACGGCGGGACCGGCGACGGCAGGATCGCCGTCGTCGCGTCGATCAACCAGTGGGGATCCGTCGCGGCCGAACTCGGCGGCGACCACGTCAACGTGACCAACATCATGACCAAGACCAACGTCGAAGCGCACGACTACGAGCCGACCAGCCAGGACGTCGCCAAATTCGGCAAGGCCGCGGTCGCCGTCGTCAACGGGGCCGACTACGACCCGTGGGCATCCAAGGCCGCCAAGTCGACCAAGGCGACGCTCGTCGACGCGGCGGACGCGGCCGGCATCAAGGCCGGCGACAATCCGCACGTCTGGTTCTCCGCGGCGGCGCGCAACGCGGCCGCCGACGCGATCACCGCCGCCTATCAGCAAGCCGATCCGGGCAACAAGAACGCCTACGAACAGCTCAACCGAGCGTGGCACGAGCGCGAAAGCAAGCTCGAAACCAGCATCAAGGACACTGCGGCCAAGACCAAGGGCAAGTCGTACGCCGCCACCGAATCCGTCGCATGGTATCTCGCCGACGACCTCGGCATGACCGACGCCACGCCGAAGGGCTACGCGCAAGCGTCCGCCAACGAAAGCGAGCCGACCCCCGCCGACATCAAGGACTTCCAGGACGCGCTCAAGGGCGGCAAGATCTCGATGCTCGTCTACAACACGCAGGAGGCCAACTCCACCACCGACCAGATCACGTCCGCCGCAAAGAGCGCCGACGTGCCGATCGTCGAACTCACCGAGCAGATGCCCGCCGAATACGACGATCTGCTCGACTGGATGAGCGCGCTCGTCGGCCAGTTCGCCAAGGCGTGATGCCGCCAAAGCGTAGCGGCTCTGGTGTTGCGCTGTTCCTGCTCGTACACCCGTCGTCGCGTATATGTCGCGCATATGATGTGGCGGTTTTGACTCGCTGACGATGCTGCGAGCGAGTCAAAACCGCCACGCGACGGATCAGACCGACGGGCGTGGTTGAATGGAACCGAAACGCAACCGCCGCGAAAAGGAGTGCCGATGAGGGCCGTATACGCCGCAGGAATCAACGCCGACGATCCGCTCAGCGTGCTGGAAGTGGGGGAGCGGCCCGAGCCGGAACCCCGCCCGTACTGGTCGAGCGTGTCCGTCAAGGCCGCCACCGTCAACCACCACGACATCTGGAGCCTCAAGGGCGTGGGGCTTGCCGCCGAACAGACGCCCATGATCCTCGGCACCGACGCAGCGGGCATCCTCGACGAGGACATTCCCGTGCGCAAGGGACTCAAGGCCGGCAGCGAAGTCGTCCTGTACACGTTCGTCGGCACCGACGGCGCGGGCGTCATGCCCGGCGAGCGCCGCACCATCCTGTCCGAACAATACCAGGGCACCATGGCCGAACGCACGCAGGTGCCGAGCGCGAACGTGTTCGCCAAACCCGCGAATCTGAACCTCGACGAGGCCGCCGCGCTCGGCACCAGCTGGCTGACCGCCTACTCGCTCGTCTTCACCAGCGCGAACGTGAAGCCCGGCGACACGATCCTCGTGCAGGGCGCCGGCGGCGGCGTATCCACCGCGGCCATCCAGCTCGCGCACGCGGCCGGACTCGAGGTGTTCGTCACCTCGCGTTCGGAATCCAAGCGGACCAAGGCGCTGGACCTCGGCGCCGACGCGGCGTTCGAGCCGGGCGCGCGCCTGCCGCGCAAGGTCGACGCGGTCATCGAATCGGTGGGAGCGGCGACGTGGAGCCATTCGGTCAAATCGGTGCGGCCCGGCGGCACGATCGCGGTCTGCGGCGCGACCACCGGCGACCAGCCCGGCGCCGAACTCACGCGCATTTTCTTCCAGGACATCCGCGTGCAGGGCAACACGATGGGCTCGCGCGACGACTTCGCGCGCCTGCTGCGCTTCGTCGAACACGCCGACCTGCATCCCGCGATCGACTCGACGTACGCGCTCGCCGACGCGCCCGCCGCGTTCGCCAAGGTGATTGACGGCGACGTGTTCGGCAAGGTCGTACTGCGCGTGTGACGCGGCGGACGTTTCGCGGGTCGGCGGTCGGTGATCGGCGGTCGCAGGCCCGCGGAACGCCGATCATGAACGGTGTGACGGACGATGGTGTGCGCGACGATCACGTCACAGACGATCCGGCGACGGTTGTGTGGCCGGCGTGCTAGTCTATGCCGACAGTTACGTATTCCTTCGACCGCGAGGTGAACCGTGTCCAATGCGCCGTCCCGGCATTTCCGCCATGCGACCATGCGCGATTTTCCGCAAATGCAGAAAATCTACGCGCACGCCCGCGAACTCATGGCCCGCAACGGCAATCCGACGCAGTGGGGCAACACGTTCCCGCGCGAGGAGGTCATCCTCGACGACATCGCGCAGGGGCGCACCATGCTGCTCGTCGACACGCTCGACGGGCACGAGCGCATCCTCGCGCAGTTCGCATTGTGCACGGGCGAGGATCCGACGTACAAAACCATCGACGGCGCGTGGCTGGACGACGACACGTACGTGACCATCCACCGCATCGCCTCCGCCGGTCTCGTCAAGCACGCGGCGCGCGACTGCATCCGCTGGGCGCTCGAGCACTACGGCAACGTGCGCGCCGACACGCATCCCAACAACAAGGCCATGCAGCACGTGTTCGAAGCGAGCGGATTCGCGCGCTGCGGGCTCATCCAGCTCGTCGACCGGCCGACCGATACGACGCGCATCGCATACCAGCGGCACGAGTGGTGAGGCATAACAACGACTGAGGGGTAGCTCGGAGATCGACGAACGATCTTCTGACTACCCCTCAGTCATGCCTGCGCATGACAGCTCCCCTGGCAAGGGGAGCTCCTGTGGATGTTCTGGCCGTTGCGGCCTGACAGCGCTACTCGGCGGTCTTGTTGAGCTTGGAGCGCTTGCGGCTGTAGGCGAAGTAGACGACCAGGCCGAGGCCGAACCAGACGGCGAACCGCAGCCACGTCTCCCAGTTCAGGCCGGCGATCAGGATCAGGCAGAACACGATCGCGCAGATCGGCGTGAACGGCACGAGCGGCGCGCGGAAGCCGCGGTGCGCGTCCGGCTGCGTCTTGCGCATCCACAGGATGCCGGCGGACACGATGATGAACGCCGACAGCGTGCCGATGTTCACCAGCTCGAACAGCACGTTGATGTTGATGAAGCCGCCCGCCACCGCGGTCAGGATGCCGAAGAACCACGTGCCCTTGAACGGCGTGCGGTACTTCTCGTGCACATGGCCGAAGAACTCCGGGAACAGGCCGTCGCGGCTCATCGCGTAGCAGATGCGGGACTGGCCGTACAGCTGCACGAGCATCACCGTGGTCATGCCGATGAGCGCGCCGAGGTTGACGATGAACGCGAGCCAGTTCATGCCGGTCGCGAGGATCACGCCGGCCACCGGCGCGTCGATGAAGTTCGCGAACTCCTTGTACGGCACGATGCCGGTCATGATGAACGTCATGACGATGTACAGCACCGTCGAGACGGCCAGCGACAGCAGGATGCCCTTCGGCAGCGTCTTGTTCGGCTCGACGGTCTCCTCGGCGGAGGACGAGACGGCGTCGAAGCCGATGAAGCTGAAGAACACGATCGACGCGGCCGGCACGATGCCGTACGGCTGGGTCGAACCGGGCTGGAACGTGTACACGCCGTACGGGGAGAACGGCTTCCAGTTGGAGGGGTTCACGTACCAGATGGTGCACACGATGAACAGCACGATGATCGCGAGCTTGATCATGACCATGATGTCGTTGGTCTTCTTCGTCTGGTTGATGCCGATCGACAGCACCCACGTGATGATCAGCACGATCACGAAACCGGGCAGGTTGAAGTATGTGGTCACGCCCGGCGTGGTGCCGTACGCGGCGGTCAGTTCGACCGGCAGGCTCAGTCCGAAGCCCTCAAGGAACTTGTTGAAATATCCCGACCAGCCGGCGGACACGGTGGCCGCCTGCAGCGCGTACTCAAGGATCAGATCCCAGCCGATCACGAACGCGATCAGCTCGCCGAAAGCTAGATACGAGTAGGAATAGGCGGAGCCGGACACCGGTGCCATCGACGCGAACTCCGCGTAGCACAGGCCGGCGAAACCGCAGCAGACCGCGGCCAGCAGGAACGACACGGACAGGGCCGGACCGGCGGTCAGCGCGCCCTTGCCGGTCAGCACGAAGATGCCGGTGCCGATGATCGCGCCGATGCCGAGCATCGTCAGATCGAACGTGTGCATCGTACGCTTTAATGGAGTGGATTCAGCGACCAGCTGATCCACCGATTTCTTGCGAAAAAGATCCATGAGTCTTCTCTCAATACGGAATGGATATGGGCTGGACCGGACGGTTTTCCGGGACCCCGGCACGCCTCAACGCCGGGAATCAGAACAGTTCGTGCCGGGAACGTTACGTCGGCTCGAACGATTGGTGACAGTGTATGGCCATGTTGTGGACAAGTCGTGGACATTCGCGGATTTTGTCTCAAGGCGTGGAACGGTCGCAGTGCGAACGCCTCGCGTTCGCCATATGCCCCGGCCATATGCCCGCCGCGCGGCGATTCGTGCGCGATTCGTCACAATGGCGCGCCACAATGGAGCGCATGACTCTCAATGCAGCACCGCAATGGCAATTCTCATCCCCGGCCGGCGAGGCCAACTACCGCGCCGCGCGCAAACGCTACCCCGCGCAGGCGATCGTCGATCTCGCCACGCTGCGGGACAACATGCGCCATCTGGTCGACGTGGTCGGCGGGCCGCATTCCGGCACCGCGGTCATGGGCGTCGTCAAGGCCGACGCATACGGCCACGGCCTGCTGCCGGCCGCGCTCGCCGCGCTCGCGGGCGGCGCGACCTGGCTCGGCACCGCGCAATCGCACGAGGCGCTGCTGCTGCGCAAGCTCGGCATCGGCCCCGACCGCTGCCATATACTGACTTGGGTCTACAACGGCATGGAAGTGCCGTTCGACGAGCTCATCGCCAACGACATCGACGTGTCCGTCGGCTCGCTGCCCGGCATCGACGCGGTCGCGGCCGCCGCGCGCAAGCTCGGCAAGCCCGCCCGCGTGCACGTCAAGGTCGACTCCGGATTCGGCCGCAACGGCTTCACCGAGGAATCGTTCGACGCGGCGCTCGCCAAACTCGTGCCCCTCGCCAAGGAGGGCGTGCTGCACATCGTCGGCCAGTGGAGCCACCTCGCCGTCGCCGATTCGCCGGACGTGCCCGAATTCGTCGCCTCCACCGACCGGCAGATCGCCAACTTCAACGCGTTCACCGCGCGCATGGAAGCCGCTGGAATCCCGCCGGAAATCCGCCATCTGGCCAACACGGCGGCCACGCTGAACCGCCCCGAAATCCACTTCGAGCTCACGCGCCCCGGCATCGGCCTGTACGGCTACGAGCCCGATCCGGCCATGGGCACGCCTCGCGACTGGGATCTCAAGCCCGCCATGACCCTGCAGGCGCAGCTCGGCACCGTCAAGCACGTCGAAAAAGGCCACGGCATCTCCTACGGCCGCACCTACCTGACCCCCGACGACACGTCCACCGCGATCGTGCCGCTCGGCTACGCGGACGGCATCCACCGTTCCGCCTCCGGCTTCGACATGCAGGGTGCCAAGCACGTCGACAAGCCCGGCGGCCCCGTGCGCGTCATGACCGATGACGGCCCGAAGCTGTATCGCGTCTCGGGACGCGTGTGCATGGACCAGTTCATGATCGACCTGCACGGATCGTGCGACGCGCTCGGCGTGCACGAAGGCGACACCGTCGAACTGTTCGGCCCGGGCCGCGGCGAGGAAGTCGCCGAACCGACCGCCGACGACTGGGCGCGCGCCGCCGACACGATCAGCTACGAGATCTTCACCTGCCTGCGCAACCGCATTCCGCGGCTCTATCTGCACGCCGCGGACGTGCTGTCGGCCGACGATCTCGCCAAGCTCGATCCGACGACGCTGCTGTAGGCCGCGGCGAGTTGCTGATCGGCGAGCGATCGACGATTGATATCGACGATTGATCGATGACTTGACGACGGCCGACTGTAGAGACGACTTATCGACGACTGACGGCAGGAGAGCGATGACGACGGCCGAAACGATACCCGCCGGCGAAGCGTACGGCGCGTCCGACGAGGAACGATGGGCGCCCGAGCCGCCCAAGTCGCGTTCGCGTACCGCGTTCGAACGCGACCGCGCGCGGCTCATCCACTCGTCCGCGCTGCGACGGCTCGGTGCGAAAAGCCAGGTACTCGTCGCCGGCACCGACGACTTCGCGCGCACGCGGCTCACGCACACGCTCGAAGTCGCCCAAATCGGCCGGCAGATCGGCAAACTGCTCGGCTGCGACCCGGACGTCGTCGACTGCGCATGCCTCGCGCACGACCTCGGCCATCCGCCGTTCGGACACAACGGCGAACAGGCGCTCGCCCGCATCGCCGCCAACATCGGCGGATTCGAAGGCAACGCGCAAACCCTGCGCCTGCTCACCCGGCTCGAACCGAAAATCATGTTTCCCGACGGCCGCTCCGCCGGCGTCAACCTGACCCGCGCCTCGCTCGACGCGGCCGTCAAATACCCGTGGACGCTCGCCGAAGCCGGGCGGCTCGCCGTCGCGCACGGCGCGAAACCCACCAAATTCTGCGTGTATCCGGACGATGAACCCGTCTTCCGCTGGCTCAAAACGGGCGCTCCGGCCGCAACCAAGCCGATGGAGGCGCAGGTCATGGACCTCGCCGACGACATCGCCTACTCCGTGCACGACGTGGAGGACGCGATCGCCACCGGCGCGTTCAACCCGATCGCGCTCGCCGACGCGAAGCTTATCGACCGCATCGTCGAGGCGACGCACGCATGGTATGGCGACCGGTGGGACGCCGATCTGCTGGTTTCTGCGTTCTCGCGGTTGCGCCGGCTGCGGCTGCTGCCCGACCATTTCAACGGATCGCGCTCCTCGCTTGCGCAGCTCAAAAACGCGACCAGCGACCTAATCGGTCGGTTCGCATGGTCCGTGGAGGAGGCGACGCGTGCCGCATACGGTGCTGGACCGCTCGTGCGCTACAGTGCGAACGTGGTCATCCCCGAGGAGACCAGCTACGAGATCGTCGCGCTCAAGGGCATCGCCGTGTACTTTGTCATGGAACCACGGGCCCGCGAACCATTGCACCGCGAAGAGCAGCGCATCGTCGAAGACCTGATCGACGTGCTCATGGCCGACTCGCCGCGCCCGTCCGACGCGCTCGAAACCGTCTTCCTCGACGACTGGAACGACGCGACCAACGACGACGAACGCCTGCGCGTCGCCGTCGACCAGGTCGCCTCGCTCACCGACACTTCGGCTCTGGCCCTCCACTCGATTCTGTGCTGACGGTATCCTAGGGCGTTATGGCCGGGATGATCAAGAAAGAAGACGTGGAAAAGGTGCGCGCGCGGGCGGACCTGTATGACATCGTGTCCGCGAGCGTGACGCTGAAAGCCTCCGGCACGGGCACGTACGTGGGCCTGTGCCCCTTCCACGACGAGAAGACCCCGAGCTTCAACGTGCGCCCCGCGCTCGGCGTCTGGCACTGCTTCGGCTGCGGTCTCGGCGGCGACGTGTTCAAATTCGTCGAACAGCAGGAAAACATCGACTTTCGCGAAGCCGTGGAACTGCTCGCCGACCGCTACCACATCGAACTGCACTACGAAAACGGCTCGTCCGCCGACAAGCCGGCCGGCTCCAAGCGCGCCCGCCTGCTCGAGGCGAACGAGGAGGCGCAGCGGTTCTTCGTCTCGCAGATCCTCACCAAGGAGGCGTTGCCGGCGCGCAAGCTGCTCGGCGGGCGCAACTTCAGCCAGGCCGACTGCGAACGGTTCGGCTGCGGCTACGCGCCGCAGGGCTGGGACAATCTGGTCCGCCATTTGGCCGGCAAGGGATTCACGCAGCAGGAGATGCTCGACGCTGGTCTCGCACGGCAGGGCCAGCGCGGCGTGTACGACTATTTCCGCGGCCGCGTCACCTGGCCGATCCGCGATTCGACCGGGCGCACGCTCGGCTTCGGCGCGCGCAAGCTGTACGAGGACGACCAGATCAGCGCGAAGTACATCAACACGCCCGACACGGCGCTGTACCGCAAAACGCAGGTGCTGTACGGCATCGACATCGCCAAGTCGGCGATCGTGAAGAAACGTCAGGTCGTGATCGTCGAAGGCTACACGGACGTCATGGCCATGCATCTGGCCGGCATCGACACGGCCGTCGCCACGTGCGGCACCGCGTTCGGCGCGGAGCACGCGAAAATCGTGCGCCGGCTCATCGCCGACGATTCGCTCGGCGCGATCCAGCTCGTCGGCCCGCTCAAGGTCGAAGGACAGTCGCTCAGCTCGCGCATCGTGTTCACGTTCGACGGCGACGCGGCCGGACAGAAGGCTGCGCTGCACGCGTTCGGACTCGACTCGGCGTTCCTGTCGCAGACGTTCGTGGCCGTGGCCGACGACAATCTCGACCCGTGCGACCTGCGCATCCAGCGGGGCAACGAAGCGGTGCGCTCGCTGATCGCGGGAGCCCGGCCATTGTACGATTTTGTGATCGACGCGGCGATCAACCGATTCGACACGTCGTACACGACCGGGCAGATGGGCGCGGTCAAGGCCGCCGCGCCGCTTATCGCGCAGATCCGCGACCGGTCGCTGCTCGATATCTACACGCGCAAGGCGACGCGGCGCATCGGCGTCGATCTCGACATCATGCAGCGCGAGGTGCGCGACGCGCGACGGCAGCAGCGCGTGCGCGACGAGGACGCGTACGCGCCGAAACGGCGGTTTGCCGGTGGCGGTTCCGGCTTCGGTGGCGGTTCCGGTTTTGGTGAGGGAGCGGGCGAGTTCGGAGGCGGTTCCGGTGCCGGGTTCGCCGGGCGCGGCCAGTCCGGCGGCAATCCGTACGCGAACCCGTCCGCGCGGCGCGCGCTCGAACGGCGCGACGCGAACGAACAGACGTATTTCAAGATCGACGACGCGGTGTTCATCTGCGAACAGCAGTTCATGGCGATGCTGGTGCAGGTGCCGCGCGCGATCGACCGTGCCCGATTCGCGTCGCTCACGTTGGCGAACTTCATGACGCCGGTGTTCCGTTCGCTGTTTCAGGCGATTTCCGCGGCGGGCGGGCTGCCGGCCGACGACATGCCGCAGGGACTGTGGATGCACAATCTCGTCAAGGCGGGCGGGCCGATGCTCGAATCGGTGGTCAACGAGCTTGCGGTGATGCCGCTGCCGCTGCCGCCCAGCGAGAACGACGTGCGCGAATCCGATGCGCGTGCGGCGGGCGGCGTCGGTGCGGCCGGTGCTGCGGCTGGCGCGGACGGAACGAATCCGGCGGCCGCGCAGCTGCGCCCGGCTACGGCCGACGAGAAGCGCTACGCGACCGAACTGCTCGCCCGATTGCTCGACATCGGCTTCATGCGGCGGATCGGCGCGGCCAAACGCCAGATGGCGGCCTTGCCGGACGGTGCGGAGAAAATCGCGCTGCTCGGTCAGATCACGCAGATGGAAACCGCGCGCAAAAACCTCCAATCCGAGATTTTCGGCGGCAACATCGGGTGAGTTTGCCATTCCGGTGTATGGGTCTTCATGTCGTCGTCTTCATGTCGTCCGGGCGCAGCCTGAAATCGTCCGCACGTTGTCATGTCGAACGGTCATCCCGGTTTGGCTGCCCCTTGCCGACTGTCGAATCACATTATAGAATCGTAATTTAGTAAATTACAATTCTATAATTAAGGTGTAGGGGTGGTTCTCTCGTGTTCGTGGGTAGGGATAGAGAGCTTGCCGCGTTGGGGCGTCGTTGGAATTCGTCCCGTTTCGAATGCGTTGTCGTGTACGGAAGGCGGCGCGTCGGCAAGACCACGCTGATCAATCGATTCCTTGAAGGAAAGCCGTCGATCTTTTTCCCTGCCATCGAGTCCAATATGGAGGGGAATCTTGAAACGTTGAGCCGCAGCATCGCCATGTATCGCGCTGGTCTCGGCGATGCCGCCGGCGATCTCGGGAATGCCGCGGAATCCGCGCCGATCTATCGCGACTTCGCCTCGGCGTTGGAAGCGGTCTTCGCTCTCGCTCAGAGACGACGTCTCGCTTTCGTGATCGACGAGTATCCGTATCTGGCGAAGGCGGACCGTTCCGTCAGCTCCGTGCTGCAGCATGCCATTGACAGGCATAAGGACGACAGCCGGCTCATGATCATTCTGTGCGGTTCCTCGATGTCGTTCATGGAGCGTCAGGTGCTCGGATACGCCAGTCCCCTGTATGGGCGACGCACCGCGCAGATCAGGGTGGAGCCGTTCGGCTATGCCGACGTGCGCAAGTTCCTGCCGAAGTATACGGCCGAGGAAGCGGCCGTGGCCTATGGCTTGACGGACGGCATACCGCAATATCTCAGGCAGTTCGACGATGCGACAAGCATCCGCGACAACATTCGCTGGAACATCATTGACCCGGACTGCTACCTGTTCGAGGAGCCGGGCAACCTGCTCAAGCAGGAGTTGCGCGCGCCGGCCGAGTACAACACGGTCATCCAGGCCATCGCGTCCGGAGCGTCGCGGTCGAACGCCATCGCCACGGCGAGTCACATGGAAACGTCGTCGTGCGCGACGTATCTGCGCAATCTCATCGACCTGGGCATCGTGCGCAAGGAAACGCCGTTCGGCGAGGACTCGCCGCGCAAGACGATCTACAGGATCGAGGATTCGTTCTTCCGCTTCTGGTACCGGTACGTGCCGGTGAACATGCCGTTGATCCGGTCCGGCAACGTCGACATGGCCGCCGATCGCATCATGCGTTCGATCAACGACTTCATGGGAGCGGTGTTCGAGGACATGTGCATGCAATGGCTCTGGGCGCACAATGGCACCGATGATCTGCCGTTCCTGTTGCTCGACGCGGGACGCTGGTGGGGTGCCGACCCGAGAACGCGCAGCCAGGAGGAAATCGATATCGTCGCCGCCGGAGAGGAGCCGAAGACGATGCTGTTCTGCGAATGCAAATGGCGCAGTGTCCCGTCGGAATTGCGCCAGCTGGAAACCTTGCGCAGTCGCTCTGAACTGCTGCATCCCGAGCGGGCCCATTACATGCTCTTCTCCAGGAACGGTTTCGACGAACACGTCACCGCGCGCGCCGCGCAGGACGATGCCGTGACGCTGGTGGATTTCGCGGACATGTAATGGACGGCTGTTCATGGATGCCCCGCCGGAACCGGCGACCGGGCCCTGACCTTTGCAAATTCGTCAGTAGGAGTGTTTCGGCGGCTGTATCGCACCATTGCCGGCGGGGAACGGGCGTTGTGGCGACGATGCCGGCATATGGTGCTCCTGGAGGGAATGCCGGGTCTCCGCTGGTGGCGTAGCGTGCTGCGGTAGATTGGTGGCATGGGGAAACATAGACGTGTTCTTTCCGTGGTTGCGGTCGTGGTGGCGGTCCTGTTGCTGGCCGCGGGCGTGTTCGGTGTGCTGTTGTGGCGGTCGGCGCAGCGGGTGATTGACGAATCGCGGCAGGCGGGCGAGTATGCGAGCCTGGCGCAGGAGTCGATCAAGCAGGGTGACGTCAAGCAGGCGCTGGCCCGGTTGGACAAGGCCGGGGACCATGTCGTCGCGGCGCGTGACGAGACGCGCGGACCGTTGTGGTCCGTGGCCGAACGCGTTCCATATTACGGTTCGGACGTCGCCGCGGTGCGCGGCATGCTGGATGCGGCCTCCGACGCCGCGACCAACGCGCTGCCCAGGATCGACAGTGCGGCGCAGGGTACGCTGGTGGACTTCAGCCTGTCCGAACTGCTGTCG
This sequence comes from Bifidobacterium miconis, assembly GCF_019331735.1. Taxonomy (GTDB): domain Bacteria; phylum Actinomycetota; class Actinomycetes; order Actinomycetales; family Bifidobacteriaceae; genus Bifidobacterium; species Bifidobacterium miconis. Next base: position 58,183 of record NZ_JAHBBH010000006.1, read on the forward strand.
GGCGCAAGCTTCTCGAACGGAACGCTGTCGATTCCCAAGATCGCGTCGGTAAAACAGGATTTGTCCGACGCGGGCGCGGTGCTGGACCGGGTGCAGTCGTCGATCCACGCGCTGCCGCAGCCGCACACCGCGCAGGTGACTGACATGGTGCGGCAGGGCAAGCGGATCGTCGATCAGGTCAACGAGTCGTTCGACACGATCAACTCCGTCGTCGCCAGGATTCCCGGCTGATACGGTTGCATCGTGCGCGGCTGCATCGCGTTCGGTTGTGTCGTTGCGTCGGGTGTTCGGCTGAATGTGGTATGAAACAGCGTGTGAAACAGCGTGTGAAACCGTGCCGGTGCCGTACAAAACGGCCGTGGCGTGGATGGCGGGTGAATTTTGGTTACGCGCAGATGACGGTTTGTGCCGCGGCTCGGCCGATCTCGGGGTTTCCTGCATAATCTGAAACCGTGGCATTGTTGGTGAATTCGAAAATCCGCACTTGGTTTCCGTGGTGGGCGTATGCGGCGGCGTTCGTGCTGTTCGCAACGGCCGGCGTCGCCATGCTGCAGTGGAGCGTGATGATCGTGCGCGCCCGCGTCACGCCGTGGGAATTCGTCGCGAAAACGTTCACGGGCGGCGGTCAATACCAGTTCCTGCTCAATCTCATCGTCGTCGGGGCGCTGTACGCGGTGCTCGTGTTCGCGACCAACCGGTTCTGGATCGCCAGCGGCCTGTTCGTCGTCATCATCGGCGTCATCGCCGTATTCGAACGCATGAAGGTGCTCGTGCGCTCCGAAACGATCCGTCCCACCGACATCACGCTCATGGCCAGCGGCGGAGCGGGCGGCATGGGCGACACCGTCACCAACATGCCGGCCGGATCGACCGACGCGATCGTGCAGATGAGCGTCACGGTCGCGATCCTGCTCGTCGTGTGCATCGCGGCCGCGCTGTTCGACACGCGCCGGTCGCTCATCGCGACGCCGCGCCGGTTCATCGGACGCGTCCGCCGCGGCATCGCGGCCGTATTGTGCGCGTCGCTGCTTGTCGCGTTCTCCGCCGACCTCGGCACGAGCGGATCGTGGGCGAACTCGTTCGCCGCCGGATTCGGCGATCGCGCGAAACTGTGGGATTCGATCGCGGACGCGCAGTCGAACGGCGTCGCGGTCGGGTTCCTCAGACTGACCCGGCCGAAAGTCATGGACGAGCCGGCCGGCTACAGCGAGGCGACGATGCGCGAGCTCGCGCAGCGCTACGCCAAGCAGGCGACGACGATCAACGCGACGCGCGGCGCGAATCTCGCCGACGGCACGGTCGTCATGATCCTGTCCGAATCGTTCTCCGACCCGACGCGCGTGCCCGGCGTCGCGCTCAACGACGACCCGATGCCGTACATCCGCGCGCTCAAGAAAACGACCACGTCGGGACTCATGCTGTCGTCCGGCTACGGCGGCGGCACGGCGAACCTCGAGTTTCAGGCGCTCACCGGCCTGAGCATGACCAACTTCGACGCGTCGCTGTCGAGCCCGTACCAGCAGCTCGTGCCGCAGATGAGCTGGGCGCCCTCGTTCAACCAGATCTGGAACGCGGGTGGCGCGGGCAGCGAGGCGGTGCACCCGTACAATCCTGCGCTGTACTCGCGTTCGACCAACTATCGCAAGTTCGGATTCGGCGCGTTCTACTCGCAGGACGATCCGCTCATCGCCGATCATGCGAAGCGGATCGACCGGTCGCACTACATCAGCGACGAAACGTCGTACGACAGCGTGCTCAAGCTGATCGAGGGCAAGGCGGGGGCGTCCGGGGCGGACGATGCGACGGCCGTCAAGACATCGGCCAAAAAAGCCTCCGAAACGTCCTCCGGCAACGGCGGCCGGTTCATCCAGCTGGTCACCATGCAGAACCACATGGGCTACGACGACTGGTACGACCACAACCAGTTCAAGGCGTCCTCCACAAACGGCACGCCGCTCGCCGCCGACGAGCGCATGCACATCGCCACGTACGCCAAGGGCATGAACTACACCGACCAGTACACCAAGGCGTTTCTCGACAAACTCGACGCGCTGGGCAAGCCGGTCACGGTGATCTTCTACGGCGACCATCTGCCGAGCATCTACAAGCATGCAAGCGCGGACGACCGCAATTCGATCCCGCTGCACGAAACCGACTATTTCATCTGGTCGAACAAGGCCGGGCGCGAGGCGGCGCGCAAAGCGGAGGCCGGTGCGTCCGGTGCCGGTGCGTCCGGTGCGTCCGGTGCTGGTGCCGCGGCGGGCGGCGTCGATTCGGCCGCGGAGAACGCGTACACGTCGCCGAACTATCTCATGGCGCAGGCCGCCGCGCACATGAACGCGCGCGTCTCGCCGTACCTCGCGTTCCTGACGGCCATGCATCGGGCCGTGCCCGCGATGGAGCCGCCCGTGGTCAACGTGACGCAGGGCTGGACGCGCATCCCCGACGGCACGCCGCTCTACCTCGACGCGAACGGCAAGCAGATCGACGTCGCGCATGCGTCGGCCGAGACCCGCCGTCTGCTGAGCGACTACCGGCTCATCCAGTACGACATCACCGCGGGCAAGGGGTATCTGCGCGGGTTCGGGTTCATGGACGTACCGGCGAAGTGAACGGTGTTCCCGGGTTCTTCGCCGGGGTTTCCGGCTTTCTGGTTCTCCGGTTCCATTGGTTCTCCGGCTTCTCGGTTCCCCTGGTTCCTCCGGTTCCTTCCTTGGCGGGAGTGAATCGCGGAATGGGCGGGTAAGTCCTTCGTGACTAGTCGCAAAACATTAAAAGTTTATTGACAAACGATAAATATGGACGGATACTGGAGGTGAAACGAAAGCCGTGACGGCCGCGATGGCTGGTCCGGGGATGACAAGGAGGTCATCATGAAACGCCTGACATGGACATGCAATCGTGACAACGTGCGCACCTACGCCCGCCTCGGCACGCGCATCGGCACCATACTCGTGGCGGTGTCGTGGATCAGCGTGGCATACACCGCGCTCATTGCAATCGTGTTCATCCTCTGCCTGTTCAATCCGTGGCTGCTCACGACGCGCGGCGGCGATGTGACCTCGTACGGCCTGCAGGTCGGCGACTGGTTTTTCGGCATGGACTCGCAGATCGCCGGCGTGCGGTTCCAATTCCACGACGGCGGTCTGCCGCTGGCGTGCTTCGGCATCGCGGGCGTGGCGAACGCATGGCTGAACGTGCTCGTGGCCGGCGGCGCGCGCGATTTGTGCGCGGCGATCGGCGCATGGGCGGGCGATGGCGGATCTGGCACCGAATCGGTCGGCGATACGGCTGCGAATGGCCTGACGCCGTTCTGCGCCGACGCGCAGCGCGGATTGGAACGCATCGGCTGGGGGCTCATGCTCAAGCCGGTGCTTGCGGGCGCCATGTGCGTGATTTCGATGCTGCTGATGATGATCATCGGATCGTCGGTTGGTGTCTCGCTGGAGTTTTTCTCGCTGCTCGAGTACATGCTGGCCGGAGCGCTCATGCTCCTGCTGTCGTTCGTGTTCGGCTACGGCGCGACGCTGCAGCGCGACGTGGACGGGCTGCTGTGATCGGAGTTTGTTGTGAGCGGTTGCGGTGTGGTGATGTCGGGAAGCGCGATGATGATGTCGTGCGACGGTATGTGGGTGACGATGCGAGCGGTGCGGCGGAGAACTACGGTGTGCGTGCCGGCTGATGCGATGGCTCGCGTGATGACTGGAGGCGCGTGATGAGCGGGCGGATCGTGCTCCGACTCGACCGGATGATGGTTGAGCGCGGGCGGTCGCTGAACTGGCTGGCCGATCAGGTGGGCATCACGAACGTGAACCTGTCGAAGATCAAAAACAACCGTGTCTCGGCCATCCGGTTCACCACACTGGCCGCGATCTGCGAGGCGCTCGACTGCCAGCCCGGCGACATCCTCGAATACGAACCCGACGAAGCGTAGCATCTGGCGTTCCGGTGTCTCGGCGTTCCGGTCACGCGATGGAAGTAGATCGTTTGACAGCCGTTACGTGACGGAGCGACTTGGTCACGGGATGGCTGCGATTGGTGGTTTTACCATTCCGTGACCGCGTAAAGGCGTATTACGCGGTCATGCAATGGAAGTTGAACGATTGACGACCATTGCATGACAGGATGGCTTGCTCACGAGATGGCTGTGACGGGTGATTTTGCCGTTGCGTGACCTCGTAAAGGTGCGTTGTGCGGTCATGCAATGGAAGTTGAACGATTGACGACCATTGCATGACAGGATGGCTTGCTCACGAGATGGCCGTGGCGGGTGATTTTGCCATTGCGTGACCTTGCTTTGTGTCGTCACGGGGTCACGCAACGGCATATGCACGTGAAATTCCATTGCGTGCCGACTGGTGCCGGCTGACGGTTGGCTGGTGGAGTCACGCGACGGCAAAAGTGGCGGATTTGCCGTCGCGTGACCAGTCGGGCGTGCGGGAGACGGCGGCGGACGGCAACAGGCCGGTTCCGTTCTCCCCGGCGAACGGCATCAGCGCGAACGCCATCGCGAATCCGGCGATCGCGTACAGGAACATCCACCGGTACGAACCGGTCGCCTGCTGGATCAGGCCGAACAGCGCCGGACTGATCGCCGCTCCGCCCGACGTGGCGAGGTAGTAGTACGCGGTCATCGTGCCGGTGTGCTCCGTGCCGCCCAACTCGGTGGCCCAAGGCAGCGCGTTGACCAGCACCATCATCCACAGAATGCCGAACGCGAACGCAAGCCACGGCAGCAGCTCCGCGCGCCCGACCCACGGCATCGGCGCAAGCATCAGCATCGCGAGCAGCAGTCCCGCGCCCATCGTCGCGCGCCGGCCGAACCGCGTGCCCAGCCAGCCGGCGGGAATCGCGAACAGGATGCCGCTGACCGCGAACCAGACCAGTCCGCCGCTCGCCGCGCTCGCGTCCATGCCCAGATCGTGCGTCGCATACAGCGTGAAATACGTTTCGATCGCGCTCGATCCCATCGTGTACAGGAACAAAACCAGTAGCATCACGCGGAAGCGACGGCGATCGTCGCCGTCGAGATCGAGCCGCGGCACCGCGGCGGCGCGGAACTCGCGCCAACTGACGAACGGCAGTCGCGCCGGCTCGCCCGGCTCGGTGCGGAATTCGGCCGGTTCGCGCACCAGCCTTGCCAGAGCCGCGACCGCGGCGACCATGATGAACGCGCCCGCGACAAACGTGACGGACATGCCGTACCGCCGGTACAGGAGACTGCCGCCGCCGAGCGCGAGCACGTTGCCGATCGACCCCATGAAATTGATGACGCCGTTCGCTGTGCTGCGTTGGCTGGATACGGTCACGTCGGGCATGAGCGCGACGATCGGCGCGCGGCAGGTCGACATGAGCAGTGCGTAGACGACGACCGCGGCGATCGTCAGCGGGGCGTTCGGCGCCGCGGCGATGAGCATGAGGCAGACGGCCGCGGCTGGGATGGCGAACAGGGCGAACGGGATGCGCCGGCCCCAGCGGGTGCGCACCTTGTCGGACAGGATGCCGAACAGCGGCTGGACGGTGAACCCGCACAGGTTGTCGATGCCCATGACGATGCCGACGATGGCGGTGGGGATCGCCAGCTCCTTGAGCTTGATCGGCACGAACGCGTTGTACATGGCCCACGCGGCGGCGATGGCGAGCATGCCGAAGCCGATGGAGAACGTCTGGACGAGATTCAGTCGGGGAGTGGCGGAGGATGCTGTTGCGGCGGCGCCGGCGTTGCGGGGTGCGGCGTGCGTGGCGTGCGTTGCGCTCGCGGCGCTGATGCGGTGGATACTGCGGATACGCGGCATGCGGGCTGTCGCGTCATGCATGGCCATCCTGATCTGCATGCCTCCAGTAGTAGGCGCGCGACCTGTCGGAGCCGTTGCCCGGACGGTGCGTCGCGATGAAGCGAAGATGAATTCTTGCGCGCGGCGCGGGCGTTGCGGGGCACGATGCGGGGCGCGATGCGGGGCGCGATGAACGCGTGATGCGTGTGCACGATGGCGCGCGGTGCACGATGGCGCGCGGTGTGCGATGACGCGGGCGGGCTCGAGTGAATTGGATGGGTGAGGAAAGCGCGGATTGGACTGATCCGAATTGGACCGGTCCATTAGGCGGCAATGCGCGCATTTGATAATGGTCGCGTTGCCAATCGCACACCAACGAACACGATCCGGCCGTTCGCGACCGGTCGACCACAGACTGGCCACAGGCTGGCCACAGACCACAGGGGGACACCATGACGCAGAACCGCGCCGAACTCAACCGCAACCTCGCCCAAATGCTCAAGGGCGGCGTCATCATGGACGTGACCACGCCCGAACAGGCCAAAATCGCGCAGGACGCCGGCGCGTGCGCCGTCATGGCCCTCGAACGCATCCCGGCCGACATCCGTGCGGCCGGCGGCGTCTCGCGCATGAGCGACCCGGCTATGATCAAGGGCATTCAGGCCGCCGTGTCCATCCCGGTCATGGCGAAGGTGCGCATCGGCCACATCGCCGAAGCGCGCATCCTGCAGGCCATCGACATCGACTACATCGACGAGTCCGAAGTCCTCTCGCCGGCCGACGACGTGTACCACATCGACAAGAACCAGTTCGACGTGCCGTTCGTGTGCGGCGCGAAGAACCTCGGCGAGGCGCTGCGCCGTATCGCCGAAGGCGCCGCCATGATCCGCACCAAGGGCGAGCCCGGCACCGGCGACGTCATCCAGGCCGTGCGCCACATGCGCACCATGAACAAGCAGATCCGCGAACTCGTCGGTCTGCGCGACGACGAGGTGTACGAGGCCGCCAAGCAGCTCGCCGTGCCGTACGACCTCGCCAAGTACGTGCACGACAACGGCCGCCTGCCCGTCGTCAACTTCGCCGCCGGCGGCGTCGCCACCCCGGCCGACGCGGCCCTCATGATGGAACTCGGCGCGGAAGGCGTGTTCGTCGGCTCCGGCATCTTCAAGTCCGGCGATCCGGCCAAGCGTGCCGCCGCCATCGTGCAGGCCACCGCCAACTGGCAGGATGCCGACCTGCTCGCGCGCCTGTCCGAAAACCTCGGCGAGGCGATGGTCGGCATCAACGAGGACGAGATCCAGACCATCATGGCCGCCCGCGGCGAGTGAACGGAGACTTCCCATGGTCGTAGCCGTCCAATACATCTCCAAAGAGGAATCCGACGACGCCGAAACCGCGAAGCACGGTGTGACCGGCATCCTCGCCGTCCAAGGCGCGTTCGCTGAACACGCGGCCGTGCTCGACCGGCTCGGCGCGCCGTGGAAGCTGCTGCGCGCCGCCGACGATTTCGACGCGTCGATCGACCGCGTCATCCTGCCCGGCGGCGAATCCACCACGCAAGGCAAGCTGCTGCGTTCGACCGGCCTGTTCGGGCCGATCGCCGCGCATATCGCCGCCGGCAAGCCCGTGTTCGGCACGTGCGCCGGCATGATCCTGCTCGCCAGCCGGCTCGACAACGATCCGAACGTGTACTTCGGCGCGCTCGACGCGACCGTCCGACGCAACGCGTACGGCCGCCAGCTTGGCTCGTTCGCCGCCACCGCCGACTTCGGACAGCCGGGCGACGCGGACTATCTGCCTGATCTGCCGCTCGTGTTCATCCGCGGGCCGTATGTCGTCTCCGTCGGACCGCTGGCCGACGTGAAGACCACGGTCGACGGGCATCCGGTCGCGTTGCGGCAGGGTAACATCCTCGCCACCGCGTTCCATCCGGAACTGACCGGCGACACGCGGCTGCACGAGCTGTTCCTCTCGCTCTAAGCCGCCGCCGACGTCGCTGGCATGGCCATCGCCGGCGCCAGCGAGCCAAAACCGCCAGCCGTGTCATTGCGTGGCGGAAAACGCTCGCTGAACGGTATGCCGGCGAGCGTTTTCCGCCACGAGACGTAGGGTGGCGGGAGACCGTGATCACGATGCGCGACGCGTGACGCTCAATACGCGACGTGCAACACGTGATGCTCAATACGCGATGCGCGACGACGGATGGGGAGGCGATCGTATGCAGCTGCGACTCGACCGGCACAGCAGCGTGCCGATGTACCGGCAACTGGCCGGCGAACTGCGCGAGCAGATCGTCTCCGGCGCGCTCGCCGAAGGCTACCGGCTGCTTCCCGAACGCGAGTTGGCCGCCAGACTCGGCGTCAATCGCGCCACCATACTGCAGGCATACCAGCAGCTCAAGGACGAAGGGCTCATCGCGTCCCGCGTGGGCAAAGGCACGTTCGTGCTGCCGGTCGCGGCAGCCATCGCCCAGGCGCCGTCCATGCCGTCGCCGACCGTATCATCGGCGTCCGGACCGTCGCCGGCGTCGTCCGCAACATCCGACGACGTACGCGACCATCCACGCCCGCAGGTCGTCACCATTCGCGACGCGCAGCGGCGCCGCGACTACGCTGCGAACACCGAACCGACCGTCATGCGGCCGCCGTGGTCGGTGCTGTTCAGCGACTACTCCAACCGGTTCACGTACCACGACATCGCCGAAGCCGAACGGGCGCAGCGCGGCGGCGCCGGTGCGAACGATCGCATCGTCGACTTCGCGACCGGCTCGCCCAACCCGGCCGACATCCCCGACGACCTGCTGCGCGCGGTCAGTCTGGAAGCGTTCGCATCGCGCGACTTCGACGGCCAGCCCGAGTCTCCGATCGAAGGCTTCGACGAACTGCGCGAACTGCTCGCCGAACACATGCGCACACGCGGCGTCCAATGCGCGGCGCGCAACGTCATGGTGCTGTCCGGCTCGGAACAGGGCATCGACCTGACCGTGCGCGCGTTTGTCAACCTCGGCGACTGCGTGCTCGTCGAACAATCCACGTTCTTTCCGGCATTGCAGGCGTTCCGCTCGGCCGACGCGCGCATCGTCGGCGTGCCCGTCGACGCGCACGGCATGCGCACCGACCTGCTCGACGGCTACTGCGCGCGATTCCGGCCCAAACTCATCTACACGGTCCCCACGTTCCAAAACCCCACCGGCACCACGCTGCCGGCCTCGCGGCGGCGCGAACTCGTCGACGCGGCGAGGCGATACCAGTGCCTGATCGTCGAGGACGACGCGTACGGGGAGCTGTGGTACGGCGACGCGGGGGAGATGCCGGGATCGTCGCGATCGTCGGGCGGATCGTCGACGCTGGTTGACCCGGCGGGATCGTCTGACGATGCTCCCGCGACGAATGCGTCTGTTGCCTTGCGCCGGCCCGTGCCGCTCGCCGGCATGGAAAACTCGGGCTACGTGATCTATCTGTCGACGTTCTCGAAAACCGTGACGTCCGGGCTGCGCACCGGCTGGCTCGTCGCCGACCCGCACGTGATCGCGCGTCTGGCCGCATTGCGGCGCATGGTCGACCAGCATACGAGCACGTCGTCGCAGCGCATCTGCTTGGAACTGCTGCGCGAAGGGCGGATCGCGGCGCACGTGCGCGCGCTGACCGTCGCGTACCGTGCGCGACGGGACGCGGCGGTGCGTTCGCTGGAACGGTTCGCGCCATCCGGTATGAGTTGGATCGTGCCCGAAGGCGGATACTACATTTGGGTCGCGTTGCCGGACGGCGTGCGCGCGCTCGACCTGCTCGCCCGGTGCCGTGCGAGCGGGGTCACGTTCATGCCCGGAGGCGTGTTCGACGTGGACGAAACCGACGACGCGCACATCCGGCTCAACTTCGTGCGGCCGGACGCGGACGATATCGAACGCGGCGTGCAAGTGATTTGCGCAACCGCGGAAAGGCTCGCGGCCGGAGTGTGATGTCGTTTGCCGGAACGTGGCGGGCGGTGTCGTGTCGGCTATCGGCGGTATCGGACGGAACAGCGTCGATTCGTGCGGCCGGGATGCCCGGCGACAGGATGCTTGCTGAACCGTCGGCGGCGATCGCATGGGGAATGGGACTACAACGGTATTGTCGTAGTTACCGGAATCGCCCGGGACCATTGAGATTGCAAGGAGACGAAAAATCATGACGAATCAAGGGACCGCGGCGCTGGCGACCGTCGAATCGGCGGGCAGCGAAGACGGCATCACGCTGATCATTCATGCGGGGGCGGGCGACCGCGGCAAACACCACACGCCGGAACGGTCCGAGCAGGTGAAGGCCGATCTGACGCGCGCCCTGGACGCCGGCTACGCGGTATTGGAGGCCGGAGGCTCGGCCGAAGACGCGGTGATCGCGGCCATTCACGTGATGGAGGATGCGCCCGAATTCAACGCCGGGCGCGGGGCGGCGCTCACCAGCGACGGGCTTGCGCGCATGGACGCCTGCCTGATGGACGGCGACGGTTCGGTGGGCGCGGTGGCCGGCGTGGGCACGGTGAAGAACCCGATCGACGCGGCGCGGGCCGTCAAGGACCAGACCAAGCACGTGCTGTTCGCGGACCCGACCGACGAGGAAATCGCCGCATGGGGCGTGGAGACCAGGCCCGCCGAGTATTTCGTCACCGAAGCGCGGCGGCGCTCGCTGGCCGAAGCGCAGGCGGGTGGAGATGCGTGGGCGAAGCGTGCCGAGGATGACGGTCATCATGATACGGGCGCGGCCGGTGTCTGCCATAGCGGCGAGGCTGCGGATACGGTTGGCGGGCCCGCGTACCGGTCTGCCTCCGGCTCGCAAAGTGGCGTGATCGGCGACGAAAAGCACGGCACGATCGGCGCGGTGGCGCGCGACGCGGCCGGGCGGATCGCGGCCGGCACATCCACCGGCGGCATCACGAACCAGATGCACGGCCGCGTGGGCGACTCGCCGCTGCCCGGATGCGGCACGTTCGCCGACCAGCGGACCGTGGCGGTCTCCTGCACCGGCATCGGCGAGGCATTCATCAAGGCGGTCGCGGCGCATCAGGTGTCGGACCGAGTGCGGTTCGCCGGCGAATCCGTGCACGACGCGGCCGTGGCCACGCTCGCGGAGGTCGCCTCGCATCATGGCGACGGCGGCATGATCGTGCTGCCCGCGACCGGCCGCGGGGTGGTGGCCTACAACAGCGAAATGATGAACTTCGGCTACCGCAGCGCCGTCGGCGAACGCGTCAACGAGTGACTCCAACGATCGTTCGCTGACAGTTTGACGATCGAGAGGCCGATTTGGGATGTTGCCGAGGTCAGTTTGACGATCGAGAGGCTATCGGGACACGGCCCCATGTCTTTCACGGGTCATACTCCGCCGTTCAGCGTAGAAATTATGACCCGTTATGTCGTCGAGACGCCTCTCGATCGTCAAACTGCCTACAGAAGCATGGCGGTTCGACGATCGAGAGGCTGAGGTGAGGCGCGGAGCGTGCTCCGCACGGATCAGGCGATTGCGGCGAGCAGTGCCGGCAGCTCGGCCATCGTGTTGATGACGGCGTCAGCGCCGGCGGCCACGAACGCGTCACGGGCGGCGGCGCGGGCCGCGGCCTGATCGGCGGGGGAGAGCGCGTCGAACTCGTCCTCGCTCAGGGCCATCTGGGAGCTGCCCTCGGTCACGCCGATCGTGAACACGCCGGCGTTCTTGCCCTCGCGGATGTCGGAGAGCGTGTCGCCCACCTTGGCGGCGCGGCGCACATCGGTCACGCCCAGCGTCTCAAGGTTGCGGAACACCATGTACGGGTAGGGGCGGCCGAACCCGTTCGTGGAATCCGGGCTGAACCAGCAGTCCGGCGCATAGCCGTTCGCGGCGGCCTGCGGCACCACGATCTCCATCATCTTGTCCGTGTAGCCGGTGGTGGAACCGATCTTGATACCGGCCGCGCGCAGCTCGGCAACCGCATCCACCACGCCCGGCTTCGGATCCGCAAAACCGTTGAGGATGCTCAGCAGTTTCGGCTCGAAATGCGCGTACACGGCGTCCACGTCCGCGTCGGTCGGGGCCGCGCCGTGCTCGTCCTCCCACGCGCGGGCGATGCGGTCCATGTGCAGCATCGTGTTGATGTGGTCATGCTTGAGCATGCCCATCGGCTTGCGCGTCTCCTCCATGGTCGGCGTCACGCCGAACTCGCGGAACGCCTCCTGGAACGCGCGCACCGGCGCGAAGCACCCGTAGTCCACGGTGGTGCCGGCCCAATCGAAAATCACGGCCTCAAAACGGTTGGTCATTGCAGTGATCCTTTCAGCTTCCACGGTTCGTCTCAGGCGACGAGCTTCACGTTGGCGGGGGCGGCGGCCTTGATCGGCTCGCCCGCGGCATCCATCGCGGCGATCGCGGCCGGCACGGAATCGGAGCCGGTGGCGGCGGACAGCAGGCCGCGCTCGCCCATGTACAGGGCCAGCAGTTCGGTCACCTTCTCGATGTCGTCGGTGTAGATCTCGCCGATGTTGCCCAGACGGAACGTCTCCTCGGTGGTGAGCTTGCCCGGGTAGATCGCGTAGCCGCGCTCCTTGATGAACTCGTACATGTCGTGGAAGTCGAACTTGGTGCCTTCCGGGTACAGGAACGTGGTGATGATCGGGCCCTGATGCTCGGCGAGGAACGTGCGGAAGCCCAGCGCCTTCATGCGCGCGATGAGCAGGCGGTTGTTGAGCGCGTAGCGGCCGGAACGCGCCGGAATGCCGCCCTCGGCGAACATTTCGTCCAGCGCCTTGGAGAACGCGAGCACCACGTGGGTCGGCGAGGTGTAGCGCCACTTGCCGTTGGCCTTCTCGAGCGTGTTCCACTGGTCCCACAGGTCGAGCGAGAGGCTGCGCGCCTTGCCCTTGGACGCTTGTTGCAGATGATGAAGCTGAAGCCCGGCACGCCTTGGATGCACTTGTTCGCGGAGGAGACGAGGAAGTCGATGCCCCAGCCGGCAACCGGGATGTCCACGCCGCCGAACGAGCTCATCGCGTCGACCATGAACGTGCAGCCGTGCGCCTTGGCGACGGTCGCGACCGCGGCGATGTCGTTGAGCAGGCCGGACGTGGTTTCGGAGTGGATCATGGACACGTGCGTGATCGACGGATCGTTGCGCAGGTAATCCTCGACCTTGCCGGCGTCCGGGATGCGGTCGTACGGCTCGGCGTACTGCACGTAGTCGATGCCCGCGTGCTCGCAGATCTTGACCTGACGGTCGCCGTACGCGCCGTTGGTGCACAGCAGCACCTTCTCGTCCTTGCCGATCACGGAGGTCAGCACGCTTTCCACGCCGAACGTGCCGGAGCCCTGCATGAGCACGGCGGTGTAGTCGGCCGGATCGCAGTGCGCGAGTTCGAGCAGCTGGCGGCGGATCTTTTGCGTGATCTGCTGGTAGTCCTCGTCCCACGTGCAGTGGTCGAAGAGCATTTCCTCCTTGACGGTGCGCGTGGTGGTCAGCGGGCCGGGGGTGAGCAGCTTGTATTCGTTTGCCATGATGGTTGTTTCCTTTCGTATGTCCCGTGTTGCTCGTGGTTCCGTTTGCCGACTGTAGTCATTCGCGTAGTTGATGACATCTTCTACGTAGTCTGATGATTGCCGTCGGCGTGTTGTCTGTAGTTCTGTTGGTTTGTTTGATTGCCGTTTACGATTGACGACGATTGCGCGTGCGTGTTGTTACGCGGGTGGCCCTACCGGACTGGGGTACGGGATACGTTATCCGACACGCTCCGGGCCGCTCTGGCCGAGTCTTTACGGTCTGATAACGCATCCCGTACCCCAGTCCTACGTTGCGTCGTGATGTCGCGCTTACGTGACATTGAGCGAGAAAACGTAGGGGTGGGGAGCGGCATGTGTTGTGCGACCGTATGACTTGGCCGAGCGGCCCGGAGCGTGTCGAACGACACATGCCGCTCCCCACCCCGGTAGGGGCACTTACGTAACGGTGTTGCTGGAACTTATCGGCGGAGACGACTCACTTGCCCTGGGCGATGCGCTTGCATTCGGACGAGAAGTCCTGATGCTGCTGGAGCAGGTCGACGGTCAGGGGCTGGGGGAACGTCTTGGAACGCTTGGATGCGTTGGCCGGGGCCTTTTCGCCCACGTACAGCGGCGTCGGATACGTTTCGAGGAGTTCCTTGCGGCCCTTGTCGATGATGACCGCGGCCATCTGCTGCGCCTTCGGGTTCGTGGCCTTGCCCTTGTCGAGCACCGCCACCGATTCGGTCAGCGAGTAGTTGCCCTCCTCGGGGTCGACGTAGTCGATCGGCAGACCCTTCTTCTTGTCCGCGACGGCCTGATGACGCAGGCCGAAGCCGATCGCCACCTCGCCCGAACGCACGGCCTTGAGCGGGCCGGAGCCGGACTGTTCGAGGTGCGGGCCGGCGTTGCGGTAGATCGCGGTGAGGATCTGCTTGCCCTCTTCGCCGGTGCCGTACGCGTCGGCGATGGCCTGGATCATGAGCCAGCCGGTCGACGAGCCTTCCATGTCGGGCACGGAGATCAGTCCCTTGTACTTCGGGTCCGCGAGGTCCTTGAAGCTCTTGGGCGCGTCCACGCCGGCGGCTTCGAGCGCCTTCGTGTTGACGATGATCGCGCCCTCCTGAGCGGTGGTCGGACGGCGGTAGTTCGGCGCCTTCGAGTTCTCGGACGTGCCCAGCAGCTGGGACTTCACGTCGGTCAGCGGCGCGAACATGTGGTTGCGTTCCTGTGCCGAATCGACGTAGTAGGAGCTCATGGTGAGCATGTCCGCCTCGAGCGCCTTGCCCTCGGCGAGCATCTTGCCGCCGAGCTCCGACGTGCCGAACGACTGGATGATGTACTGGTCCTTGAATCCGTTGCTGTCGAGCGCGTGCTGGAAGGCGACCACGGCCTCGTCGTCGGCGTTCGTGTAGATCACGACCTGACCGTTGGCGGACGCGGTGGACGTCGCGCCGAAGCCGAATCCGACGAGCAGCACGGCGAGGATCGCGGACAGGCCCGCGGTGAACGCGTTGCGTGCGCGGCGGTTGCCGCTGGTCGGCAGCGGGAAGTCCGGCGTGCCGGATTCGGCGGCCTGCACGGCGGCCGTGAGTCGCGTGTCGGCGGCGACGGTGGAACGCGCGGCGGCGACCTGCGGCGTGCGCACGGTGGCGCGTGCCGCGGCGCGTGCGCGGGCGCGTTCGGCGGAACGGTCGCGCGTGGCGAACGCGATCACGCCCTTGACGACGAGGTTCGTCACGAGGATGAGCAGCGAAAGCACGAACACGTCGTCGAACTTGGCGATGTGCTGCAGCGCGGAGATCTTCGTGGTGATGACCTGTGTGCGCGCCGGTGAGGAACACGACCGCGGAGATCGTGACCATCGCGTTGACGAAGTAGTAGCCGAACACCTGCAGGATGGTCGGCAGCGCGTTCGGCGTGACCACGCGCACGATCGTCTTGATCCAGTTGTCGCCCATGAGCTTGGCCGTGGTCTCCCAGCCGGCGTTCATCTTGGACAGCGAATCCTTGATCATCTGGTACGGGGTCGCGAAGTAGTGGATGATGTTCGCGGCGATGAGGATCCAGAACGTGTTCTGCAGGCCGGAGCCGGAGAACGCGAACAGGAACGCGATGCCGAGCACCATGCCAGGCACGGTGTTGATGATCGCCGAAATCGCGTCGACCGAGCGCTTCGCCCAGTTTGGCAGCTTGGAGCGCGAGGTGACGAGGCCCGCCGCGTACGCGAACAGGCAGCCGATGATCGCGGTCATCACGGCCACGTACAGCGAGTTCGTGAACACCTGCGTGAGCTCCGGGTCGGTGAACATGTTCGCGATGTGCGCGAACGTCGGCGCCGTGTTGAACGGCCATTCCGAGACGAACGGGATGAGCAGGATCACCGCGAACACCGAGAGCGTGCACACGAGCACGACCACGGAGGCGATGCCGCACGCCCAGTCGCGGCGCGGCCCCTTGGGCAGGTCGACCTGGCTGATCTGCTTGTAGCGGATCGCGAAGCGCTCCAACACGGTCATCAGGATGATCGAGATGATCGACGGGATGAGCATGAACACGGCGATCACGGCGCCGCGGTTGAAGTTCGGGATGCTCCCAAGCATCTGGTTGAACAGCGTCATCGCGAGCACGTCGTATTCGCCGCCGACCGACGTCGGAATGCCGTAGTCGGTGAACGCGAGGAAGAACGACTGGATGAACGCGACGGCCATCGTGCCGATCAGCGGGCGCAGCACCGTGTTCAGGAACGTGGTGAGCGGCTTGTCGCCCATGATGTGCGAGACGATGATGAACTTCTTGTCGACGAACTGGAAGCTGTTGTTGATCAGCAGGAAGCAGGTCGGCAGCGTGTAGATCACATAGCCGAGCAGCAGGCCGTTGAAGCCGTAGATGTCGAACAGCTGGTGGCCGCCGAGCAGCCGGGTGATCAGACCCTGCTTGCCGAACGAGTAGATGATCGCGAAGCCGTACGTGATGGTCGGCAGCAGCATCGGCAGCTGCGCGAGCAGGCCGACCGCGCGCTTGAATCCGGCGGGCACGTTCGTGCAGTTGATCGTGTATGCGAGCAGGAACGCAAGCAGCACGGCGACCAGCGCGGACGCGGCCGACACGGCCAGCGAGTTGGTGATCGAACGCGAGAATTCGGGGCGCGACAGCACGGCCGCGTAGTTGGCGAGCGTCGCGCCGCCGTTCGCCGTGGTGAACGAACGGATGATGACGAGCGCCATCGGCACGACGAGAAACGCGGCGAACGCGACGGCCACGATGATCAGCAGCGTCCACAGCTCGGTCTGCTTCGGCGCCTTCGGACGGCGTTCGTAGTTGACGATTTCGGGGCGGATGTTGGGCAGCTGGTTGGCCGCCTGGATCGATTCGGCGGACATGTCAGGCCTCCTGCGCGCCGGCGGCGACCGGCTGACGGTTGGCGTCGGCCGCGTGCGCGTCGCCCTCGTTGAACAGCGTGTAGATGTTGTTGCGCTTGACTTCGAGCTGGTGCAGGATGAACTTGCGCACGAAGTCGCTCGCCGGATGCTCGATGATGTTCTCCGGGGTGTCGTACTGCGCGATCTTGCCGTGGTTGATGATGAGCACCTTGTCACTCATCGTGCAGGCTTCCTCCGGATCGTGCGTGACCATGATCGTCGTGAGCTTGTACTGTTCGACGATCTGCTTGATCTTCGCCTTGATCGACTCCTTGATCACGCCGTCCAACGCGGACAGCGGCTCGTCGAGCAGCAGCAGCTTCGGCTTCATCACGAGTGTGCGGGCGAGCGCGACGCGCTGCTTCTGACCGCCAGACAGCTCGTCGATGCGCTTGCCCAGATGCTCCTCGAGGCCGAGCAGCGAAATGAGCTCCTTGATCTCCTTTTCGGAGGAGATGCCCGGGTTGTTGCGCAGGCCGTACGTGATGTTCTCGTACGCGGTCAGGTTCGGGAACAGCGCGTAGTCCTGGAACACGATGTTGAAGCCGCGCTTCTCCATCGGCACCTGCGTCAGGTCCTCGCCGTTGTAGATGATCTGGCCGCTGGTCGGATCGGTGATGCCCAGGATGATGTTGAGCAGCGTGGTCTTGCCGCCGCCGGACGGGCCGAGGATCGACATGATCTGCCCGTTGTCCAGCGTCAGGCTGATGCCGTTGAGGACGTGCGTGTCCCCGAACGACTTGGTGATGTTCTTCAGTTCGAGCATATTGCGCTACCTTCCGTAAGCCGCCTTCGGGCGGCCGTTGCCTCGCCGGCCCAACCATCCGCCGACGCGATGAGTTCGGTATTCAGTTATGAAGCATTCAGTTGTGGCCGGAAGCGGCGGCGTTGCGCCGGACCGTTCCGACCATGCGCTTGGGCACTATTCCATGGTGCTGCCGGTTTCGTGCTCCCGCGGCCGTTGCCGGCGAAAGATCGACGAAAGTATGGTGAACAGCGAGTAAAGCTACCCGTCGATCGCGTAGTTTTGTTGTTTTTGCGGGAGCGGCCGCCATGCCTGCGTCGTCTGACGAGGAGGTTGCTCGGGTTAACGGCCGTATGCCCGCGGCAATCCCAACGGCGTGCGGGCATACGGCCGTTGCGACGTGCCGAACCGGCCGTATGCCCGCACGCGCGTCGCATGCGCGGCATACATACGGCCGTCCGCAGGCACGCTACGGCCGTCCGCAGGCCGGCGACGTAACAAACGGGGCAACATGATGCGCGCACAATGACGGGCATGGGATTGAACGTTGACCTGAACGGGGAACTGTGCGCGTGCGCGAAGGGGCCGCGCAACCTCATCACCGACGTGCCGGGCGTGCGCGTGGGCCATGTGACGCTTGACGGAGACTCGTCGCTCGGCCCGCTGCACACCGGCGTGACCGCGATCGTGCCGCCCGGCGACTGCTTTGACCGTAAGTTGCCCGCCGCCGCGTACGTGTCCAACGGATTCGGCAAGTCGATGGGCCTTGTGCAGGTGGACGAGCTGGGCAGCCTCGAAACACCGATCCTCATGACCAACACGCTCTCGTGCGGCGCCTGCTTCGAGGCGCTCGTGCGTTATTCGCTCGCCGCGCACGGCGAAATCGGCGTGAGCACCGGCACCGTGAACCCGGTCGTCATGGAATGCAACGACGGGCCGATCAACACGATCCGCGCGCTCGCCGTCACGCCGCAGCATGGTCTGGACGCGATCGACGCGGCGGCGGACGCGTTCGACGAGGGCGACGTCGGCGCGGGCGCCGGCATGACCTGCTTCGGACTGAAGGGCGGCATCGGCTCGTCGTCGCGCGTGCTGTCGTTCGATGGACGCAACTACACGGTCGGCGTGCTCGCACTCACGAATTTCGGATCGCGCGACTGCCTGCGCATCGACGGACGTCCGGTCGGGCGCGAACTGGCTGCGGCGGACGCGGCCGGACACGCGAACGCTGTCGCGTACGACGACGGCAACGGTCGTGCCGACGGTCGCGTCGACGATCATGCGAACGATCGCGACAAGGGCAGCATCGTCGCCGTGATCGCGACCGACCTGCCGGCCGACTCGCGACAGCTCAGGCGCATGGCCAAGCGTGTCACCGTCGGCATCACGCGATGCGGCGGCTACATCGGCAACGGCAGCGGCGAAATCGTCGTCGCGTTCAGCACGGCCGCGCGCATCCCGCACTGGGCCGGCGAGACGCACACCGGCGCAACGTTGCCGATGATCGACACGGCCCCGCGACTCAGCGACAACGCGATGGACGACTGTTTCCGCGCGGTCGCCGCGGCCAGCGAAGAGGCGATCGTCAGCTCGCTCGCGCACGCGCGCAGCGTCGTCGGACGCGACGGGCGCACCACATGGTCGCTGCGCGACGCGACCGCCCGCGCCGGCATCACGCTGAACCTATGACGCCGAACCGATGACGGGTGCGCCGTGCGGCATGTCCCGTCCGGCGTCCGCCATACGGCCCGAACCTCGCCCGCTGCCGCCGCGCAGCCGCATCATACGAACATCCAACATAAAGGAGCACATCATCATGACCAACCCCATCATCCCCGTGTTCGACGGCCACAACGACCTGCCGTGGGAGGCGCGCGAAAACCGCGGCTACAGCGTCGAAGGCATCGACCAGGAGTTGCCGCAGACCCTGCACACCGACATTCCGAAGCTGCGCCGCGGCGGCTACCTCGCGCAATACTGGTCCGCCTACGTGCACAGCGACTACGCGGGCGGCGACGCGGTCATCGCCACGCTCGAACAGATCGATTTCGTGCACCGCATGTGCGCACGCTACCCGGAAACGTTCAAGCTCGCCACGACCGCCGCCGACGTGCGCGCCGCGCAGGCGGAGGGACGCATCGCCTCGCTCATCGGCATCGAAGGCGGCCACCAGATCGCCAACAACCTCGCCGTGCTGCGCGAATACGCGCGGCTCGGCGTGCGCTACATGACGCTCACCTGGAACAACACGAACGAATTCGCCGACGCGGCCGCCGGCGAGCACAAGTGGCACGGACTGAACGACCGCGGGCGCGAGATCGTGCGAGAAATGAACCGCATCGGCATGATCGTCGACCTGTCGCACGTGTCCGCCGACACCATGCGCGACGCGCTCGACGCCTCGCAGTTCCCCGTCATGTTCAGCCATTCGTCCTGCTATTCGGTCAACCCGCACCCGCGCAACGTGCCCGAGGACGTGCAGCGCAAGCTCGCCGACAACGGCGGCGTGCAGATGATCACCGCCGTGCCCGGATTCGTCTCCGCCGCCGTGCACGAATGGGTGGCCGCCGGCGAGCACGGGGAGCGGCCGGCCGTGAGCGTCAAGGACGTGGCCGACCACGTGGAGGCCGCGCGCGACGTGATGGGCGTGGACCACATCGGCGTCGGCGGCGACTACGACGGCACCGGCGCGATGCCCACCGGCATGGAGGACGTCGGCCGCTACCAGAACCTGTTCGACGAGCTGCGTTCGCGCGGCTGGAGCGAAGAGGACCTCAACAAGCTCGGCTGGAAGAACGCGCTGCGCGTGCTCGAAGCCAACGACGAGGCGTACCGGCAGTTCATGGCCGCGGGGGAGTGACGCGGATTTTTCGGACTGCCCGGCGTTTCGGGACGCGCCTGATGCGCCCATTCGGGAATGCACATGACACGCTTCGGTCCGCATCGCGGACACGCCCGACACGCCTATGCGGCGTTTCGCCGCCGTTCCGGTTAGCATCGTCCTAGGCGAAGATTTGACAGGAGTACACAATGGATCATCGCACGAAGTCGGACGGCCCGGTCATCGTCATCAGCGAGAAAGACTGGCGCGAATACGAGAAGCATGTGGACGAGGCCCATGCCGATCTCAAGCGTCTGGACGACGCGCTCGCCGCGCTCAAGGAGCAGGGCGGCAAGGCCGCGGCCGACACCGCTGAAGACAAGGCCGAGCAGGCCAAGTAACACCGTCCCGGTCCTCGGCCATATGCCGTCGGCGGTTCCGCCGGCAGAGGCCGCCAGTATTTCGACAGCCGTCCCGCGCCCCACGGCACGGGACGGCTTTGTCATACCTGTTTCATGGCGTAGCCATGGCTCGCCATGCCGGTTATGCGGTTTGACGGCCGCGATTGATGATGATCAATAAGGAGCGTTATATGACGAATGATTGCATGCCGGCGGTGCTGCCGGCGCCCCGCCGCGTCGATATGGGCGAGGGCCGCGTGGCCCTGCCGTTGCGCGGCAGGATCAACGAGGACGCGTCGGTGGGCGACGAAGGCCGTGTGCTGGCGGGGCAGATCGCCGGCGAGATCGAACGCGCCACCGGCATGCGGTGGGACATCGCGCAGGGCGGCCGCTGGAACGGTTTCGTTGAGCTGCGACGCGACGACGGCATGGCCCCGCAATCCTACGAACTGACCGTATCCGAACAGGGCGTGAGCATCGTCGGCGGCGGATTCGAGGGCGTGCGCAACGGCGTGCAGACGCTGCGGCAGATCATCCGGCAGAGCGGCGCTTCGCTGCCCCTGCTGCACATCGCGGACCGGCCGGACTACGCCGTGCGCGGCTACTATCTGGACGTCACGCGCGGCCGCGTGCCCACGCTGGACTGGCTCAAGCAGTGGGCCGACGAACTGTGCCTGTACAAGTACAACCAGCTGCAGCTGTACGTGGAGCACACGTTCCGCTTCGACGGCATGAGCGGCACCTGGCGCGGCACGGACGCGCTCGAGCCGAAGGACATCATCGCGTTCGACGACTACTGCGCCGCGCGCGGCATCGAACTGGTGCCGTCGGTGTCCACCTTCGGCCACCTGTACACGGCGCTGCGCAGCCGCGACCTGCGCGATCTGGGCGAATTCCCCGAAGACGCCGACCGGCCGTTCAGCTTCATCGAACGCATGGCCCACCACACGCTCAACATCGCGGATCCGCGTGCGCTGGAATTCTCCCTGCGCCTGATCGACTCCTATCTGGAGCTGTTCCGCACCAAAAAATTCAACATCTGCGCCGACGAAACCTTCGATCTCGGCAAGGGCCGCTCCCGCGCATACGCCGAGCGCGTGGGCGTGGCGACCATGTACGCGCGGTACGTGTCCGCATTGTGCCGGCACCTGTCCGAACGCGGCCACGAACCGATGCTGTGGGGCGACATCGCCCTCGAAATGCCGGAAATCCTCGGCCAGTTGCCCAAGGACGCCATCCTGCTGAACTGGCTGTATGCGCCCGACGTCGGTGACGACAAGGTGCGTCAGGTCGGCGAATCCGGCATACGGCAGTATGTGTGCCCGGCCGTGTGGGGCTGGAGCAACCTCGCCCCGCGTTCGAAGGACGCGTGGAGCAACATCTCACGCCTATCGGAATGCGGCCTGCGCTACGGCGCGGCCGGATTCCTCGTTACCGACTGGGGCGACTTCGGCCACGTCAACGATCCGCGGCTGGTGATCCCGGGCATGATCCAGGGCGCGGCCGCGGCATGGAACCTCGCCGGCAGCGGCGGACGCGACGGCATGGACGCGGTGGGCCGCGCCATCGACGCGATCGAATACGGCGACGCCGACGCGCGATATGCCGAAACGCTGGCCGCGGTGGACGACGACGCGACGTTCCGCTGGTACAACCTCGTGCAGTATCTGGAGTTGGACGACGGCAACGGCGGGCTGAACCATGGCGTCGCCGAGCTGCTGTACGCCGGCGACGAACGGCGGACCGCGTGGGTGCGCTCCGGCGCGGATCTCGCGCAGACCCGCGCGCGGCTGCTTACGGTGCTACGCGATCGGATCGCCGACATGCCGCGCGCCAACGACGATCTGCACGCCCTGCTGCTGCGCCTGCCCCGCGCGAAGGACGCCTCCGCGGCGACGAAGATCCTGAGCCCGCTGCTCGTCGCCGTCCACGGCCAGATGCTGCTGAACACGGCCGGATGGATCTTCGCCGTACGCGCCGGCGCGATCGACGGGCCGGAACCGGACGGGCTGGCGAACGCGACCGCCAAGGAACTGGAAGTCTGGGCCGAAACCTACGCCGCAGCGTGGCGTGACGTCAGCCGCGAGTCGGAGCTGCGCCGCGTCATGCGCCTGATCTGGCGATGCGCCGACGAGCTTCGGACGGAACCGGGCTCTCAGGAAGCCCGTGGGGACGTGTCCGAGAACGCGCCCGCAAACGCACTCGCGGACGCGCAGACGATCACACCGGAGGCCGCACACGATGTCGAATGACAATAGCGACAACAGCAACGACGACAAGTACGGCACGGAAACGTCCGTGGAACGCGAAATCAGCGGGCTCGGCACGGAAGGCGCGTCCGACCCGACCCTGGAACTGAACGCGCTCGGCACGGCCGATCTGGTGCGCGCGATGGAACGGCGCGACGCGGCGGTGTGCGAGGCCGTGCGATCGGCCACGCCCCGCATCGCCGAGGCGATCGACGCGATCGTGCCGCGGCTCAAACGCGGCGGCCGGCTCGTCTACGTCGGCGCGGGCACGTCCGGCCGGCTCGGCGTGCTGGACGCGTCTGAAATACCGCCCACGTTCGGCATGGATCCCAGCATCGTCGTCGGGCTCATCGCCGGCGGACGCGACGCGCTCGTGCGCTCGGCCGAATCGGCCGAAGACCATCCCGAAACGGGCGCGCGCGACCTGCGCGGCATCGATCTCACCGCCGACGACTGCGTGGTCGGCATCGCCGCCAGCGGACGCACGCCGTACGTCATCGGCGCGCTCGACGAGGCGCGCTCGACCGGCGCGCTCACGATCGCGCTCGCCTGCAACGCGTGCGCGGCGATCTCCGCGCACGCGGACATCGCGATCGAAGTGCCGGTCGGACCGGAGTTCGTGTCCGGATCGACGCGGCTCGGCGCGGGCACCGCCACGAAAATGACGCTCAACATGCTTTCGACGATCACGATGATCCGGCTCGGCAAAACGTACCGCACGCTCATGGTCGACGTGAAGGCGACCAACGAGAAGCTGGTCGCCCGTGCCATACGCATCGTGCGCGCCGTGACCGACGCCGACGAGACGCAGGCGCGACGGGCGCTCGAACAGGCCGGCTGGAGCGCGAAAACCGCGATCGTCATGATCGAACGGCATTGCGATGCAGCGGCGGCACAGGCCGTGCTCGACGACAACGACGGTTTTCTGGCAAAGGTGATCGATAGCTGATGCGCATTCTCGGCATGATTTCGGGCACGTCCCACGACGGCGTCGACATGGCGGCGGTCGACTTCCGCGTCGATTCCGCCAACCGGCTCATCGCGTCCATCGACTACGTGGACTCCATCCCGTACCCGGCGCCGCTGCGGGCGTCGCTGATCGGCGCGCTGCCGCCGGCCGGCATCGGATTCGAGCAGATGTGCAAGCTCGACACGCGTATCGGACGGGCGTTCGCCGACGCGGCCGTGCAGGCATTGTCCTCGTTCCGCCCGTCCGAACCGGTCGACGTGATCTGCACGCACGGGCAGACCGTCTACCACTGGGTCGAACGTAAGAAGGCGTACGGCACGCTGCAGATCGGACAGCCCGCATGGCTGGCCGAGGCGACCGGACTGCCGGTGATTTCCGACGTGCGCACTGCCGACGTGGCAGCCGGCGGGGAAGGTGCCCCGCTGGTGCCGCTGCTCGATCAGGTGCTGCTGGCATCCCGCCGCGAATCAGGGCTGCGCTGCGGCGCGCTCAATCTCGGCGGCATCTCGAACATCACGATCTGCAAGCCCGGCGCCGACACGCAGGCATGGGACATCGGCCCGGCCAATGCGCTCGTGGACGCCGTGGTCACCGACTCGACCCACGGCGCGCACACCTACGATCGCGACGGCGAACTCGCCCGGCACGGCCATGTGGACGGCGAACTGCTCGACCTGCTGCTGCACGAGCCGTATTACGCGCTGCTGCCGCCGAAAAGCTCCGGCAAGGAACTGTTCAACCTCGGCTACGTCAAGACGGCGCTCGCGAAGCTCGGCCGTTTCGTGCGGCTTGAGGATCTCATCGCCACGCTCACCGAACTCACCGCGGTCACGGTGGCCGACACCGTCAACACCGAGCGTCTCGACTACATGATCGCCTCCGGCGGCGGCACGCACAATCCGGTGATGATGGACCGCATCCGCGAACTGGCGCCGAACACGACGATCGAACCGAGCGACGCGATCGGCATCCCCGGCGACGCCAAGGAGGCGATCGCGTTCGCGCTGATCGGCTGGGCCGCCATGCACGGGTTGCCGGCCAACGTGCCCAGCTGCACCGGCGCCAGCGGGCCGCGCGTGCTCGGCCGCATCACGCCGGCGCCGCTCGGCGCGCGCAACAACCGCAAGGGCGGTCTCGCGCTGGTCGGAGGTTTTCCGCAGATCACGCCGCTGGCCCACTGGCCGAAGTCGCTGAGGTTCGTCGACGCGTCGGAGCGGGCGCGATGAGCGATGCGTTGGAAGAGCATGCGGCCGTCCGCGCGTTGATGGACTTGGGCGGGCGGGACGTGCGTCCGGCCAGTGCGGTCGTCGGCACGATCGACGACGCCGGCGAGATGCGCACGGCGGCCGCCGGCTGGGCCGTGCTGCCGCGGGACGT
The DNA here is from genome assembly GCF_019331735.1 of Bifidobacterium miconis. GTDB lineage: Bacteria > Actinomycetota > Actinomycetes > Actinomycetales > Bifidobacteriaceae > Bifidobacterium > Bifidobacterium miconis. The sequence goes on from NZ_JAHBBH010000006.1 coordinate 83,423, forward strand.
CGACGATGCGCGACCCGCCGTGCGACCCGCCGCGCGTCACGCCGCGCGCATGGACGTGCGGCGTCTGATCGACGTGGCGTCGGTGACGAAAATGGCTTCGACCACGATGCTGGCCATGATGCTCGTCGACGCCGGCGACCTGCGGCTGGACGACGCCGTATGCCGTTACCTGCCGGGGTTCGCCGACGGCGACAAGTCGCGCGTCACCGTGCGCCAGCTCATGACGCATACCGCCGGCCTGCGCCCGTGGTGGCCGTTGTATTGCGCGACGACGAGGCGCGACGAGGCGCTGCGCGTCATGGAACGCCTGCCGCTGGCCGCAGCTCCTGGTTCGGCGTGGCGGTACTCCGATCTGGGCATGTCGATGATGGGGTTCGTCATCGAGCGGATCACCGGCCGTACGATCGGCCGCGCGTTCGACGAGATGATCGCCCGGCCGCTGCACCTGACCGGCGGATACGGGCCGTGCCTGTCGTCGGCGCGCGTCGCCGACATCGCCGGCAGCTACGATTCCGACGCGTACGAATACGCGATGATCCGGACGCGCACACCGTACGACGTGCCGTACACGGTCGACGATTTCGCCGGCTGGAGGGAACACTGGGTTCCCGGAACGGTCAACGACGGCAATGCGGCGCACACGTTGGGCGGCGAATCCGGGCACGCCGGGCTGTTCGCCTCCGTGCCGGACCTGCTGGCCATCGCCCGCGCAGTGTGGCAGGGGCGACTGTGCTCGCATGACGTGCTGGACGAGTTCTCGCAGCCGATATCCGTGCACCCCGGTCAGGCGGTCGGTTTCCGCCGCACGGCCGTTGCCATGGGCGGACGCGAGGAAACCGTGCTGTACCATCCCGGGTTCACCGGCACGTGGTTCGGGTTCATGCCCTCGCGACATGTCGCCGTCGCCGGCGGGGCGATGCGCCTGTACGGCGGATTCGGCACGATCGACGGCATCCGCCGCGACCCCGCACGACGCGACCGCATCGCCTCCAGCGCCGGCATCGCACACGTCATGACCGACGCGCTGCGCGAGCGCGCGGCCCAATCGGCTGTGACGCAATCGACGTACGACGGGGCACTGTCATGACCGCGCGCAGACTGCGATTGGCCGGAGCCTCGGATACGCCGCGCATGGCCGCGATCTATCGGGAGGACCTGCAGCGCACATACCGCGGCATCGTCGCGGACGACTGGCTGGACGGACTGCGCATCGCCGACGCGATGACCACATGGCGCCGTTTCCTGCGCAAGACCGGGCATCAGTGCCTGCTGTGCGTGGACGAGTCCGGACGCGTGCTCGGCTTTGCCGGCTGGTATCCGAACAAGATGGATCGCAGCCGATTGGAATTCGCATCCCTGTATGTGGCCGAAGAATCGCAGGGCAGGGGCGTGGGCGGTCTGCTTATCCGAGCGGTGCTCGCCCATGCCCAAGCGCGCGGATACCGCACCGTCGCCATTCGTGCGGTATCCGACAACGTCCGCGCCGTCGCGATCTACCGCCACTACGGCGCCCAGCCGGTGTCCACCAGCACCTATCGTTTCGGCCCCACCCCCGTGCAATGCACCGACCTTGAATGGAAAATCGGCGGGTGATCACCGCCAGCGCAGGATGGCGTCGAGCGTGGTCTGGGCGAAGCGGAGCGAATCGACGGGGACCCGCTCGTCGACGCCGTGCGCACCTTGCGGCTGCTGGCCCTGCGCGCCCGCGCACGAGGGGGAGAAGCCGTACGCGTGGATGCCGAGCAGGCTGAACGCCTTCGCGTCCGAACCGCCGCCCGTGCAGAACGGCACCGGTACGGCCGTGGGATCCAATCCGCGCAGCGCATCCGCAATGGCCAGATAGAACGGCGTGTCGAGCGGCGCCTCGAGCGCCGGTTCGTGCGCGATGAACTCGCGCGTCACATGCTCGCCAAGCAATTCGTCGATCACGGCCAGCTGCCGTTCCTCGCCGCCGGGCAGCGTGCGCACGTCGATGCACGCCTGCGCCTGCTCCGGAATCACGTTCACCTTGTATCCGGCCGCGAGCATCGTCGGCACGCTCGACGGGCGAAACGCGCGGCGCACCACGTCCGCCAGCGGGCCGAGACGGTCCAGCAGTTCGTTCAGCGACGCGTCGGAGCGCGCTGCGGCCGCCGCGGCATCGGCACCATCCGCAATGACGGCATCCGCGCCGTCCGCAGCATCCAGCACGTACGTTTCGCCGCGCACCTGCCCGACGATTTCCAGAAACCTGCCCATCGTCGCGATCACCTCGTTCGGCCAGCGGTGGTGCGCCACGCGCGATACCGCGTCGGCAAGACGCACGACCGCGTTGTCGTCGCGCACGTACGAGCCGTGGCCGGCCGTGCCGTGCGCGGTGATCTTCAGGTGCGCGGTGCCGCGCTCGCCGCTGGCGATCGGGTAGAAGTTCACCGGGCGTCCGGCCGCGTCGGTCCACGGGATCTTCATGCCGCCGGATTCGCCGAGCGCATATCGCGCGCCCCCGAAGCACTCCGGATGGTTGCGCACCAACCAGGCCGCGCCGAAATCGCCGTCGGTCTCCTCGTCGGCCACGAACGCGAAATACGTGGTGTGCGCGGGCCGGAAGCCGCTCGCGGCCCAATCGCGCAGCACGCAGATCATCGCCGCGACGAAGTCCTTCATGTCCACGGCGCCGCGGCCGTACACGTAGCCGTCGCTCACCGTGCCGGAGAACGGGTCGAACGTCCACAGCGCGGGATCGGCGGGCACCACGTCGAGGTGCCCATGGCAGATCAGCGCCGGCAGGTCCGGGCGCGTGCCCGGCACGGTGACGATCAGGTTCGAGCGCCGCGGCGCGGATTCGAGCCGGCGGATCGCGAACGGCGTATCGGCGAGCAGGCTTTCGACGTAGTCCGCGCAGTCGGATTCGCCGTTCGACCGGCCGTGCTCGTAGTTTGTCGTGTCGAAGCGGATCAGCCGCGAGCAGATCGACACGATGTCGGTGTCGTGCGCGGCGACGGTGCCTGTGGCGTTCGTCATGCCTTGCTCCTTGGAATGAATGGACCGGGAGCCGTTAGCGCCGCCCGGCCATGGCCAGCGCCGCCGCGGCCACCGCGCGGATCGCCTCCTGCGCCGGCTGCTCCTCGTAGCCGCGCGTGCACACGGCCAACACCAGCAGATCATCCGAATCCGGGTCGTGAATGAACGCGGCGTCATGCTCGATGCCGTCCACCGACCCGGACTTCGAACCCCACGGCGTGCCTGCCGGCAGTTCGGTGGCGATCACGTCGTAGCGCTGACGGGACAGCGCCCCGCGCAGGAGCGCGCGGTTCTCCTCGCTGGTCCAGTCGCCGCGCACGGCGCCGAGCAGCAGCGCCGACAGCTCGTCGGTGGTCACTTCGTTCGGCGTGCCCGAATCGCGGGCCGCAAGGTCGCCGATCAGCCGTTCGATGTGCAGCCGGTCCATGCCGAATTCGGCGCACAACCGCTGCACGCGCGGAATGCCGATCAGCCCGAGCAGCATGTTGGTCGCCTCGTTGCTGGACCGGTCGATCATGATCTCCACCAGGTCGCGTACGCTCATCGGGTCTCCCACCGCGGGGAACTCGACGTCGACCTCGTCCTCGTCGTCGGCGAGCGAGAACGTGCCGCCCTTGGCGGACGTGAACTCGTGCGTGGCCGGCAGCGTCTGCTCCCAGCCGACGTTGCCCGCGTCGATCTCCTCGATCACGGCCATCGCCACGGCGAGTTTGATCGTGGAGGCCGCGTAGTACACGGTGTCGCCGTTGCGCGAGGCGAGGATGTTGCCCGCGGCGTCGCGCAGGGTGAAGCTGATGACGGCGGTGCCGTCGCTGTAGTCGCTGATCAGCGGCATGATGGGTTCCTTTCGTTGGATTGGTGTGCTGCTATGGGCGGGATGATGGTCGCCGGACGGTGTTCGCCGGGACGTTTGATCGCCGGGACGTTTCGGCGAACACCGTCCGCTAGCCGACGTCGAAGGACGCGTCCGCGCCGTCGCGCCTGATGCGGAGCGTCGCGACAGCGCCGAGCGGCAGCGTGTGCGCGCCCGGTCCGTGGCCGAAGTCGAAGCCGGCGGCGACGGGGATGCCGAGCGGGCCGAGGATGTCGCGCGCGATGTTGGCGATGATCGGCGGCGTGACGGGACGTTGGCCTGCGGCCGTCGGCCCGGCGGTGGACGAAGCGACGGACGAAGAACCGGACGCGACGGTGCCGTCGCAGCCGAGCCACGAGCCGAGCATGATGCCGGTCACGTTCCGGAACCATCCGGCCGCGACCAGCTGCCGCAGCATTTCGTCGATGTGATACGGCTTCTCGTGCACGTCCTCGATGAGCAGGATCGTCGGCTCGCGGAACTTCGGCCCGCGCGGATCGTCCGATGCGAGCGGGCCGCGCACGCCGGCCGATGTGCCGGCCGCGAGCAGGCTCAGGTTGCCGCCGCGCAGCCGTCCGCGCACGCGGATCGTCTCGCGCGGCGCGCTCTGCGCGTTGTCGGCGTCGGTTGCGTCATCCAAGCCGGGCGCGTCAGTCGTGCCGATCGCGTCAGTCGTACCGGATACGGCGGCCGCGGCATCCGCAACGCTCGCCCCGCCGAACGCGAGCCGCTGCGGCTCCCGCGATGCGATCGACGGCAACGCGCGTCCTGCCATCGCGTCGCGCAGCATCGCGGCTGCGGCCGGATCGTCGAGCACCGCGTCGGTCGCGGGCATGGGGGAGAACCACGTGCGCCGGCCCGTGCACTCGAACAGCCAATCGTGCATCGCGGTGATGTCCGACGAGCCGAAGAACGGCTTCGGCCGCGCCGCGCGGATCGCGTCCGCGTCGAGCAGCGGCAGGATGCGCGCCGAGCCGTAGCCGCCCCGCGCGCACATCACCGCGTCGATCCGATCGTCGGTCAGCGCGTCCATCACGTCCGCGGCGCGTTGCGCATCCGTGCCGGCCAAGTACGGCAGGTCGGGATCGACCGCACGCACGTGCGGCATCTCGACCGGTTCGTATCCCCAGCTGCGCAGCATCGCGAGCGCCGCATCCACGTTGGCCGCAACCGGCGGCGAGGCCGGCGCGACCAGCGCGATGCGCGCGCCGGGACGCAACGCTGCCAGATCGCCGGAGCCGGACTCTCCGTCGCGCTCACGCATGGTCGGCGGTCCCGGCAGCGACCTTGGCCGGCGCATCGGCAGCGCCCGGAACGGTGGCCGTCTCCGCGGCCTCCGCCTCTTCGATGCCTTCCTCGGCGATGTGCGACGGCACCACGCTCAGCAGCTTCCTCGTATACGGGTGCTGCGGGTGCAGCAGCACCTGCTCGGCCGGACCGTCCTCGACGATCTTGCCCTGATACATCACGGCCACGCGGTCGGCGATGTTCCACGCCAGACCCAGATCGTGCGTGATGATGAACGAACCCATGCCCAGCTCGTGCTTGAAGCGCAGGAACAGGGCGAGAATGCCGGCTCGCGCGGACGCGTCGAGACTGGCGACCGGTTCGTCGGCGATCAGGTACTTGGGGTGCAGGGCGAGCGCGCCGGCGATGACCACGCGCTGGCGCTGGCCGCCGGACAATTCCTGCGGCAGCACGTCCACGTAGTCGGACGCGGGGGAGAGGCCGGCCTCCTCGAGCGCCTGATAGACGATGTTCTCCTCGTCGTCCATGCGGAAGATGCGCGGCCCCTCCGCGACGAGCTCGTAGACGGTCTGCTTCGGGTTGAGCGCGCCGGACGGGTCCTGCAGCACGAACTGGACGTGTTCGCGGAACTCCTTGAGCTCCTTGTGCCGCGGGAAGATCGCGCCCTCGTACTTCACGTCGCCGCCGGTCGGCTTCTGCAGGCCGAGCAGCGTGCGCGCCATCGTCGACTTGCCGGAGCCGGACTGGCCGACGAGCGCGATGATCTCGTGCGGGTAGACGTCCATGGTCACGTCGTCCACGGCATGCACGACCGACGACTTCGAACCGAAGTCGACGCGCACGTGCTGCATCTGGAAGATCGGCGCGTCCTTCGCGTCACCTTCGGACGTCAATTCGGCGAGCGGCGTGCCGTCGGCCGCCAGCTCGCGCGACGTGCGGCCTTGGTCGCCCGGCGCGTCCGGCGCCGTGTAGTCGGGCAGTTTCAGACGCGACGACCAGTCGCCGATCGTCGGGAACGCGGAGGCGAGCTTCTTCGTGTACGGGTGCTTCGGCCGGGTCATCACGTTCGCGGATTCGCCGGTTTCGACGATCTCGCCGGACTTCATGACCATGATCCGCTCGCAGGTGTCGGCCAGCACCGACAGGTCGTGCGTGATCACGACGAGCGTGAGCCCGTGCTGGGCGACGAGACGCTTGAGCAGGTTCAGGATCTGCGCCTGCACGATCACGTCGAGCGCGGTGGTAGGCTCGTCGGCGATGATGATCTCCGGGTCGCACGCCAGCGCCATGGCGATCATGACGCGCTGGCGCTGGCCGCCGGAGAGCTGGTGCGGATAGGAGTCGCCCTTGGAGACGGGCAGGTCCACGTCGGCCAGCAGCTCGTTGATGCGCTTGGCGCGCGCCGATTCGGACGCGTACTGCGGCTTTTGCTTGACGTGGATGCGCAGCGCCTCGTCGATCTGCTCGCGCACCTTCTGCACGGGGTTGAGCGAGCTCATCGCGCCCTGGAAGACGATGGACTCCTCGGTCCAGCGCAGCGCGCGCAGCTTGCCCCAGCTCAGCTCGTTGACGTCGGTGCCGTTGATGCGGATGGTGCCTTCGACCTTGGCGTTTTTCGGCAGCAGGCGCAGCGAGGCCATCGCCAGCGTGGACTTGCCCGAGCCGGATTCGCCGGCGATGCCGAGCGTGCCGCCCTTGTCGAGCGAGAACGTCACGTCCTTGACGGCCTTGAACGTGCTGCGCTTGCCGTCGCCGAGACGGCGCGTGTACGAGATGGAAACGTGGTCGAACTCCAGGCAGGGAGTGGTGTTGCTCATGTGCTACCTTTCGCGAAGGGTCGGGTTGACCACGGCTTCGAGCGCGCGGCCAACCAGCGTGAACGCAAGGACGACGATGACGATGGCGATGCCCGGCGGGATCACGTACCACCAGTAGCCCGCGGTGGCGGCGCCGGTGTCCATGGCCGATTTGAGGATCGAGCCCCACGAGATGACCATCGGGTCGCCGAGGCCGAGGAAGGCCATCGTGGATTCGGCGATGATCGACGAGCCGACGGCCAGCGTCGTGTTCGACAGCACGATCGGCATGACGGCCGGCAGGACGTGCTTGACGATGATGTGCCAGTCGGACGCGCCGAGCGCCCACGCGCGTTCGATGTACGGGCGCGCCTCGATGGTGAGCGTCTCGCTGCGCACGAGTCGGGCGGTGCCCGCCCAGCTGGTCACGCCGATCGAAATGATGATGGTCAGCAGGCTCGCGCCCACGATCGAGCTGAGCGTGATGGCCAGCACCAGCGACGGGACGACGAGGAAAAAGTCGATGACGCGCATGAGCACGGCCTGCGTGACGCCGTGGAAGTGGCCGGCGGCCATGCCGATGAGCGTGCCGATGACGGTCGACATGATCGTCGCGGTGAAACCGACGGTCAGCGAGGCGCGGGCGCCCCACACGAGCATGCCGAGCAGGGAGCGGCCCGTGTAGTCGGTGCCGAGCAGGGCGTGCGACGACGGCGCTTCGAACGCCTTCGCGGTGACTTTGGTCACGTCGAGCGTGCTTGAGGGAACGAGCACCGGTGCGAGGATCGCGATGGCGATGACGACGAGCAGGACGATGAGCCCGATCAGGCCCGGCGTGTTCGCGGAGAACGCCTTCCAGCCCTGCGCGAGCTGGCGGCGGATGCGGCGGCGGCGGATTTCGGCCGCGCTCGGCTTGGCGCGGCCGGCGGTCGGGGAGGCCGTTGGTGTTGCGGTTGCGTTTGTGGTGTCAGCGGTCATTATTTCCTCAGCCTCGGGTCGATGATGCGGTAGACGATTTCCGCCAGAAAGTTCATGATGATCACGATGCCGGAGAACACGACGAACGTGCCCTGCAGCACGGGAAAGTCCGGCGCGGACAGCGCCTGATAGGTCAGATAGCCGAGGCCCGGCCACGAGAACACGGTTTCGACGGTCACCGCGCCGCCGATCAGGCCGCCGAGCGTCATGAAGATCATCGTGATGGTCGGCAGCAGTGCGTTCGGCACCGCATGACGGCGGCGCACGTCGTCCTCCTTGAGGCCCTTGGCGCGCGCGACGGTCAGGTAGTCGCCGTTCATCTCCTCAAGCAGCGACGAGCGCATGATGACCAGGTACTGCGCGTACGAGACGGCCGTCATCGAAATCACGGGCAGCACGAGATGGCGCACCACGTCGACGACGAGCGCGAGGCCGGCGTACGACGTGCCGGCCGTCATCATGCCGCCGGACGGCAGCAGGTGCAGCGTGCCGCTGAACAGGAAGATGAGCAGCAGGCCGAACCAGAACGTCGGCACCGACCAGAAGATCAGCGCGATGCCCGTGTGCACGCGGTCGAACGTCGTGTTGCGCCGCCATGCGGCGCGCTGTCCCAGCCACAGTCCGATCAGCAGCGACAGCAGCGCGGCGCTGCCGGTGAGCAGGATCGTCGGCCCGACGCGCTCGCCGATCAGCCGTGTGACCGGCTCGTGGTAGACGTACGACGTGCCGAGATCGCCGTGCAGCATGTCGGTCAGGTATTTCCAGAACTGCACGATCAGCGGCTGGTCCAGACCGTACTGGTGTCGGATCGCCTCAAGCTGCGCGGGCGTGACCTGACGTCCGCTGGTGATCGACTTGGCCGGGTCGCCCGGCAGGATCCTGAACGCGAAAAAGCCCAGGACGATGACCATGACCAGACTGCACAGGGCGCCGCCGGCCTTGGTGAGAATGTATTTGCCCCAGCCGGCCGCGCCACCGCGGGCGTCGCGCTCTTCGGCCGCGCGTTCGTCGGCGGACATCGCGTCCGCGGGAGGCGCCGGAACCGCGCCTGATGCGGGAATCGTCTCGCTCATGACCTTCCTTTCCGCCGCCGGCTCGCACCGGAGGCGCTCTGGCCGCACAACCGGCCGTTATGCACGCAATGGCCGGCCCGCCGCCGAACCGTGCTGGTTCGACGACGGGCCGGCCGATCGAGTCGCGCGCGGCGAACCGCGCGTCGCGACCTGCTGCCGTTACTCCTCGTCGTCGGCGTTCGCGTGCTTCTTCTTGGCGAAGAATACGCCGCCAACGATTACGACGACGATTACGATTCCAATTCCGGCCCACACTGCGGGCGAGACGCCCGAAGCGGACGCGGACGAACCGGAGGCGGAGGCGACGGGCTTGGCGCCCATGTAGCCCCAGTAGCCGTTCTGCTGCGTGTAGATGCCGCCGTCGGTGGGCTGCGCGACCCAGCCGGTCACCTTGTCCTTGCGGTAGGCGACAAGCGCCTGCTGGTAGGTGATGACGTCGTTGACGGCCGCGTCGTAGATCATCTGCTGCATCTTCTTGAGGATCTCGGAACGCTTGGTCTGATCCATTTCGACGTGCTGCTGGTCATAGAGCTTGTCGAACTCGGGATCGCACCAGTTGCTTTCGGACAGCTGGCCGGAGCCGTCGGCGTTCGGGCGGGAGGAACAGCGGTTGATGGACATCTGCCAATCCGGGTCGGCGCCGATGCCCCAGCCAGTGAAGTACATGTCGTACTTGGCCACGGAGGAGGCGTCGGAGACCTGCGAGTAGGATTCGGTGATCACCTTGACGTTCAGGCCGACTTCCTTGAGCCACGGCTTGATGTAGGTGGCCATCTGCACCCAGTTCGGGTATTCGGCGCCCACGAGCAGGCGTAGCTCGAGCGGCTTGCCTTCCTTGTCGGTGCGGTAGCCGTCGGAGCCCATCTTGAGACCGGCCTCGTCAAGCAGCTGCTTGGCCTTGTCCGGGTTGTAGGCGAGCGTCAGGTCGGATTCGGAGGCGTCCCAGTGGTAGAGCGGGTAGACGGCCGGCACCTCGCCGGTGGCCTCCTGGCCGTAGCCGCCGAACGCCTTCTCGATCAGCGTCTTGTTGTCGATGGCCATGACGATCGCCTGGCGCACCTTCTTGTCGTGCAGCACGGCGTTGCCGTCGCCCATGTCCTTGCCGTTGATGTCCTTGGCGCCCGGGTTGATGGCCATCGAGTAGTAGCGGCGGTTGTTGGCCGCGTACGTGGTGATGTTCGGGTCGTTCTTCAGCGAGTTGAACTGGGCCGCGGTCAGTCCGCTGACGTAGTCGATCTCGCCGTTCTTGAGCGCCTGCACGGAAGCGTCGGTGTTCTTGTACGGGATGAACAGGATGCGGTCGAAGCCGACCTTGTCGGCGCCGCGCCAGAACTTCTGGTTCTTGACGAGTTCGACGCCGGAGTTCTTGTCGTACGACTTGAGCGTGAACGGGCCGGAGCCGACCACGTCCTTGTCGTTCGCGTACTTGGCCGCGTTCTGCTTCTCCCACACGTGCTTCGGCAGGATCCACACGTTGCCCGGGTTCTGGGCCTGCGGCTCCTTCATGGTGATTTCGAAGGTGTTCTTGTCGGGGGCCTTCACGGAGGCGATGCTCTCCACGTTCGAGCCGAACGCGGTCTGCAGGTCGGGGTTCTTCATGATGGACTCGTACGTCCACAACGCGTCGTCGGCGGTGATGGGCTCGCCGTCCGACCATTCGGCGCCGGACTGCATCGTGTACGTCCACGTCAGCTTGTCGTCGGAGACCTTCCACGACTTGGCGAGGCCCGGCGCGTCCGAGTTGTCCTTCGCCGCGTTCTCGACGAGGCTGTCGTAGACGAGCGTGAGCACGTCGGTGGTGGAGGCCATCGTCGCGTTGAACGGGTTGAACGTGTCGTAGTTCGTGCCGCCGGCCACGCGCAGCGTCGAACCGGAATCCGAGTCGGCCGCGATCGCCGCGCCGGGCGCGACCGCGAACATCGTGGCCACGGCCGCCACGGCCGCGCCGATCTTGGTCAATAACCTGTGCTTCATGATCTTCCCTTCCTCTGCGGATGGTTATGGCCCTCACCATTCACCCGGAGTGTTTCACGGAAGTTCGCCGAATATTATGGTTATATTTCGAGATTCGTCCGGAACGTGGGATCGAAGGCCGGTGCGCGCGGGAACGACGGACTGCGAATACCGTGGCAAAACGGCGGAACGGCAACGATTTGCGTCGTGCGACAGGCTGCTGTGACGCGGAATGCGCCGCGACGGGCGGGCCGTCGCCGTTGCGGTCAGTTGCCGTCGATCATCGCGTACGCTTCCCGGATAATGGAACGGCGCATCGGATACGTCTTCACGCGCAGCCTGCGCGGATGCACGCTGTTCGTCAGGATCACGACGCTCAGCGCGTGGTCCGGATCGACCATGAAGCACGTTCCCGTGTATCCGGTGTGCCCGAACGACTCTGGGCCGGCAAGCTCGGTCATCCACTCGTGATCGGCGATCTGCACGCCCAGCGCCGTGCCGTGCGCCATGCCGGGCAGCAGGCGGGGAATCGGCGTCGTGAGCGCCAGCGTCGCCGCATGCATCGGATCGTCGTCGCGCCCGCGGGCGACACGCAGCCCCTCCGCGAAACGCAGCACGTCGTCCGCGGTCGCGAACAGGCCGGCGTTGCCGACCGCGCCGCCCAGCGCGAAGCTTGTCTCGTCATGCACCTCGCCGTCCAGAATGCGATGCCGCCACACCGCGTCGAACTCGGTCTGCGCGGCCACGCCGTGCGGCAACGGGCCGAATCCGGTGTGCTCCAGCCCCCACGGCGCGCACACGTCACGATGCACCGCGTCGGCGAGCGGCATGCCGGCGAGCTTCTCGGCAAGCAGACCGGCGAAAATCAGCGTGACGTCCGAGTATTCGAACCGTTCGCCGGGGCGCGCCGTCGGCCGGATGCGCCGGAACCGCTCCCAGCGCGCGTCGAGCGGCAGGTCGAGCAGGCCGGAATCGGGGTCGTGCGCGTCGTCCCAGACGGCCGGGAAACCGGCGGTGTGCGACAGCGTCTGCCGGATCGTCGCCTCCGGATTCTCGGGGGAGACGTCGAGCGGTGCGTCGAGCGGAACGTTGTGGTCGTCGCATTCCCTGAGCAGCGTGAGCGCCACGAAGCACTTGGTCAGCGACGCCAGATCGAAGCGCGTGTCCGTGCCGATCGCGTGCGGCGCGCTGCCGCCGTATTGTTTCGCGCTGTAATTGTCGAACGCGGTGAACCCGGCGTCGCGCGCGTAGATCGTCTCGCCGTCGTGTGCAATGCGCACCGCGCATGCGCTCACCGACTCGTGATCGTCGTCCGCCAGTTCGCGGCTCGCGGTCAACGTCTCCAGTATCCGGTCAATGGCCTCCCGGTGGTCTGCAGCTGTCATGGAGTTTCCCTTCGCTGTTCTCGTGGCCGTCGCGTTGCGCGGTTCGTGCGCATCGCGACGGCCGTCTGTCGGCAATCATCGTCGCCGCCGGTTATCCCGACGTAACGAAACGTCGCCGGAAACGTCGCCGGAACGCGCGCCTGATACAACGGGGGCGGTTTTCCGGCGGAACGTGCTTCGATGGCGTGTATGCGGCGGAACCCGTTCTGGCGAACAGGTTTGACGGAATGTGCAGTGGCGTAGGGGGCTGATATGACGAACGTGTTGGACGACGGCGCGGTACATGACGGCGCGATATATGACGGCGCGGTACGTGAAGACGCGGCGCATGATGGCGCGACGGCGGGGGAGCGCCCCGTCCGGCCGCGCGTCGTGGTCGGCATCGACATCGGCGGATCGGGATCGCGGCTGGCCGCGGTGCAGGTCGACGAGAACGCCCCATTGCGACCTGTACTCAGGCCCGTGTTCACCGCGGAAGGCCCACGGGCCGCGGTCGGCGCGGGCGGCGTGCGGATCGCCGACGCGTTGCGCGCGCTGCGCGACGACCTGCGGCGCGCGATGCCCGACGCCGAAGTCGCGGCCGTCGGCGTCGGCATGACCGGACTGGCCACGCTCGCCGACGATCCGCACGGCCTGTGCCGCGAGGTGACGCGTTTGTTCGGCTGCGCGTACGTCGCCGTCGCGGCCGACGCGATCACCGCGCATCTCGGCGCGCTCGCCGGGCGGGCCGGAGCCGTGATCGCCGCCGGGACCGGCGTGATCGGCTTCGGCACCGACCATCGGGACATCTTCGTCCGCGTCGACGGCTGGGGACACCTGCTCGGCGACCACGGCGGCGGCGCATGGATCGGCATGCGCGGCCTGCAAAGCGCGCTCGACGCCTACTGCGGCAGGACCGGCAACCCGTCGCAAGCCCTGCTGGAACGCGCGGTCGCACGGTTCGGCAAGCCGGAAGCCTGGCCGAAGCAGCTGTACACGCGCGACGACCGCGCCGGCGTTCTCGCCTCGTTCACGCCCGACGTCATGGCCTGCGCGGCCGACGGCGATCCCGCGGCGCTCTCCATCGCGCGGCAGGCCGGCGACGAGCTCGCCGCCACCGCCGTCGCGGCGCTCGCCTCCGGCCTGCCCAAACGCGTCGCCTACACCGGCTCCATCCTCGAACGCTGCGAGCTAGTCCGCGCAAGCTTCCTCAACCGCATGCTCGCCCTCGGCCCGGATATCGACGTTCTGCCGGCGCAGGGCGCCCCGCTCGACGGCGCCGTCCGCCTCGCCTCGCTCGCGCTCGCCGGTCGTCTGCGCGAGCGGGCGCCGTACCTGTATCGATAACGGGTGTCACGCGACCTTCGGCGTGACGCGATGGCCGGACGCGACATACCGCCGGCCGTCGGCGGCGCGCACGAACGCGATTTCCGTGGGCGTGCGCTGGTCGGGACGCTGCACCGCGTAGTAGCCCTGCTCGGTCGCGTGCAGCGGGAGCGTGAGCTCGACGCCGTACGGGCCGTCGTCCGGGTCGGGAGCGTAGATGCCGAGCACGCCGGTCGGGCCGCCCTCGCGGTATTCCTGATGCTCCTCGTGCCGTTCGTACACGCCGACGATGTTCGCGATCTCCTCGGCCGTGAGCCGACGGTCGGACAGCGTGATCTCAGGCGGCGCGGCGATGCCGGCACGTCCGGCGATCGCGCGGGCGATGTGCGCGGCCATCTGCGACCCCGCATCCGCGTTGGTGAGCGTGGCGATGACGATGCGCCGGTTCGGGAAGATCACGATGTTCGCGCGCTGGCCTTCGGTGGCGCCGCCGTGGCCGAACGCCGGCTCGTCGCCCCAGTTCGGCAGCTGCCAGCCGAGCGCCCAGCCGATGTTCTCGATGCCCTGATCCTTGAGACTCACCTGCTGCGTGGTCATCCGCTCGACCGAACGCGCGGACAGCACACGCTTGCCGTTCGGCGCGACGCCGCCGTTGAGGAACAGCGTCGCAAAGCCGAGCAGGTCGCCGATCGACGCGGACACCTGACCGCACGGGCCGCTGCTGCGCGGCAGCTGCCAGACGGTCGTCGGCTCGACCGGAGCCGGAAACACCTGCTGGTCGTTCGCGACGGCACGGTAGTGGCCGAGCGCGCTCGAATAGCGCAGCACATCCTCCGGCAGCGTCCACACATGGTCGAAACCGCACGGTTCCGCTAGATACTTGCGCAGCGCGGCGTCCCACGTCATGCCGCGCAGCACCTCGACCACGCGACCGAGCACCACGAACGCGCCGTTCGAATAGCTCAGCGGCCCGCCGAGCGGCGTGCGCGCCGGGAACTTGCCGATATAGTCGACGTACTTGGCGACGCAGTCGTCGCCGCGGCCGAGCGTCGAGGGGAACGCATCGCCCTCGATGCCGTTGATATGGCACATGAGATGGCGGATCGTGCAGCCGTACGTGATCTCCGGCGAGTTGATGATGCGGAAGTCCGGCAACACGTCCTTGACGCGCGTGTCCAGGCTGAGCTTGCCCTCGTCGACGAGCTGCATGGCGAGCGCGGTCGTCCAGATCTTGCTGATCGAGCCGATCTGGAACAGCGTGTCCTGCTGCACAGGATAGCCGGTCGTCTTGTTGACGATGCCCGACCAGACCGTGTCGGCCGCAAGCCTGCCGTCGCTGGCCGCGACGTTGCCGCCGGCCGGCGCGACGACGCCGACCTGCGCGCCCGGCACGCCGTAGTCAGCGAGCGCCTTGTCCAGCAGCTCCTGCAGTTCGGCATGGCCGATCAGCGATGTTTCCTCTCGATGCAACGTATCCGCCACGTTCCCACTCCTTATACATCGGACATTCCGCGTGACGCCGGCGATTCCGGCGTGCGACGCGGCCCATGATACGCACCCATTGTCAACGCGGCCGGTCCGTTTCCGTTACATGCGTCGTGTGCGGGGGCGTGCGTTGCCTGCGTGTAAATGACCGGTGTCTTCACGGTAATTTCTGTCTCCGTTTTCCGTGTGCCGGAAACAAACCCGGTCCGTCGAGGAAACGGAGGGAACACGTTCGGTGAGCATGATGGTCGGCATCCCCGCAATGTACGGATGAAAGAGAGGAAGCCATGTTCGGAGGTTCTCGAATGCGCCGGCTGTGCGCATTGGCGGTTTCTGTGATGTGTTGCGTATCGCTGGGAGCGTGCGGCAACGGAGGCAACAGCGCCAAGGGAGGGGCGAGCAAAACCCTGACCATCGACCAGACGTTCGCGTTGAGCAGCATGGATCCGCAGCGCGCGTTCGAGGCGACCGGATACGAGGTGAACCACAGCGTATACGAGACGGCGCTGACCTACAAGGGCTCCGATCTGACGAAGATCGAACCGTCCGTGACGACGTACAAGATGAACGACGACAACACGGTGCTGACGCTGACGATGAACGGCGAACACAAGTTCTCCGACGGCAAGACGGTGACTGTGGACGACATCGTCTACTCTTACCAGCGTCTGCAGGCCATCAAGGGTAATCCGTCGTACCTGCTTGACGGCATCACCGTCAAGAAGGTCGACGACAAGTCGCTGACCTTGACCGCGAAGTCGTCCATGCCGCAGATGCCGTCCATTCTGGTCGCGCCTCCGCTGTCCATCGTCGAAAAGAGCGTCGTGGAGAAGAACGGCGGCAAGCTCAGCCCCGAAGACGGCGCGGAGAAGTACCTGACCGACAATTCGGTCGGCTCCGGCCCGTACATGTACGACAAGGTCGCCACCGATTCGTCGATCATCCTTAAGCGCAACCCGTATTACACGGGCGACAAGCCGTACTACGACCGCATCGTGCTCAACAACGTCGCCGCGACCTCGCAGAAGATGAACCTGGAAGGCGGCAACGCGGATATCGCCGAAAACATCAGCCAGGACGAATCCTCGAAGATGGACTCCAACTCGTTCGCCAAGGTGTCGGGCATGTCCCTGTCCACTTGGTTCCTGTCGTTCAACACCTATGCCCCGAACGCCGGCATCGCGGCCAACACGGACTTCGTCTCCGCGATGAAGCATGCCATCGACTACGACAAGATCCTTGAACTCATCGGCCCCGACACGCAGCGCCCGGCCGGCCTGATCCCGTTCTCGATTTCGGGCGCCATCAAGTCCGATCCGAACCTGACGTACGATCCCGCCAAGGCGAAGGAATATCTGGCCAAGTCCGGCTATGACGGCTCCGAAGTCAAGCTGATTTACTCGGACGAGACCGCGCACCTGTCCGAAGTGGCCCAGCTGGTCCAGTCCGACGTCAAGAAGGTCGGCATCAACATCAAGCTCGACCCGCAGACTCCGGCCAACCGACTGTCCCAGTCCCGCGAAAACAAGACGCAGATCTCCATTTCGAACTGGGGCGCCGACTACCCTGATCCCGCCAACTACGTGAGCTTCCTGCCCGCCGACCCGGCCAAGGACGGGGAGACGAAGGGCTGGTCGTACGGCAAGAGCGACACGGCGGACGCCATCAAGCCGTACGCCGAAGCCGCCGAAAACGCGAAGGACGAGGACTCCCGCATCAAGGCGTACGAAGACCTCCAGCACAAGCTCGATGAGGTGGGGCCGTACATTCCGCTGTACCAGCCGTCCAGCTTCGTGATGATCAAGTCGTCGCTCAAGAACGTCACCAACAACGGCATCTGGGGCATCGACTACGCGGCGGTCTCCGCCTGAGTCCATGTCATTCAACGTGACTGACTGTCCGGCACGGGGACGTTTCCGTGCCGGACAGTCACGTCGCATATCACGAAAGCACAGGTCATCATCATGACGAACACGGCCGAATCCGCCGAGCCGGCGGCGCAGAGCCCGGAAGACGGCGCCGCGACGGCACGCAAGGCGGGAGCGGACACCGCGCCCAAGCGCCGGCATCCGCTGGCCCGGTACATTATCAGGCGTTTCTTTGTCTGCGTCCTTCTGGTATGGGGCGTGGGCACCATCACCTTCTTCCTGACGAACGTGGTGCCGGCTGACCCCGCCGCGGCGCTCATCAGCGACAAAGTGGCCAAAAGCAATCCCGAAATCGTCGCGGCGATCCGGCACCGCATGGGTTTGGACCAGCCGCTGCGCGTGCGCTATTTCATCTACTTCCGCAACCTGTTGCACGGCGATCTGGGCACGTCGTCGCTGACCACCAATCCGGTATCCCGCGATCTGGCCCGCGCGTTCCCGGCAACGCTGGAACTATCGATCATCGTGTTCGTGCTGACCGTGCTCATCAGCATGTTCCTCGGCCTGCTCGCCGCCATCCACAAGAAAACCCTGCTTGACAAGATCATTCAGGTGTTCAGCCTGTTCAGCATCTCCATGCCGGGATTCTGGGTGGCCATGCTCGCGTTCTACATCTTCTTCTTCCGCCTGCACTGGTTCTCCGGCGGCGGACGGCTCGACTCCTCGCTGGTGCCGCCGCCCACTGTCACCGGCATGTACCTCGTCGACAGTCTGCTCAACGACGATCCGGTCGCATTCACGAACGCGCTGTCGCACATCATGCTGCCCGCCCTGACGCTCACGTTCCTCAATCTCGGTTCGCTGATCCGCTTCTGCCGCCAGTCCGCGATCGAAGCCGAACAGTCCGACTACACGCTCGGCGCAAGGGCCAAGGGCCTGCCGTCACGCACGGTGACGATCCGCTACGTGTTCCGCGGCGCGTCCCTGCCGATCCTCAACATGACCGGCCTAACCTTCGGAGCCCTGCTGTCCGGCGCGGTGCTCACCGAAACCGTGTTCTCCTGGCACGGCATCGGCGAATACGCCTACAACGCGGCAACGTCCCTGGACCTCAACGGCATCATGGGATCCGGCCTGCTGGTAGGCGTCATCTACATTTTCATCAACTTCTTCGTCGACATTCTGTGCGGCATCCTTGATCCGAGAGTGAGGGTCCAATGAGTGAACAGCCTGTATCCGGCCTCATGCCGTTCGCGGGGCTGCGCCGTCGCCTGCGTGACAACGGTTTTCTGAAATCGTTGAGGACCCCGCTCGGCATCATCGGCGTCATCTTCGTGGCGTTCTGGATTCTTATGGCGATATTCGGCCCGCTGGTCGAGCCGTACGATCCGTTGGCGCAGGAATTCGACCGTCTGCAGGCGCCCAACGCCACCAACTGGTTCGGCACCGATCAGGTCGGTCGCGACGTGTTCTCCCGCGTCATCGCCAGTGCCCGGGTCACCATTCCGATCTCCGTGTTCATCGTCGTCGTCTCGGTGTGCGTCGGCTCGTTCATCGGCGCGCTCGCCGGCTATCTGGGCAAGGTGTTCGACGAGATCATCATGCGTCTGACCGACATCATGTTCGCCTTCCCGTCCATCATCCTCGCCATGATCATTTCTGCGACGCTTGGACCTGGACTGAAAAACGCGGTCATCGCGCTGCTGGTCGTCAGCTGGCCGTCCTACGCGAGAATCGTGCGTTCCATGGTCCTGACGCTCAAATCCAGCGAATTCGTGATCGCGGGCCGGCTGATCGGCCGCGGCGTGCTCTCGTCCCTGATCGTCGACGTGCTGCCCAACGTGCTCACGTCCATGCTCGTGCTGCTGTTCACCGATTTCGGCGGAGCCGTGCTGATGCTGTCCAACCTGTCCTTCCTCGGCCTCGGCGTGCTGCCGCCCGACCCGGATTGGGGCACGATGGTGCAGAACGGCATGGGCAACTTCTCCGCATGGTGGGTGGCGCTGTTCCCCGGACTTGCGATCCTCACGCTGGTGATCAGCGTGAACTTCATCGGCGACGCGCTGCAGGACTCCCTCGATCTGCAGAACGTCACCTCCCACGCGTAAAGGACGGCAATCGTAATGGTCATGAACAACAAAGCCATGAATACCGGCAGCAACGCCGGCCCCGCGCTGGCAGACGGTTCCTCCAGCGTGGAAGCCGGAGCGTACGGACTGGACATCGAAAACCTTGACATGACGCTCAACGGCAAGCACCTGCTCAACAAGGTGTGCCTGCACGTCGAACCGGGCAAGGTGACCGGACTTGCCGGCGAATCCGGCTCCGGCAAGTCGCTGACGAGCCTGTCGGTGCTCAAACTGTTCCCCGACGACGCCAAGGTGACCGGCCGCATCATGTACAAGGGCCGTAATCTGCTGGATCTGTCCGAGCACAGCATCAACGGCATCCGTGGCCGCGAAATCGCCCTCGTATTTCAGGATCCGACGGCCAGCCTGCATCCGATGATCTCCATCCAAGGCCAGATGACCGATCACATGCGCCACCATCTGGGCCTGTCGAAAAAGGATGCGATAGCCAAAGCCGAACACCTGCTTGCCATGGTGCACATTCCCGACCCGGTGGGTGCGCTGAAGAAATATCCTCACCAGTTCAGCGGCGGCCAGCTCCAGCGCATCGCCATCGCCATGGCCATGGCCTGCGATCCGACCATACTGATCGCCGACGAACCGACCACGGCGCTTGACGTGACCGTGCAGGCCGAAATCCTTCACCTGCTGCGCGAACTGTGCGACAAATTCGGACTGACGCTCATTCTCGTCACCCATGATCTCGGCGTCATGTCGGCGCTGGCGGACAACATCGCCGTCATGAAGGCAGGCGAGATCGTCGAATACGGCACGCGGCACGACATCATCACCGATCCGAAGAACCCGTACACGAAGAGCCTCATCGACGCGCTGCCGATGAACATGATGAAACGAGGCGCATGATGGTCGACACGACATCGCAGAACGCAACGGCAACGTCGCAGAACACGAGGAAGGGCGAAGGACTCATCCTCAACAACGTGACCGTCCAGTACCGCACGGCCGGCGTCACCTCGACCGCACTGCACGGCATCAACATGTCGGTTCATCCGGGCGAAGTCGTGGGCCTTGTCGGCGAATCCGGATGCGGCAAATCCACCACGGCGAAGGCGATCTGCGGACTCGTGCCAGTCACCGACGGGGAGGTGCGTTATGAGGGCGTGGCCGTCGACCCGCTTGGATTCCGCAAAAGGCCGAAAACGCTGCAACGCATCCAGATGGTGTTCCAAAACCCGTATGCGTCGCTCAACCCCCGACGCAAGATCAAGGCGCAGCTCGAAGACGCGCGGGCCATCAACGAAGGCACGGCCCCAAGCGTCGACGAACTGCTGGATCTGGTCGAGCTGCCCCGCGAATCGGCCAACCTGTATCCTCGCCAGTTCAGCGGCGGACAGCGTCAGCGCATCGCCATCGCGCGCGCCATGGCCACAGGACCGTCCCTGCTCATCGGCGACGAGCCGATCGCCTCGCTCGACGCGTCATTGCAGTCAAAAGTGGCCATGCTGATGAAGAAGGTCACTCGTGAATCGGGCGCCGCCATGCTGTTCATCAGCCATGATCTGTCGGTGGTGCGGCTGATCGTCGACCGCCTGTACGTCATGCATGAGGGTCGCATTGTGGAGGAGGGCGAGACCGAAGAGGTCTGGAACCATCCCAAGAACCGCTATACCCAGCGATTGCTGGCATCCATCCCCATTCCGGACGGTTCCGGCACGCTGCCGACCGTGCTTGAATAAGGCTGATCGGATATCGAATAACGGATGGCGACATATCGGTGGCGACGGAGAGGAGCGGATGGTGACGTGCGTGTTCCTGCTGCCGTTGGACGAGCGCCCCTGCAACGCGCGATATCCGGAGATGATCGCACGGTCCGGCGGCATTGATCTTGTCGGGCCGAGCGCATCCATGCTCGGCAGCAAGAAAACCCCGGCCGACGCGGAACGGATCGAATCGCTGTTGCTCGAACAGGCCGCGAACTGTGATGTCGCGGTCGTTTCGATCGACATGCTCGTATACGGCGGGCTGGTGCCCTCTCGCATACACCATATCGGACTGGACTCGCTGATACGCCGGCTGTCGGTCTTGCGCCGGCTCAAACGCATCAATCCCAATCTGCTGGTCTTCGCGTCGGCGACCGTCATGCGCGCCCCGTCCTACGACAGCGACGACGAAGAACCGAACTACTACGCCCGATACGGATCCGACCTGTTTCGCCGTGCCTACCTGCTCGACATGAACCGTCGCAACGGGTTGGACAAAGACCGGCGGGTCGAACTGGACCGGCTCGAGGCCGGTCGCATTCCCGAATCCGTCATCCGCGACTACGAGGATCGCAGGGCGCTCAACCTGACCGTCAACGAAGCCTGTTTGGATCTGGTGAAGGACGGTGTCGTCGACTACTTGGTATTTCCACAGGACGATTCCAGCCCATACGGATACACCGCGGTCGCGCAACGTCGTTTGCGCGCGGCGATTGAGACGCGTTTCGGATCGGTGCCCCGCGGGCGGCGACTCGTGACATCCTATCCCGGATCGGATGAGGTCGGACTGACATTGCTGTCGCGGGCCGTATGCGCGCTGCGGCAGCGAACGCCGTTGATCCGCGCGCATTACTCGTCGAAGCGGGGGCCGCAGATCATTCCGCTCTATGAGGATCGGCCGATGGCGGACACCCTGCGCGCGCATATACAGGCCTGCGGAGGACTCCTGTGCGAAGACGACGAGCCGGACATCGAACTCATGGTCAACTCCCCGAACGCAACCATGCGGGAGGCATCTGAGTCGGAACCACATAATGACCGGGAGCTTACGGCTTTCGAAAACGCCATTTCCCGATACGAACGGGATGGGCGCGCCGTGGCCGTCTGCGACGCCGCATACGCGAACGGCGGCGACCCACAACTGGTGCGGGACCTTGACACGCAGGGCTCATTGGCCCGACTGTCGAGTTATGCCGGTTGGAATACACACGGCAACACGCTTGGAACGGCGTTGGCTCAGGCGATCATTGCCGACGGCGCCCATGTCAAGGCGGACGGGCGCAATCTCGCCCGCCGCGTCATTGAAGACCTGTTGTACCAAACCGAAATCCGGTGGCTTGCAGAACGGGAGGCCGAACGGCACGGAGGCGACTACAGTGACGTGACATCATGCGAGCCCATAATGGGCGAATACGTGCGGCGATCGCTGCAGCAGGCCTATGATCGACTGCATCTGTCCCGGGATCTGCCGTATGCGATACGGAACGTCCGGTTCCCCTGGCACCGGTTGTTCGAGGTGGATTTCGACCTCGTCCTTCGGAACGGGAACGCGGAATCCGGAAAGCGAACGGCAACGGCGATGCCGGCAGCGCAGAATGCCGGTGATGCGAAAGGAGCATGGAATGAGCGGGAATATGACGAATAACGCAACCGCCGATGTCTATCGAACCGCATGGCCAACCGACCTCGACCCGCGCGTGGACTGGTCGGTGATGGTCCGCGACGCGGCGAGCGGGGAGTTGCTGTACGAGCGCACACCGGACCGGGTGCTCAAAACCGCGAGCATCGGCAAGCTGTTTTTGCTCATGGAGGTCATGCGCGCGATCGAAGCGGGCGAACTCGGCCTGCACGAGGTCATCGACCGCGACCGCATGTCGCCAGACGACTTCTGCGAGGACTCGGGCATCCTCTACCTGCTCGACCAGAAAACGCTCACCGTGCACGACCTCGGCTTCCTGATCGGCGCGTTCTCCGACAACTACGCCACGAACCTGCTCATCGAGCGCGTCGGGCTCGACCGCGTGCAGGAATTCGCCAAAGAACAAGGCTTCGAGCATTCCGCGCTGCTCGACTACGTGCGCATGCAGCTGCGTCCCAACGGGCCGGACGACATGTCGTGCGGGTGCGCGCGCGAACTGTGCGACTACATGATGCGGCTCAACGCCGGCACGCTCGTCTCGCCGGCCGCCTCCGCGCAGATCGAGCGCTGGCTCGGCGCCGACACCGACACGTCGATGGCGTCCGGCGCGTTCAACGTGGATCCGCTCGCCCACTGGGAGGCCGGCGACCCGTTCCAGATCCGGCACAAAACCGGCACCGAATCCGACGTGCGCTGCGACGTGGGCATCGCCCGACACGCGCCCAGCGGCCGCACCGTCGCCTACGCGATCCTCGCCAACTGGGACAAGACCCGCCACGGCCGCCTGCGCGACGACGTCCTCGCCGACATGCGCCGCCTCGGCGCGTCCCTGCGGCGCTACATCGAACGGTAGCGGAGAGGAGACAGCTCCGGGCGGGGGGGCCTCCTCCGTCAGCGGCCGAGCACTCAGCGACCGAGCACGATGTCGGCGAAACGGCGGGCGAACAGCTCCGACAGGCGCGTGTTCTCGGCGTCGTAGCGGGAGTTGCGGTCGAGCAGCTCGTTCCACGAGAAGCCGTCGTTCGTCACGTCGCGGATGTCGTCGTCATCCCATGCGGCGAAGTTCGCGGCCGACACCTCCGGATGGAACTGCAGGCCCCACGCGTTCGGCCCGAGCCGGAATCCCTGCACGGGGGAGCGGTCGGAATGGGCGAGCAGCACCGCCTCGACGGGCAGCGACGTGATGTGGTCCACATGGTTCTCCGCCATCGGGAACGTCGGGGGCAGTACCGAAAACAGCGGGTCGTCGGCTGCGGCCGCGTCCAGCGTGATCGGTGTGATGCCGTGCTCCGGCTTGAGCTTGCGATGCTCCACCGTGCCGCCGCCCACGTAGGCGAGCAGCTGTCCGCCCAGGCAGATGCCTAGCATCGGAACATGCTTCTCGAGCGCCTCGCGAGCCAGCGCGCGCGTCGCCGGCAGCCACGGGAACTTCTCGTCCTCGTACGGCAGGGGAGCGCCGCCGAGCACGACGAGCGCCGCGTAGCCGTCCAGCGAGTCCGGCAGCCCGTCGCCGCCGAACTTCACCTCGTAGTCGAGTCCCTGCTCGTTGAACCACGGTCCGAGCCTGCGCAGGCTCGCCTTCTTGGAATGTCCGATGACCAATGCGGTTGGCATGTGTTTCCTTTCGTTGCGTAATGCGCGGTTTGTTGCGTTTTGCATGATGCGCGGATGCGGTGCGGAACGCGCGTGCCGCGGTGGCGCGAGCGTTCCGCCGCGACACGCCGCCGCCGGCTTGCCCGCGTCAGCCCAGGATGCGCGTGGACGGCGTGACGGTGACGATGTCGTCGGTGCGCGGCGCGTCGGCACGCGCGAATTCGAGCGTCTGCACCTGCGGATGTTCCAGCGAATTGAGCTGGATCGTGCAGCGCAGCGGATGATGCGCGCACGCGACGGTCCACGACAGTTGCGCCGGCGAATCGGCGTGCTCGTCGGAGACGGTCACGATGCCGCTGCCGTTGGCGGTGCCGGCTGTCCCGTCGGATGCGACGGACGACGCAGCCGAGCCGCCGACGACCGGCAGGCCGGTCACCGCAAGCAGCTTCGCCAGTTGCGTGCCGCGCTCGCCATACGTCCAGTCCAATGTGACGTTCATGGCGAGCAGGTCCGCGAGCGATGCGATCGACTGTGCGCAGGTCATCGCGTTCGGCAACGCCGCAACGTCACCCGCCTGGCTCAGTCCAGCCAGCATCGCGTTCACCCGACGCTGCGCCTCGCGCGTCTCTGGCCACAGCGGGAAGCTCCAGCCGGCCGCCGGGCCGCCGGAACGCGACGCTTCTTCCAGCATCAGCGACAGCGCGCGGATCGCGAGCACGCTCGGTGTCGCGTACCGTCCGTTGGCCAGCACGACCACGCCAAGGCCGGAATCCAAGTGCCAGCGCATGTTCGAGCCGTACCCGGGGTATCCGCCCGAATGGTAGGCGATATCGCCGAACCGTTCGTCGTGCTTGACGATCAGCCCGTAGCCGTACGCTTCGATCTCGTTGAAATCGCGCCGCGTCAGCCAGCCGCGCGACGAACCGGAACGCAGCACGGGCGGCATCGGCGTGTGCGGCATCTGCATGAGCCGACGGTATCGCCGCGGCAGCACCTCGTCGCCGAGCGCGTCGGCCGCGGCCGCGCCGTCGGCGACGTTCGCGCCGGAACCGTCTGCGGAACGGGCGTCGCCGGAACCGCTCGCGCTGCACGGCGACGGCTCGAATCCGCGCGCCAACCACGCATCCCATGCGGCCACGTCGTGCACGGAACTGATCACGCCGCCGATCACGCTGAACGCGCCCGGATCGGCGAACGCTTCCGGCGCCCATGTCCCGCCGCCCGCATCACCGTTTGGATCGAGATGGTATCCGCGGCACAGCCGGTCGGCCGGCACGTCGCGCCAGTCGTACGTCGTTTCCGAAAGCCCCAGCGGTTCGAGCAGATGCGTGCGCACGTAATCGGGCACGTCCATGCCGCTCGCGTTGCGGATCACCTCGCCGATCGCCGCATAGCCGATGTTCGAATACTCGTACCGTTCGCCGGGCGAATAGATCGACTTGAGCCGCTGCGACAGCAATGCCTGCAGTTCCGCGCGGCTGATCGACTCCTGCCGGTCGGCCCACGCGTCGTCGGTCGCCAGCCCGCAGCTCATCACGAGCAGGTCGTGCACGGTGATCGGGAACGAATCACGGTCGTACGGCACGACGTTCGCCAGCTGCGGCACGATGTCCGCGGCGGGCGCGTGCAGGTCGACCTTGCCCTGCCAGGCGAGCTGCATGACGGCCGCGGCCGCGAAGCTTTTCGACATGGACGCGATGCGGAAGCGCGTGTGCTCGTCCAATTCCAGTGTTTCGTCCGGCCTGTCGAGCCGCGCGGCCGAGCCGCCGTGACCGGACAGGATCAGCCCGTTGCGGTCGAAGACGCCGTAGACGTAGGCGGGCGCCTTGCGTTCGGTGACGAGCGCGTGGAAGATG
The DNA here is from genome assembly GCF_019331735.1 of Bifidobacterium miconis. GTDB lineage: Bacteria > Actinomycetota > Actinomycetes > Actinomycetales > Bifidobacteriaceae > Bifidobacterium > Bifidobacterium miconis. Next base: position 109,305 of record NZ_JAHBBH010000006.1, read on the forward strand.
CGGTCGATTTCGGCGACGGTCGCCTCGTCGGGAACATACGCGTGTTCGGGCGCATGCCCGGAAACGCACGGTTGGGACGGTTGCGACGGTTGAGTCAGCGTCACGATGATGCTCCAATCGATGCCGGATGGGCGTGCTCAGAACTCGTAGTCGCCGGACGGGCCGATCGTCAGCGCCAGCTCGCGTGTGCGGCCGGTGTGCATCGCGTCGTTGACGGCCTCGACCATCGGCATGTCCACCGCGTACGCCTTGCCGTCGAGCTCGCGCACCGGGATCACCCAGCCGCCGTGCGTCATGAACAGCGCGTCGGCCTCGCGCAGTTCGGCCAGCGGCAGCTTCTTGTATGCGGTCTTCTTGCCCTCCTGCAGCGCCCAGGCGAACATTTCGCGCTGCGACGTGCCATTGAGGATGCCGATGCGCGGGTCGGGGGTCACGAACGTGTCGCCGTACTGCGCCACGATCGACGAGTTCGGGCATTCGAGCGTGAACCCGTCGGTGGTGTACTGGATCGAGTCGCCGATGCCGCGGCGGCCGCACAGGCGGTGCTCCGATTGGCTGATCGCGTAGCTGAGCGTCTTCGCGCCGTTGAGCAGCCACGGCGCCTTCGCGGTCACGTCCGACGCGTAGCCGCGCGACAGGGAGATCATGGTCAGCGGGGTCAGCTCGTGCAGCAGGCCCTTGCCGTCAAGGAAGATCCACACGCTCGGCAGATGGCTCTTGTTCGCGCCCACGCCGGTGGTCGGATCGAAGCCGCGCGAGACGAGGATGCGCAGCATCGGGCCGGGTTCCGGGTCGTCGTACGCGTCGATGACCTTCTGCACGGCCGCGGTGAACGCGTCCACGTTCGGCTCGGGCAGGTCGGTCATGGCCGCGGACGTGACGAGGCGGCGCAGATGGTTCTCGAGCGAGACGGGGAAGCCCTTCCACACGGTCGTCGCCTCGAAGATGCCGTCGCCGCGCAGCACGCTCAGGTCGAACACGGACACGTGCGGCGCCTCCGGGTCGACGAGTTCGATCGTCTCGTTCGGGTCGAATGCGGTGCCCTTGGGTGCGAACAGCAGCGACGAATTGCCGATTCCCAACACGATTCCAGTCATGACGCTCCCTTTCCTGTGACTCCTGTAACGGTCAACGGTTCTTCAACCTAGTCCCCGCGTGTTATGCCCGCGCGAAAAGCCCGATATCTGGCGGTAACGTGGACGACACAATGGGAAGTGCCGGTCGTGTTGCCGTCGTGTTAACACGAGCGGCGCGAGTGCGTAATAGAGGTTTAATCTGCGGTGCCTAGCGTGTCGTTGCGTTGATGATCGACGTGAGGATGTGCCGGCGCCGCTTGCATGGCGACGGCGCGTGCAGAGAGGGGAATGGCGATGACGATGGACGGAACGGCCGACGCATTGGACGAGAACACGACGCCTGCCGCCGCGCGCGAGGCGTTTCGCGGCGGCGTGGTGCGGCCGACGTGCGGTATCTCGAAGGGCTATGCGCAGGCGAACATGATCGCCCTGCCGCGCGAGTACGCGTACGATTTCCTGCTGTTCGCGCAGCGCAACCCGAAGCCGTGCCCGATTCTCGACGTGCTCGACGCCGGCTCCCCGTTCCCGTCCATCGCCGCCGGGTCCGACGTGCGCACCGACATTCCGCTCTACCGCGTGTGGGAGAACGGCAAGCTGGTCGACACGCTGCCGGACATCACCGATGTCTGGGCGAAGCACGACGATCTGGTCACGTTCCTGATCGGCTGCAGCTTCACGTTCGAATTCCCGCTCATGGAAGCCGGCATTCCCGTCCGCCACATTCTTGCCGGACGCAACGTGCCGATGTACGACACGTCGATCAAGTGCCGCCCGGCCGGCCGGTTCAGCGCGAACATGGTCGTCTCGATGCGCGGCGTGCAGCCGGATCAGGTGGCCGATGCGGTGCGGATTTCCGCCCGCTATCCGAGCGTGCACGGCGCGCCGGTGTGCGTCGGATCGCCCGAATCGATCGGCGTCACGGACGTCATGCGCCCCGACTACGGCGACGCGCCGGTACTTGAGAACGGCGACGTTCCCGTGTTCTGGGCGTGCGGCGTCACCCCGCAGGCCGCGGTCATGGCCTCCAAGCCGACGTTCGCGATCACGCACGCGCCGGGACACATGTTCATCAGCGACGTGCCCGACCGCACGTACATGGTGTGAGTTTTTCTTGGCTCCCCTTGCTAAGGGACTTGCTAGGGGAGCTGTCACGAAGTGACCGAGGGGCAGTGCAAGCCATCGCCGACTATGACCGGTGAACACGGTGAGCATATCGGCGTAATAGTGCGAAACAACACGTGAAACAACGGTCCATGCGACCGGGACGAAAGGACGAACCAACGATGCGCATCGATCTGAACAGCGACATGGGCGAAAGCTACGGCCGGTGGACGCTCGGCGACGACCACGCCCTGCTCGACGTGGTCTCCAGCGCGAACGTCGCCTGCGGATTCCACGCGGGCGACCCGGCCGGCATCCTGAAAACGCTCGCAAACGCGGCGGAAAACGGCGTGTGCGTCGGCGCGCACGTCGCCTACCACGATCTGGCCGGCTTCGGCCGCCGCTTCGTCGACGAGCAGCCGGCCGATCTCAAGGCCGACGTCATGTACCAGCTCGCCGCGCTCGAAGGGCTCGCCGCCAGCGTCGGCACGCACGTTTCGTACGTCAAGCCGCACGGCGCGCTGTACAACCGCATCGTGCACGACGAACGCCATGCGCGGGCCGTGGTGGATGCGATCGTTGCGATCGATCCGTCGCTTGGTCTGCTCACCCTGCCCGGTTCCGTGGTCGGCGAGATCGCCGCCGCGGCCGGACTGCGCGTGTTCCGCGAGGCGTTCGCCGACCGCGCGTACATGCCCGACGGCACGCTCGTGCCGCGCACGCAGCCCGGCGCGGTGATCAGCGACGTGGACGCGGTCGCCGCGCGCGTCTCTCGCATGGCGTCGGCCGGCGAAGTAGTTGCGATCGATGGCAGTGTGATTCCGGTCGCCGCCGACTCGGTGTGCGTGCACGGCGACAGTCCGAGCGCCGTCGCGATGGCCCGTGCGATCCGCGCTCGGCTCGACGCCGACGGGTTCGACGTGCGGGCGTTCGCGAAGTGATTGCGAAGTGATTGCGGAGTGACGATGATGCGATTTCTGCCGATGAGCCGGGCTGCGCTGCTGGTCGAACTCGATGGTTTGGACGCGGCCATGTCCCTGTATGCCGCGATCGAGGCGCGGCGTGCGGCCGCCGGGGTCATGCCTGCCGGAAACGTGGTTGACGGGGGAGTGGTCGCCGGAGAAGCGCATGTGGCGGTTGCCGCCGTGGATGATCCGTTCGCCGGTGTGACCGAAGTGGTGCCGGCCGCGCGGACCGTGCTCGTACGATTCGACCCGCTGTTCACGGATCGTGACGAACTGGCTGCGGCATTGCGCGGGCTGGACCTGACCGGACATGTCGAACATCTCGTGAAAACGGTGACCGTGCCGGTGGCGTATGACGGCGAGGATCTGGACGCGGTCGCCGACCTGCTTGGCGTGAGCGCGCAGGAGATCGTCGCCCGACATTCGTCGCACGCGTGGACGGCCGCGTTCGGCGGATTCGCGCCCGGATTCACGTACCTGACCGGCGGCGACCCGATCTTCGACGTGCCGAGGCGCGCGAACCCGCGCCTTGCCGTGCCGGCCGGCGCGGTCGGCCTCGCCGGCACGTTCAGCGGCGTGTATCCCCGCCCCAGTTCCGGCGGATGGCAGCTCATCGGCACGACCGATGTGCCCATGTGGGACGATCATCGTGAACCCCCCGCCCTCATCCAGCCCGGCGACACCGTGCGTTTCGAGCCGGTGCGCAATACGACCACCGTCGTAACGCCAACTCGTGAAACAATTTGTGAAACGTTAGATGATAGTATGGCCGCCGACCTGACGATCGACGATCCGGGCATGTTCGCCGCGTTCGAGGACGACGGCCGACGCGCGGCCACGATGGGCGTGACCGGTTCCGGCGCGGCCGATCCCGGCGCGTTCCATCTGGCGAACGCGCTCGTCGGCAACCCCGCAGGCACGCCGGCGATCGAAACCGCCGGCGGCGGACTGCGCCTGACCGTCCACCGCGCGCTCGTGCTCGCCGTCACCGGTGCCCCGACCGACATCACCGTCATCGGCGAACACGGACGCACCCGCATCGCGCGGCAGGAAGCGTTCCTGATGCAACCCGGCGAACGGCTCGAACTCGGCTTCCCGGAACAGGGCTTCCGCAACTACATCGCCGTCCAAGGCGGCTTCGACGTGCCCCGCGTCCTCGGCAGCGCCTCCGCCGACACCCTCTCCGGGCTCGGCCCGGCCCCGCTCAAGCCCAACATGCCGCTTGCCGTTGTGGCGGCCGCGACAAACGTCCCTCAAGCCCCCTCTGACGAGGGGGCTGTCGGCGGAGCCGACTGGGGGAGAGAACAGCCTGCCTGCCTCGGAGCCGTATCGTCCCCCGTGCCCACCGTCGGCCAGCCGCAGCCGTGGCCGTCCGATCTGCCCGCGACCGGTACAACCGTCACACTCGACGTGACGCTCGGTCCGCGCGACGACTGGTTCACCGCACAGGGCATCACCGACTTCCTCGATCAGGAATGGACCGTCACCCCGCAATCCAACCGCGTCGGCCTGCGCCTGCACGGCGAGCGCGCGCTGGAACGCCGCGACACGCGCGAACTCGCCAGCGAAGGCATGATTCCCGGCGCGATCGAAATCCCGTCCAACGGGCAACCCGTCCTGTTCCTGCGCGACCAGCCCGTCACCGGCGGCTATCCGATCATCGCGGTCCTCACCAAACCCGCGCTCGCGCGCGCCGGACAGCTTCCGCCCGGCGCGCGCGTTCGCTTCCATATCAAGAATCACGGCAAGGAATCATCATGCTGAACCGAATCCTCATCGCCAACCGCGGCGAAATCGCGGTCCGCATCATCCACGCCTGCCACGACACCGGACGCACGGCCATCGCCGTCTACGCCGACGCCGACGCGAACGCGCTGTTCGTGCAGCTCGCCGACGAAGCGTACCCGCTCGAGGGTGCCACGCCGGCCCAAACCTATCTCGACATCGACAAGATCGTCGCCGCGGCCAAACGCGCGCATGCCGACGCCGTCCATCCCGGCTACGGGTTCCTGTCGGAAAACGCGGACTTCGCGCAGGCCGTCATCGACGCGGGACTGACGTGGATCGGGCCGGACCCCGAGACGATCCGCACGCTCGGCGACAAGGTCGCGGCCCGGCGCATCGCCGCCGAAGTCGGCGCACCCATGGCCCCCGGCACCGTCGCGCCCGTGCACGATCCGAAGGAAGTCGTGCGGTTCGCCCGCGAACACGGCCTGCCGCTCGCCATCAAAGCAGTGCACGGCGGCGGCGGACGCGGCCTCAAGGTCGTGCGCCGGCTCGAAGACGTCGAAGAGGCGTTCCTGTCCGCCACGCACGAGGCCGAAGTCGCGTTCGGCAACGGCGACTGCTTCCTCGAACGCTTCCTCGACCGCCCGCGCCACGTCGAAGTGCAGATCCTCGCCGACACGCATGGCAACGTCGTCGCCGTCGGCACGCGCGACTGCTCGCTGCAGCGGCGCAACCAGAAGCTCATCGAAGAGGCGCCCGCGCCGTTCCTGCCGGCAGCCATCACCGACCATCTCAAGCAGACCGCGGTCGCGATCTGCCGCAAGGCCGGCTACGTGAGCGCCGGCACGGTCGAATTCCTCGTCGCCGAGGACGGCACCATGTCGTTCATGGAAGTCAACACGCGCATCCAAGTCGAGCATCCGGTCACCGAACTGACCACCGGCATCGACCTGGTCGCCGAGCAGCTGCGCATCGCGGAAGGGGAGTCCATCGCCGGACTCGAACCGCAAGCGCACGGCCACGCGATCGAATTCCGCATCAACGCGGAGGATCCGTCCCGCGGATTCGTGCCGTTCCCCGGCCATATCGGCGTTCTGCGCGCGCCCAGCGGCCCCGGCGTCCGCTTCGACACGGGCGTCGCCGCCGGTTCGGACATCCCCGACCAGTTCGACTCCATGCTCGCCAAGCTCGTCGTGTACGCGCCCACGCGCGAGGCGTGCATCCGCCGCGCCCGCCGCGCGCTCGCCGAACTGAAGATCGAGGGCGTGCCCACCGTCGTCCCGTTCGACAAGGCCGTGCTCGCCGACCCCGACTTCTCGTCCGCTGACCATCTCGGCGTGTACACGCGCTGGATCGAGGAGACGTTCCTGCCGCGCGTGAACCCGGCCACGCTGGTCGAAGGCGACGGCTCGTCCGGCTCGTCCGGTCCGTCCGATTCGCCCGTTGCATACGATCGCGCCGCCGGCGACGAGCCCATGCGACGCATGTGGATCGAGCTCGACGGTCGACGCGTGCGGCTCGGCCTGCCCGCGTCGTTCGCGGTCGCCACGTCCGGCGGCAGTGCGACGACCGACGGCACGACCGGCGACGATACGTCCGCGCCCGATCCGAACGCCGTCGCGTCGACGATCACCGGCACGTTCGTGCGATGGCTGGCCGACGACGGCGCGACCGTGGCCGAAGGCGACCCGGTCGCCGTGGTCGAGGCGATGAAGATGGAAACGCAGATCCCCGCGCCGCACGCCGGCACGCTGCATACGATCGCCGCCATCGGCGACGCCGTACGCTACGGCCAGCCCATCGGCACGGTCGATCCGGCATAAACGGCTCTTCGCATTGTGGCGTGCATGAGCTGTGCTGTGATTGTGTGGACCAAGGTGTCGGAATCGCGCTATCGCGCGATGCTGTGTTGTCAGCGGCAGCGGCAGCTGCCGCGCCGGCAAGTGTCCAACGCTTGTGACGCTGGCGGTAGCCTCGGCCCCTCGGCTGGGAGCTGTCACGCAAAACGTGACTGGGGGAGCGTCACGGCACGTTAGTGCCGCCAACCGGCACAGCGTCGCGCAAAGCGCGATTCCGATGCGACGGATTGGTCATATTGTGCAGGACCTGTTGTGCTGCGTGTCATGCTTTGTGTAGAACGGCATGGGATCGA
>NZ_JAHBBH010000060.1 GCF_019331735.1 Bifidobacterium miconis
TTTCTCAACAACGTAGCCAAAAGCCACCGGTCGTTCAGGCAAAGTTCACGGTGTCGTTCACCGGCCATTCACCTGCGGTTCCATGGGCGTTGGGATATCGGACCGAGACCGTCCGGCGCCGGACGCGACAACGTTGTCGACCCGCCGGCGGGTCGCATGGCGGAACGTCGAACCGGTACGAGCTCTACGCGGCTGTTCCGGCGTGAGAGAATGATACGTATGCCCGAACAGCTCCAAACCATCATCGTGATCATTCCGTTCCTCATCATGGGAGGCGCGTTGGCGACGGCGGTGCTGTTCTGGATCTACGACCGCATCCGCCCGTTCATCGACAACTACGAGGCATGGCGCGCCGCGCGCGGCGGCGACGTTCGACGCTCCGACCGTGGGGCGGATGCCGGCGGCAGCGGCCGCAACGGGAGCCGCGGCGATACGGACGACGATGACGACGATTCCCCGCGCGACCGTTCGCTCGCCGGCCTCGCACGGAACGTGCGCACATGGTTCCGCGACCGCTTCGCCGACCGCGACGTCGACGGCGACGATGAGAACGAAGACCTTGACGACGCGACCACCGCGCTGCTCGCGATGCTGCCGAACGCCACAGTGGTGGTCAACCAGCGCGACGAAGTGGTGCGCGCAAACCCCGCCGCGTACATGCTCGGCATCGTGTCCGACGAGGCGATCGCCGACGACGGCGTGCGCGAGGCCGTGCGGCTGGTGCGCGAATCCGGCGGCCGCCGGCAGTTCGACCTGACCACGCACACCGCGTACTCCGCCGATCAGGCCGCCGCCGACGAGGCGAACGGCGACGAGCGCGAGCCGGGCGATCCGGTGCAGGTGCAGGGCGTGACGCGGCCGAACTGGCTGAAGATCACGGTCGGCAAGGTCGGCGATTTCGTCGTCGTGCTCATCGACGACGTGAGCGACGCGATCCGCTTCTCCCAAGTGCGCGACTCGTTCATCACCAACGTGTCCGAACAGCTGCTCAAACCGTCGCGCGCGCTCGAACAGCTCGCCGATTCGCTGGAAAGCGACATGCTGGAACCCGAGCAGATCGTCTGGAACGCGCATCAGGTGCGCTCGTCGTGCCGTCGGCTCAGCCGCATGGTCGACGACCTGCTGCTGCTCATCAAATCGCAGGAACCGGTCGTGCCGTCGTCGGCGAACCGGCTCAACGTCAAGGACATCCTGCGTTCGGCGCGCGACCGGCTGCGTGCCCTCGCCGAACGCAGCGACGTCAACGTGCTCATCGAATGCGACAATCTGCTCACGGTCAACGGCGACGAGGAACAGGTCACGGCGGCGGTCGTCAAGCTCATCGAAAACGCGATCGTCTACTCGCCGGCCGGCTCGTCCGTGAGCGTGTCGGCCGGGTCCGCGGAGGATGGTCACCATGCGCTGATCCGCGTGATCGACCAGGGCGTCGGCATTGCGAAGGACGAGCAGGCGCGCATCTTCGAGCGGTTCTACCGCGGCGGCAACCAGACCGACCGTTCGCGCGACGGCATCGGGCTGGGACTGGCGATCGTCAAGCACGTCGCGCTCGCGCACCACGGCGGGGTCACGGTGTGGAGCCAGCCGGGCAACGGCAGCACGTTCACGCTGTCGCTGCCCGTGGCCCAGTAGGCGTTGCGGCCGACGGGTTTAGTCGGCTCCGAGCCGGCGGTAGTCCCAGCGGTCGAAATGCTCCCAGATGAGCATCATCACGCCGATCACCGTGCCGGCCGCGCACACGATGAGCAGACGCAGCGCCGGCACCCCGGCGAACAGCAGGATGGCGCTGACGACCAGGGCCGCGGCCCATATCGCCGTGCCGAACAGGAACACCTTGCGCAGGTCCACGCGCACCGGCTTGGGGGCCGGACGGCAGGCGTCCGGATTGATGATCGGGTCGAGCTTGAGCTTCATGCAGTCACCTGCCGTTCCGCGTTCAGTCGGCCAGACGCTCGACGACGTAGTCGACGCACGCGGTCAGCGCCGCGACGTCCGCCGGCTCGACCGACGGGAACACGCCGATGCGCAGCTGGTTGCGGCCGAGCTTGCGATATCCGAACGTGTCGACGATGCCGTTGTCGCGCAGCGCCGCGACGACCTGGTTCGCGCTGACCGCATCGTCGAGATCGACGGTGACGACCGAATGCGAGCGCGCGTCCGGATCGGCGACGAACGGATGCGCGTAGTCGGAACGCTCCGCCCACGAGTACAGCAGCGACGCCGACTTCGCGCAGCGGGCTGTCGCCCAGTCCATGCCGCCGTTGTCGTTGAGCCAGCGGATCTGGTTCTCCAGCATGATGATCGTCGCCACGGCCGGCGTGTTCACCGTCTGGTCCTTGCGCGAGTTCTCCAGCGCGCTCGTCAGCGACAGGAACGGCGGCACCCAGCGGCGCGCGCCGTCCAGCGTGGCGCTGTGCTCGACGTTCGCGGCGCGCTCGATCGCCTCCGGCGACAGCAGCGCGATCCACAGGCCGCCGTCCGAGCCGAACGCCTTCTGCGGGGAGAAATAGTAGGCGTCGGTCTGCGCGACGTCTACGGGCAGCGCGCCCGAGGCGCTCGTGCCGTCCACCAGCACCAGCGCGCCCTGCTCGCGGCTGCCGTCGATGCGGCGCACCGGTGCGGACACGCCCGTGGACGTCTCGTTGTGCGCCCAGCAGTACGCGTCGACGTCGTCGGTGAGCTCGGGCAGGCGATACGTGCCCATTTCGCCCTGATAGATCACCGGATCCTCGAGGAACGGGGCCGACGCGGCCGATTTGGCGAACTTCGCGCTGAACGAGCCGTACGTGCCGAACGCGGCGCGGCGGGAGATCAGCGAAGCGCAGGCCATGTCCCAGAACGCGCTCGCGCCGCCGTTGCCGAGCGCCACCTCGTAGCCGTCGGGAAGATGGAAGAACGACGACAACCCCTCGCGGATCGACGCGACCAGCTGCCGGACCGGGGCCTGGCGGTGGGAGGTGCCCAGCGGGGAACGCGCGGCCTCGGCCAGCGCGGTCACCTGTTCGGGGCGGATCTTGCTTGGGCCGGAACCGAACCGACCGTCTTCGGGCAGCATGGATTGAGGAATGGAAATCGTGTTCGACATGCCTTCCAGCCTAACGATATGTGGGGATTGTCATGGCGTTTCGTCCGAAACGGCGGCGGAAGGCCGCGAACGGAGCCGCGCGGAACGATGTTGACTCGGCGTCAATATGTTTGCCGATGACATGCGCTCGTTGTACACTGCGTAAGTTAGTGACGGTATTGCGGCATGATGCAGCGGCGTCATGTTCGACCAACCGGCAAGGAGCGTACACGATATGAGGCATGGAGCCCACAAGGCAGCCAAGGAGAACCCGTGCATTCAGGTGGCCCAGCTGCTGTTCTCGCCGAGCAGGGGCTCCCACAGCACCCGCAGCGTGCGTGCCGTGCAGTTCGCGGCCAATGACGGCGCGATCCTCGGCATCGATCAGGCGCTCGCCGACAAGCTCAACGAAATCGCCCCGCAGACCCGCCGCGCCATGCGCGAGGCGGCCCGAGCGGCGGAACGTCGCTCCAACATCATCGTCTCCACGTCGCTTGCCGCGCTCGTCGGCACCGCGGCGACCTCGCTCGCCCTGGCCAATCCGGAGTCGCCGATTTCGCTGGCGGCCGATCCGGCGACCACGACCACGCAGCTCAAGCGCGTCACCCCGACCTCCACGGTGTCCCGCTCCACCGACCGCACACCGCTGAACGAAGTCGCCAGCAACGCGACCGCATCGTCCGACTCGGCTTCGGAATCCGCGGCGTCCGGCACCACGACCTCCGCCGACGGCGAATCCCAGCAGACCAGCAACGAGGGCGACTGGCAGCTCACCGACGACGGCAGCTCCCTCGACGTGAACAGCATGTCGCGCTCCACCGCCTCCAACCCGCAGGTCGCCGCGCGCATGGACTCCGACTACGACCTGCTGCCCGAGGGCTTCAACCCGAACCACGCCACCGGCGAAAACGGCGGCAACGCGTATCCGTGGGGCCAGTGCACGTGGTATGCGTTCGAGCGCCGCGTCGAACTCGGCCTGCCGGTCGGCTCGTATTTCGGCAACGGCATGGACTGGGCCAATTCGGCGTCCACGTTCGGCTACTGGGTGGATTCCACGGCCCGCCATCAGGGCGACGTGGTGGTCTTCCAGCCCGGCCAGCTCAACGCCGATGCGTATTACGGTCACGTCGCGATCGTGGAGAAGATCCACAAGGACGGTTCGATCGAAGTGTCCGAATCGAACGTCAAGGGGCTCGGCGTGATCTCGCACCGCACCATCTCCGCAAGCGACGCCAAGCAGTTGCAGTACATCCACTACTGATTCATGTGATTCATTATTGATCTCATTGATCGGCGTCCGGCAGCCGATCGTCGCCGTCGTTATTCCGTTCGCTTGCATTATTGGTTGCATTGATTGCCGGCGATCATTGTTTGCTATTGCCGCCGCCTGAAATTTCCCGGCCGTTCGTTCCCTCGGTGTGGTAGGCTGTCGTCTCGATGAATATTTCGCGCAAAGTTTCGATTATCGCTGTTACGGCCGTCGCCAGCTGCACGCTCGCGCTCGCGGTCGTTCCGGGTGCCGAAGCGGCCGATTCCGGTACGGTCACTTCGTCGCGCTCGTTCCCGAAGGTGCAGGTCGTTCGCAAGGACCTGCTCTCCGAATCCGCCTCCACGTCCGTCGACAACGACACGAACTGGGGAGGCGTCGAAAGCCTCAATGTGCCGGTGACCAAGTCCAAGGCCGAAAAGGACGCCGAAGCCGCCAAGAAGAAGGCCGAGGAGGAGGCCAAGGCCGCCGCCGAGGCGCAGGCCCAGTCCGAGTCGCAGACCGACTCGCAGGCCGCCAGCCGTTCCGAACAGCGTGATTCGCTGTACGACGCGGTTCCCGACACCAACACCGCCGCCACCGCCGATGCGACCGCCACCACGGACGGCACCGCCGGCGCCTCCACCGATACGACCAACGGCACCACCGCCGATGCGACCGGCACCACGTCCGTACCGGCCAGCGCGAGCGGCTCGGCCCTCGCCTCCTATGCCACGCAGTTCGTCGGCTCGCCGTACGCGGCCGGCGGCAATACGCCCAGCGGCTGGGACTGCTCCGGCTTCGTCCAGTACGTGTACGCCCAGTTCGGCATCAGCCTGCCGCACTATTCGGGTGCCCAGGCCGCGGTCGGCACTGCGGTCGCCTCCATCGCCGACGCGCAGCCGGGCGACATCCTCGCCAACGAAACGCACTCGGCCATCTACATCGGCAACGGACTCGTCGTCAACGCGCTCAACCCGTATCAGGGCACGCAGATCACCGGTCTGAGCGTGTTCACCAGCGGCTACTCCATCCGCCGCGTGCTGTAAACCGCACGTCGTCGGCCGCAGCGATCGATCGCAACGGCCGGCATCATGCCAACGGCGAGCATCTCGCCACTTTGCGCCTCGCATGACAGCGCCCCACACCGGGGCGCTGTTTTCGTATGCGGACGCACACGCATAAGCGCCCGCGCGACACCGGTCCGGCGTCAATGTTCCGGTGATTTTCCCGCGTGGGATAACACGCGATTCACACGGTCGGCGAGTATTCTTGGGGTTGTGGGCGGCGCACGGTTGCGCCGAACGACGTAAGGAGGTCGTCATGATCAACGACAAGGCAATTCTCGTGGGAGTCGACGGTTCGCACGCCAGCTACAAGGCCACGTGGTGGGCCGCGAACTACGCCAAGCATGCAGGACTCACGCTGCAGATCGTGTGCGCGTATTCGCTGCCGAGCTACGCAGCGGTGTCCTTCGACGCCACGTACACCGCCATGGGCGACGACAACGCCGCGCACTCCGACGCGCAGGAGATCCTGTCCAAGGCCAAGGCCATCGCCGACGAGCAGGGCGTCGAGGCGGCCACGCTCATCGTTACCGGAGACCCGGCGTCCGTGTTCGTCGAACTGTCCCGCAACTACAATCTCATCGTCATCGGCAACCGCGGCAAGGGAGGCCTCGCCGAACGCCTGCTCGGCACCACGTCGTCGTCGCTGCCGGCGTACGCGTACTGCCCGATCGTCGTCGTGCCGTACACCGACGACGACGGCAACCTGATGCACCTCAACAACACGATCACCAAGGTCGCGGTCGGCTCCGACGAATCCAAGTGGGGCCTCAAGGCGCTTGAAATCGCCGCCGCGTTCGCGGACAGCTGGGGCGCCGAACTCGACGTGATCTCGGCCGTGCCGAAGATCCAGGGCATCGACGGCGAGGAAGGCGTGATGGAGTCCTATCTGGACGATCTCAACGTGCGCATCAAGCCGCTGGCCGAAGCGCATCCGAACCTGAAGATCAACAAGCAGGTCGTGCCCGGCTCCGCGGTGAACGCGCTGACCAAGGCCAGCTGGAACCACGACGTCGTGGTCGTCGGCTCGCGCGGCCGCGGCGGCTTCACCGGCCTGCTGCTCGGCTCGACCAGCCAGGGCCTGCTGCAGCACGCCGTGACCCCGGTGTACGTGGTGCCGCGCAAGTACGTGGAGGCCGCGGAGAGCCGCCTCGACACGGTGCCGAGCTCGCCGGCCGAGGTGCCGACGAAGCCGATCGAGGCGATCAGCGGCGTCGAAGAGATTGCGGTGCCGACGGCCGAGCCGGAGGTCGCCGCCAAGATCGAGGCGAAGATCGACCCGGATAGGCAGTGATCGGCGGCCGGTCAACGGCGGCCGGTGACCAGTAAGCAACTAAGCAACGGTAACGTCGTGAAAAAGCTCCCTCGCACGGGATGTGCGGGGGAGCTTTTGCGTGCCGCGTTCGAATGACCGAGTCGTCCGGCAGCTGAGTCGGCTAGTCGCGTTTGGAACGACTGACGGCCGGCTAGTGGCGGATCGTGACGTCCATGCGCACCGGCGTCTCCTGCACGTAGGTGTGCTTGACGGTGCAGCCCTTGTCGATGTGGCGCGTGATGCGTTCCTTGAGCTTGTCCGCCTCCTCGTCGCTGAGTCCGGCGTCCATCGCGTCGACGACGACCTGCTCGTTGAAGTTGATGTACGCGTCGTTGTCGGCGTCGTACGTGCCGTCCACGACGATCCTCGCACCCTTGCCCTCGCCGAGCGTGTGCTCGATCGCGAACTGGCTGGACAGGGCCGCGCAGCCGGCCAGCGCGATCTTCATCAGGTCACCCGGCGTGAACACGCCCTTGCCGTGGCCGAACTTGAGATGCGCGCCGTCCTCGCTGAACGCGTCCCACGAGCCGTCCTTGTTGCGCTCGACCCACAGTCGCTTGCCCATAGTGTCCTCCTTGGAGTCCATGCTGTACGCGCGTCGCGCCAATCGCGTCGCGTCGTCATCATCTCCCAATCTAGCTCACTTGCGTCGTGTCCCGTCCGCCGCGCGCATAATATGGCCGTTGCATGGCCGTGTATGGCCGGTGCCGCAGGATCTTTCCGATCGTTCCCTGTACTGCGTGACGGGATCGCGGGTAGTTGCCTCTTACTATCTTGAATGTCACGCGAATCATGCTTTTGGCGTGGTGTTGATGATGGTGGAAGGTTGTTCCTATCTTGAATGTCACGCGATGTCGAGGGACATGTATGCTGAAAGGCATGGCATTGACACCGGAACAGCTTGCAGACGTCCGCGCGCGCATCCCGGCGCGCCCCGACACCGACATCCCCACGCCGTACGAGGATCTCGTGCGCACGATCCTGACCGAGGGCACGCTCAAGTCCGACCGCACCGGCACCGGCACGATCTCCCTGTTCGGCCGGCAGATCCGATTCGACCTGTCCGACGGCAGCTTCCCGCTGCTGACCACCAAAACCGTGTTCTTCAAGGGGCTCGCGTACGAGCTGCTGTGGTTCCTCAAGGGTTCCAGCAACGTGCGCTGGCTGCAGGAGCACAACGTGCACATCTGGGACGAGTGGGCCGACGAGAACGGCGACCTCGGCCCGGTGTACGGCGTGCAGTGGCGCAGCTGGCCCGCGCCCACGCCCGAGGATCCGAACCGCACCATCGACCAGATCGCGAACGTGCTCGATTTGATCAAGCATTATCCCGATTCGCGCCGTATGGTCGTGACCGCATGGAATCCGGCCGAAGTCGACCAGATGGCGCTGCCGCCGTGCCACGCGCTGTTCCAGTTCTACGTGGCCGACGGGCGGCTGTCCTGCCAGCTGTACCAGCGGTCGTGCGACATGTTCCTCGGCGTGCCGTTCAACATCGCCTCGTACTCGCTGCTCACGCTCATGATGGCCCAGCAGGCCGGGCTCGAGCCGGGCGAGTTCGTGTGGACCGGCGGCGACTGCCACGTCTACGACAACCACATCGAGCAGGTGCTCGAACAGCTGTCGCGCGAGCCGTATCCGTACCCGAAGATCCGCATCCGCAAGGCCGACTCGCTGTTCGACTACGACTACGGCGACTTCGAAATCGTCGGATACCAGCATCATCCGACGATCAAGGCGCCTGTTGCGGTGTGATCCGCGTCCGTCCCACGACCTGCGTCCGGCCGCGTGACAGGCGCGGCCGTCGCGGTCTGACTATAAGATTCTGACCCAGTTCAACCCAAGGAGTGATTGAAATGGAGCATGACAGTAGTCGCAGTGGCTACCACGAACCCGAGCCCGGATCTGCCGGGCTTGACGACACCGAGGACTGGGGCGACGATTTCCCCAAGACGTTCTCGGTGAACCTCATATGGGCGGAGGCTCGCGACAAGGAAGGTCGTGAAGGAGCCATCGGTCTCAACGGCGGCATGCCTTGGCACCTGTCCGAGGACCTGAAGCATTTCAAGGAGCTGACCGTCTCGCATCCGGTGATCATGGGACGCAAGACCTGGGAGTCGCTCGACCCGAAGTATCGCCCGCTGCCGAACCGCGACAACATCGTCGTCTCGCACGATCCGCAGTACCGTGCGCTCGGTGCGACCGTGGCGGAAAGCCTCGACGACGCGATGGACTACGCGCGTCAGGAGGCGATTCCGGACGATGGCATGGACCGCAGCGAAATCTGGGTCATCGGCGGCGCGCAGATGTTCCGCGAGGCCCTGCCGCTCGCGTCCAAGGCGTACGTGACGATCATCGACGCGAAGGTCGACGCCGACGTGTACGCGCCGGACATCCGCGACCTCGTGGACGCGGACCTGTGGCACATCGCCGACGAAGGCCATTGGCTCAAGCCGGAGCGCGCCGAGGCGAAGGCCAGCGGCATCCGGGCGTACCGCTTCGTCACGTTCGAGAAGACCCGCTGAGCGACGGCCATACCAGCCGCATCGGCAGATACATCGACAACGGGCCGATGCCGAACAGAAAGTCGAACAGAAAGTCGAACCGAAAGTAGTGAGATGACCGCAGACCACCTGTACACCGTCATGACCGTATGCACCGGCAACATCTGCCGCTCTCCGATGGCCGAGATCATCCTGCGCGCCGAATTCGAGTCGCGCGGACTCGCCGACCGCGTGCGCGTCATGTCCAGCGGTGTGTCCGACGAGGAGTACGGCAATCCGATCGACCGCCGTGCCGTGCGCGTGCTGCGCGCCGACGGCTACGAGATCCCCGCGCACCATTTCGCGCACCGCATCACGCGCGAGGAGATCAACGAAAGCGATCTGTTCCTGCCGATGACCGCGTCGCACATGCGCGCCCTGCTGCGCCAGCTGCCGGCCGAAAAGCGTTCCGAAGTGCACATGTACCGCAGCTTCGACCCGAACCTGCCGGCGGTCAAGCCCGGACACGAGGACGAGATCGACCTGGTCGACCCGTGGTACGGCGGCCCGCACGAGTTCCAGATCGCGATCGACCAGATCAAGGAAGTCGCGCCGTACATCGTCGACTGGGTCGAGACCAAGCTCGGCTGAGGTTGGCTGAGGTTGGCGTCGTTGTGGCAAGGGCGGTGTCTTGCTGCATGTTTACTCGCCATATAGTGCGCGCGGCTTTCGGGCCGTGCGCATTTTGCGTAATTGGGCTTTGCACAATGCCGATGCGTTGATGATGTGCGTCTCCGGCGTTCCGCGCATGCCGGTATCGTATGACGTATGTCTGAAGTCGTGAATCACACTGATCTTGCCTCTGACGGGGTTGTTTCGTCGTCCGCTCCGGTTGCGTCCGAGTCGGTCGTGTCCGAGTCGGCGTCCACCGCCGATCGTCCGCCGCTGTACGGGCGCAAGGTGCTCTCGTTCGTCCGCCGGTCCGCGCGTCTCGACGATCGCCTGCAGCGTGCGTGGGACGCGTACGCCGACCGGTATCTGCTCGACATCGCCGCTGGCGAGGGGTCGCTGAACGTGCGCGACGATCTGCGGTTCGATGCTGGATTCGTGCGATCGACGTGGGGCAACGACCATCCGCTGATCGTCGAGATCGGCTCGGGACAGGGCGAAAACGTGGTCGCGGCCGCGGCGGCGCATCCCGAGCTGAATTTTTTGGCGCTGGAAGTGTACGATCCGGGCGTGGCGCACACGCTGCTGCTGGCCGGCAAGCGGGATCTTGCCAACATTCGCATCGCACAGGTGAACGCGCCGGAGCTGTTCAAGGTGTGCATGCCGGGCGTGCTGGCCGAGGTGTGGACGTTCTTCCCGGATCCGTGGCCGAAGATGAAGCATCACAAGCGACGCATCGTGCAGCCGGAGCTGGCGGGCGACGTGCGTCGCGCGCTGGTCGACGGGGGCGTGTGGCGTATCGCCACCGACATCGAGGACTACGCGCTGCACGTGCATGAGGTGATGGACGATGCGGTCGGATTTGAGAACGTTGGCTCGCTGACCGTAAGCCTGCCGACCGAACACGTCGGCAAGGGCAACGCCGACTCGGCAGCTGGCCTGCCGCACGCCGATTTCCGTGAATCCGCGCGCTTCGAGGGACGCGCGCTCACCAACTTCGAAAAGAAGGGCCTGGCCGCGGGGCGCGTGATCCACGATTTCACGTACCGGGCGGTGTGAGCGGCGTCGGGGCGTTGTCGGTCTTGCGGGTGCGGCCTGTGGTTACGGCCTGAAATGTCCGATTTTCCCCACATTCTGTTTCGTCTGGGCCTGCGGAACAATGGCCGTGGATGGATGTGGGGAAATTGGTACTGTTAACCGACGTCGGTCGGAGACGGCATGCGGGACGGCATGCGGGTTGCTCATGCAAATGTGGGGAAGAACCTGCCATGAAGGGCGAGAATGGTCTTTTGTCTAGTCTTAGCGGATAGTTGACGCATGTGTCGGGGCATGGTTGACGGTATGTCTTGGGGCATGGTTGACGGGTGTGTTGGGGCATGGTTGACGGTTGGTGTGCGTGTACGGCGTTGGTAGTCGCGGGTGATGTCGAAGGTTTGTTCGGCGAGGATTTCACCGGTGGTCGGGTCGATGACGGTGGCGATGCCGTGGCTG
>NZ_JAHBBH010000061.1 GCF_019331735.1 Bifidobacterium miconis
TTGCCGGCGGCAGTCTTCGCTGTCATGGTTTCCATTGTCTCAGTCGGCATGCTCATCACAGGCCCCTTTCCCGCCGGCCTCACGACCGGCGATCAAAGCCAGTTACACACATTCCGAGACAGTCCCGACACCAACTTGCGGCGTGGAATGCGTGACGGCCGAAGAGCTTGTCGGCTTGTGTCCGACGTGCAGGTAGGGGAGGTTGGTGCGTTGTTTGCGCCAACGGCTGAGGGTTTCCAAGGGGATGCCGGTTTGGTCGCTGACTTGGCGTGGGGTGAGGAGCTGGAGGCTGTTGTCTGTCATAGTGACCCTGTATGCGTCATTCCTGGACTGTCGTGACCCGTGATGCCCTGATGGGGTCAAGCGGATGGGGAGTCGTCTGGCGGTGTTGGGGTGTCGCACGTCGCCTCGTCGTGACCCGTCCTGACCCGTCGTGACGGAGCGTGGTGTTTCCGTGACTTGCCGTGACCTCTCGTGGAATGGGCTTGCGCTGGGGTTCGTGCGTGTTGACGGGTGGAAACCCTTATAATCGTTGGTATTCCAAGGCATTCCAACAACAGGCATTTTCCGCGATGTCCCCCCATGTCCCCCGGCGGAAATCGCGCGACGAAGCGCGAAACTCCCGGAATCGTTGGAATTCCAACGATTCAAGCCGATGAAAATCATTGCTCCATGGGTGGGTTCAGATTTGGGTCTTGACATTTCCGCCGACTCGGTATATGGACAGCGAAACCTGTTTGACATACCTGAGCGGTACTCTGTCCTACGCACTAGCCAAAGAACCGCAGGATGTCAAGACCCTGCCAAAACGATATGAAGGTGGTTTCGGTGACTTTCCACGCCCCGCTCGATTTGAGCATACACAACAAGCAAGGTCTGTACGACCCCAGCACAGAGCACGACGCCTGCGGCGTGGGTATGGTCACCACCCTCAACAAGCGACCCGAACGCAAGATCATCGACGACGCCATCGAAGTGCTCGTCAACCTCAACCACCGTGGCGCGGTCGGCGCCGAGGAGAACACCGGCGACGGCGCGGGCATCCTCATGAGCATGCCCGACGAGTTCATGCGCGCCACCGCCGGCGTCGATCTGCCCGAAGAGGGCCACTACGCGGCCGGCATCGCGTTCCTTGACCGCGACATCGCCACCTCCGGCCAGCAGGAGCAGGCCATCGCGAACATCGTGCGCGAGGAGGGCCTCGAAGTCCTCGCGTGGCGCGTCGTGCCGACCAACCCGGATGGTCTCGGCCTGCAGGCCCTCGCCTCCATGCCGAGCTTCAAGACGCTCGTCGTCGCCTCCCCGGACGGCTCGCTCGCCGGCATCGACCTCGACCGCAAGACGTTCCGCATCCGCAAGCGCGTCGAGCACGAGGTCGGCATCTACTTCGCGTCGCTGTCGGCCCGCACCATCACGTACAAGGGCATGCTCACCACCATGCAGCTCACCCCGTTCTTCCCCGACCTGAGCAACCCGCTCATGAAGGCGAAGATCGTGATCGTGCACTCGCGCTTCTCCACGAACACATTCCCGAGCTGGCCGCTTGCCCAGCCGTTCCGCCTGCTTGCCCACAACGGCGAAATCAACACCATCCAGGGCAACCGCAACTGGCTGTCCGCGCGCGAGGGCCGTCTGAGCTCCGAGCTGCTCGGCGAGTTCAAGCCGCTGCTGCCGATCACCACGCCCGGCTACTCGGATTCCGGCACGTTCGACGAGTGCCTCGAACTGCTGCACCTCGCCGGCCGTTCCCTGCCGCACGCGATCTCGATGATGCTGCCGCCGGCCTGGGAGAACAACGACCAGCTCGACCCGGACGTGCGCGCGTTCTACGAATACAACAACACGCTGATCGAGCCGTGGGACGGCCCGGCCGACATCATCTTCACCGACGGCACGCAGGTCGGCGCGCTGCTCGACCGCAACGGCTTCCGCCCCGGCCGCTGGCAGCTCACCGACGACGGCTATCTCGTGCTCGCCTCCGAAGCGGGCGTGCTGCCCGAGATCGACGACGCTCACGTGGTCGAGAAGGGCCGTCTGGAGCCGGGCAAGATGTTCCTCGTCGACACCGACGAAGGCCGCATCATCCCCGACGAGGAGATCAAGAAGAATCTCGCCTCGCAGCACCCGTACCGCAAGTGGGTCGAAGGCAACTCGGTCGAGATGAGCGACCTGCCGCAGCGCGAGCACGTGAGCCACTCCGGCCAGTCCGTGCAGCGCCGCCAGCGCGCGTTCGGCTACACCGAAGAGGACCTGAAGCTCCTGCTCGCCCCGATGGCCAACACCGGCAAGGAGCCGCTCGGCTCGATGGGCAACGACAACCCGCTGCCGGTGCTCTCCAAGCGCAGCCGCATGCTGTTCGACTACTTCCACCAGAAGTTCGCGCAGGTCACCAACCCGCCGCTGGACTGGGAACGCGAGGAGATCGTCACCTCGCTCGAATCCGCGATCGGCCCCGAGCCGAACCTGCTCGAGGATTCCGAACTGCACGCCAAGAAGATCCTCATACCGCTGCCGGTCATCAACTCCGACGAGATGGCGCAGCTCAAGCGGCTCGACAAGGCCAAGGTGCTCGGCGGCTACTACCGTCCGTTCGTCGTCAAGGGCCTCTACCAGGTCGCCGGCGGCGGCAAGGCGCTCGAGGAGCGTCTCGAGGAGATCTTCTCCGAAGTCGACGACGCGATCGCGAACGGCAGCAACTTCATCGTGCTGTCCGACCGCGAGTCGAACCACACGTGGGGGCCGATCCCGTCGCTGCTGCTCACCGCGGCCGTGCAGCACCACCTGCTGCGCCGCCACACCCGCACGCAGATTTCGATGGCCGTCGAGGCCGGCGACGTGCGCGAAGTGCACCATGTCGCCCTGCTCATCGCCTACGGCGCGGCCTGCGTGAACCCGTACCTCGCGTTCGAGTCTGTCGAGAACCTCGCCCGCACCGGCTACCTCAAGGTCGACGCGCCCACCGCCGTGAAGAACCTCACCAAGGCGCTGTCCATCGGCGTGCTCAAGATCATGTCCAAGATGGGCGTCTCCACGATCATGAGCTACCGCGGCGCGCAGCTGTTCGAGGCCGTGGGCCTCAACAAGGCGACCGTCGACAAGTACTTCACCGGCACCGTCTCCCAGGTCGGCGGCGTCGGCCTCGACGAGATCGCCGAGGAAGTCGCCATCCGCCACCGCGTCGCCTACCCGAACCAGTGGACCGCCACCCCGCACATGAACCTCGAGACCGGCGGCGAATACAAGTGGCGCCGCACCGGCGAGGACCATCTCAACGACCCGGAGGCGATCTTCCTGCTCCAGCAGTCGACCGCCCGCGGCGACTACAACATGTTCAAGAAGTATTCGGCGCACATCAACGACACGTCGAACCGCCTCATGACGCTGCGCGGCCTGATGAAGTTCAAGCACGACCGCAAGCCGATCGACATCTCCGAGGTCGAGCCGGCCTCCGAAATCGTCAAGCGCTTCTCCACCGGCGCGATGAGCTACGGCTCCATCTCGCAGGAGGCGCACGAGACGCTCGCCATCGCCATGAACACGCTCGGCGCGCGCTCCAACTCCGGCGAGGGCGGCGAGTCCGACGACCGCATCAACGATCCGCTGCGCTACAGCCGCATCAAGCAGATCGCCTCCGCGCGATTCGGCGTCACCTCCGACTACCTCGTGCACGCCACCGACCTGCAGATCAAGCTCGCGCAAGGCGCCAAGCCCGGCGAGGGCGGCCACCTGCCCGGCGCGAAGGTCCCGCCGTGGATCGCCAAGGTCCGCCACGCCACCCCGGGCGTGGAGCTCATCTCCCCGCCGCCGCACCACGACATCTACTCGATCGAGGATCTCAAGCAGCTGATCAACGACGCGAAGATGGCGAACCCGAAGGCGCGCATCCACGTCAAGCTCGTCTCCGAGTTCGGCGTCGGCACCATCGCGGCCGGCGTGGCCAAGTGCCATGCCGACGTGGTGCTGATCTCCGGCTATGACGGCGGCACCGGCGCGGCCCCGCTCAACGCGATCCGCCACGCGGGCACCCCGTGGGAGATCGGCCTGTCCGAGACCCAGCAGACGCTGATCCTGAACGGCCTGCGCTCTCGCATCGTCGTGCAGTGCGACGGCGAGCTGAAGACCGGCCGCGACGTGGTCATCGCCGCGCTGCTCGGCGCCGAGGAATTCGGTTTCGCGACCGCCGCGCTGATCGTCGAAGGCTGCGTCATGATGCGCGCCTGCCAGAAGAACACCTGCCCGCAGGGCATCGCCACCCAGGATCCGGAGCTGCGCGCCCGCTTCCGCGGCAAGCCCGAGTCGGTCATCAACTTCTTCATGTACATTGCCGAGGAAGTGCGCGAGATCCTCGCCGAGCTCGGCTTCCGCACGCTCGAGGAGGCCGTCGGCCACGTCGAGTGCCTCGACCAGAACGAGGCCATCAAGCGCTGGAAGGCCGACGGCGTCGACCTGACCAACGTGCTCATGCAGCCCGGTCCGGTCCCCGGCACCATCCTGCACAACACCGAGCCGCAGAACCACGAGCTCGACAAGGCGCTCGACAACAAGCTCATCGAGCTTGCCCAGCCGGCGCTCGAGAACAAGGAGCCGGTGACGATCGACCTGCCGATCCGCAACGTGAACCGCACGCTCGGCACGATGGTCGGCTACGAGATCACCCGCCGATACGGCGCCGAAGGTCTGCCGGACAACACGATCGACATGACGTTCCACGGCGCCGGCGGCCAGTCCATCGGCGCGTTCATCCCGAGCGGCGAGACGATCCGCGTGGTCGGCGAAGTCAACGACTACGCCGGCAAGGGTCTGTCGGGCGGCCGCATGATCGTCCGTCCGAACGACGACGTGACGTTCGACCCGCATAACAACGTCATCGCGGGCAACGTGACCGGCTTCGGCGCGACCTCCGGCCAGATGTTCGTCGCGGGCCGCGCGGGCGAGCGCTTCGCCGTGCGCAACTCCGGCGCGACGTTCGTCGTCGAAGGCGTGGGCGACCACGGCTGCGAGTACATGACCGGCGGCACGGTCGTCGTGCTCGGCTCCACCGGCCGCAACTTCGGCGCAGGCTTCTCGGGCGGCAACGCCTACGTGCTCGACCTCGACATGAACCAGGTCAACCCGGAGGGACGCAGGAACGGCTCGCTGCTGTTCCAGCCGCTCGACGAGACGACCGCGCCGATCGTGCGCGATCTGGTCGAGCAGCACGCCAAGGAGACCGGCTCCAAGTTTGCCAAGGAACTGCTCGAGAACTGGGACGAGAACGTGCTTCGCTTCACCCGCGTGGTGCCCGAACACTTCCTCGCCATGACCGCGGCCATGAAGCAGGCCGAAGAGGACAACATCGATTTCAATGCGCCCGGCGCCTGGGAACAGGTGTACGAGCACGTGATGGAAGGAGCGCGCTGACATGGGAGATCCTCGTGGATTCCTGAAGGTCCGTACCCGCCGAGAACTCGCCGAACGCCCGGTCGACGAGCGCATCAAGGACTGGCTCGACGTGCACGCCGAATCCGGCCTGCAGCCGTGGACCACCGAACAGGCGGCCCGCTGCATGGACTGCGGCACCCCGTTCTGCATGACCGGCTGCCCGCTCGGCAACATCATCCCCGAATTCAACGACCTCGTGCGCCAGGAGAAGTGGGAGGACGCATACAACCGCCTGTCCACCACCAACAATTTCCCCGAAGTCACCGGCCGCATCTGCCCGGCCCTGTGCGAACAGGCCTGCGTGCTCGGCATTCACCAGCCGCCGACGATGATCAAGAACGACGAGTGCACGATCATCGACCAGGCGTGGGATCTCGACTACGTCAAGCCCCTGCCGCCGCAGCGCCTGACCGACCAGACCGTCGCGGTCGTCGGCTCCGGCCCCGCCGGCCTCGCCTGCGCCCAGCAGCTGACCCGTGCCGGCCATACGGTCGTCGTGTACGAGCGCGACGACGCGATCGGCGGCCTGATGCGCTACGGCATCCCGAACTTCAAGCTCGACAAGCGACTGCTCGACCGCCGCGTCAAGCAGATGGAGGCCGAGGGCACGCGCTTCCGCACCGGCGTGGAGATCGGCAAGGACATCACGTGGGACGATCTGCGCTCCCGCTACGATGCCGTCGTCGTCGCGATCGGTTCCCGCGTGCCGCGCGACATGAAGCTGCCCGGCCGCGAGCTCAAGGGCATCCACTTCGCGATGGACTTCCTGCCCGACGCGACCCGCCGCGTGTACGGCGTCAAGCCGGTCAACGACATCACCGCCAAGGACAAGCACGTCATCGTCATCGGCGGCGGCGACACCGGCTCCGACTGCCTCGGCACGTCCATCCGCCAGGGCGCGAAGGACGTGACCGTGCTGCAGATCATGCCGAAGGAGCCGAGCCAGCGCCCGGACAACCAGCCGTGGCCGACGTTCGCGCGCCTCTACCAGAAGACCTCCTCGATGGAGGAGGGCGGCACCTACATGTACAGCACCGATTCGGTCAACTTCATCGGTTCCGAAGAGGAGCAGGCGAAGGTGCACGTCGAGAACTCGACCGCGACCGAAGGCTTCATCGCCGACGAGAACGGCCATGTGACCGGTTTGCGCGTCGTCGATGTGGCGCCGGGGGAGAACGGCCCGTTCACCCGCCAGCCGGGCACCGAACGCGTGCTGCCCGCCGACCTCGTGCTCATCTCGGTCGGTTTCCTGCACCCGGACACCGCTTCGCTCATGGACCAGCTGCCGGTCGAGCTCGACAAGCGCGGCAACGTGGCACGCAACGACAAGTTCGCCACCTCGCAGGACGGCGTGTTCGTCGCCGGCGATGCGGGCCGCGGCCAGAGCCTCGTCGTGTGGGCGATTTCGGAGGGACGCTCCTGCGCCGCCGCCGTGGACGAGTACCTGACCGGCTCCACCGAGCTGCCGGCCCCGATCGTCGCCTCCCAGCGTCCGATGGCGTTGCCGCGATGACGATCATGTTCGTCATCGGCTTGCGCCGGAGACGATGACATGACTGCAAGCCCTTCCGCCGACACGGTGGAAGGGCTTTTCACATATCGGGCACGGTTGGTTCGCGTGGCGCATGGGCATGTCGGATACCCTAGAACCATAGGGAAGGCGGTGCGCGATGAAGCGACGTGAACTGACCGTAATCATTGGCCTATTGGCCGTCGCATCGATGATGACGGCAGGCGGCGTGGCCTGGCATGCGGGGATGACCGGCGCGAATCATCGTGCGGCCCGGATCACGCCGTCCGAGCCGCGCGAGACCGAACCGGATCATGATGACCTTGACAGGATCACCGTGCCGCCGTCCGAAGACATTCGCACGGGGGACGTGAAGAATGCCACGGAGCTGATCGATCCGAGCGTGCTCGCCGGACTGAACATGGGCGTGGATGATTCGTATCCCGGCGACGCATGGTTCCGCGAGGCCAGCGGAGGGGAGATCGCTCATGCGTCGGACGAGACCGTCCGGCCGTCGGAATCGGACGTCCCTGCGACGACGGATACGGCAAGCGTTCGTCTTGACGTGCCGCAGAGCGTGCAGGAAACCGGGTATTGGTGCGTGCCGGCCGCCGTGCAGATGGTGCTGCGATACCGGGGAATCGACGTCAGCCAATCCGTACTCGCCGACGACATGAACGCCGATCCGCGGACCGGCACCGAATACGTCGATCTGGCGCGCGTCGCCAACAAGTACCTGTTCGGCGTCGACGACGCGAACCCAAACGGTGCCGGCTATCGTGTGCAAACCATAGAAATCGGTGACACGGATCCCGCGACGGCCCGCACGTTCGCCGAACGCGCGACAGCCGATCTGAACAACGGCGACCCGGTGTTCGCAGCCATCGACGTGCACGCGCTCTACCCGTCGTTCGGCCACGCCAACCACATGATCGTCATCACCGGATACGACGCCGACTCCGACGGCACCGTCACGCATTGGACATACCGCGACCCGTGGTATCGGGTGCAGGACGAAACGGGAGACGGTCTGAAGACGGTGGCCGCCGATGCGATGATCAATGCGATCGTATCCAACGAGGAACCGGCCTACGTCTGGTAATGCGGTACGAAGACCGGGGCTGGGGTACAGTAGTGCCCAGTGTCATCCACCGATTGTCAAAGGAGTGAGAAGATGGCGAACCGTGCAGAACGGCGCAAGGCCGCGCGGGACCAGCGCAGGGGCATCCCGTCGCAGTACGACCAGACGAAGGGCCGCGCCCGCGGCGGCATGATCGACGAGTACGCGCTGCAGGAGCGTTCCCGCCGCATTCAGGAAGGAACTCTGGACGACGGCCCGTGGAAGCCGACCGCGCACTTCGACACCGACGAGACGGAGACGTTGCTCGACACGAACCCGGATTACCGCGATCCGAAGGCGTTCAAGGCGCCGCATTCCGTGCACCAGTGGTTCCGCGTGGTCAGCTGGCTGCTCATCGTGCTCGCCGGCATCGCGTTCTGCGTGATCATGTGGCTGCCGAGCCATCCGACGTGGCTGGTGATCACCGTGTCCATCGTGTTCATCATCGGCGTGGTGAGCCTGTTCTTCACCGCCGGCAACGCGAAGGACAATCCGAACCTCGACCAGAACGGCACCGCCGTCTGATCGGTGCGATCGTTCCGATACGGGAAACCGACGCCAGCCTTATGCGAAAACGCACAACTCGCCGTGGAAGAAACACGGCGGTTGTGCGTTTTGCGTTTCCGGATGGCCTAAAGTTGGCAGTGGTGACAATCAGTTGATCGACAGATTGGAGAGGTAACCGATGAAGGTTGACATTCTTACCCGCGAATACCCGCCGCACGTCTATGGAGGCGCCGGCGTGCACGCTGAACAGCTGTCCAAGGCGCTGGCCGAGCGCATCGACGTGACCGTGCGCGCGTTCGACGGTCCCCGCACCGAAGCCGACGTTCCGGAAATCCCGAACGCGGCCGAGGCCAAGGGCAGCCTCAAGGTCGTCGGATACAATACGCCCGCCGAGCTCAAGGACGCGAACCCGGCGCTCAAGACCTTCGGCGTCGACCTGCAGATCGCCAATGACGTGGACGCGGACATCATCCACGCGCACACGTGGTACGCCTGCCTCGCCGGTTATCTCGCGAAGATGCTGCACGGCACGCCGCTGGTCATCACTGCGCACAGCCTCGAACCGTTCCGCCCGTGGAAGCGCGAGCAGCTCGGCGGCGGCTACAACCTGAGCTCCTGGGCCGAAAAGGACGCCTACGAGCACGCCGACCGCGTGATCGCCGTCTCCAAGGGCATGCGCAACGACATCCTCACCGCCTATCCGGACCTCGACCCGGACAAGGTCGTCGTCGTGTACAACGGCATCACCATGTCCGAATTCGCCACACCGGCGGCCGACGATCCGGGCTGGGGCGTGTTCGACCGCTACCACATCGACCGCAGCAAGCCGACCCTGCTGTTCGTCGGCCGCATCACCCGCCAGAAGGGCCTGCCGTACCTGCTCAAGGCGCTGCACTTCGTCGACCCGGGCGTGCAGGTCGTGCTGTGCGCGGGTGCGCCCGACACTCCGGAGATCATGGAGGAGGTCAAGAACTCCTTCGCCGAGCTCGACAAGAAGCGCGGCAACATCATCTGGATCGAGGAGATGCTGCCGAAGAACGAGCTCTCCGCGCTCGAGCACGGCTGCGACGCGTTCATCTGCCCGAGCATCTACGAGCCGCTCGGCATCGTGAACCTCGAGGCCATGGCCTGCGGTCTGCCGGTCGTCGCCTCCGCCACCGGCGGCATCCCCGAGGTCGTCGTCGACGGCGAGACTGGCTATCTGGTGCCGATCGACCAGCTGCACGACGGCACCGGCACGCCGACCAATCCGGACAAGTTCGTGCACGACATGGCCGACGCGATCAACAAGGTCATGGCAGATCCTGAAAACGCCAAGAAGATGGGTCAGGCCGGCTATGAGCGCGCCCGCGACGTGTTCAGCTGGGAGTCGATCGCCGACGAGACCGTGAAGGTCTACCAGTCCGTGCTCGACGAACAGAAGTAACCAACGACAATACAACGACAATAATCGGTACACGATACGCGCAATATCGTGACGGGCCCGTTTCCCGTCGCATGTTTTGACCGCATGCGGGGGAGCGGGCCCGCACATATCGGCGCCGGTCGGCGCCATACCCCGGCAAGCACCGCAAACGCAAGGAGCTCAGCAACCCCATGCCCACCGAAGTCCTCAAACTGGAAAACGTCGAATTCCGCCGCAACCGGCGCGTCATCATCACCGACGTGAACCTGACGATCAACGCCGGCGAACGCTGGGTGCTGTTCGGGCCGAACGGCATCGGCAAATCGACCGCCGTGGGCATGCTTGCCACGCGCACCTTCCCGTCCGAAGGCCGCGTGTTCATCCTCGGCCATCAGCTCGGCAAATACGACGTGTTCAAGTTGCGCACGCGCATCGGCCTCGCCTCCGCCGACCTCGGACGTCAGTTCCCTGAATTCGAGGATCCGCTCGACGCGGTCGTCACCGGACTGTCCGCGGTGACCGGCCGCTGGCGCGACACGTATTCCGAAGCCGATTACGCGCGCGCCCGCGGACTGCTGCGCGACTTCCGCGTCGGATATCTCGAAGGCAAGCAGATGTGGCGCCTGTCCGAAGGCGAGCGCACGCGCGTGCTCATCGCCCGCGCGCTCATGGGCGACCCGGAACTGCTCATCATGGACGAGCCGACCACCGGCCTTGATCTGGGCGGTCGAGAACAGGTCATGCGCACGCTGAGCCGCATCGGCGAGGAAAACTCGGATCGCGCCGTCGTGCTGGTGACGCACCGGCTCGAGGAGATTCCGGCCGGCTTCGACCACATCGCCATCATGGGCCGCAAGCCCGTGTCCGCCGAGGACGCCACCGAGGACGGCATCGACGCGATGGGCAATCCCTCGGCCGGCACGAGATGCTCGAACAGGATCTTGTCGCCGACGTTCGCCTGCGCTCCCGCGCATGAGACCACGCCGTCGAATCCGAGATCGAGAATGCTACGCTCGATTTTCGGCAGCGACCGGCC
>NZ_JAHBBH010000062.1 GCF_019331735.1 Bifidobacterium miconis
TTAGCGGCGTTCGCGGTACCCGCGGCGACGCCCATCGTGGCCAGCATGGCCAGCGAGGCGAGGCCGGCGAGCGGCGCGCGCCAAACCTTGTTGTTTCCTGTCATAGTCAGGAACCTTTCTTCTAGGGACACCGGGAAACAGCAGCAGCGGCAATAGATCGGGGGTATTCTTAAAGAGGGCTGGGAATGGTCTCCGGCCTTCGTTCTGCCGGCGAACGGTGCCGCCGGTGCGGAAGCAATAGGGCGCTTTCGATGAATTGACTCGTACGAGCCGAGAAAGGAAGGATTCATGAAGCAAGTAGGGAAAACATTGATCGCGCTTGTCGCGAGCGCTGGCATGGTGTTTGGCATGGCGGCGGGAACGCAGACGGCCATGGCATCAGCCGGACCGAACACTGGCTCTGTGTTCACGCTTCACGTCACGCCGAGCAGCGTATCCGACAAGACCGCCGGCCAGCTCGAGTATTCGTATGAGCGCAATCTGAAGTTCATTCTGAATGAGATCACGGTTCCTCAGATCAAGGTGGAGAAGGCATATCTCAATATGTCTTTCGTCAACAGCGACGGATGGTCGTGCCTGTCCAACAAGGACAACAACTATTGGACCGATTGGTATGACTTCCAGAACAAGAACTGTCCGAAGGAATACACCAAGGCGCCGGACGGCACGGATCTGCGCTCCGATGCGTATGATCCGAACAATCTGCCCACGCCGACCGCGGAGTTCCGTGTTCCTATTGCCACTGACGGCAACAAGGCTCCGTATGCGGTTGGCGCCACCCCGGTTCCGGAATCCATTCGGTCCATTATCGTCAAGAAATCCGCGGATCCCACGCTTACGGGCATTGATTTCGTGCTCTGGCAGCAGGCGGAATCCAGCAATAAGGGTTGGGGCGGCAACACGGTTACCGCGGTGTGGACCAGCAATGTGGTCCGAGTGAGTTTTGACCGTACTGCTACTCCCAATCAGCCGTCCACGCCGAATACCCCGAACACGCCGGATACCCCGTCGACTCCTGAGCCGGACGAGCCCAGCGAGCCCACTACGGGAACGGTCTCGGTGTATCGTCTGTACGATCCAAAGACGCACCTACACCTGTACACGACCGACCCGAATGAACGAACCGTGCTCTCGACAAAGCGCGGCTGGCAAGACGAAGGTATCGTGTTCCACGCTTCCGGCAACACTACCGGCGCGACCCCCGTATATCGCTTGTACAATCCCAAGACCAATCGACACCTGATCACGTTGGACGGGAACGAACGCACTACGCTGACCACTCGCCGTGGGTGGAAGGACGAAGGCATCGCCTGGTATCAGGCTAAGGACGGCTCGGTGCCGGTGTATCGCATGTATTCGCCGAAGTTGAGCGAGCATCTGTATACGACCGACGTCCATGAATATCAGATCAACTCCACGAGAGGTTGGAATCCGGAAGGCGTTGCCTGGCAGGGACAAGCCGAATAGGCATAACGGCGTAGTCTTCCGCCTCCAAGCATTGACTGCGGACGGTAGCGACCCTTGAATCCTTGATCCCCCAGTCTTCGATCTTGATGGAATATCGTGCATCGAAGGCTGGGATCATGCGACTTGACGGGTTCCTGGCACGCTATATCATCAAAATGCCGAAAACAGGGAGCTGAAAAGAGTCGGAGGAAGACGGGCATGCCGCATCGTACAGGAACAACGTCACTGCGGAGTTTGAAAGTCCTCGTCCCGTTCTTGTTGGTTTGCCTGGCAGAAACGACCTTATTCAATCTGCCATTTTGGGAATCGCTGTTCTTCCCCGCAACACAAACGGTATCAGTGACGACCGGCACGGGAATATCGGTTCAGGATGGTCGGTATACCATCATCGGCACTGCCGATGCGGTGTTGCGTTTGCAACTGCCGGAATCGTCGGGAATGACGATCCGCAACGTTTTGCTGGATATGGCGCAGCCTTCCGAAAGCGGCCATTTCACTGCGGGGCATACGTTCACCGTCATCCCGTCGATCAAGGACGAAGGTCATTCGACGAGCGCAGCCAATACGAATGCCGCTCATGTGTCCGAAGGCCTTGTATCAACGCACTATATCCGGCTGCACACCGCGGGAAAAGTGAAGAGCCTGTCATTGTCGTTCTCGGACGATGAAGGCGCGTCTTTCGCCCTGTCTTCCGTCCGTATCAACGCACGGCCGCCATTTCATTGGACATGGTCCCGATTCCTGTGCGTGCTGGCCGCCGTATATCTGGTGTACGTGTTTTGGCCGACGCGATCCATGTACCAATGGCGGTTGAATCTTCGTGAGAACCGTCAGAAAACCGTGCTGGCGGTCTTTTTGGTTGTGCAGGCGCTGGTATTGGTGTTGACTACGCAGTTGATTCTTCCCTCGCACGTATTTGCGTCCACGTATCTGACGGCGCACGGCGCGTTCATCAATGATGATAACCAGTACAATCATTTGGCTGACGCCATACTTGCCGGACATGCGTATTTGGATCTGCCGGTTCCCGACTGGCTGACGACCATGACGAATCCGTATGATCCGCCGTCCCGCGCGGCCATGACGGCAAAGACCGGTGAGCCGACGTACTGGGATTATGCGTTTTTCGACGGAAAATACTATTCGTATTTCGGCGTGCTTCCCGCTTTGCTCACGTTCGTGCCATTCAAGCTTATGACCAGACATGATCTGCGCACGGATGCGGCCGTCGCACTGTTTGCTGTCGCGTTTTTGCTGGCGTCGGCGTTCTTTCTGCGGAGGATCTTTGCTCGTTATGCGCGCAACGTGTCGTTTGGCGTGTACTTGGCGTCGTGCTTGGGGTTTGTGACGGGATGCGGCGTATTGGTGCAGACGTTTTTGCCGAAGATCTACTCGTTGCCCATTCTTTCCGCGCTTACGTTCACGTTGTGCGGCCTTGCGCTGTGGCTTGGTGCGAGAAAACGGCATGGCCGTATGAGCAAGTCGTCGTTGATGCTGGGCGCGTTCTGCATTGCGCTTACCCTTGGGTGCCGCCCTCAATTCGTATTGACGGCATTGTTCGCATTTCCGATATTCGCTCAGGAGATTTGCGAACGACTGTTTTTCTCGCGACGAGGATTGACGAATACGCTTTGTGCCGTCCTGCCATTCTTGCTGTGCGGGGCTGCCGCGATGGCATACAATCATGTCCGTTTCGGCTCGTTCTTTGATTTCGGAGCACAGTACAATCTGACCGGATTCGATATGGTGCGCAGCGAACGCTCTTTGGCCCGCCTGCCGTGGGCCCTGTGGCTGTACCTGTTTCAACCGTTGAACGTTACCGCCGTGTACCCGTTTCTTAAGCAGGTGGATTCCGCTTCGATGTATCACGGATTCCTCATTATGGAACCCACGTACGGTGGACTGTTCGCCTTTGCCCCCATGGCGCTGTTTGTGGTCTGCATTCCTCGATTCCACTGTCAGTTGCGCCGGCTGCTACCTTTGGCTGCGCTGATGGCGGGCTATGCGTTTGTGGTGCTGACAGTGGATATGCGCATTGGCGGTGTATCGTCGCGCTATTTGAGTGATTTCAGCTGGACCATACTTGCCGTGGCTTGCGTCGTCGTGGCTGTTGTGTTGCAGGAATACGAGCCTGGGCTTGAGCCCAACGTTGCGGCGAGTTCGATGCGTACCGTCATTCTCTACACGTTTGTCATACTGGTGCTTGCCGGCGTTGCTGTATCGTACTGGAATCTGCTGTCGGACGGAAAGTTCGGCGAACTGCGGACCTACAACAACACGCTGTACCGGCTGGTGGAATCCTGGTTCCTGCCGCTGGCTTGACGCTGGCCCAACATACTCCACGGCATGCAGGTATGAGAAGAGCCCCCGGCAAAAGCCGGGGGCTCTTCTCATTGCAGATAAGCAAAACTTATCGGCGCCAACGCAGGATGCCGTTGTCGTCATACTTGCAGGTGTAGGTCACACCATTCTTCTTGCCGATGCCCTTGGCTCCTTCAGGCGAGCAGAACGCGCCGGGCGTGATGCCGTTCTGCACGGTCGGCGTCTGCGGCTTGCTCGGGGTGGACGGCTTGTTGTTCGGAGTGTTCGGCTTGGACGGCTTCTTGCCGAGAGCCTCGTATTCCTTGGCATCCACGGTCCACAGGTGCTCGCCATTGGACTGGTTGAGTGCACGGTACACGGGCAGCGTGGCGGAATCGCTCACATACCACGAGATGCCCTCGTACTGCCATCCATGGCGCTGCACCAGAATGTCACGTTCGGAGGAGTCCATGGTGTAGTTGTGCTTCTGGCTCCTCGGATTGTACACGCGGTAGACCGGCTGGCCCTCGGTGTCGGCATGGAATGCCACGCCTTCATATGTCCAGTGGCGCTTGTTCTTCAGCACATCGCGCTCGTTGGCGTCGGTCGTGTAATGGTGCAGTCCGGTGCGCGGATTGGCCAGACGATACACTTCCGTGCCTCCCGTGGCGGGAGCCATCCATGCGATGCCTTCCTGCACCCATGCCGCATTGGCGGTCACTGCGGTCATCGGCATGATGCACAAGCCTGCGATCAACGTCAGCAGTGCCACCATGGCCGATACGATCTTTCGAGTTCTCATAGGAAAACCTCCATCACCTCATTGTTACCCTCGCCTTCAGTATAAGACGAGAAGCGACACCGAAGAGCGGATTCTTCGCAGACGATGATTATTTCCGCCTCGCATGCCGTATCGGCTCATGGCCGCGTCGCGGACGGTCTGCAGTGTCGACGATCGCGATCATCATCCTGCTGATCGGATGCACCAGCAACGTATCGAGCACGAACGATACCGCTCCAGCCGCGATGAAAATAATCAGCACAATTTCCGCGCCAACGATCAGCTTGTCGAAGAACGTGTCGGGTGTCGGCATCATACCGGTGATCGTCGGCCAGATGATCCGGTACCAGAACATGTTCTCGTGAATCAGATAGATACCGAACGTCGACGCGGCGGCTCGCAAGATCAACGCTCGCGGGAATCCTCGTATCCAAGACAAGTCCACTTCCAACGCGAGCAGCACGATCGCCGCCGCAATGACAATCGGCAGCACTTCGATGCCGGGCTTGATTTTCGTTTCCCAAGCGAAAAATGTCGTGAACGTCGTGCGTTCCGCCGCATGGTGATTGAACACCGTCATCACAACGGTGGAGGCCGCGATGATCGCCGTCAGCAGCAGCGGCTTGGCCGGCATGCGCATTGTGCGGCCATATACGCGGATCCATCCGCCCGTCACGTAGCCGAGAATCGCGTAGGTGAAGTTCGTCCATACTGGCGTGGACACGTTGAACAGTTTCCATGTGGCAAGGAATCCCAGCAGCAGCATCAGACATCCGATGCTGCGCTGCGACAGATGCTCGAACAGGCAGTTGAGAAACGGCGAAACCAGCAGCATCACGATATATGCGGTGACGAACCAGTACGAGTTCGAGAGAAACGGAAACAACACCGTCACGATGGTGTGCGGCAGCTGCTCGCCCTGCAGCAGTTCGGTGACCTTATCGGGCAACGTCAACGATCGATGCCGTGCGACAAGGATCAGCGCAAACGACAGCACCGAATAGCAGAACATCTGAAACCACGTGCTGAACACGCGCCGCACTTGGAAATCCTTGCGCACCAGAAAGTAGCCGGAGATCATAAAAAAGATCGAGACGCCGACCTGACCGTACTGGACCACGAGAAACGCCAATGCGGATTTCCAGCCGGGAAGATACTGCAATGGCACGGTGTCGATGTTCAGCAGCCACGGTATGTGCAGCGTCGCATGGCAGGCCACGATGAGCAGCATCGCGACGATGCGCAGCACGTCGAGGTTCAGATTTCGACGTATGGTGTGCTTGGCGATCATGATTGCCCCTTCGCTTCCCGTCCCGACTTCGACAACGCGAGACAGTCTACCAACACAGCCCGGCAATACAACGAGCCATGACCGGCTGACTCGGCACGACAATCGGCCTTGCCGGATACACTGTTACGGTGTCTACCCAAACATTGCAGCCCGTCGTCTCGCGTCGCAGCAGCCTGCGATTTGCCATTCCCGGGCAAGACAAGATCGTCCTCGTGTTCGTCGTCCTGTATGCGTTCGCGCAAGTCGTTCTCGCAGTGCGGCACGAACCATGGAGAGACGAGTCCCAGGCATGGCTGATCGCCCGGGATGCCACACCGTGGCGGATCGTCTCCGATCTCACCAGCCAAGAGGGGCATCCGGCATTATGGTTCTTCGTGCTCATGCCGTTTGCGAAACTCGGCGTCGGCTATTGGAGCATGGAAATGCTGAGCGTGGTGATCACCGTGCTCGCCGCTGTGCTGCTGATCGCGGTCAAAGCGCCAACGATTTGGAAGATCGTCGTGCTGTTCACGCCACTGTTCTGGTACTGGCCTTCCGTGGTGTCGCGCAGCTATTGCCTGATCGCATTGTTCGCCATGCTTGCCGCGGTCCTTTACCCGCGGCGGAACCGGCATCCATGGGCGTACGCGCTGGTGGCGGCATTGTTGTTCCAAACCCATGCCTTGACGTTCGCCTTTGCGGGAATGCTGGCGCTGTTTCAGATGATCGAACTATGCAGGCAACGCCGTTTCCCGTTCCCGACACTGTTGCCGGCAACGTCCGTGCTTGCCGCGCTCGGTGAATTGATGGGCGGCGAACAGCCGGTACCGATGACCGGCTCCGTGCTCGACCGTCTGAAGATGCTGACGTCGCCGATTGCCGGCTCCGTGGGTGGGGGCCATCAGACGCTGACGTTTGCCGTGGTGACGATGCTGATTGCTGCCGTGTTGGTTGTGACGGCGGTTCGTAGTGTGACTGCAGCGTTGTATGGATTGGCCGGCGTAGTATGGCTGGCGTTTATGGACGTTGTCGTCTATCCGATCAGCAATGTACAGAAACTGGCCGCATGGTTGTCGATGTTGCTGCTTGTCGTGCCGTTTTCGGCTGCGGACGCGGGGCAGCGATCAAACGCAAAACCAAACGCGAGGCATCGTAACATCAGCATTGACGGTACAAATCGTATGGCGTCTCGCATGCTTGTCGGGGTGAGCCTGATCCTTGCGCTGCTGCTGACGCCGTCCACCATGGAAGCCTCGTACAAGGATCTGACCGGATCATTTTCGGCTGGCCCGGCGTTGGGCCGGTTGCTGAATGACCATACAACGGGCGGTACGGTAATCGTGCCGATCGCGGATCGCGGATCGCAGTATGCGGTCAGCAATGCACTGCCATACCTGACCCGTGGGCAAGTCATGTGGAGTATGGCCGTGAATGGTGAGATCTCCTACGTGACGAACCAATTCCGCGATTACTGGAACCAGCATGGCTCCGTCTCCGACAAAGAAGCTCCCGAGCAAGCCGCAATGCTCGTCGATGAACATATCGCCCGGAACACGCAGACAATCATCGTCGCATGCGCGGATTCCGGCCAAACCGGACTGGACAATGCATTCTCGCAAGATCGGCGCATGACCCTGTTGGGAACGGTCGATGAGCCCGACGTCAACGAGTCGCTGCGTTCCGTGCATGGCGGCATACGCTGCAGCGCGTACGCATACAAGCGTGATTAACAGAAAACGGGTGATCCGGTTTCCGGACCACCCGTTTTCTCAGTTAATCAGAGGTGAGGTCACAGGCCCTTCCAAGCCACGCCTTCCTGGTTCCAACCCTTGGAGGCGTTCACCTTGTACTCGTTGGCATCCGTGGTGTACAGGTGCTCGCCCTTCTTCGGGGAGTACATGCGGTACACCGAAACCGTGCCCTTATCGGACTGGTACCAGGCGATGCCTTCGTTCTTCCAACCGCGCTTAGTGGTGAGCACCTTGATTTCGTTCTCATCGGAGCTCAGCACGTGACGCTGGTTCTTGGAGTTGTACAGGCGGTAGACCGGCGTGGTGTCGTCGCTCTTCTTGGCAGCCTTGAAGACGACGCCCTCGTTCTTCCAACCGCGCTTGGTGGACAGCACGTTCTTCTCGTTCTCGTCGGAAGTGTACACATGCAGACCGGTGGAAGGATCGTACAGACGGTACACCGGAACAGCGTTATCGTCTTCGGAGACCACGGAAGCTTCGGACTGGCCGAACTCGACGTTCTTGACGGTGCCGTCCTTGGCGAGCGTCACCTTGGCGCTGAACGCCTTGGCGAGGTTGATGCGCTGATAGCCTTCAGAGGAAGCATCCAGCGGATAGCCGGAGTCAATTTCGGAAGCTGCAAGCACAGCCTTGCGCTGAGCGGCGGTAAGAGTCGGGAACGCGGTGATCAGCAGGTTCTCGGCACCTTCCGGAACCACCGCATCCTGGCCGGCCTTGCCGGTCTGTTCAAAGTTGTAGGTCATGCGGTTCGTGAACACGTCGATCGCGGACTGACGGTCGGTGACGGCCTTCTTGGAGACGGCGTCGACGAAGCTGTTCGTGTAGCCCTTGCCGGCGTTCGCGCCGAGGTTGTTCACGCACTGCTGGACGGTGTCGGACGCCTTGTCCTGCTTGGTTGCATGACCATCGGCCACGCAACGATCAGCCATGTAGGACTGCAGCTCGTTGTAGGCCGGGATCAGCTTGTCCGCACGGAACGACGCATCGGACCAACGGGTCGCGTTGGCGACCTCGCCGTCAATACGACCGCCCATGATGTCGAGCGGGTAGTGCACGCCGAGCACGATGCGGTTGTTGCCGGCCTCAGACGCGCGGGTCACGATTTCCGGTCCAAGCTGCGGGAACAGCGTGGCCAGAGCAATGCCGCCCGAGTACGCATAGGTGGTGTGGCCGGACGGGAACGAACCGGAGGTCAGGAATCCATCGTAGCCGGCGTCATGCTTCACGCCATCCGCGCTGGTCCAGACCGGAACGCGCTTGATGGCGACGGACTTATCGAGCCCTGCGGCCACGTAGCCGGCGTCAGTGCGGTCCACGAACGGACGCGGATGGTTGAACGTCACCTTGGCGGTGCCGGTGTCCAGATAATCGGCGGACAGGCTCTTGCCGCCATTGATCAACAGCTCGTCGGTCTTCGGCAGCGAACCATCCTTCAGGCCTTCGGAGAAATACTTGCCAAGCACCGGGCCAAGCGCATCAGGCAACGTCTCGGCCATCTTGTAGTCGGAATCGACAAGCGCACGCTGCTGCTGCGCGGTCGGGGTCTTCACTCCGTCGCCCTCGCTGTCAGCCTCGGCGGCCGCATTGTTGATGGCCTGAGTCATCGCATCATCGTTCTTGAGCACGTCCGCGTTCGCCACGGTACCCTTGCCGAACGGCTTGGACGGATCGTTCTTGTCGTACGTGTTGGCGGGCTTGTAGTAGTTCTCGTAATCGCCCAGCAGCTTGACCAGATCAGGCTGAGCAGCATCAGACGGGTACGTGTCGGCCGCATTCGCGGTGATGCCGGCGCAAGCAAGCATGGCCATCGTCGCAACGCTGGCCATGGTGCCCAGCACTGCACGCTTCGCAATAGTATGCTTCATGATTCTCCCATTCCTCATAGGATTCCAACAGCTTCAGTTGTAGAACCGTTCGGGGAATAACACTACCGAGGTGAAGCAAAGGTCATCTGCGCATAACCAACATTTAACCTTGGTACGTAGTTGCATTTTCGAACGTGTTCTTGAAGGGGTCTTGTAATAGAAAAAGGCGGCTCAAACCGCGTGAGCCACACCCCCCTTACTTCTATAATGGGGCGGCGAGATATCTAGGAGGTAGATCATGAACATAAACGTCAGACGATTGACCGCCGCGTTGATTTCCATCGCGACACTGACAAGCGCGGTGGCTGTGGGAACACCCGCTGCCACCGCTGCAACAGCTCCAAAGGGCCTGATCGGTTTAATCGAGGAGTATGGGTCCCCGACGGCGAAAAACGTAATCTCATCGGATGAGACCTTCCATAAATGGCAGAATCTTGGTCTGGTCAAACCCGCTGGCTCTTCCAACTCATTCAACCTGTCCAACGTGCGCAAGGCCGTCGCTACCATCGACAAGGTCAACAAGGATCGTCAATCCGAAGGCCTGACCGAGCTGAAGATCAGCGACACGATCATGCTTGTCGCGGCTGGCAATAACGAGTATACGAACTACAAGGCCCAGCAAACCGGCACATGGGGCCATACTGGGGATACCGCGCACTGGAATCTTAGCGAAAACATCGGCCTGGGCGGCAACGTGGCCAACGCCGAGCTGGTCTGGTATGGAGCTGAAAAAAGCGAATTTGACCGGGCCGTCGCATCGGGTAAGTATCCAAATTTGGCTGAGCATCGCCACGACTCCCACTGGGTGTACCGAACCTATTACGACCTGTACGAAATTGTTGGCCACAAGAGCGTTGTCCTGCGAAGAAAAGTTCTGCTGCTCGGCGACACTTCCCTTCTCATAAGTAGTGCTCACGCCCTGCGCGCCACCAATGCTGTACTGCCCGTTATCGACAATGTTGAGATAGTGGCCAACAATTTCGTACAGGTCGTAATAGGTTCGGTACACCCAGTGGGAGTCGTGGCGATGCTCAGCCAAATTTGGATACTTACCCGATGCGACGGCCCGGTCAAATTCGCTTTTTTCAGCTCCA
>NZ_JAHBBH010000063.1 GCF_019331735.1 Bifidobacterium miconis
CGAAACCCTCAACGGCACCAAACGGCCTTCCAACCAGGTCGAGACGCACACGCCCGACATGACCCCGAGCCTGAAGATCGAGAAATGGGACGAGGCCTCCGGCTGGCCGGCCGGCGACCGCGACCAGGTCAAGGACGCGCTGGCCATGCAGGGCGACACGCGCATCGTGTTCACCATCACCAACACCAGCACCGCCGACCCCGACACCAAGCAGGGCGCATGGTACCGAACCAAGGACCTGAACCTCAAGGACCAACTGGTCGCCGGCGACGGCCGGGTGACCGACCTCGAATACCCCGCCGATTGGGACAGCCGCATCCTCAAGCCCGGCGAAAGCGTCGAGGTCAAGGGCGTCCTCAAGGGCGTGACCGACCATCACACCGACCGCGCCACGGTCACCGGCACGCCTCTGATCGAATGCGTCGTCTCCGACCCGGATCCGTTCGACGGCAAGGACGAGACGTCCGCACCCGATGACGCGGTCACGATCGACGGCAGGCTCGTCTGCCCCGACACCGAAGTGGTCAGCAACACCGACGACTGGAACGGCTACCGGACCGGGCTCGCCCACACCGGCGCCGCCATCCAGGGCGTGATCGCCGCGGCGATCACCCTGCTCGCCGTCGGCGTGGGACTGGTCGCCGCCCGCAGGTTCAGGCGCGGGAACAACGCCGCCGGCCGTCACTCCGGCACGATGCAACCCGTCGATGCCGAGGACGCCGACGCGGATGCCGTCGAAACCGTGGATTCGGTTCCCGGCGGGCAATCCGTGGTCTGACCGAAGCGGCAGGGACCGCTTTCTGCCGCGATGATTCTTCCGGCCGGACGACAATCCGGCCGGAACCCCGCCGGTTCTCTTCCTTCTTCTCTCCCCGGCGGGCATGGCAACGGCCCGGCGCCAACGGTTCAAACCGTTAGCGCCGGGCCGTTCCCTTGCTGCCCTGATTGCTTACTGCTTGTCGGTTTCCTCGGAGGCGAGTCGTTCTTCGAGCTGTTCGACGATGTGGTCGTGCATGTTCTCGTCGATCTTGACGGTCAGGAGGAAGACGACGAGGCTGGCGACGATGCCGGCGAGCGGCAGGTAGTAGGCGCAGGTCTTGAACGTGCGGATGTTCGCGGCGGTCATGTCGGCGGCGGTGGCGTTGCCGACCATGCCGGCGGCGACGGCCACGAAGCCCACGATGCCGTTGGACAGCGCGCCGGCGATCTTGTCGAGCATCGGGCGCACGGAGAGGGTGACGGCCTCGTTGCGCTTGCCGGTCTTGAGCTGTCCGTATTCGATGGAGTCGGTCATGCTCAGGATGGCGGTCATCTGGATGGTCTGCGCGGGCAGGTAGAAGAGGACGAGCGCGACGATGACGACGGGCAGGTTCATGGGCGCGATGATGAACAGCGTGTAGCCGGCGATCATGAACGCCATGCCGGCGGTGTACAGCCAGCGGCGCGGGATGCGGCGGTTGAGCACCGGGTAGAGGGGCGTGGTGACCAGTCCGGTGATGACCGGGATGACGCCGGCGATGGAGAAGCTGTCCGGCGCGCCGAGCACGTATTTGAACTGGTAGAAGAGCACGCCGGTGGTGGCGACGTTGGCCACGGAGTACAGCAGGTAGCTCAGGGCGACCCACAGGAGCTGGTCGTTCTGGGCGATGGCCTTGAACGCCTCGATGGGGTTGCCATTGGCCTCGGCCTTGGCGCGCAGCTCGCCCTGGTTCTCGCGGGTGCCGAACGCGACGCTCCACGCGGTCAGCAGGCCGAGCACGGCGATGATGATGGCGAACGCGGCCCAGCCGGTGCGGCCCTGCTCCCATTGGCCGGTGAACTTCCAGGTGAACCAGCTGACGACGGGCACGACGATGACGGTGACGCCGTTGTAGCCGATGGATCCGGTGAACGCGCCGAGCGCGGTGTACGTGCTGCGTTCGTGCGAGTCGGAGGAGATCGCGGGGATCATGCCCCAGTAGGAGATGTCGCGCAGCGAGTAGATCACGTCCAGCAGGATGAACACGATGACGAACAGGACCATGAACACGCCGGTGTTCACGTCCACGAGACCGAACAGGCCGGTGAACACCATGATCAGCAGGATGCCGGGCACGAGGCCGCCGATGAACTGCCAGGGGCGGAACCGGCCCCAGCGGGTGTTCGTGTTGTCCACGAGGTTGCCGAGCAGCGGGTCGAGGAAGATCTCCGCGATGCGGATGACCACCACGAGTCCGGTGATCACCGCGATGAGGCGCGCGGCCAGCGTCTTGTCCACGTCGATGAACAGCGCGGTGGTCACGAACGTGATGAAGAACGTGCTCATCGTGTTGTAGAACGCGGCCTGTCCCAGATTGCCGAATGCGTATGCGATCTTCTGCCCCATGTTCCTCGCGGGCGCTGCCTGCGGCTGTCCGGGCGTCGCCGTGCGCTGTGTGGTGGATCCGCTCATGGTGTGGTGGCCTCCTTGCGACCTGTAAAGAATCCGTGCGCGGGAACAGCTCCGATCCCGCAAGACGCGAGTATAGAACTTTCTCGAAAAAGTAAAAAACTTTACCGCGTGTCGCAAGCAACGCCAACGAATCGCATTCGTCGATTCGAAGCGACGTGCAGGTAAAAGACACCGTAGCAGCCGAATTATCATTGCAATCAATGGATTTGCACAGGTCCTCGCAGTCACCGTCGAGGCATGCGCAAGAAGTTGCGTAAATTAGTAAATATCTTTATCATCGTTGTGCAAGGAGTCACATTCGAAGGCTCCCGCACTGCGGCGGCAACGACGCGACGCAATCCGATGCGAAAGCGAGGACATCATGAACACAACCGACGATCAGCGGAAGAACGGCGATCCGATCGTCTCCCCGTCCATGCCGACGACGGCATGGCTCGCCGACCCGCGCGTGTACGCGGTCCACCGGCTCGACGCCCATTCCGACCATGCGTGCTGGTCGCACGCCCCCTCCGGCGGCGAGGGCACGGATCTCACGCAGAGCCTTGACGGCGAATGGCGGGTCCGCGTCGAGACGGCGCCGGCGAACAGCTTCCCCGACGGGACGAGCGACGGACCGGATTGGATCAGCGACGTGTCGCCGCTGTTCGCCGCGCCGGGCTTCGACGACTCGTCGTTCCCCCGCGTGCGGGTGCCCTCGCATCTGGAGACCGCGGGACTGCTCGACCCGCAGTACGTGAACGTGCAGTACCCGTGGGACGGCCACGAGGACCCGAAGGCCCCGGCCATCCCCGAGCATGGCCATGTGGCGGTCTACCGACGCAAGTTCGCCGCTGAGGGCGCGGTCGCCCAGGCCATCCGCGGTGGCCGCACGGTGACGCTCACCTTCCAGGGCGCGGCCACCGCCATCTACGTGTGGCTCAACGGCGCGTTCGTCGGCTACGCCGAGGACTCCTTCACGCCCAGCGAGTTCGACGTGACGGACGTCATCAGGAAGGACGGCAACGTGCTGGCGGTCGCCTGCTACGAGTATTCGAGCGCGAGCTGGCTGGAGGACCAGGACTTCTGGCGGCTGCACGGCCTGTTCCGCTCCGTCGAGCTCAACGCGAGACCAGCCGCCCACGTCTCCGACATCCACGCCGAAGCCGATTGGGAGCCTGCCACGTCAATCGGATCGCTCTCGCTGGACGTGCTGATCGACGGCGCCACGAACGCCGCGACGGCCGACCTCGCGTTGCGAGACAAGAACGGCACCATCATCTGGCGCACCGCCACGGAAGCAGCCGGAACGCTGCACGCCGAAGCCGAGATCGACGACGCCGCCCCCTGGAGCGCCGAACGCCCGGACCTGTACGAACTGTCCGTCACCCTGCTCGACGCGGACGGCACGGTTCTGGAGACCGCGCGCACCCGCATCGGCTTCCGGCATGTGGCCATCGAGGACGGCGTCCTCAAGCTCAACGGCAAGCGCCTCGTGTTCCGCGGCGTGGACCGCCACGAGTTCGACTGCCGGCGCGGCCGTGCCGTCACCGAAGAGGACATGCTGTGGGACATCCGCTTCATGAAGCGCCACAACATCAACGCGGTGCGCACCTCGCACTACCCGAACCAGTCACGCTGGTACGAGCTGTGCGACGAATACGGCATCTATCTGATCGACGAGACCAACCTGGAGACCCACGGCAGCTGGAACAGCCCCGGCGACATCCCCGTGGGCACCTCCGTCCCCGGTGACGACGAGGCCTGGCTGGGCGCATGCATCGACCGGCTGGACAGCATGATCATGCGTGACCGCAACCATCCCAGCGTACTCGTCTGGTCGCTGGGCAAC
Organism: Bifidobacterium miconis; assembly: GCF_019331735.1. Taxonomy (GTDB): domain Bacteria; phylum Actinomycetota; class Actinomycetes; order Actinomycetales; family Bifidobacteriaceae; genus Bifidobacterium; species Bifidobacterium miconis. The sequence goes on from NZ_JAHBBH010000063.1 coordinate 4,260, forward strand.
GAATCCTACGCGGGCGAAGTCCTCAAGGCCATGAGCATGCACGCGCATCGGCTCGACCCGGGCCGTCCCGTCCACTACGAAGGCGTCAATTGGAACCACGCCTATGATGGGATCAGCGATTTCGAAAGCCGTATGTACGCCAAGCCGGACGAGATCCGCGACTGGCTCGAACACGGCGACGAGCGTGGCGCGGCGAACAAGCCGTTCGTCAGCTGCGAGTACATGCACGCCATGGGCAACTCGTGCGGCGGCCTGAGCGAGTTCATCGACCTCGAACAGTACGAGCGCTACTCCGGCGGGTTCATCTGGGACTACATCGACCAGGGGCTCGTCCAGCGCCTGCCCGACGGGAGCGAACGACTCAGCGTCGGCGGAGAATGGGGCGACCGGCCGACCGACTACGAGTTCGTGGGCAACGGCATCGTGTTCGCCGACCGCACGCCCAGCCCCAAGGCGCAGGAGGTCAAGCAGCTGTATTCGCCGATCAAGCTCACCCCCGATGGGCACGGCGTGACCATCGAGAACCGCAACCTGTTCATCGGCACCGACGGCTACGTGTTCGCCGCACGGCTCCTCGAAGACGGGCGCGAGATCTGGCACGCCGACTACCGGTTCGACGTGGCCGCCGGAGACACCCAACGCCATGACATCGCCTTCCCGGACATCGACACGGACGGGAATACGCGCGAGGTCACCTACGAGGTCGATCTCCTGCTCGCCGAAGCCACCGCATGGGCGCCGGCCGGCTACGAGCTCGCGTTCGGCCAGCTTACCGGCACCCTCAACCCCGAACGGGACATCACCGAGACCGATTATGACGACGACGGCCGCGCGACGGTCACGCTCGGCCGGTGGAACACGGGCATCCGCCGCGACGACGAGGAAATCCTCCTGTCGCGCACCCAGGGAGGCATCGTCTCCTGGGCGCGGGACGGACGGGAAATGGTCATCCGTCGCCCTGAACTCGTCACCTTCCGCCCTCTGACCGACAACGACCGCGGTAACCGTTCCGGATTCGACCGTGCAGCATGGTTCGCGGCCGGCCGCTACGCCATCGTGACCGATACGAGCATCACGCAATCCGACGACGGAGGACTCACGGCCGAATACCGGTACGAGCTCGCCGACCCGGGCCACACGCCCGTGACGGTCGCCTACCGCATCACGTCCGACATGCGCATGCGACTGACCGTCGAATACCCCGGCGATGTCACCAACGCCGCCAGCCTGCCCGCGTTCGGTGTCGAATGGGAACTGCCCGGCGAATACACGCAGCTGCGCTACTACGGACCCGGCCCCGAGGAAACCTACCGCGACCGCAAGCAGGGCGGCAAGCTCGGCATCTGGGACACCACCTCAGAGTCGAGCATGGCGCCGTATCTCATGGTGCAGGAAACCGGAAGCCACGAGGACGTCCGCTGGCTCGAAGCCACCGACATCCAAGGCCACGGATTGCGCGTCAGCCAGCGCGGCGACCGTCACTTCACGGCCAGCCTGCTGCCATGGAACACCTACATGATCGAAGCCGCGCGCCGCCATGAGGACCTGCCCGCCCCGCGCCACAACTACCTGCGTCTGCTCGCGGCGCAGATGGGCGTCGGCGGAGACGACTCCTGGGGAGCCCCCGTCCACACGGCCTACCAGCTGCCCGCAGGCAGGCCGCTCACCCTCGACGTGAACCTCGAACTCATCTGACCGGCAACGGGCGGCGGCATGCACCACCATGCCGCCGCCCGTGCATATTCCCCAAAACACACCCACAGAAAAGAGGCAATCAATCATGGCTGAAGTGATCATCGTCAAGAACGAGGAGGAGGCCGGCGAGATCTACGGCCGCTGCGTGGCGGACCTCATCAAGGCCAAGCCGGACGCGGTGCTGGGACTCGCCACGGGTTCGAGCCCGCTGGCCGCCTACCGCGCCCTCGCCAAGATCGTACACGAGGAGCATATCGACGTCTCCCAGGTGCGCGGCTTCGCACTGGACGAGTACCTGGGCCTGCCGTTGACCCACCCGGAGTCCTACCACTCCACCATCCACCGCACGGTCGTCGAGCCCCTGGGCCTTGACCCGACCAAGGTCCACGTGCCCGGCGACGTACTGAACGGCGCGCCCCTTGAGGACGGCGACAAGATCGCCGCCGCCGGCCCGGCCTACGATGCGGCCATCGAGGCCGCGGGCGGCATCGACGTGCAGATCCTCGGCATCGGCACCGACGGCCACATCGGCTTCAACGAGCCCGGCTCCTCCCTCGCATCCGGCACGCGCGTCAAGACGCTCGCCGAGCAGACCCGCATCGACAACGCGCGCTTCTTCGACAACGACATCAACCAGGTGCCGACCCACTGCATCACGCAGGGCATCGGCACGGTGCTCAAGGCCCGTCATCTCGTGCTGCTCGCGTTCGGCGCGGGCAAGGCCGAGGCCATCGAGGAGACCGTCGAGGGCGGCGTGAGCGCGTTCTGCCCGGCGTCCGCGCTGCAGCTGCACCCGCACGCCACGATCATTGTGGATGAGGAGGCAGCCAGCCGTCTGCGTCACAAGGACTACTACCGCTACGCCTTCGCCCACAAGCCGGCCTGGCAGTGCATCTGACGGCAATCGAACGGTTCGGACTCCTTCTTTCTCCGCAAAGAAGGAGCCCGAACGCATACAGGAAGGAAATCATGACACAGGACAGAAACGAGATCGTCGCGCACGTGACGGCGGCGTTGGAGGGCGAGGCCCGTCCGGTCGCGATCCGAGGGGCGCGCAAGGTGGACGCCCGCGGCGAGCAGTCGGGCTACTGGGTGGTCTCGGACGCGCGCGGCGTGATCGTGGCCACGGGCGCCGCGGCCGCGGACGGTACCGGTGAGGAGGCGTTCGAGCACGCCTGCCGCACGGTCGGCATCGACCCGGCCTCCCGCTCCGGCGAGGTGATCGACGCGGACGGCCGCATCCTCACGCCCGGCTACGTGGACATCCACGCCCACGGCGCCTGGGAGAAGAGCTTCGACGACGGCCCCGACGGCATCGACGTGGCCCGCGCCGGCCACGCGGTGCACGGCACCACCCGCCAGGTCCTCTCGCTCATCACCAACCCGATGGACGTGATCTGCCGCAACATCCGCACCGTGCACGAGAAAATGGCCACCCGCCCCGACATCCTCGGCTGCCATCTCGAAGGCCCGTTCCTCGCCCTGAAGCGCAAGGGCGCGCACGACCCGAACTGCCTCAAGGACCCGGTGCCCGAACTCGTGGACGAGATGCTCGACGCCTCGGGCGCCGACCCCGCCGCCGGCAAGCTCGGCTGCATCCGCCAGATCACCATCGCCCCCGAACTCGAGCACGGCATCGGCGCCATCCGCCAGTTCGCGGCCGCCGGCGTGGTGCCCGCGGTCGGCCACTGCGACGCCGACTACGCCACCGCCCAGGCCGGCTTCGACGCGGGCGCCGGCATCATGACCCACATGTTCAACGCGATGAACGGCCTGCACCACCGCGAACCCGGCCCCATCCCGGCCGCCGTCGAGGACCCGCGCGTCACCATCGAGCTCATCAACGACGGCTTCCACGTCCAGAACCCGATGGTCAAGCTCGGCTTCGGCCTCGCGCCCCACCGCATCGCGTTCGTCACCGACGCCATGGCCGCCACCGACTGCCCCGACGGCGCGTACAAGCTCGGCGAACTCGACGTGAACGTCATCGACGGCCACGCCCGACTCGTGTCCAACGGCGCCATCGCCGGCTCCACGCTCACCCTGGAGGTCGCGGTCCAGCGCGCGGTCAACGAACTCGGCTTCAGCCCCGTCGCCGCCGTCGAGGCCGCCACCCTCACCCCGGCCCGCGCCCTCGGACTCGACAAGGCCAACCCCGTCACCGGCACGCCGCTCGGCCTCATCGCCCCCGGATACGCCGCCGACCTCAACCTCCTCGACCCCACCGACTGGACCGCCCAACACATCTGGTGCGCCGGCCGACAGGTGAAGTAAACATCCAACGTGAACGGGTAGCCGGCAGAGCCCAGCAACTCGCACCACGCCTTGAGGAACGATTCCTTGCCGGCCCATTTCGCGGCCAAGTGCACGGCCTCGCCGTCGTTCTTGACCCGCGCACGTTCGACCGCCTGCCGCACCTCACGCACCGAGAACAACGAACGCATGCGCGTGCCCGGCTCGACCAGCTGAGAGGCGAATGCCGCCACATCGACCACATCATGACCCAATCCAAATGACTGCATACGGTCCATTGTCGCAGCAGCATCGCCCACAGGTTCGATCCGACGGTCACGCAGCACAACAGACGCAGCACAACAGAACGGCACACCGGCCAGCCTATTACCCTGTCGAGCAGGTGTATTCCGGTTGCATTCCGGCCTCCGAAGATTCAAGACCTGAGCGTCCAGCCCATTCCCACGCTGAGTGGATCCTGTCAGCCAAGACCGATCACCGGCTTCCGATACGACCCTCTCGACCTCTCGCCAATGACCCGCGGACGCCGCCGGGAACGAGGACGTTCACGGACCGCCGATAAGACCGACAAGAGCCAGGCCCGCCACGAACGTTTCGGGGGCATCCAAACTCATGGAAGTCAAATTGTTGACCCAACAACAAGCAAACAGAAAACGCTGCAAAAAAGAGCGACACTCCGATTACCAAACTGTTTGTAGTCAAACGTTTGACTTCTTAACTTCATTAAAAAGAATGCCAATGACGGCCGGACAACCACCGCAACATCACGCGCAGGCAAGCAACACAACCAGACACAACCAAGGAGGGACGCATGGTCACCATGAAGCACATCGCCAACCGTGCCGGCGTCTCCATCTCCACGGTCTCGCTGGTGCTCAACGGGCGCGACGCCGGGCGAGTCAGCCCCGAAGTGGCGGAGCGCATCCGAGGCATCGCCGAAAGCCTCGGCTACCGCACCAACCGTCTCGCCAGCAGCCTGCGCACCAGCCGCAGCCGCATCATCGCGTTCCTCAGCGACGAAGTGGCCACCACGCCCTTCGCCGGACGCATGATCGAAGGCGCACAGGACGCCGCACGGGCCCTCGGATACCTGCTGATTACCGTCGGCATCAGCGGCGGCGCGAAAAGCCCCGGATCCGACCGCGAGATCATGGCGCTCAAGCAATACGGCACCGACGGCTTCATCTACGCGCGCATGTTCAACCAACGCACGCTGCTGCCGCAGCCCCTGAGCGACTGCAAAGTGGTCGTCGCCGACGCCACCGACGCGGCACCGAGCATCGTGCCCGATGAGCACAGCATCGGCTTTAAGGCCACCAGCCACCTCCTCGACGCCGGATGCAGGCGCATCGCCTACGTGGGCACCATCCACAACATGATCGCCCAACCCGGCCGTATTTCGGGATACATGGACGCACTCTCCTCGCGCAACATCGCTTTCGACCCCGAACTCATGATCAATGTGGAATCGGGCAGCGACGAGGCGGCCCGCATACCGGCGTTCTTCGACCGGCACCCGGACGTGGACGGATTCTTCTGTTTCAACGACACGCGCGCCTGGAGCATCTACACGGAGGCCATCCGTCGCGGACTGGCCATCGGCAAGGACATCGCCGTGGTGGGCGTGGACAACCATCAGGTCATCGCCGAAGCGCTCGATCCGCCTCTGTCCACCGTGGAGCTGCCTCACTACGAGATGGGCTACTGGGCCGTGGGCAAACTGGTCTCGATGATCGAGGACATGACGGTCTCGCCGTTCCCGAAGGAAGGCTACCCGATCGACCGCGTACCGCTGCCATCGCTTGAGGAGCATTCGGCGAAGCTGGACTGCAAGCTGCGCATCAAACAGTCCTGGGTGAGACCGCCGCAACGAACCTAGGCGCGCGGCCGATCACCGAGGCGGCGGTCCAACGGCAAGCGCCAAAGCGGATCGACAACGCCCGCCACGGCGATGTCCTTGCCGATGGCCAGTCCGCGACGGATGGCCTCCGTGTAGATGCTCCAGGCGCGCGTGTCGTTGAAACAGAAGAATCCGTCCACGTCCGGGTGCCGGTCGAAGAACGCCGGTAT
>NZ_JAHBBH010000064.1 GCF_019331735.1 Bifidobacterium miconis
GATGACCCGCCGCTAAGCGTGCCGCACGTTACGTGCGCCGCACACGTCCGGTTCTCGTGCCGTCTGTGTTCGGTGCTCGCGTCGCGTGCGGTTGCCCGAGCTGAAACAGGCCGTAAGTATGCGGCCATGACGATGCCTCTGCGGGCTTGCGGTCGTTTCGGATGGTGGAAACGGCCGTAAGCCCGCAGACCGTTCGTTGTGGCCGCATACTTACGGCCTGTTGCGTTGCGACCGGCGCCGGCATCGGCGTGTCGCCGGGTTGCGTTCAAGTGGGGTTGAACCTCTACAGTGTGTTACGACACGATTCAAGAACGACGCCGCGAACGATGCGGCGCGAGGATACCACGAATAACGGGCAACACCGGAAACGGAGCAACACCATGAAGTATCGCAACGTAGGCAAGGCCGGCATCAAGGTCAGCGAGATCGCCCTCGGCAGCTGGATGACTCGCCTCGAGGACACCGCCGCCGTCGACAACGCGATGGCCATCGCCGATGCGGCGTTCGACGCGGGCGTCAACTTCTACGACTGCGCGGACGCGTACTCGGGCGGCGACGCCGAGCGCTTCCTCGGCCGCTTCATCGCCAAGCACGACCGCGAGGACGTGGTCATCTCCAGCAAGGTCTTCTTCGGCACCGGCAAGAGCGTCAACGGCCGTGGCCTCAGCCGCAAGCACATCTTCAACAACTGCGAGCGCAGCCTGAAGAACCTCGGCACCGACTACATCGACCTGTACTACTGCCACCGCTTCGACACGACCACGCCGCTCGAGGAGACGCTGCAGGCGCTGAGCGACCTCGTCGACCAGGGCAAGATCCTGTATTACGGCGTTTCCGAGGAGTGGAGCGCCGCGCGTCTCGAGCGCGCCGAGCGCATCATCTCCGAGCGCGGCCTGCACCCGCTGACCGTGGTCCAGCCGCAGTACAACATGGTCGACCGCTATATCGAGCACGAGATCGTCGAGACGTGCGAGCGCTACGGCATCGGCATCACGCCGTTCTCCCCGCTCGCGCAGGGCCTGCTGACCGGCAAGTACCGCAAGGGACAGCCGCTGCCGGCCGGTTCGCGCGCGACCTGGCAGTCCGATCACCAGATCAACAACCTGCTCACCGACGAGAATCTCGACAAGGTCGAGCGGCTGAGCAAGATCGCCGACGAGCTGGGCGTGAAGATGCCGGTGCTGGCGCTGGCGTGGATCCTGCGTCTGCCGGTGATCAGCTCCGTGATCGTCGGTGCGAGCAAGCCGAGCCAGCTCGAGTCGAACATCGCCGCGTCCGGCGTGGAGATTCCGGCCGACGCGCTCAAGCAGATCGACGACATCCTCGGCTTCAAGCGCTTCGAGCGTCACGTCGGCTGATTAGGAGCCAATTAAAACTTGCGCGCGACCGTGCGGCTTTGGCCGTTTCTCTCCTGCGGTTGCGCGCATGACATACATATAAGGCCCCATTGCCTGTCGCGGCAATGGGGCCTTACTGCGTTGCATCTGACGTATCGGATGAATGTGACGTGATGGGTTCCAACTACCCCTCAGTCACTGCGTGACAGCTCGTCCTGTAATTGCGGACGGGCTCATGCCCGCGCTCCGCCGGCTCGCCTGTCGGCTCGCACGTTGCCTACAAACAGCTCCGCTGTTTGCTTCACGGCAACGTCCTGACAAGGGGAGCCGAGGAAAAAGGACGATGACGTATCAGATGCAGCGGCGGGTGAGCGGCTGCCAGGGTTCGAGCACGACCGGTTCGGCGGTCAGCAGCTCGCGCGTGGCGTCGTCGAGGTATTCCTTGCGGATGATGATCTCGGTGACGAAGCGGTCGAACCACGCGTCGGACATGACGTAGTAGCCGTCCTTGCCGCTGTCCTTGCCCCAGCTGTTCTCGACCTTCCAGCGGTTCGGCTTGCCGTCCTCGATGTTCACGCCGGTGAAGGTCATGGCGTGGTTGCTCGGGCTGTCGGAGTATTCGAGGCCGTCGGCCTTGTCGAGCGTGAACTCGGTGCCGAACAGCTGGTCGACACGCACGACGGACTGGTCGAAGAAGCCGTCGTGGCGCAGCGCGAACTGCGTGCAGTCGCAGGCGAACCAGATCGGATGGCCGGCGGTGAGCTGGTCGACCGCGGCCTTCTTGAACACGTCGAGCGGCACGTTGACGAACTCCATGTCGCCGGCTTCGGCGACGTTTGCGCTGAACTTGATGACGTAGCGCTTGCCGAACGGCGTGGCGGTCATCGGCGAGTTGCACAGCGACGCGAAGTCGTTGACGTCGACCGGGACGTACTTCTTGTAGAACTCGAGCGGCGTGATGCCGGTCTCGCGGATGACCGGACGGTCGTCGATGCCGGAGTGCTTCTTGTCATCGGACTTCTCGCCGCACTTGCAGGACTTGCCGTCGGCCTCGCACTTGCACTCGTCGCCGCACTTGCAGCCGTCCTGCTTGCCGCACTTGTCGTCGGACTTGCAGCAGCCCTTGCCGTCCTTGTCCTTGTCGTCCTTCGTGTACGCAGCCCAGTCGAACTTGGCCGGCGGCTCGCCGAGCGCGATCGCGCAGAAGCGGTAGACGACGGACATCTGCTCGTCCTTGGCGGTGCGCAGTGCGTCGAGGCCCTCGCCGGCGGCGTGGCGGCGGCGCAGGTCGCGCGCGAACTCGCGCAGCTTGGAGTTGAGGTACTGCTTGAAGTCGGAGGAGTTGCGCGAGTTCGCGGACTCCGGGTATGCGCTCTTGGGCACCAGGCCGTACTTGTTGACGAGCGCGGCGAACATCTGCCACCAGCCGCCGTCGTCGGACGGGCCGGCGTTCACGGCGTCGAACGTGCGGCTATCGGTCGGCTCGTCAAGCGTGGCGAGCACGTTCTCGAGGTACGTGTTGGACTTCTCCATCGCATCCCAGAAGAACAGGTAGGTCTCGGAGAACTCGAAGTCCTCGAGGTTCCATCGGTGCATGAGTTCATAGCGCAGCGTGTTGAGCGACGCGAACATCCAGCAGCGGCCGGAGTGCTCCTGGTTGGTGATGGATCCCTGCTTGAGTTCGACCGAGAAGTCGCGCGGCAGCTCGCGCACGCCGCGGTAGTCCGTGGCGGCCTTGAGCACGCCCGCCGAGACGGCTGCGTCCGCGGCGATGAGGTTCGCTCGATCCTTGTTGAATGACTCGCTGTATTCGCGCAGCAGTTCCGGCTTGATCGCCGATGCGTCGCTGGTCATGAAGTCATGCCTCCATATACGATTTGGTCTGTCTTGTCAATACCTATGGTCGCCAAACGGGCGCCTCAGCCAGTCTAGGTCGGCCCCTTACAGCAAGATGAAACCAAAAATTTACAAACTGTTCCTGTGGCCTTAGTTTGCGGGGGTTGAGCCATTACCGCCGTTCCGACTATGTGTCAATGGGTCGTCTCACATGTTGGATTCGACTTTGGGGACATAGTGACCGGGGTATTATTCCTATAGTCATTTTTCGGGAGGTGAAGGTGCTCAAGTACATCGTCAAACGCATTGTGAATTATGTCGTCATGCTGTTCGTGGCAGTGTCGATGACGTACTTCCTCGCCAGCGCGTTCATGGATCCGCGCTCAAACTACATGGATCGTCATCCGCATCCGCCGGTTGCGTCCATCAACCATTCGCTGGATCTGGCCAATATCAACGACCAGACTCCGATTCTTGTTCGCTATTTCCGCTGGCTGAAGGCCATTTTCACGCGTTGGGACTGGGGCCTGGCGCCTGACCAGTCGCCGGTCGGACCGGCCATCGCGTCGCGTATCTGGACGTCCGTGGAGCTCGTCACGCTCGCCACGATCATCGGCATCGTTGCCGGCGTGAGCATCGGCGTGTACACGGCCATCCGCCAGTACAAGTGGCAGGATCGCACGCTCAACATCATCGCGACCTTCTTCCTCGTCATCCCGCCGGCCGTGCTCGGCCTGTTCGTCGTGCTCATCGCCATCGCGATCAACAACGGCGTCGGCACGCGCATCTTCTACGTGACCGGCCTGTCGTCGTATCAGGGCTCCAACCCGTTCCTGTGGCTGCTCGACTTCCTGCAGCACATCATCCTGCCGACGATCGTCATGGCCATCCCGGGCACCGTGAGCTACCACCTGACCCAGCGCACCTACCTGCTTGACTCGATGAACTCCGACTACGTGCGCACGGCCCGCGCCAAGGGCCTGACGCTCAACCAGGCTATCCGCAAGCACGCGCTGCGCACCTCCCTCATCCCGACCACCGTGAACATCGCGTTCTCGATCACCGGCGTGTTCACCGGCGCGGTCATCACCGAAACGGTGTTCGCTGTCAACGGCCTCGGCCGCTACTTCGTGACCGCGATCAACGGCAACGACATCAACGGCTCGGTCTGCATCGCCGCGTTCGGTGGCGTGTGCACGCTGACCGGCGCCCTGCTCGCCGACATCCTCGCGGCGTGGCTCGACCCGCGCATTCGCCTGAGCTGACGCGGAAAGGAACAACGATCATGGCAAATGACAACGCGAACAACGCGACCAAATCCGAAACCGCGGAAGCCCAACTCGACCTCGACCCGCAGGACGCGGCCGTGGCCGACGCCGTCCTCGACGAGGAGGCCAAGGCGATCGACGGCAACAACAAGGCCGAGGGCGAGTTCAAGCGCACCGGCCGCATGACGCTGTACGTGCGCCGCTTCTTCCGCCGCCCGTCCGCGGTGGTGGGCCTCGTCATGCTCATCCTGCTCGTCATCTTCGCCCTTGTCGGCTCCAAGTTCGGCAAGTGGCACTACGAGGACCTCGACTTCCTGTCGCTGGGCACCGCGCCGAACGCCGACCACTGGTTCGGCACCACCGGCGGCGGCTCCGACATGTACGCCATGGTGGTCCGCGGCCTCGGCCGTTCGCTCGCCATCGGCATCATCAGCTCCATCGGCACCACCATTCTCGCCGCGATCATCGGCACCTCCATCGCCTTCTTCCAGGGCTGGGTCGAGCGCATCGGCATGTGGATCCTCGACATGCTGCTCGTCGTCCCGTCCTTCCTGCTCATCGCCATGATCGTGCGTTCCTCGGCCGGCATGAGCGGCTGGCTGTGGCTGATCTTCGGCCTCGTCGCGTTCGGCTGGATCGGCTACGCGCGAGTCCTGCGCACGCTGACCATGAGCCTGCGCGAGCTCGACTACGTGCGCGCGGCCAAGTTCATGGGCGTCGGCTCGTTCCGCATCATCCTGCGCCACCTTGTGCCGAACCTCGGCTCCGTGCTCATCATCAACACGGTGCTCGGCGTGGTCGGCGCGGTCAGCTCCGAAACCTCGCTGAGCTTCTTGGGCCTCGGCATCAAGGCCCCGGACACCTCGCTGGGTACGCTGCTCAACGACGGCCAGTCCGTGGTGCTCACCGCCCCGTGGGTGCTCATCTTCCCGTCCATCGTGCTGATCATGGTCACCTTCTCCGTCCAGCTGATCGGCGACGGCCTGCGCGACGCCATCGACCCGTACTCCCGCTCCGGCGGCAAGGCCAAGTAAGGCCAAGTGAGGTAGACAATCACCATGAATATGTTCCGCAAAACCAAGCCCGCGGCCGACGCCGCCCAGACCCCGGCCGTCCCGGTGGCGAGCGAAACGCTCGCGAGCAAGTCGACGTACGATCCGAACGACAAGAGCGCCCCGGTGCTCGAGGTCAAGGACCTGCGCGTCAGCTTCGCCTCCGAGGCCGGCACCGTCCACGCCGTGCGCGGCATGAACTTCCAGCTGCACCGCGGCGAGACGCTCGGCATCATCGGCGAGTCCGGTTCCGGCAAGTCCGTCACGTCCATGTCGATCATGGGCCTGCTGGACTCCAACGCCAAGGTCGAGGGCTCCATCACCTACCACGGCGAGGAGCTGCTCACCAAGAGCGACGCCGAGATGAGCAAGATCCGTGGCAAGGGCATCGCGATGGTCTTCCAGGACCCACTGTCCGCCCTGACCCCGGTGTTCAGCATCGGCGAGCAGATGGCCGAGGCCCTGACCATCCACAACCCGAAGATGAGCGCCGAGGACGTGCGCAAGCGCTCCATCGAACTGCTCACCCTCGTCGGCATCCCGAACGCGGAGGAGCGCCTCAAGTCGTATCCGCACCAGTTCTCCGGCGGCATGCGCCAGCGCGTGGTCATCGCCATGGCCATCGCCAACGACCCCGACGTGATCATCGCCGACGAGCCGACCACCGCACTGGACGTGACGATCCAGGCGCAGGTGCTCGACGTGCTCAAGAAGGCGCAGCAGGAGACGGGCGCGGCCCTGATCTTCATCACGCACGATCTGGGCGTGATCGCCGGCATCGCCGACGAGATCATCATCATGTACGCCGGCCGCCCGGTCGAAAAGGGCTCGGTCGACGACATCTTCTACCGTCCGGTCATGCCGTACACCATGGGCCTGCTGGGCGCCGTGCCGCGTCCGGACAAGAGCAAGTCCAGCCGACTCGTGCCGATCCCGGGTTCCCCGACGAACCTCGTCAACCTGCCCAAGGGCTGCCCGTTCGCGCCGCGCTGCCCCATGGCCGAGGACAAGTGCCGCACCGCCGAGCCGGACCTGCTGCCCGTGGTCGGCCGCGACGGCCAGGTGGCCGCCTGCTACCGTTCCGGCGAGATCGTCTCGAAGAACCTCACGTTCCGCGACGTGTACCAGGTGGGCGAGGGCATCAAGTCCAAGTTCGACGGCGTGCCGCGCGAGGATCGTGCGGTGGTGCTCGACGTCAAGGATTTGAAGAAGACGTTCCCGCTGACTTCCGGCGGATTCCTGCGCCGCAAGATCGGCGTGGTCAAGGCCGTCGACGACGTGACGCTCGACGTGCGCGAGGGCGAGACCGTCGCGCTCGTGGGCGAGTCCGGCTCCGGCAAGTCGACCACGCTGCTCGAGATCATGGACCTCAAGAAGCCCGAGTCCGGTTCGATCACGCTGTTCGGCCAGAAGGTCGGCGAAAAGATGAGCCGCCAGACCAAGCGCGACCTGCACAGCCACGTCCAGTACGTGTTCCAGGACCCGATGAGCTCGCTCGACCCGCGTCTGCCCGTCTACGACATTCTCGCCGAGCCGCTCAAGGTGCTGCACAAGAGCAAGGCTGAGATCAACACGCGCATCGACGAGCTCATGAAGCTCGTCGAGCTCAACCCGGATCAGGTCGACCGTTTCCCGACGCAGTTCTCCGGCGGCCAGCGCCAGCGCATCGCCATCGCGCGTGCGCTTGCCGTGAACCCGCAGCTGATCCTGCTCGACGAGCCGGTCTCCGCGCTCGACGTGTCCATTCAGGCCGGCGTGATCAACCTGCTCGAAGACCTGCAGAACAAGCTCGGCGTCGCCTACCTGTTCGTGGCCCACAACCTGTCGGTCATCCGCCACATCTCCAGCCGCGTCGCGGTCATGTACCTCGGCCGCATCGTGGAGCTCGGCCCGACCGACGACATCTTCGACCATCCGCTGCACCCGTACACCGAGGCCCTGCTGAGCGCCATGCCCGCGCCGGACCCGCAGTACGAGCGCACGCACAACCGCATCGTGCTGCAGGGCGAACTGCCCAGCCCGACCGAGAAGATCGAGGGCTGCCCGTTCGCGTCCCGCTGCCCGCTGCGCCTTACACTGAGCGAGGAACAGCGCCGCATGTGCGACACGCAGCCGCCGAAGCTGCACCAGTGGTCCGGCGAGGACCGTCAGGTCGCCTGCCACTTCGCCGCGATGGCCTGAGCCTGAGTGATACTCCGATATGAGCCCGGCAATCCCCGAAACGTTTCGGGGATTGCCGGGCTTTTGCATGTTGCGACGATGCTGTGGTGGCGTGTGATCTATCCCATAAATGGACAAGGGGCATCCGCTTCGTGGACATTCCGAGCCGTTGGGGTGTGGGGTCAGGAACAATGAACCCCAGAACTTGATGGTTTCGTCCACGTTAACGATTTCTGTTAACACAAGGGCGATAAAGTCAGGCCCGGAATTGCGGACAGCCCATCGGTCGGCTGGACGCGAGCGCCGCCGCGGCAACGCGGCGACTGCACTTCGGACGGTTTGCCGTTCGGGAAAGGCCGAGGTGCCGGCTGCGATACGCCGCCGGTGGAAGATTGAGAGGATTATTCAATGACTAACTCGATGAAGGAGCGCCTGTTTGCGGCTGGCGCCGTCGTGTCGGCAGTGGCCATGCTGCTGTCCGGCTGCGGTGCGAACAACTCCAACACCAACAGCTCTGACAACGGCAGCAACACCACCGCCTCCACTCAGGAGGAGCCGGCCGAGGGCATCGACATCGCCAACTGGAAGGGCACCCTTCCGACCCCGGACGCGTCCAAGACCTACAACAACCCGCAGGAGCGCGACAACATCAAGGACGGCGGCACCCTGACGCTGGGCACCACCTACACCGCCAACTGGAACTCCCTGAACACCGACGGCAACACGCTGTACATGGGCACCTTCTGGCAGCTCTACATGCCGCAGCTGTGGGACTACACCGCTGACGGCGAAGTCTCCCCGAACCCGGACTTCCTGTCCAAGGTCGAGGTCACCAGCTCTGATCCGCTGGTTGTGACCTACGACATCAACCCGAAGGCCAAGTGGAACGACGGTACCGACATCACTTGGAAGGACTTCGAGTCCACTTGGAAGACCTCCAACGGCAAGGACGCTAACTACACCCCGGCTTCCACCGACGGCTACGACAAGATCGCCAGCGTCAAGGCCGGTACCAGCGACAAGCAGGCCGTGGTCACCTTCTCCGAGCCGTACTATCCGTACCAGGCGCTGTTCCAGAACCTGCTGAACCACAACTCGCTGGACGCCAAGACCTACACCTCCGGCTGGATCGACAACCCGCACAACGAGTGGGCCGCCGGCCCGTTCAAGGTGCAGTCCACCGACAAGGACAGCACCGTGTTCGTCCCGAACGAGAAGTGGTGGGGCGAGAAGCCGAAGCTGGAGAAGATCACCTTCAAGTACATGGAGGACGCCGCCGCGCTCAACGCCTTCAAGAACGGCGAGCTTGACTCCATCTCCGCTGGCTCCAAGGACAACCTGGCCGCCATCAAGAGCATGAAGGACATCCAGCTGCGCCTCGGCTACTCGCTGGCCACCTACGTGTTCACCTACAACACCAAGGCCGGCGCCCTGAAGGACATCGCCGTGCGCAAGGCCATCAGCCAGGCGTTCGACAACGAGACCTGGAACAAGATCGCCTACCA
>NZ_JAHBBH010000065.1 GCF_019331735.1 Bifidobacterium miconis
GGGGAAGCTCGCTCGCTGAGCGGCAACAGGTGATTAACTTACACGCACCAGCCACCAAACGCAAACCAGCAACACAAAAAACAGCCAAAACCATTGAAAACACAGTCAACCATCGGCGTGTCGCAAAACCATCAATCCACCCCGATCACCGGTCCCGCCACACCCCGAGCCGCTACCACACAGACTAACCCCCGCAGGAAACGCCAACGTGAACGCGACACGACATATGCGCGAATCGCAACGATCCTCCGCACATCACGCCGCAACGTGTCCGGCCGCATCGTCAGCCGGGCCGTCAGCCAAGCCGTCATCCGCATCGCCAGCAGCACCGTCATCCGCATCACCGCCGGCATCGCCGGTCGCGCCGGCAACGTCACCGTTGCCGTCCCTGCGAACGTCACCGGCCGCATGCCGCATCGCCATCACCGGCCGCTCGCGCCTCCGCCGGCGAACCACGGCGAACGTGCCCCAGCCGACGACCAGCAGTCCGCATCCGATCGCAACGCCGACCGTACGCCCGTCGATCACGTCGTTCGGATACGGGGCGGGCACCGGGATCGCGACGCGGTGCCCGGACACCAGCAGTCGGTGCGTGTTCACGCCGTACGGCGTGCACGTCATGAGCGTCACGCGGTCCTCGCCGTCCACCACGCGCAGCAAACGGGTGTCGTCCGGCTTGATCACGCTGATCCGATCCACCTGATAGGCAAGCGTCTCCCCCATCACTTCGATGTAGAAGAAATCGCCCTGCTGCATCTCGTCGAGTCGCGTGAACATGAGCGCTTCGACCAGGCCTCGGTGCCCGGTGATGACCGAATGCGTCGACTTGCCGCCCACCGGCAGGCTCGTGCCGTACAGGTGCCCCGCGCCGGAGGCGAGCGCCTCCTGCGACGTGCCGTGGTAGATCGGCAGGTCGATCGACACCTTCGGCACGCGGATGGTGCCCATCACGCCGCCGCCGGTGTCGAGCTGCGACTGGTAGTCCTTGTCCTTGGCCGACGTGGTGTCCTCGCCTTTGGCCTGTGAGCCGCCGGCCTGCGAGGAGAACGGGTCGATGGCCTCGCCCAGCACCGGCTGTCCGGACGCGGCGAGCCGTTTGTTGTATTCGCGGGCCGACGCGAGTTCGTCGTGCACTTTCTGCGGCGACCAGTCGGCCACGCGTGCGGCGATGGCGTCCGACGTGCGCTGCAGTTCGACCGCGTTGCGATACTGCAGCGCGAGCGGATATCCGGCGACCGCGATCGCCGCGACGAGCAGCAGCGCCGCGAACACGCGCATCATGATCAGCGATCGGCGCAGCTTGCGGCGCATGATCATCACGTCGGTCACGTCGATCACTTCGGCGAACGTATGCTGCGTGAACGACGGCTGCGCTGATCGCGACGTCAATCGGGTCGCTTGATTCGTGCGACTTGCAGCACGTTGGCCACCAGTTCGGCCGCCGTGCCGCCCGTGACTCGCGCTCTTCCTCATCGGATCCGCCTTTCCGCCGCGAATCATGCCGCAGCAACCGAACCGTACCGCTACCATCGTAATGCGCGACCGGCCGCGCCGAACATAAACGAGCATCATCATGCACAATCAATCGTCGACGGACGCGAACGGGCACCGGATCGGAAACCCAGCAGCAGCAGCAGCTACAATCGAGGGCATGAGCAAGCAGACGGTCATTCGCGTCAGCTTCGACGACGATCTCGAAGCGGCCCGTTTCCTCCAGTCATGCCGCAGGAAGGGCCTGAACGCGCAGCTGGAGGATTTCCGCCCCATCGGCGACGTCAAGCGCAACGGTCCGGACTTGGCCGCATGGCTGCGCGCAAAACGCGGCTGGCAGGTCGTGCTCGCCTCCGCCAACCGGCGCAGCGCGTGGAACGCGGCATGGAAGATTTCGCACGGCACGCGCCGCGGCTTCGAGGATCTCATGTTCGAGGCGCGCACCGTGAACCGCAACGGCGAATGGGTGGTCGAGGCGCGGTGGAAGGGCCATCCGACCGCCAAAGGCAAAGACAGGGACAAGCCGGAAAGCAGCATGGAGCCGCTGTTCTGATCGCTTCCCGCCCGGTCGTTGCTCACCGCAGCATTCCGCCGCGGAAAACGCAAAAGGTTGGGATCCCTGATACTTCAGTGCTTCATCAGGGATCCCAACCTCGCTATTCCGACATGCCAAATCGCGGCGTCATCCGACCGATCCGTCATGATGCCTTTTCCATGCCAAGGTGAGCATGGGGATGATCGCGATCAGCAGACAGACAAACACCGCCATGAGGGCGGATTCGGAGCCGTCGACCGCCCGACGCTCCATAACGGCTTCCGCCGAACCGTCGGCCGTCGACCCGCCGCCACCCGCGGCGAGAGGATCGTCGGTCTTCGCGTCGGCCACATCCTTCATGACGATCCGGTTCACGGCATCGAAGAATTCCTGCTCGCTGACCGTCGTCTTAATGTACGTGGCGGATGAGTCGCCGAGCGGGGTGACCATGCCGTCCTTGAACATGAAATACCCTATCGGCGCCCTGTACAGTTCGGCGAAGCGCCCGCCATCCCGGTACGTCGTCTCGAGATAGCGCGCCACCGCCTTGTCCGGACTGGACATGTACGGTTCGGCTTTGCGTGTCTTCGGGTCAAGCGTGACGCTGGTGAATCCCGCCGGCGCACCGTCGACGTATACCGCGGCGATCCAGGTGTCGCCCACCAGATGATTGTTGTCACCGTTGCCGTCCGACTGGATGCGGTAATAGGTCTGCATGTACCGAAGATCCGGCGTGGTGTCGCCACCCGCAGCGTCGCCACTATATGTCTTCGCGGATGATTCCTGTTGAGACGCGATGTATTGCGTCGCGTCCATGGCATTGTCTTGAAAAACCTGAATGACCTCGGACGGAATTCCATCCTCCGCCGAATCCGCGTGGGACACGGGCGGCATCAACAGGCAGAAGAGCGTCACAGTGGTCGCAACCGCCCCCCCCAATAATGCGATGATGCTTGTTGTTATGTTCGTTCGCATGATAATCAGAGATCCTTCAACGTCATAGACCACGTATACGCGGCACGAAATTGAGTCAACCATGATGCAGCAACCAACATCATTGTTGGAGAAACACGCATGCACCCGGACCGGCGTACACGATCGAACACCTCATCGATACACACCAGCGTATCACTTCGATGTTGTCGATGTCGCCGGCCCGGACATACCACGGCCGAACAAGATGGTCGTGCAGGATCTCATCATGGGCGCCGCCGCGACTTGCGGCCGCTACGCCTGAAACACGTCCGGATGCTTCGGATCGCCCGGCTCGTCGGCGAGGATGCCCTCGATGCCGAGGAATTCCTTCCAGAATTCGAGCGGCTGGCCGTACGGCGCCGAGTTGCGGCCGTGCGCCTGCAGGTTCGCCTTCGCCTCGAACACGTCCTCCTCGCGGATGCCGTCGAAGTAGCTGACCAGACGCTCGCGATTCGACGGATCGTAGAACAGCGACGCGATGATTTCGGTGAGCCGTTCGGCGCGCGCGATCGGCAGCGAATCCCAGTGGCGCAGCTCGATGAAGTTCTTGAGACGCACGTCGTTGAAGTGCGTGGAGATGATGTGGTTGATCTCGTACGGGTTGAGTTCGCGGTCCGGGTACACGTCGCCCGCGTTCTCGTAGAACGCCGGATGGTGCAGCTCTTTGCCCGTGAGGCCCTCGGCCTCCGGCGTGTGGGTCAGGTCGGCGAACATGAGCGGCGTGGACAGCACGTCGACCGCATAGTCCTCCCAGCCGAAGCGCGGATCGAACAGGCCGGGGATCACGTTCGTGCGCTGGAAGTCGAGATAGTCCCACATGCGCTGGCGCAGCAGCGGCCACGGGTTCGGCCGTCCCTCGAAATACGGGGTGTTGCGGAAATACCAGGCGAGGATCGGGCCGACGATCGTGCCGAGACGCAGCTTTTCGATGGAGTCCTGCTCGTCGACGTAGTCGATGCTCACCTGCGTGGACGACGAGCAGCGCATCATGCACGGGCCGAACTGGCCGACGCGGCCAAGGTACGCGGTCATCGCGTCGTAGCGGTCCTTCGGATTGACTTTGACGTCCGCATAGCTGGACTTCGGCTGGTAGCCGTAATTGACCAGGCGGAAATCAAGCTCGTCGAGCACCGGGTCGACGTCGCGGCGGAACGCGCGATACAGCGTGTTGAGGTCCTCGGGCTTCTTGAGAATGCCGAGCGAGCATTCGACCTGGCCGCCCGGCTCGAGCGAGACGGTGATGCCCTCGCGCGCGAGGCCGACCAAGTGGCCGTTCTCCCAGTATTCCTTGTCCTTGTCGTAGTACGGGGCGATGCGGCGCAGCAGCGTTTCGATGCCGTTGGGCTCGTAGTAGCTCACCGCGGTGTCGTCGCTGTTATGCACCGGCAGATGCTCGATCTCGACGCCGAAACCGCCCGTGCCGCGTTTGGAGCGGCCGTGCTCGAAGAAGTCGAGCAGGCTCTGGACGTGCTTCGGATTCGGCTTGGCCAGCAAATGGGCATAACTGATGCGCGGTGTACTCATGCGCCCAGCTTAGCGGAATGTTGCGCGGTGACGCGGCCGGACGGCTATACGGAAAATCGATAACCCGCAGTCGCCGGCCGGGCAGTGGCCACGGGTTGTTCCCGTACGCAATCGTCGGACGATCACGGGACAGGCGCTCTTCTGCGTGACATCCGTGCTACTCACCGGCGCATACTCTCACGAATGTCACGCAAATATCCCGCTTTCCGTGACATTCACCCCAGTATCCCGGCTCTACCATCCCGAATGTCACGCAACCACGGGCTAATCCGCGCTGGCGAAGCCCTGCGGCTCACCAGCAGCGGCGAACTTGGCGTCGTGCGCCTTTTTCGCCGCCGCGATCATGAGCTTGATGCGGTTGAGCTGGTTCGCCTCGCTCGCGCCCGGATCGTAGTCGATGGAGACGATGTTGGCCTCCGGGTGCAGGCGGCGGATCTTGCCGAACATGCCGCGGCCGGTCACGTGGTTCGGCAGGCAGGCGAACGGCTGCGCGCAGATCACGTTCGGGCATCCCTGTTCGATGAGCTCCAAAAT
Organism: Bifidobacterium miconis; assembly: GCF_019331735.1. Lineage (GTDB taxonomy): Bacteria > Actinomycetota > Actinomycetes > Actinomycetales > Bifidobacteriaceae > Bifidobacterium > Bifidobacterium miconis. The sequence continues at coordinate 5,060 of NZ_JAHBBH010000065.1, forward strand.
CTCCGCGGTCAGCAGCCATCCTTCGCCGGCCTGCACGCCGATCGACGTGACCTCGGCCGCCTTCTTGACGAGCTCGGGCATCGGATCGTCCTGCTTGAACTTGCCGTGCGCGGTGGCGATGGCCGCCTTGATCGGCGCATTGTACCGGTCGAGGCCCCAGCGCATGAGCGCGTAGAGCTGCTGGTTGCCGCCCATGCCGAGGTTGCGTTCGTTCCAGTCGGTGATGTACGGGCGGGTCGTCATGAATTCCATGATGCCGGGCACCACGGCCTCGCAGTCCTGCGATTCGATCACGTCGACCACGTGGTTGTTCGCGTCCGGCTGGTACTTGACGAGGATCTCGCCGACGACGCCGACGCGCACCTTGCGCGGAATGTCGCGCAACGGCAGCGCGTCGAACGACTTGACGATCTCCTTGGCGAGCACCGGGTACGGCAGATACGCCTTCCTGAGCCACGGGGTCTTGGCCGCGGTCTTGGAGAAGCCGTGGTGCTCGAGCGTCTCGCGCACGATCGCGTCCCACTGCTCGTACAGGCGGTTGGCCGCGCCCGGCTCGACCTCGTACGGGCGCACGCGGTACAGGCACTTCATGAGCAGGTCGCCGAGGATGAGGGCCTTGATCGCGCGGTGCAGCAGCGCCGGCGTGGCCTTGAAGCCCGGGTTGTCCTCGAGACCTTGCGTGGAGATCGCGATGACCGGGATCTGCGGGTAGCCCGCGTCGATGAGCGCCTTGCGGATGAGGCCGAAGTAGTTGGTCGCGCGGCACATGCCGCCGGTCTGCGTGATCGCGAGCGCGACGTGGTCGGGATCGTACTTGCCCTGGATGATCGCGTCGATGAGCTGTCCGATGACCATGATGGCCGGGTAGCAGGCGTCGTTGTTCACGTATTTGAGGCCGGTCTCGACGTCCTCGCGGCTAGCGTGCTTGAGGATGTCGAACTTGTAGCCACCGGAGCGGATGACCGCCTCGACGAGGGACATGTGGACCGGGCTCATCTGCGGGGCGACGATCGTGTAGTCCTTCTTCATGTCCTTGACGAACTTCTGTCGGTGCGCGTAGCGCGACATGGTCGCGTTGTTGTGCCCGGACTTGGACTTCTTGGCGATCTTGCCGGGCGTGTCCACCGTGCCGTCGGATCCGGCGAGCACGGTCTTGGCATTGACGGCAGCCTCGATGTCACGCTGCGCGGCGAGGCGCGAGGCGCGGCGCACCGATGCGGTGAGCTTCGGATTGGCGGCCATCGTCGTGTCGAGCAGGACCTGACGGCCCGGGGTGGGCGCTTGCGATCCGGTCTTGCGGAAGCCGGTCGACTTCGGCGCGCCGGACAGGGCCGCATCGTCGGCAACGGCAGCCGAGTCCGCAGCCGCACGCTTCGCCTCCGCGGCCTTGACCGCGGCCTGCGCGGCGGCGAGCTGTTCCTTCGCCGCAGCGAGCTGCGTTTCAGCGGCGGCCAGATCGGCCTGCGCCTTGGCTCGCGCGGCCTTGCGTGCCTTGATTTCGGCGGCGGACGGCTCGGCGGCGATCGTCTGGTCCTGCTTGCCGACGAGCTGCGCGGCGGACGAACCGGCTACGCCGACACCGTGCGCGGCGGACACGGCCGCGACGGCCTTCGCCTTGTTGCGTTCGCGCTCCTCGACCGCGGCCTTGAGCGAGCGCAGACGGATCTTCGCGGCACCGAGGTTCGACACTTCGTCGATCTTGAGCAGCGTGTACACGTCGGCCTTGTCGGCGAGGATTTCCGAGACCTGATCGGTGGTGATCGCGTCGAGGCCGCAGCCGAACGAGTTGAGCTGCACGAGCTCGAGTCCCGGGTACGAGGCGACGAAATGCGCCGCCGCGTACAAGCGCGAATGGTAGGCCCACTGGTTGGTCACGCGCAACGGCATGCGGTTGACGCTCACCTTGCGGTCACCGACGTGACGGAATCCGTTCGCGTTCTTCTTGCGCGGATCCTCCTCGCCGGCGGCGAGGAACTCGGTCAGGTCGAGCTTCTGGCCCGGCTGCAGTCCGCAGATCGAATCCTCGGAGAGCACGACCATGCCGAGCGAGCAGATCGTTTCGGGGATGCCGTGGTTGATCTCCGGGTCGACGTGATACGGGCGGCCGGCGAGCACGATGCCGCGGCAGTCGTGCTCCTTCATGTACGCCAGGGCCTTGAGGCCTTCCTGCTGCACGTCGTTCTTGAACACCTTGTCCTCGGCGTACGCGGCCTTGACGGCCGTTTCGGCCTCCTCGCGCGTCACGTTCGCCCACGCGAACTCCTCGACGATGCGGTCGACCATGAGCTCGTGGTTGGCGAGGTTGAAGTACGGGTGCATGTAGCGCACGCCCTCGGCGCGCAGTTCGGGCATGTTCGCGCCGATGACGAGCGGATAGTTCGCCACGACCGGGCAGTTGTAGTGGTTGTCGGTGTTGGGCACGAGGTTGTCCTCGTAGCTCACGCACGGGTAGAAGATCGTCTTGACGCCCTTGTTGAGGAGCCACTTGATGTGGCCGTGCACGAGCTTGGCCGGGTAGCAGATGTTCTCGGAGGCGATCGATTCGATGCCGGTCTCGAACAGTTCGTGCGAGCTGCGGCCGGAGATCATGACCTTGAAGCCGAGCGACGTGAGCAGCGTGAACCAGAACGGGTAGTTCTCGTACATGTTGAGCGCGCGCGGGATGCCGATTTCGCCGCGGGTGGCCTTCTTGTCGGTCAGGCGGCGGTAGGCGAAGCAGCGCTTGTACTTGTAGTCGTACAGGTTCGGCCGGTCGGAGCGCTGCTTCTTCGCGTCGCCGCCGCGCTCGCAGCGGTTGCCGGTCACGAAGCGGGAGCCGTCGGAGAACGTGGTGATGGTGAGCTTGCAGTGGTTCTGGCACAGCTTGCACACGTCGCGTTCGGTGGTCATCGACATATTGTCGAGCGCTTCGCCGGTCAGGATCGACGATGCGGTGTGGTGCACGCCGTCGACGACGACTTCGTGCTCGTGACCGGCGGCGACGTCGGCCGCGTTGGTCACGTCGACGCCGGCCATGTCCGCGGACGTAACCGCGGCGGCATCGTCCGCGCCGACGTTCGCCGATTCGGCCGACGTGCCGTCCGCGAGCACGTGCTCGTGATCGTCGTCGGCGACGTCCTCGTAATGCATACGCGCGGTGAGCGCCGCGCCGTACGCGCCCATGAGTCCGGCGATGTTCGGTCGCGTCACCTC
>NZ_JAHBBH010000066.1 GCF_019331735.1 Bifidobacterium miconis
CGTTGGCCTGCACGGTCTTGGCGTCCGCGAGGGCCTTGGCGAACGGGGTCCAGGATTCGGGCGTGTAGGCGTCCTGCTTCTTGGACTCGGCCGTCTTGACCGCGGCGTCCAGCGCGGTCTTGTCGGCTGCGGTCGTAGAGGACTTCTTTTCCAGACCGTTGTAAGCGTCGGTCAGTTTGCCGGACTCGTCGGCCAATTCCTGTTCGGTGGCATCGGCCTTCTTGACGAGTGCTTTTGCCTCGTCGAGGACGGTTTGGAAAGCCTTCCATGAATTTGCCGTGTAGTCGGCTTCGGACAGTTCCTTGTACTGTTCGATTTGATTTTGCAGGAATGAACGTTTTCCGACGACGGGATCGTACACGGTGACTTTTCGTATCATGCTGGTCAGGTTTCCGGCCTTATCGGACACCGCGTACTTGATTGTGTAGTCGCCTGGGATATTGACGTCGACCTTGCCATCGATGGTGATATTGTCGGCTTCGATTCGCCCGTCCTCGTCATCGATGGCATAGACGTTCTCCTTCGGATCGAAGCTGCCTCCGACCTTGACGTAGGTGTCATCGATGCCGTATAGGTGCGGGGAGATTTTGTCCGCGAGGCCGTGGAACATGATCGCGGAGTTTAACGTCCAGTTGCTTTTGTTTTTTATGGGTGAGGTGAAGGTGGCCGTGCGATTGATGCAGTCTGGGACGGTGAGCACCGTTCCGGACAGGACGCCGCATTCCATATTGGACAGTTGAGTGATGTCCACGAGTGAGTAGTTGGAGAGGTCAAGGTTCGCCCCGTTGTAGTCGAATAGCTGTGTGCCCTTGCTGCCGGAGATTTCGGCGCTATAAAGCTTGCTATTCACAGAGAGGGCAATCAACGAATTATTGTACACCTGCAGGTCGCGGACATCTGGGTTGTTGGAGACGTCTAGGGTTACGAGCTTGTTGTCGTAAAGCTTGAGTTCTCCGCTTAGCTTGCTGTTCTTCGACAAGTCGAGCCATGTCAGCTGATTATCAGAGAGATTCAGCTGGCTCAGTTCGGGATTGTGAGTCAGGTCGATCGACTGGATCTGATTCTGATCGGCGTCAAGAGATTCGAGCGCGGGGTTGTTGGTAACGTTGAGTGACGTCAGCTTCGCGTTAGATACCGACAGGTCTGTGAGGTTCGGGTTATTGCCCAGATCTATGGAGCTTATTGGGTTGTCTCCAGCGGCTAATACTGTCAGTTTCGTGTTCCGGGAGACGTCCAGTGCTGGAAGTTGATTGATACTGACGGACAGAGTGGTCAGCTCGGGGTTGTTGCTGACGTCGAATGAAGTTAGCTTGTTGCCGTCCACACTGAGGGTTGTTAGTCTGGTGTTCTTGGACACGTCCAATGCCGGCAACTGGTTTTGGGAAACACTCAATTCCGTAAGGAATTGGTTGTTCGTCACGTTCAGTTCCGTCAGCTGGTTGTTCCACAAGTCCAGCTTGGTTAGTTTGGTGTTCTTGGACACGTCCAGCGAGGTTAATTTACTGCCCTGCACGGTAAGACTCTGCAGTTCCGGATTCTTGGTCACGTCCAGAGACTGCAGAAGGTTATTGCCACCATAACTGGAGACGGAGAGGCTCTGCAGGCGAGGGTTATTACGCACGTCCAGCGTGGTCAGTTCCGTGCCGTATACGTTGAGGTTTTCCAGCTTCGGGTTCTCCGTCACGTCCAGAGAAGCCAGCTTTGTAGAGCCAGCGCTCAGGTTGGTCAGCTTCGGGAGCTTCGTCACGTTCAAGGATGACAAATTGTCATTGGCATCAAGGTTGACTGTGACCAGCTTGGTGTTGTGACTCAGGTCGAGGGAGGTCAGATTGTCACCGTATAAATCCAGCGTAGTGAGCTCGGTGTTGTGGCTCAGGTCTAGTGAAGTAAGTCCGTCATTATTACGGAAGCCCAGCTTCTGCAGTTTCGTATTGTGGCTGAAATCTAGGAACGTTACGGACTCGTCTGTAGACGCATCGAATTCGGTTAGATTGTGGAAGAATTCCAGACCTTTGAAGTTCGAGATGTACAGGGTGTAACTCGTCATCGAGGTGACGGCGTCGCGTTCGCTCTGGCTGAGTGTGCCGTCGCCATTCGTGTCGTACCCCTCAATGAAGCTACGGAACTGTTCATCCGGGAAATTAATGGCGTTGATGGCTACGTTGCCGTTAGCGTCGACGCCGGTGGTTTCGTCGGCCAACGCGGTGCCTGTGGTCATTATGCCGGTGAAAAGCATAGCGGCTGAGCATGTCAATCCGACTAGTGATTTGATGGGCCGGCGCAATCCGGTCTTGTCATGATGCGATGTGAACGTCCCCATGACGTTCCTCTCTTTCCTCGATGCGGAACGGTATCGAGAATCGCCCGGAATCAGATCGCCGGTTCACAGGCAACTCCAAGACAACTATCGCCCCCCCCGAGACCTCGGCGATGAGATACAACGGTTTAGATAAAGAAAAACCCTCGGGGGTGGAATCCCGAGGGTTCTTCGTGGAGCTGATGGTAATCGAAACCACGACCTCTTCGATGCGAACGAAGCGCTCTACCAACTGAGCTACAGCCCCATTGGATGTTGTCTTGCTCCGCAGGACAACTCGCTACACTCTAATACGCGATTCGCCCGAACGCAACTCAAAGTGTGAAGGTTTCGTGATGACTTATGGCTGGTTGCGCATGGCCTCTGCTCACTTGGCATGACGCGGCGTGACGGAACCGCCTGTCGCGGCCGCCGTATTGTCGATACGGTCAACGCCGTCACCCGAGCCATCCGCAATGCCAGCCGCAGCCCCCGCAGCTTTCTTCTTGCCGAACTTAGCCTTGAGCAGACCGACGATCGTCGGAATCAGCGAGACGGCCAGAATCAGCACGATCACCAGCTCGAAGTGCTGCTGCACGGCCGGAATGTTGCCGAAGAAGTAGCCGAGCAGCGTGAACAGCGACGACCAGATGAAGCCGCCGAGCACCGAGAACGGCGTGAACCGACGCCAGCGCATGCCCGAAATGCCGGAAATAAACGGCATGAACGTGCGGATGAACGGGAAGAAGCGCCCCAGAAACACCGCGAGCGGGCCCCACTTCTCGATCATCTTCTCGGTCTTCTCGATGCGCTCCGGCGTCATGGCCTTGACCTTGCCGGACGCGATGATCCGCCGGCCGAAGAAGTGGCCGATGAAGTAGTTGCACTGGTCGCCGATGATCGGCGCGCACCACACAACCGGCAGCAGGTAGTGCAGCGGCAGCGCGATCTGACCGGTCGTCGCGTCGGGCGCGGCGAACACGCCGGCCGCGAACAGCAGCGAATCGCCCGGCAGGAACGGGAAGAACACCACGCCCGTTTCGATGAACACGATCAGGAAAATGAAGCCGAGTGTGGGCGCCACGCCCATCGCAATCCAGCTGGCGATCGCCGCGCGCGGATCCTTGAGCAGCTCGATGATGAAATTGATGAAACCCATGAACATCCCGTCAATATCGTTGCGAATGTCAAATTAAAACCTGTACGAACGATACCAGCGGCCATGTAAGAGAATTCGGCGTCACTCCGCCGCAAACGTGCGCTCCAGCCAGTCGCACGCCAGCTTCGGCCAGATCTGAATGCACGGAAACACGGACGCCGGATCGGCGTTCCACGCGGTTTCCATCGTGCCGAGCGCCAGTCCGTGCCAGCCTTCCGGGAACAGGTGCGCCTCCACGCTCACGCCGGCCTCCTTGCACGCGCCGATCAGCATCAGCGTATTCTCCACCGGCACCGCGTTGTCGGTGACCGTGTGCCACACGAACACCGGCGGCATCTTCGCATCGACGTGCTTCTCGATCGACAGCTTGTCGAGCCACGCGTCGTCGTCCTTGCGTTCCGGGCCGAGCAGATTGTCGAAGCTGCCGCGATGCGCGAGCGGTCCGGACGTGACGACCGGATACGCGAGCATCAGCGCGTTCGGCCGCACCGCGTCCGCGTCATAGCCGTGCGCGGCGAGATCGTCGTCGCCGACCGTGGACGCAAGATTCGCCGCCAGATGACCGCCCGCGGAAAAGCCGATCACGGCAACGCGATCGGGGTCGACGTGCCATTCGTCCGCATGCCCGCGGATCAGCCGCATCGCCTCCGCCGCCTCGCACAGCGCGACCGGGTACCGGCTTGGCGAGCACGAGTAGCGCAGCACGAACGCGTGATATCCCGCGCCGACGAACTTGAGCGCGATCGGCTCGGCTTCGCGGTCGGACGTCATCGTGTAGCCGCCGCCCGGAATCACGAGCACGGCCGGACGCCGGCGGTTCGGGTCGACCTCGTCGCTGTTGTCGATCACATAGCCGATGAACCGCGCCTCGCTGCCGTCAATGCCGGTGATGGTCTGTTCGAAGTATTGCATGGTCCCCTCCACTGCGATGGTGTTGCCTCGTGCGTCGCGCTCGTCGCGACATGAGCCACGTTACTCGCATTGCTGGCCACGGTCGGGTTCGTTACGGAAAGTTGCCACAGCCGGGCCGCCGCGGTCGGGCAGGGCTCGGCCGGGCCGCCGCGCACGGCGAAGTAGCCGGCGTGCGGAATACTGGTAGGCATGACAGACGCGAATGATGAGGTTGAAGAAACGATGATCGCGATCCCGCGCGGCACGGTCGTGCTCGCCGCGACGCCGATCGGCAACGTCGGCGACGCATCCGAACGACTGCGCGCGCTGCTCGCCGACGCGGACATCGTCGCCGCCGAGGACACGCGCCGACTGTACGATCTGGCCAACCGTCTCGGCGTGCACGTCAACGGTTCCGTCGTCGCGTACCACGACCACAACGAGCGCAACAAGGCCGACGGCCTGCTCGACCGCGTCGAAACCGGAGCGACCGTGCTCGTCGTCTCCGACGCAGGCATGCCGACCATCAACGATCCGGGACTGGCGATCGTGCGCCGCGCGATCGAACGCGGACTGCCCGTCACGTGCGCGCCCGGCCCGTCCGCCGTGCTCGACGCGCTCGCGCTGTCCGGCCTGCCGACCGACCGTTTCTGCTACGAGGGCTTCCTGCCGCGCAAGCACGCCGAACGCGTGCAGCATCTGCGCATGCTGCTGCCCGAACGCCGCACGATCGTGTTCTATGAGACGCCGCACCGCATCGCCGAGTCGATGGACGATCTGCTCGACGCGTTCGGACCGGACCGCCCGATGGCGCTGTGCCGCGAACTGACCAAGGACTATGAGGAGATTCGCCGCGGCACGGTCGGCGAGATTCGGCAGGGCGTGATTGACGTGCCGCCGCGCGGCGAGATCGTATTGGTGATCGGCGGCGCATCCGACGAGGAGGCCGCCGCGGCCGCGCCCGCCACGCTGAGCGTGGACGAGCTGGCCGTGCTGGCGATCGACCGCGCGCTTGAGGACGGGCTGCGCATCAAGGACGCGATCACGCAGGTCGCGCAGGAGCATCCGCTGCCGGACGGCTCGCTGCCGAACCGCAAGCAGATCTACGCCGCCGTGCTCAAGATCAAGGAGTGAGCCGGGCGTTTCCGGGAGTCGCCTACTGCGCGGAACCGGCGGAGCCGTCGTCGGACTGGGCGGACGTGCCGGTGTCGGCGGAACCGCCGGTCGTATTGGATCCGGCGTTCGAACCCGTGCCGCCCGTGCCGGACGAACCGGTGTCTCCGCCTGTGGTCCCGCCCGTCGTGCCGTTGTTGGTCGAGCCGTTCGCGGTATCCGAGCCATTCGTCGTGCCGGTCGTGTCGGAGCTGTTGGCGTCTCCGGTTGCGCCGTTCGTCGTGCCGTTGGCCGAGCCAGTGCCGTCGCCGGAACCCGAACCCGAGCCCGACGTGCCGCCGCTGGTCGTGTTGGACTGGCCGTCGGTGCCCTCGGTCGCGGTGCCGGTGCCGCCGTTGGACGAATCCGTGCCGGAGTTGCCGGTGTTCGACCACGTGTACGTGTAGCCGCCGCCGGTGCCCCACGTGCCGTCCGGGCCGCCGATCTTGCCGTTGTCGGTCGCGGTCGGGAACTGTTCGACGTCCATGCCGGTCAGCGCCTGCTTCATGAATTCGGTGAACAGATGCGCCGGGTAGCCGGTCGAGGAGACGCCGTATCCGGCGAACTCGGGCACCACCTGCGGCGAGCCGTTGTCGTCCGGATTCCAGATCGCCCACACGTTGAGCAGCTGCGGCACGTAGCCGACGAACGACGCGGCCGTCTCATCGTTCGCCGTGCCGGACTTGCCGGCCACGTCGCGGCCGAGCGCGGCGGCGGTGCCTGCTGCCGTACCGGTCGTGGTGGTGCCCTGCATGGCCTTCTGCACGAGCGCGCAGTCGTTCGCGTCGAACACCTGCTTGTTCTCGGCCGCGGTCTTGTACATGTCGTTGCCCTTGTAGTCCTTGACCGTGGACACGACGTGCAGCGTGTTCTTCACGCCGTTCGCGGCGATCGTCGAATGGCCCTGCGCGAGGTCCCACGCGGTGGTCGCGTTGATGCCGAGCACGTTGTACGGCGACGTTTCGTCGATTTTGGACGTGATGCCGGCCTCGTGCGCGATTTTGGCGAGCCGTTGCGGCGTCAGGTGCTCGTTGACGTTCATGAACACCGTGTTCACCGAGTTGGCCGTGGCCTGATACAGGTTGATGTAGCCCCAGTTCATGTTGAGCGCGTTGTTCACCGGCTTGACGATGCCCTGGAAGTTGAGCCCGGTGTTGCCGTTGAAGATCGTGTTGAAGCTCACGCCCTCCTGCGCGGCGCCCAGCAGCGCGAACGGCTTCATGGTCGAGCCGGGCTGGAACGTGGCCTGCGTGGCGTTGTTGAGCTGGTGCTCGAGATAGTCGGAGCCGGCGTACATGGCCTTGACCGAGCCATCGCGCGGATCCACGGCGATGCCGCCCACCTGGATGCTTGCCGGCATGCCGTCCGGCCTCGTGTCGCCGACGGACTGGATTTCGCTCTGCATGGACTTGTCGAGCGTGGTGATAATCGTGTATCCGCCGGTTTCGATGTCGTCCTTGGTGAACGACCCGGAGTTGATGAGTTCGTTCTCCACCGTGGTCAGCAGGTAGCCGTTGTAGCCGCCGTACACGTTGTTCTGCGTGTATTCGATGGTCTGGGGCAGCGTGTTGTTCTTGCTGTGCTCGGAGGCGGTGATGTAGCCGTCCTCCTCCATGATGTTGAGCACGCGCTTCATGCGCTGCGTGGCCATCTTCGGGTTGTCGTCCGGGTCCCACGTGCTCGGCGCGGGGATGATGCCGGCGATCATGGCCGCCTGATTGATGGTCAGATCCTTCGCGTTCTTGCCGAAGTACGCCTGCGCGGCCGCTTGGATGCCGTATGCGCCGCGGCCGAGGTAGATTGTGTTCATGTAGTTGCACAGGATCTCGCTCTTGTCCTGCGCCTGCGCGAGCTTGAGCGCGAGGATCGCCTCTCGTGCCTTGCCGAGATACGACGTGGTTTCGCCCAGATAGTAGCGTTCCGCGTACTGCTGGGTGATGGTCGAGCCGCCTTGGCGGGTGCCCTTGGTGATGTTGTTGATGAGCGCGCGTCCGATGCCGCGCAGGTCGATGCCCTTGTTCGTGTAGAACGTGCGATCTTCGGAGGCGACGATCGCGTTGCCGACGTATTCGGGCAGATCGTTGCATTCGATGATTTCGCGGTTCTGTTCGGCGAACGAGCCGATTTCCGTGGTGCCGTCGGAATAGTAGACGGTTGTTTTCGACGCGAGCGCGATCTTGTCGGCCTGTGGGATGGCCGTGGTGACGTAGAAGTAGGTGAATACGCCGACCGCCGCGATGATGCCGGTGAGCATCAGGCCAAGGAACGTTTTGAGGATCAGATGCCGGCCGCGCCGCGGTTGGCGGGGATTCCGGCTGCCCGCCGCACGGTGCTGTCCGCCGCCGTAATGGCGTGCCGCGGGTTTGCGCGGACCGGTGGCGCGGGCCGACGACGCGCGGTTCGCGGAACCGGCGCGGTGAGCCGCGTGGCGACGGGTGCCGCTGCTGGCCGATCGGGCGCCGCGGGAAGTGTTTCGTGAGTCAGACATGACCCCCACCGTAACCACCACCCATGAAAACACCGGCATCCTCTCACACGATTACACGGGTTCCTTCACACTATTTCCCCTGAATCCTCACAATTCGACGGGTGTTGGCCCGCTGTCCAATATCTTGCCCGGCAGTTCGACGATCGAGAGGCT
>NZ_JAHBBH010000067.1 GCF_019331735.1 Bifidobacterium miconis
TCTCAACATTGTCGATAACGGGCAGTACAGCATTGGTGGCGCGCAGGGCGTGAGCACTACTTATGAGAAGGGAAGTGTCGCCGAGCAGCAGAACTTTTCTTCGCAGGACAACGCTCTTGTGGCCAACTCCAACTTGTATACGGTCGACGAGTTCAATCAGCTGATCGATAAGTATGTCGCCGCTCATCCCGAAGAACAGCAGTCGTCCAAACCCGGCGATTCTAAACCTGACGACAACCAGAACCAGAATAACAGCGGGAATGGTTCAACGGATACTAATAAGCCGGGCGATAATGGTTCAGCCAACAATACGGGCAATACTGGTTCAGCCAACGGACAGACAAGCCAGGCGAAGCCGGTATACCGACTGTATAAGCCAGGTGCGGTGGAGCACCTGTACTCGGCCAGCGCGAACGAGATCAAAGCCTTGGTGAGGAAGGGCTGGCGCAATGAAGGCGTCGTATTCCAGGCCACGTCCGGAAGCCCGCAACATCTTCGCCCGATCCTGCGTGAGTACAATCCTCGCACCCAGCGTCATAATTGGACAAGTGACTGGCTGGAGGACAAGGCCTTGATCAACAAACACGGCTGGAAGGGCGAGGGAGTCGCTTGGTATTCGGATATGGACGGCACCGTTGACGTGTATCGTCTGTCTAATCCGCGAACAGGCGAACATCTATTCAGCACCAGCCAAAACGAATGCCGCGTCCTCGTCTCTCGTGGATGGCGCAATGAAGGAGTCTCTTTCAAGGGCTTGTAAAACTTCTGTATAAATAGAGGCGGCCCCGACACTGTCGGGGCCGCCTCTATTTATGGGATCAGCCTAGGAGAGCTCCGTCAGAGGAGACCCTTCCAAGCCAGACCTTCCTGGTTCCAGCCACGGGTGCCGTCGATGCGGTACTCGTTGATGTCCGTGGTGTACAGGTGCTCGTCCTTGCTCGGCGAGTACAGACGGTACACCGGAACCGTGCCCTCATCGGACTGGTACCAGGCAACGCCTTCATCCTTCCAGCCGCGCTTGGTGGACAGGACCGTGCGCTCGTTCTCGTCCAGCGTGACCAGATGACGACCGGTCTTCGGGTTGTACAGACGGTAGACCGGCTTGGCGCCGTCGACCTTTTTGGACGCCTTGAAGGCAAGGCCTTCATCCGTCCAACCACGCTTGGTGGACAGGATCTGACGCTCGTTGTCGTCCGAAGTGTACAGATGCAGACCGCTCTTCTTGTCGTACAGACGGTACACAGGAAGAACGTTGTCCTCGGTATCCGTGCCGGGCGTGCTCGGCTGACTCGGAATGCTCGGCTGGCTCGGCTGCGTCGGCTTCTTGGTCAACGCGGTCTGAGCATCGGCCAAAGCCTTGGCAGCGGCATCGACCTCGGTCTGCGTGGCCTTCTCGTCGGCGGAGACCTTTTCGGCAGCGGCCAGCGCATCGGCGAACGACTTCCAAGATTCGGCGGTGTAATCCGCCTCCTTCTTGGCCTTCGCATCGGCGATGGCCTTGTCCAGCGTGGTCTTGTCGACCTTGCCTGGGGTTTCGGCCTTCTTCAGACCAGTCTGAGCGTCGGTCAACGCCTTGGCGGCAGCATCGACCTCGGCCTGAGTTGCATCGGCCTTCGCAGCAATACCCTCGGCAGAAGCAAGAGCGGCTGCAAACGGCTTCCAGGACTCGGCGGTGTACTCCGTCTCCTTCAGACCCTTAGCCGACGCAATCGCGCTGTTCAGCTTGGCCTTGTCGGCTGCGGTGGACTGACCGTTACCAGTCACGGTCACGGTCACGGTCACGGATTTGCCGTCGACGGTTGCGGTGATCGTGACGGTGCCGGCGGCGACTGCCGTGATCTTGCCGTTCTTGACGGTGGCGACCTTCTCGTCGGAGGACTTCCAAGCGACGGTCTGGTCGGTGGCGTTGGACGGGGTCACCTTGGCGGTCAGGGTTTCGCTGGCGCCCGACTTGAGCGTGAGCTTGCCGTCCTTGACGTTGTCGCCGGAGATGGCCACAGACTCGACCGGGACGTTGACGGCGGTACCGCTCACGGTCACGACGAAGGAGCGACGCTCGATACGCTTGTTCGAATCGTACGCGAAGTAGGACAGCTCATACTGGCCCGGCTTGGACGTATTGACCGAGCCGATCACACGGCTGTTCTCGGTGTTGGAGAGTTCCTTGTCGCCGCAGGTGATGGACACACCCTTCCATGGGTCGTACGCCGTCGTGGAGACGGGGATCGTCTTGTCTTCGGCGCGGTTGTCCTCGTCACTGTATGGCTTGCCGATTTCCTTACTGTCGATGGTGAACTTCGGAGAGCAGTAGGTGTTGGGGGTATCCGGGTCGGTGGATCCGCTGTCCTGATGAGTGCGGGTGAACTCATCCCACTTGAACTGGTCCGGCTTCTCCCACGGGATGACGATCACGCGGAAATCGCCCTTATCGCCATTGAAGCTGACGGTCTGCTTGGCTTCTTCGTCGCTGTTGGGGACCAGCAGAGAATCGTAGGTGTAGTACGAGCCCTGCCAGTTGCCATCTTTGTCCTTATCAGGCCAAGTGCCGTCCTCATTCTTCTGAGTCCAGTAAACGGTGACACGCTGTCCCTTGTACGCAGAAAGATCGGCGTACACCGTCGTTGTATCAGAAACGGAATCAACATCAACCAGAGTCGCGTTCTTGTTGCTGTCAGTCAATGCGGAGTTCACGACAAGTTCCGGCTGGACCGTAACTACATATGCGGATGATGCAGTGCCGGTCTTGTCGGAAGCCGTTGCGGTCAGCCAATACACACCCGGCTTCGTCACGTCGACCGTGCCCTTGACCGTGACCTTCAGATCATTGCCCTGAGCATCAATCGCCTTAAAGCGATTCGCGATTCGTTCCGTGTTGAATGAACCGTCCTTGTTCAACCAGTAAGTACCGAAATTACCGATGGTAAACCGTTGACGGCTTTGATAGGACTGCGTGAAGCGCGGACCATCCGGCTGGTTGAGCTTAGTAGCCTGCCCGTCCACGAGCTTTACCGCGACGTAATTGTTGATGCGCAGGTACTTGATGTTCTTGTCCTTGACCACCGCATCGACGAATTTATCAAAATCGGAGTTCTTGCTGAACGAGCTGAAGGAAAGCGTAGCCTCACCCTTGGCATCCGTCTTCCAATCGCCATTCAGAGACGTGTACCACGTATATGCGCGCCCGTTACTTTCGGGCCTTTGCAGGCACTGATCATCATTCTCAATGCCGTCAGAGAAAGGCGTTGCGCATGCCGTAATGCTGAGGCCATCCTCGTACACCTTGCCGCCCCAGCCGTAAGTAAAGAACGTCAGATTCTTGATGGCATCGGCATTGCGTTGCACTTCATCAATATGGAAAGGCGCAGAGCTGTTGTTGGTGCCCCACTGCGCATACAGCTTGCCTTCCGAAGGCCACTGCACATTGCCCTTAGCATCCGTGGGAGCCTCAACAAGGCGGAATTCGTTGCCGGTGCCGTTACCGCCGCTCCTGAACACATAGGAATCGCCGGTACCGTCCTTCTTGGTGTTCCAAGAAAGGAAGGAGCTACGCGACTGCTCGTTAAAGCCGCTCCAATTATTACCAGCGTAAATCTGGTTATAATTCGGCTGGTCGCCCCAAGATTCGTCCTGATGTTCGTCCTGCCAAGTCTGGTAAGGCTTCAAATCCGGGTTCCAAGTGGTTCCGGTTTTCGTGCCATGGATTACGGACGGATACTGAGCGACCGTATCGAGCGTTCTCTGGGTTCCAGACCACGTGTTGAAATTCCACATGCTGTCCGGCGTGTGGCCGTTCAGGTTCCAGTCGAGCGTAACGTCGCCGTTGGTGCTGCTGTCGTCCGCATTGGCGGTCGCCGTGGTGGCGATCATGCCCGTGGACAGTGTGGCAAATGCCGCTAGAGCACCAATGAATTTAGCGGCAAAGCCAGTGGTATGGCCCTGTTTCATGAGCCAACCCCTTTCTTCTTGCACCCTCACCCATGCAAGGGCTCGTACCTTTATCGTTACGCGGGGGGGGGGGGACACTGTTTTTGAGAAAATATCCAGCACTTGGCCAGCTTGCAGCCAGTAATCGGCGCTTTTCCGTGGAGCTGCTCTGGGCGCATCCTGATTAAATGCTTAAAACAGTGTCCATCATATGTCAAATCTCACACGGAACCGTTCGCTACGCATGAGAGCGCTGTTTTTGGTTTCCCGGTGTCCCTAGAAGAAAGGTTCCTGACTATGACAGGAAACAACAAGGTTTGGCGCGCGCCGCTCGCCGGCCTCGCCTCCGTCGCGATGCTCGCGACCATGGGCGTGGCGGCCAGCACGGCCAACGCCGCTGACGTGGCCGATCCGGACACGTCGAAGCAGGTGACGGTCACCTTCGATGGCACCAAGACCCCGTTTACTTCGGTCAAGGCGTATGTTGGTGAGACGATCGCGGATGCGATCGGCGGCTACGCGAACATTCCGTCCGTTGGCGCTCTGGGCACTAACAAGGTGTTCGGCGGCTGGACTATCGACGGCAAGACCCCGGTCAGCTTCACGCAGAAGATCACGGGCAACACCACCCTTAAGCCGCTCCAGCTTTCCAAGTACTACGGTCTTGATGGACACACCGCCGCCGTGGTCAAGATTGAGTTCAGCGTCGCCGACGCGTATCTGCCGTTCGCCGCGGGCGATGACGTGTACGCGCTTCAGGGCGAGAAGCTGTCCGTTGGCCTGCTGCCTGTTGACAAGGCCGGCGACGGCAAGGTGTACACGAACTACGACATCGACGGCGAGAAGACGTCCCTGAAGGACTACACGTTCACCGACAAGAACGGCGCTCAGAATCCGGACGTCAACGTGTTCACCGTCAAGGGCGGCGATCAGAAGGACGTGCAGATCGCCAAGTTCAAGGCTGACGCCAGCCTGAAGGATTGGGGCTACCCGGTCGGTGACAAGGCCGACGGCACCACCGATGGCGTGGTGGAGTTCGACGTTGACGACGCGTCGAATACTGCTGCTCCGTCATGGTTCACGGTCCCGCAGAAGGGTTCCGCGAAGACGAAGACCGTGACTTCTTGGAAGAAGGCCGGCAAGCCGGATTCGGATGGTAACGTCACGTATGTGCCTGGCGGTGTTTCCGCCGTGTACAAGGTTACTTTCCAGGGTGACGGCGTGACCTCTTCCACTCAGAATGTCAACGCGGGTGGGTTTGCGACGCTCCCGGCGGATCCGACCCGTGAGGGCTTCACATTCGCCGGCTGGCGGACCACGGATACCGCGTTCAACACCGAGCTGCGCACGTACTTGGTGGAGCAGGGTTACATCAAGGATTCTGATCCGGATGATGAGCTGCTGGTGACCACGGAGAATGACGCGATCACCAACGTGGCCATCAACACGAACCTGACGTTCGATGCGGTGTGGTACAACAAGACGACTGGCATCAAGATTACGTTCAAGGATGCTTCCTACAAGGGGCATCAGGCTTCCGTGTCGAAGACGGTTGCTGGTGGCGCGTTCCTTGACGAGTCCCTCGCTCCGGCTTGGACCCGTGACGGCTACTACCTCGCCGGCTGGAAGCTGAAGGACGGCAAGGCTATCGACGCCAAGGGTGAGACTGTCGAGCTTGTTGATGGTTACTTCCCGCTGGATTGGCAGGTTGGCGATGACACCTCCGATCTGGTGCTCGAGGCCGTGTGGAAGCAGGTCACTGCCGACGTGGCGAAGGCTGCACTGAACTACGTCAATGGTTCCGCGAACCCCGGTCTGTTCACGGATGCTTCTTGGACTGAGTACGCGGCTGCGTACAAGAAGATCCAGAACGAGTACGACACCGCCACCTACAATGCTCCGGTTTCCGGCATCAGCAAGGCCACCGCCACCAAGATCGTCTCTGAGCTGAAGGCCGCTTGGGAGAAGCTCGTGTTCGTGCACACCACGAACGCCGATGTCGAGGGCAACTTCACCGTTCATCGTCTGTCGAAGGGCGGCGAGCACTTCTACACCGCTGACTCCACCGAGCTCAAGGTTCTCACCAGCAAGCTGACCACTCGTGGCGGCTGGACCGACGAAGGTCGACTTTTCCAGCAGATCGGCGTCAAGAACGGTAAGACGACGTTTAATCCGACCAAGCTGGCTTCCTTCAAGAACGCCGCCTACATCGCCGTGCAGGCCGATTACGACAGCAACGGCGAGTGGACTCCTACCGACGCTCAGGAGCAGAAGGCCTCTGATATCGCTGATCAGCTTGCTGATGCTGCGACTCCGATTGTGAAGCAGGTGTATCGTCTGTACAACAAGTCGAACGGTGATCACGTGTGGACCATCGACGAGACCGAGTACAACGCGCTGGCCGCGAAGGCCTCCTGGAACGACGAGGGCATCGCCTTCTACGTGCCGGCGTTCACCGGCACCACGACCGTGACCCGTCTGTACAAGGGCAGCCGTCACCTCCTGTCCACCGACTCGAACGAGCAGAAGGTCCTGTCCAAGAAGTACGGCTGGAAGGTCGAAGGCACCGTGTTCAAGGCCTACTGATCCCACCGATCACAGGCATTGACGCGAAGCCGTTAGGCTCGTAAGCAATAAGGGGTGGTGTTTCATCGGGATTGATTCTCGATGAAACACCACCCTTTATTGCTTTCTTGGTCTTGGTCGCATTGTTTCGCGTCTGCTGGCTGATATGTGTCAGTCCATGATTGGTGCTGGCATTGCGCAGGCAGCGTCCGATCTAGAGGATTTCGTGAACGGGCTCATCAGTGCTGCCGAGCTTTCGGAGCGGGGGAGCCGTCTTGCAGTCTCTTGGGCTGAACTATCTGCGATGGCATTCCTATCTGGTTCCGGGAACGACGGTTCTGCGCAATAAAGGCGGAGCGGGCACGCAGCTCGAACTCGATCAATTGGAGGCGAACGCCACGACATACGCGAAGTTCTTGCCTCATTGCGCTCAGAGCAACAGGGTTTAGTATCGTTTCAAGCGGCTCGGGCGGCCTACTCGCTCGGGTCTCACCACGGTATCCCCATTCAAGTATCCGCCGCTGCGGAGTTCGCCGAACGCGATATCCGGGAATTCCCGGACGAAAGCGCGAAGCTGAGTCTCGCGATAGCGTTCGCGACTTTCCTCGATAACGTCCAGCCATCCGCCCTCGGTATCGATTCCGAACTCGTAAACGGCCATTTGCAGCACATCCTCCAATCCCGGGCGCAATCGGTCGCCGCCCACCGGGAAATGAAGCGATGAAAACGTCGGGAAGAAGCCACGTTGCACGAATTCCCTGCGACGATTGCGTCCCTGAGCTTTTGCACCGCACGCAAGCATCGCCTTCGTGGCTGAATCGTTGCTCGCATGAACATTGATGTGGGCAGCCGGAATCGTTCCGCGAACGCTCCGCACGTAGTCATAATGGAACATCGGCTCCGCGTCGGCTTCGGCGCGCAGCGAGATTCCGGAATCCTCCACCTGCAGCTCGTTCACCGGATTGGAGCACGTACACCGGAACCTGTACGCAAGCCGCAGCAGCGGACGCCCGTCCACCGTCAGTGGCACACCTTCCGGATCAGCCTGCCTGATAAGAAAAGACTCCTCACCGCGATTGTCTACACCAACGGGCACGCCGGTATACGGAGTCTCCCTCGCCCCCAGCACGGCGGTCAGCAGATTCTCCAATTCCTGGGCGAACCATTCGGCCTGACGAACAAGCCCAGCGTTCTCATTCATCGCCCCTCCAGAAACTCCAAGTCCTCCAAGTCCTCCAAGGCGATCCGCTGCTCAAGCGTCAGACCGATGAAGTCCCTCGTGCGGCGCAATTCGTCCGCCGTGCCGTATTTCGCCTCGATCTGATTGCGGCGGTCGGCGACGTCCTCCTTTGCGAGCATGACGGGAGAGCCGATCCTATGGGCATTCGCCACGGGCAACACTTCGGTCATAACGCACCTCCTTACACCAGCTAATCCTACCCTTTCCGCACGGGCCACACGAACAGACTTGTTTCCCATAGCCCTAGAAGAAAGGTTCCTGACTATGACAGGAAACAACAAGGTTTGGCGCGCGCCGCTCGCCGGCCTCGCCTCGCTGGCCATGCTGGCCACGATGGGCGTCGCCGCGGGTACCGCGAACGCCGCTAA
>NZ_JAHBBH010000068.1 GCF_019331735.1 Bifidobacterium miconis
GCTCGACACCATGCCGCTCGCCACGAATGCGCTGCTGTCCGTGGCCGACGCGCAGCACGTGTGGGACGGCGGACTCGAACCCGGCTCACAGATCCGCCTGTCCGTGCCCGAACCGCGCGACGGGCGCGCGACCGGTGACAACTACGCCGTGCTCGTCGACGGGGAACTGGTCGCCGGCAGCAACCGGCTCACCGAACGGGTGGCGGTCGCCGGCACCACGTTCGAATACACGGTCGACGCGAACGGCTTCTGGCAGATTCACCGGCAGGCGCCCGTCGCGCTGGCCAACCATGTCATCGACCTCGCCCGGCGCGAGATCGGCGACCAGCCGGCCGCGACCATCTGGGACCTCTACTCCGGCTCCGGCCTGTTCACGCTGCCGCTCGCCACGCTCGTCGCGCCGCGCACGCGCATGCTCAGCGTCGAGGGCGGCCGCACCGCCGTCAAGAACGCGCAGCGCAACCTGCGCCACCTCAACCTGACCGACGTGGACGCGCGCTGCGGTGACGTGGCGAAAACCCTTGCCAACGTGCCCGCGCACCTCGCGCACCCCGACCTGATCGTCCTCGACCCGCCGCGCGCCGGCGCGCGCGCCAAGGTCTGCCGCCAGATGGCCGCGTCGGGCGCCCGGTCGATCATCTACATCGCCTGCGACCCGACCAGCCTCGGCCGCGACGCGGGCACGCTGCTCACGCTCGGCTACGAACTCGCCGACGTGCGCGCCTTCGACATCTACCCGATGACCCACCACGTCGAAACGGTGGCCCTGTTCCGCCGCGCGGAGCACGCGTGATGACAGCAGGCCGTTTCGTTCGCCGACTCGCCGCCGCGGCGGCCGTGCTGGCCGCATGCTTGCCACTGGCCGCGTGCGAGCCGGCAGGCGTGGCCGTGGGCGACACGCAGGACACCGCGCCCGCCGTCGCGCACAACGAGGAGCCGCGCGTCGACGTGCTCGTCGGCATCATCGGCTCCACGCATCCCGACGTCGCCGGAACGTCCGACACGCGCGTCATCGACGCGCTCGACCGCGCCGGCGTCAAGGCCGTATACGTGTCCGTCGCCGACACGCAACGGCCGGTCGACGCCGCACGGCAGGGCATTTCCGACATGATCGACCGCCGTGCGTACGTCATCGTCGTGAACTCCGTCAACGCCGACGGCGACGATGCGGACGCATGGAGCGACGCGCTCGGCCTCGCCCGCAGCGCCGGCATCCCCGTCGCGTTGATCGACCCGATCACGCCTCCCGACGACGACACGCTGTACGCCGCGGCCCTGCACGTCGACGACCACGCCGCGAACGCGACGTCGCTCGCCAAAACGCTCGCCGACATCATCAACGACCGGCCGCACGGCCGCGACATCGTCGTCACCACGGCGTCCGGCCAATACCGGTGACGTATGTCGGCACGGGCGGTAGTGTGGTGGGCATGAACGCGAGTCTTTCCATGCCGCACACGGACGAAACCGGCCTCACGGGCCGCGAAGTGACCGAACGCGTCGCCAGCGGGCGCGTCAACACGGTGAAAACCTCCACGTCGAGGTCCGTCGCCGACATCGTGCGCGCCAACGTGTTCACCCTGTTCAACGGCATCATCCTCGCCGCCATGGTCATGGTGCTGCTCACCGGGTCGTGGAAGGACGCGGTGTTCGGCTTCGTGATCCTCATCAACACCGGCATCGGCATCGTCACCGAGCTCAAGGCCAAGCGCACGCTCGACAAGCTGTCCATCCTCGTCGCCGCCGACTACGTCGTCCGTCGCGATGGACAGGACATGACGGTCTCCCACGACGGCATCGTGCTCGACGACCTGCTGTGGCTGCGTTCCGGCGACCAGGTGCCCGCCGACGCCGAAGTCGTCGACACGTATGGGCTCGAACTCGACGAATCGATGCTCACCGGCGAATCGCGCACCGTGCGCAAACGGCCCGGCGACCCGGTATACTCCGGTTCGACCGTCGTCTCCGGCATGGCGCTGACGCGCGTCACCGCGGTCGGCGACCACGGGTACGCGGCCGGGCTCACTGCACAGGCCAAGGCGTACAAGAAAACCGTGTCCGACCTGAACAAGGGCATCAACACGATTCTCAAATTCATGACGTTCCTAGTGGTGCCGCTGTGCGCGCTGCTCATCTGGTCGCAGATCCAGACTGTCGGCGGATGGTCGGTCGCCCTGTCGACCGGCGCGTGGCGGCAGGCGGTCGTCTCGGCCGTGGCCGGCGTGGTCGGCATGATCCCGGAAGGCCTCGTGCTGCTCACGTCGCTCAACTTCGCGATCGCGGCCATGCGGCTGGCCCGGCACGACACGCTCGTGCAGGAACTCGAGTCGGTGGAGACGCTCGCCCGCGTGGACTGCCTGAACCTGGACAAGACCGGCACCGTGACCGACGGCGGGATCGCGTTCGATCGCGTGGTGATGCTCGGCGACGCTGCCGTTGCCGGACGCGACGATGATCGCGGCAACAGCGGCGATGACGACGGTGACGGCGAGCGTACGGCGAAGCAGGCGCTGTACGATCTGGCGAACGAGGAACAGCCGAACGGCACCGGACAGGCGGTGCTCGCCGGATTGCGTGGGGAAGGATTCGAAGCCGGGCCGGTTGCGGCGCGCGTGCCGTTTTCCAGCGCACGCAAGTGGAGCGCGGTGACGTACGGTGACGGTGCGACGTGGTACATGGGTGCGCCGGAAGTGCTGCTGGGCGCGCTTGACGGGGATTATACGAGCGTGCTCGCGCAGGTGAACGCGCTTGCCGAAGACGGCAACCGCGTGCTCTTGATTGCGAAAGTGACTTCTGAGGTGGTCGAGTGTACGCTCCCTCAGTCACGGCCTGCGGCCGTGCCAGCTCCCTCAGCCGAGGGAGCCGAGAAGATGGCGGTGAACGCGCAGGCGAGGCCGGTGGGGCTGGTGGTGTGCGCGGAGCGGATCCGCCCGGACGCGGAAGACACGCTCGCGTGGTTCCGGGAGCAGGGGGTGCGCTGCCGCATCATCTCGGGCGACAATCCGGCCACGGTCGGCGCGATCGCGGCCAAGGTCCGGCTCACCGGCGACCGCACGCCCGTCGCGATGGACGCGCGGCACCTGCCGGACGACATCAACGAGCTTGCCCGCACGCTCGAAACCGTCGACGTGCTCGGCCGCGTCCTGCCGGACCAGAAGAAAGCCATCGTGCAGGCCCTGCACGTGGACGACCACGTCGTCGCGATGACCGGCGACGGCGTCAATGACGCGCTCGCCATCAAGGAGGCCGACCTCGGCATCGCCATGGGCAACGCCGCGCCCGCCACCAAGGCCGTCGCGCAGGTCGTGCTCGTCGACTCGAAATTCAGCCATCTGCCCGACGTGGTCGCGCGCGGCCGTCAGGTCATGGCCAACATGGAACGCGTCGCCAGCCTCTTCCTCGTCAAAACCGTGTACTCGGCGCTCATTTCGCTCGGCGTGGTGCTCACCGCCATCCCGTTCCCGTACCTGCCGCGGCACATCACGTACATCGGCGCGCTCACGATCGGCATGCCGGCGTTCATCCTCGCGCTCGCGCCGAACACGCGCCGCTACCTGCCCGGCTTCCTCAGACGCGTCGTGCGCTTCGCCCTGCCCGGTGGGCTCGCGATCGCGCTGGCGGTGCTCTGCTCGTCGTGGATCCTGCCTCGCGTCATGGGCTGGAACGTGGAACGCATGGCCGACCTGGCCGAGCTGCGTGCCACGAACGCGATCATCGTGTTCGTGCTCGGCGTGCTGGTGCTCGCCCGCGTCGCGCGGCCGCTCAACTCGTGGCGCGGCGTCCTTGTCGCCGCATTCGCGTCGGCCGGCGTGATCGGCATGTTCGTGCCGTTCGTCGCGAACTTCTTCGCGCTGCAGGTGCCTACCGGACGCGAGATCACCGCCACCTCCGTCGCACTATTGCTGGCCGCCGTCGTGTTCGTGCTGTGCCACGTGATCGTCGCGATCGCGGCGCGGATTATCTCACATGGCAAGCCGACACGCCAGAGCCAAGGTAACATGCCGGTATTGTGAGGGGCAGATAATCGGCGACGTTACCGATTACAGTCCTAGAAGCCGGAGGGAACATGTCCGTACGCGACGATCAGCTGTCCACGCTCAGCGTGAACGGCACGGACTATGACTATTATTCGATTGCCGACCTGCCCGGCATCGACCATCTGCCGTACTCGCTCAAAGTGCTCGTCGAGAACCTCGTGCGCAACATCGACGGCGCGAACATCACCGACGAGCACGTCAAGGCATTGCTCGACTGGGATCCGAACGCCGAACCCAGCCACGAGATCCAGTTCACGCCGAGCCGCGTCGTCATGCAGGACTTCACCGGCGTGCCGTGCATCGTCGACCTCGCCACCATGCGCGACGCCGTCAAGCAGCTCGGCGGCGACCCCGAGGTCATCAACCCGCAGGTCCAGTCCGACATGGTCATCGACCACTCCGTGCAGATCGATAAGTACGGCGTCGCCGACGCCGTCCAGCAGAACATGGACATCGAATACCAGCGCAACGGCGAACGCTACCAGTTCCTGCGCTGGGGCCAGCAGGCGTTCCGCAACTTCCGCGTCGTGCCGCCGGGAACCGGCATCATCCACCAGGTCAACATCGAATATCTCGCCAAGGTCATCATGACGAAGGCGGGGGAGCGCGGACGCCAGCTCGCCTACCTCGATTCGTGCGTCGGCACCGACTCGCACACCACCACCGAAAACGGCCTCGGCGTGCTCGGCTGGGGCGTCGGCGGCATCGAAGCCGAGGCGGCCATGCTCGGCCAGCCGATCTCCATGCTCGTGCCGCGCGTCGTCGGCTTCAAGCTCACCGGCTCCATCCCCGAGGGCGTCACCGCCACCGACGTGGTCCTCACCATCACCGACATGCTGCGCAAGCACGGCGTCGTCGGCAAGTTCGTCGAATTCTACGGCGACGGCATCGCGTCCGTGCCGCTTGCCAACCGCGCCACCATCGGCAACATGAGCCCCGAATTCGGCTCGACCTGCGGCATCTTCCCGATCGATCAGGTCACGCTCGACTACCTGCGTCTGACCGGCCGTTCGGACGAGCAGGTCGCGCTCGTCGAGGCGTACGCGAAGGCCAACAAGCTGTGGGGAGACGCGTCCGACCCGGACTACGTCGAACCGCAGTACTCCGAATACGAGGAGCTCGACCTGTCCACCGTCGTGCCGTCGATCGCCGGACCGAAGCGCCCGCAGGACCGTATCGTGTTGTCCGAATCCAAGCGGACGTTCGAGGACACGCTGCCGGCCTACGAGACCGAGAAGACCGTGAAGGAGCCGGTCGCCGTATCCACCGACTTCCGCGGTGATTTCGATCTCACCAACGGCGATGTGGCGATCGCGTCCATCACCTCGTGCACGAACACGTCCAACCCGTCCGTCATGATCGCGGCCGGTCTGATCGCCCGCAACGCGGTCGCCAAGGGCCTTACGCCGAAGCCGTGGGTCAAGACCTCGCTCGCACCCGGCTCGCAGGTCGTCGCCGACTATCTCAAGGCCGCGGGACTGCAGGACGATCTCGACCGGCTCGGCTACGAGCTCGTCGGCTTCGGCTGCGCCACCTGCATCGGCAACTCCGGTCCGCTGCTGCCCGAGATCAGCGAGGCGATCAACGCGAACGATCTGACCGTCACCGCCGTCCTGTCCGGCAACCGCAACTTCGAAGGCCGCATCAGCCCGGATGTCAAGATGAACTACCTCGCCTCGCCGCCGCTCGTCATCGCATACGCGCTCGCCGGCACGATGGACTTCGACTTCGCCTCGCAGCCGCTCGGCAAGGACCCCGACGGCAACGACGTGTATCTGAAGGACATCTGGCCGACCAACGAGGAGGTCGCCGCCGTGGTCAACGGCACCGTGAGCCGCGAGATGTTCCTCAAGGACTACGCGTCCGTGTTCGAGGGCGACCATCGCTGGAAGGGCCTCGACGTGCCCGAAGGCGAACTGTTCCAATGGAACCCGAAGTCCACGTACGTGCGCCGCCAGACGTTCTTCGACGGCATGAAGGCCGTGCCGGATCCGGTTTCGGACATCCACGGCGCCCGCGTGCTTGCGCTGCTCGGCGACTCCGTCACCACGGATCATATTTCCCCGGCGGGCGCGTTCAAGGCGTCCAGCCCGGCCGGCAAGTACCTGACCGAGCGCGGCGTCGAACCGAAGAACTTCAACTCCTACGGCTCCCGCCGCGGCAACCACGAGGTCATGGTGCGCGGCACGTTCGGCAACATCCGCCTGCGCAACCTCCTGCTCGCCTCCACCGGCAACGAGGTCACGCCCGGCGGTTTCACCTACGACTTCACGACCGGCGAACCGTCGACGATCTTCGACGCGTCGCTCAACTACAAGGCCGCCGGCACGCCGTTGGTCGTCCTCGCCGGCAAGGAGTACGGCACCGGATCGTCGCGCGACTGGGCGGCCAAGGGCACGCTCATGCTCGGCGTGAAGGCGGTTATCACCGAAAGCTTCGAGCGCATCCACCGGTCCAACCTGATCGGCATGGGCGTGCTGCCGCTGCAGTTCCCGGCCGGCGAAAGCTACACGTCGCTCGGCCTCGACGGCACCGAAACGTACGACATCGACGGCATTGAGGCTTTGAACGCCGGGGAAACGCCGAAGACCGTGCACGTCACCGCCACGCATCAGGACGGCTCCAAGACCGAATTCGACGCGGTTGTGCGCATCGACACTCCTGGCGAGGCGGACTACTACCGCAACGGCGGCATCCTCCAGTACGTGCTGCGCAACCTCATGAAGTAGGCCATGCGCCGCCGCTGAGCAACGCTGAACCCAAAGGGGCGGGATTGTCAACGACGATCCCGCCCCTTTGGGTCCACCTTGATGATTAACGAGCTCTTCGGGGACTGTCCCATTAAGTGTGTAACTGGCGGTTTGGTTATTGGTTCTCGCTGGCGGGCCAGCGATCGGCGAAGGTGATGGCGAACGCGTTCAACGCGGGTTTCCACCGTGCCGTCCATCGTACCTG
>NZ_JAHBBH010000069.1 GCF_019331735.1 Bifidobacterium miconis
GCTACATGGGCAGCTGCTCTCGTAGCTTCTACGTGGGCGAGGACGTCAAGGAGTCCGACATCCACGCGCAGTACAAGAACGGCACGCTGTGCATTCAGGTTCCGAAGATGCAGGCCCAGCCGCAGGTCGAGGCCAAGCACCAGATCGCCATCGAGGGCTGACCGTCGATAATGAACGCTTTCGTCGCCGCCCGGCGGATATTGCCCGCGCGTGTTGAGCGCGGAGTCCGTCGGACGGCGGGAAACAAAGCCTAGTCCTGTGATGGGGCCGGATGATCCCAACCGATCACCCGACCCCATTGCGTTTTTTGAACGTTCGGCCGCGTTAGATCAGTTCGCCTTGGAACAGTTCGGCGTGGGAGCCGAGGCGCACCATGCGGATCACGGTACGACCGGCACGTTTCCGATACAGTACGAGCACATCGATGTCGCCGGCCAAATGGAATTCCCAATGCCCGTTATGGGTTGCCGCTTGCATTATTCAGCGCATGCGGACGGTACCCTTCAGGAAGCTCGCCATTCTCCCTCAACATCGGAACTGCGTCATCCAAGTCGTCCAACAGTTCGGGATGAACGCGGCTCAGCCACTCGTAGTCCGCATCGAATTGAGAATCAAATTTGATGACATAGCTCACCGCACTCGCCCCCTCAACTGGCGCAGATGATCACGGACTTCCTCCTCCGTCTCGCACGTCGTCGCGTCATCGGGGATAATGCCCAGCTCCTTGGCCTCGGCCTCGACCATTGCGCGCCGCGTCGCTTCGATCGGAGCCATATGTACGCCCTCATACCGGCGAGGTTTGAACGGTACACCATTCTCCGCAAGCGACTGCCGCAAAAACATGTTCACGGCAGTACTCAGGCTCATGCCCATCGACTCATACAATTCCGCAGCGCGAGCCTTCACGTCATCATCGACATTAGCGACCAGCTTGCCCATCGTGCCTCCCAACCTTAGTGAGCGGAGAATACCTACGATGCCCCAGCGCGACGACGCGACCGGCATGAACACGCCGGTCGCGTCGCGGACGTCAGAAGAGTGACGGTTCCTCTTCCTTTTGGGACGCCGCGTCGTCGCGCCTCAGGGATGCCGATCCCAGAATGTTCAGGTGGGGCAGGCCGAGTTCGCGGCATGCGTGCAGGTCGAGGGCGGTGGCGATGGTTCCGTCCACCTGCTGGATGAGCGACGTGAGTTCCGTAAACGGTCGGGAGGCGAGCACGATGGATCCCTCCCTTACGAACCGTCGGTACGGGAAGCGTGCGATGCGGTCCTGAACGTCCGTGTGATGCTGTTCACGCAGCCAGGCATCGATCGCATCCGCGTCGGAAGCGGATCCGGCCGACTTCTGGTATTCGAATGCGCGGGCCACGGCTTTCACGGCGTTGGATCGGCCGTACGCGGAATGGGCGACGGTCGGCGCCGCATGATGCTTGCCGTAGTGCGCGTTGAGCATGTCTGGCACGAGTCGGGCGGCGCCGGGCTCGGTCCTCAGCGTTACCGTGGGGAATGTCGGTTTCCTGGCGTTGATGAATCTGGCCGCCGGCACGTTTTGCTCCAGTGGGTTCACCTGCGTGATGCCCAGCGCGTAGCATACGAGACTGGCAGTGGCATTGCCCTCGCCGGGCGTGAATGCGAGTCCGGACTCGACAAGACGCCGTTTCACGTCGGCGACGGCCAGCAGGTATTCCGCGACGTTCGTCGATCCGATCGCGCGCAGTTCGATTTCGGTCCGATCCCTGACATCGTCGGTCACGGTCACGCCCAGACGAAGCAGGCCGCTGTCGGTCATCTCTCGCAGCACGCCGTCCGAGGTTTCGTCCGGGCCATGGTCGCCGACGGGCATCAGCGCGCCTTCCGGACGGGGGTGGAAGTTCGCGTCGCACCGTTCGGCGATCAGCCGGGTGTTGTCGCACGCTTCGGGAACGTCCGCGAACAGCCGGCGCATCTCTTCACCGGGTCGCAGGTAGTATCCGTCGCCGTCGAAACGGAACCGCGACGGATCATCCCATGTCATCCCGCTTTCGATACACAAACGCATCTCCTGCGCCATGCGGTCCTCCGGTCGCGCGTAATGCACGTCGGCGGTCGCGACGATCGGCGCGCCCAGCTTGCCGGCGATGTCGATCAGGCCGGCTCGCACCCGGCTCTCGATCTCCAGACCGTGATCCATGAGCTCGACAAAGAAATTGCCGCGGCCGAAGATGTCCTGCAGTTCGCCGGCCATGCGCAAGGCTTCGTCGAACTGTCCTAGCCGCAGTCTCGTCTGTACCGCTCCCGACGGGCAGCCGGAGCCGCAGATCAGGCCGCCGGCGTATCGGGACAGCAGCTCACGGTCCACGCGCGGATATCGGCCGACCCTGCCTTCAAGGTTCGCGGTAGACGACATGGCGAACAGGTTCGACAGGCCCTCGTCCGTCTCCGCCCACAGGCTAAGATGCGTGAACTTGCCGCCTCCGCTGACATCGTCGGGATTCCGGCGTCTGCCCGGATCGGGATCCCACGACACCGGCGATGGATCCCGGCGGTCGGTCTCGGGAGTCACATACGCCTCCATGCCGAGCACCGGCTTGACGTCGGCTCGTCGGCAGGCCTTCCAAAAGTCGAACAGTCCCGACACCACGCCATGATCGGTCAGGCCAAGGGCCGGCTGTCCCATACGCGCCGCCGTCTCGGCCAATTCGTCCACGCTCGCGCCGCCGTCGGTCATCGAATACGCACTGTGCACGTGCAGATGCACGAAATCATCGCCGCTCATCATCATCCTTCCCGCGGAACGGATCATATGCCGCTATTATCGCAGAAAGCCTCAGCAATAGATACATATCCTCCACCGGGTTTCATGCCGGCATTCACCGGTTTCGATGCGCCTTGCCGCAGCAAAGTCGGATATCAATCAAACCATGACGGAAATCAGCAGCAGCACCAGCGCAATCGCGGGACAGGCGAACTGCTTGACGGCCGCCGAACGCTTGTCGGGGCTCCCCGCAAACAGCACCACGGCGGCGAGCGCCATCGACGCGGTGCCCGCGGACATCAGCGTCAGACCCGCGACAGGCCGTCCGACCAACACAAGCAGCGCGCCCAGCAGGGCCATGATGCCGAGGAACAGATTGTAGAAGCCCTGATTATAGGCCATCTCCTTCGTCGCCTCGGCCTCCCGGGCCGAACGGATGGAGAAGATTTCCATGGTCTTCGGCTCGGTCCACCGGAACGATTCCAAAATGAAGATCAACACGTGAAGCAGACCGGCGAGAATCGCGAATATGCAGGATGCAATGAGCATGTGTGCTTCCTTTCCAAGCGAAAATACGGGGGCGGAATACGGGACACATACAGGGTAGCAAGTCCACGTCCATCCTTGCCGCCAATCTGGAAGGCGTTGCATCGTCCCGACTGTCACGAAAGGCGCTCGCAGGCATCATGGCCGATTACAAGGGCATTCCGCTGGTTTCGCTTCCCGAGTTCGTGCGTGGGGCGGCCGAATGCGAGATGCTGGTGGTGGACACCGAGACGACCGGTTTGGGGGCGGACGCCCGCGTGATCGAGATCGGCGCGATTCTGTTGCGCAACGGGGAGCCATGGATGGCGTGCGACGAGCTGCTGGATCCCGGCTGCGATCTGCCGGCGGGCATCACCATGCTGACCGGGATTCGTGAATCGGACCTGCGCGGAAAGCCGTTTTCGGAGGATATGTGCCGCCTGTTCTGCGAGGCGATCACTCCCGACATCGTGGTGGTGGGGCACAACATCCAGTTTGATTTGCGGATGCTCGGCGGAACGCACCATGCGATGCTTCGGTATGCGGCGATGAGCGAGGACACGCTGGACTTGGCCCGGACGTTGCTGCCGAACGCCCCGTCCCATTCGCTGCAGGCGGTCATGCGGCTGCTGGGATTTCATGAGGTCGAAGAGCACCGCGCGCTGTCGGACGCGTGGTGGACGTGGCGCTGCTGGGACAGGCTTACCGACTTGCAGAGTCCGATCCTGCTCAGTCCGCAGGAAATCGGCTTGGAGCGTATCCGGCTCGGCGAGGATCGTCGCCGCAAAACCGCGGGATTTCTCGAGGGACGGCGGACCGGCGGCCGTGGGATCGAGCCGGTCAATGCAAAGCCGTCATTGGATCTGCCGGTGCTGGAGACGTACGAATGCGGCGTGAACGTCAGCCACTTGACCAATCGCCGGCTGCTCGCCGACTACGGCTACGATGCCTGGGTATGGGTCCGCGTCGAGCGCGGCATCAAGGAGGACGGGCCGATGGCGGGCACCCCGACGTATTGGACATGGCTGGACGAGCGGCGCATGGGCGATATCACGCCGTTGCAGATGGCGCGTCACTGCGGACAGGTTCCGGGCGGGCACGCCGTGCTGGTTGCGCACGTTCCCGACCGGAAAGCCGATCGCGAGCGGGGCGTGCACGGCCTGCGCATACAGTTGCCCGCCCCGCACGAGGAGCGCGAGCCGGAAGAGTTCTGATCCGACGGCGCGAGATTCGTGCCGCACGTTTGCGTGACGCATGCAGTGGTGCCGGTGAGTCGCGGCCTGTGTGGTGTCGATGACTTGTTGGAATGACGATTGCGGGGCTTTTGCCGGCAAGCTCGTTGCGTTTGGCGTGTCGGACTTGCGTTCAACCTTGCTTGAAGCGATTACATGGTGACTGTCGGAAAGAACAAATGCGGGAGCTGCCATATGTCGCGCCTGCGATCGGCCGGCGAGCCGCAGACTGCGGCGACGGGACGGCTGCGGCTGCCGTGTTTGTCCCGTGCTGGAGGGAGATCGGCATGAGTGATTTTGGGATCGCGCGTCAGGCGCTGACATGGTTCGACGGACACCGTGAACAGTTCGTGGCGGATCTGCTGCGATGGTTGGGGATCCCATCGGTGTCCGACGCGTCGGCTGGAATCGATGGCGCTCCATACGGCAGCGGCGTGGCGGATATGTTCGCGGAGGCGGTCGCGACGGCGGAACGCTACGGACTTGCTTGGGCGAATCATGAGGGTTTTGCCATGTCCGTGTATGATCCGGACCATCCGTTCGAAGCCATGCGGGATATCGCCATGGTGTCTCATCTTGACGTGGTGCCGGCCGGTCCCGGCTGGGAGAGCGAGCCATTCGCTCCGTATGAGCGGGATGGTTTCGTGGTCGGCAGGGGAGCGGACGACAACAAAGGCATGGCCCTGCTCAATCTGTATCTGCTTCGGTACTGGAAGGAGAAGGGCGCATCGTTCCGGCATCCGGTTCGGGTGATGTACGGCGGCGCCGAGGAAACGGGACTGGACGACATGCGCGAATATGTGCGGCGTCACGGCGCGCCGTATCAGGCGATCGTCACCGATTGCGGTTTCCCGGTCAACACCGCGCAAAAAGGCGAGATCACGCTCGTGGCTGCGATGCCGAAGCCCGAGAGCGTTATTTCCCTTGTGGCCGGGGCGAGTCCGAACGCGGTTCCGGGAGAGGCTTCCGTCCGACTTTCACTGCCTGACGCCCAACGCGATGCCATACTGTACGCCGTCGGCGCCATGACGGGCATGCGCGCCGCAGTCGAATCGGACGGCACGGTCACGATCACCGCGACCGGCCGTTCCGGGCATGCGGCGTTTCCCGAAGGCACCGTCAACGCGCTTCATCGCCTGACGGCGAGTCTCATGGAGACCGATATGCTTCCACCTGCGGCGAAGGGCTTGGTGCGTCATCTTGCAGCATGGAGCCGCACGCCATACGGCGACGGTTTCCATGTCGCGTTCGAAGACGACGCATCCGGCACAACCACGCTGAACCTTGGTTTGGTGCGGACCGTCGGCCATCAGCTGCAGATGACCATCGACGTTCGTCACGCCGTCACGCAACACCCGCAGCGGATCGTCGATGATATTGCATCGAAGATCGATGAGGCGGGAGGCCACGTCGACCGTGTCGACATCGATGCGCCATATGTCGTCGCTCAGGACGACCCGCGGGTCGCGTTGCTCACCGGCATCTATAACAAACTGACCGGATCCCATGCCGAACCGTATGCGATGGGTGGCGGAACGCATGCCCGCGTGATCCCCAATGCACTGAATTTCGGCCCCGGACTGCCGTCGGGCTCAATGATCGCCGGCGATGACCGGCCCGCGCCTGATCCCGATTTCATCCACGGCGGCGCGCATGGTCCGAACGAATGGACAT
Organism: Bifidobacterium miconis; assembly: GCF_019331735.1. Classification (GTDB taxonomy): domain Bacteria; phylum Actinomycetota; class Actinomycetes; order Actinomycetales; family Bifidobacteriaceae; genus Bifidobacterium; species Bifidobacterium miconis. Next base: position 6,166 of record NZ_JAHBBH010000069.1, read on the forward strand.
CGGTCGATCGACTACGTCAGGCGTTCGCGATCTATGCGGCGGCCATTCCGCGGCTCGATGCCGAGCTTGATTGATGGCGCGATATACGTGGGGTTTCGTTCTGTGTTTGGGGCGAAGCCCCGTTCGTTTATATGCGAAGAGCTGTTATGTATGCATGCGTTTGGATGCGGCTTGCGTGATTCGTGTGTCTGGTTGTCGTGGTGTGTCGTTTGTTGGTTGCGTGTTGTTCATGTTGGTGTTGTTTTTGGGGTTTAGGGGCTCTTCGCATTTTGGTGTGTAAGGGCCGTGCGGTTTGATTCGGTGTGTGATTGAGAAAGTGAATGAAACCGCGCGGCTTGGTATTGAGTCTAGCGCGTTCGATGGTCGGGTCCTGCTTGGCTTGG
>NZ_JAHBBH010000007.1 GCF_019331735.1 Bifidobacterium miconis
ACATGAGCAGGCCGTGATAGCACGGGTCGGCCGGGTCGGTTTCCCACTGGTTGCGCGCGACGAACGCGTTCTGCTTGCGATAGATGGTTTCGGGCGGCTCGATGCCGAAGAACGTTTCACGTGAAACATTGTCCATGCAACCGCCACCATCGACCGCACCATCCGCGGCCCCGATGGCGTCACGGTCGACGCCATCGCCCACGCCACACTCCGATAACGCATCTTCCTCGGCCGAATCATCGCCGTCGAGTTTCACGTGAAACACTCGACGACCGTATCCGCCGAGCCTCACGGTCGCGCGCCAGCGGCGCACGCCGCCAACGGTCGCATCGCCGCACACGATGTCACCGTTACGTCCGGCGGCACCGGCACCGCCAGCCACGTCATCAGCAACGGACTTCCCGAGACCGGTCGCCTCGCCGCACATGCCTTCCGCATCGCGACCGTCATCGGCACGGCCGATTCCGCACGGCACGATCTCCGTCACGTCACCCGCATAGTCCTCCCCCGATTCGGCGACGAGCGTCGGCCGGGTCGCGCTGCGGATCGTGATCTCCGCGTCCTGACCGACCGGCACGACCATGCCCGGACGCGACTCGAGCATGAACCCGCCGACCGCGGCCAGCCAGTCCCACGCCTCGTCGTACGAATCGCGCATCGCGATCGCCAGCGTGAACCGCTTACGTTCGCCGGCTGCCAACGTAAGCGGTCCACATGCGCGCGGAAACGCAGCAGACGGGCGATCGACGAGATTGAGCTCGACCGCGCCCTCGAACGTGGATCCCGGCCCGCCGCCCCGCTGCCAGCGCGGGTCGTGGTCGACGGTGAAGCTGTGCGCGGAGGTGCGGCCGGTGAGCGCGACCAGCAGCAGCGGCATCGCGCCGCTCGACTTCTGCCAGTAGGCCCAACTGTGACGGCCGATCAGGCACATGTGCCGCAGCACGCACTGCTCGTATTTGAACGCATCATCGCCGCGGAAGAACTGGTTCATGAGCAGCGGCACGCCGAGCCGGCCGATCGTGACCGGCCGGTCGGACGCGTTCTCCAGTTCAATCGTCCACTCGACGTCGTCGTCGCGCTTGCGGAAGCGTTCGGCGATGGCCAGTCCGGCCGTCTCGTCACCGCTCTCGATGCGCACGTCGATCGTGGACGCGTCCGGGTAATCGACCGTGCGCAGTCCGTCCAGCGCGGCGGTATGGATCGTGCGCGCGGACCGTCCGGCCGTGTCGGACGGATTGCGGGCCGAGCCATCGACGGCGGACGCGTCGGCGTTCACGTCGCCGGCACCGAGCTCTCCCGCCCCATCGCCGGCGGTCTCGGCGACGTCGATCGTCAGGCTGCCCAGCCAACGCGCATCCGGACCGTCGAAACCGGGAAATTCGTCCGGCGTGACGAGGAACTCGGTGCCGTCCGCGTCGTCCACGCCGCGCAGCGACGTCCACGCCGCGCGCTCCGCGTCGAAGGTCGCGTCCAGTCCGCCGATGCGCCAGATGATACGTCCGCCGCCCATGTCAGTCAGTCCTTTCCTTTGCAACAGTCGTCAATCAGTCGTCGCAATCAGTCATTGCAGTCAATCGTTCGCACGTTTGCGACCAGCTGTCCGGAACCGGTCGTCCGCGCCGCCACACACCCCCGCGCATCATCCGCAAGCCATGCAGGCCGCACGCATATCACGCGTGCGCACGTTGTCCGTTTCCGGAATCCGTGCGCACGTTGTCGGAATCATCGGCGTGTTCAACCCGTCGGCATCGCACCGAAACCACACGGGTATGGCCACCCCTCAGTCGGATCAGCCGAGCTTCTCGGTGTAGGTGTCGTACCACTTCTGCCAGATGGCGATGTTGTCCTTGACGCCGGTGTTCTCGAGGCTCTTGACGTACTCGTCCCAGTCCTTGTCGATGCCGCCCTTCTGGATCCAGCCGGCCACCTTCGGCATCACGTAGGTCATGATGACCGTGTTGTTGTTGGCGAGCGTGTTCAGGTCGGAGGAACCGGGTACCACGTAGATCGGCATGTAGTCCTTGCTCTCGGAGATCTTCTCGTAGGTCGGGCGGTACACCTCGTCGGCGGCGCGGAACTCCTGCGAGTTGATGGTGGAGCCGTCGGCGCCCTCGGGCTTGACGTCGGGGCGGATCCAGCCGGCCATGTTGCCGGAGAGCACTTCGAGCTTCGGGTCGGTCTGGCCGCTGATCACGTACTTGTGGTCGCCCTCGTCCTTGACGAACTTCGGGATGGAGCCCCAGTACTGCTCGACGGACACCTTCTCGCTGTACAGCGTGTCGATGAGCTTCCAGATGGCGTCCTTGTTGGCGGCCTCCTTGGAGACGGACACCTTGCCGGTGTGGTACTGGTTGAAGTCCTGCGAGTAGTCCCACTTGGCGTCGCTGCTCGCGGTCTCCTTGAGCGGCGGGACGGACACGTACTGGTCCTGCCACTTGGTGCCGACCACGGCGACCGGGTTCCACGCGAGCACCGCGCCGGCGGTGGGCACGTCGTCCTGCTGCATTTCGGCCCAGTACTTGCTGTAGTCCTTGGTGACGTAGTCGGCCGGCACGAGTCCCTTCTCGACGAGGGAATGCACCCACGTGATGACGCGCTTGAAGTTATCGGTGGTCAGGTAGGTCTTCACCTTGCCGTTCTCGACGTAGTAGCCGTTCTGGCCGGCCTGCGACTGCAGCTGCGTGACGATGCCGGTGGAGTTGAGGAAGGCGACCGCGTCGTTCATGCCGAAGCCGGACGAGCCGAGCTTCTGCATGTTGAACGGGATTTCGTCGGCCTTGCCGTTGCCGTTCGGATCCTTGGTCTTGAACTGCTCGAGCACGTTCTCGAATTCGTCCCACGTGGTCGGCACCTTGAGGCCGAGCTTGTCGAGCCACGTCTTGTTGATGATCAGGTGGGTGCCGGAGCCCTTGAAGTCCTCGCCCCAGCTGTCGGGCAGCGTGTAGATGTGGCCGTCGAGGTCGGTGACCATCTTCTCGGAGGTCGGCTCGGACTTGAACAGCGCCTCAACGTTCGGCATCTTGTCGAGATGCGGCTTGAGGTCCTCGAACAGGTCGGCCTGCGCGACGTCGCTGGTGGAGAAGCCGCTGATCGTCACGTCCGCCACGTCGCCGGAGGCGAGCGACGGGCCCTTCTGCGAATCCCACGCGCTCGTCGCGATGTCGCTCCACTTGATCGTGCAGTCGCAGCCGGCCTCGACGTCCTTGACCCAGCCCATGTCGGCCATCTTCGGCTGGACGTTGGTGTCGTGGATGACCGCGACGTTGATGATCGGCTTGCCGTTCGCGTCGGTCTGTCCGCTCGCGTTGCCGCCGCCGCAGCCGGCCAGCAGCATGGTCATGGCCGATGCGATCGCGACCGCGGCCATCATCGGCCGGCGCGACGTGCCGTTGTACTTGCTCATGTCAGTCTCCTTCGATCTCGCCGGCGGCCGCCCGTCGGCGCATGTTGTGCGATTCCGCGCGTACTCGTGCGTCGTCTGTGCGTGGCACCGTACGCTCCGTCGATCGTTGCCGATCGCCGTTCACCATCATTGTGAAATCGCTTTCACACTTGTTATGATAACAGTGGCATGGTTAATGCGCAACTCACGGAAAAACTTTCACACCAGTTTTCACAGCTGACGACATATCGGCCCTCCAACACGGCACTCAGCGCAGCAAAACCGACAGACCTTCGGAGAATCACCCCGTAGAGAAGCCCCTCAGCGGGGAAATTCTCCGAAGAACCAACACATTTACCTCGCCAAGCGCCCCCAGCGTGGCAAAACCTCCCGTCCTTCGGAGAATCACCCCGCAGAACAACCCCTCAGCAAAGCAAAACACCGAAGGTACACCAAACTCACCACGCTCAGCACCCTCAACGAGGCAAAACCGACAGACCATCGGAAAACCACCCCGCAGAGAAGCCCCTCAGCGGGGAAATTCTCCGAAGAACCATTCGACATACCACGCATAGCGGCCTCCATGTACCGAAATCAGCGCCGAAGCCCATATCCCCGTACAACCCCGCGCAGCATTCGCACCCCGCACAGCACATACGACGAAGGCCCCTCCCGAACCAACGGGAGGGGCCTTCGCACAGGAGAAAGGAGAAAGAAAGAAGGTGCGTTATCGGATCAGCGGGCGATCACCTGCCTTCCGCGGCGAGCGCCTTGGCGTGGCGCTCGGCCAGCTCGGCCTTGATCTGCGGCTCCATCTTCTCGTACTTGCGGTAGAAGCACATGATCACGCCGACGATGATGTAGACGATGACCTGCAGCCAGATGAAGCAGAAGCTGATCGCGTCCTGAGCGGACTGGGACTGGACGTCCTTGGTCGCGTCGTAGCCGGCCGCACCCATGATCTCGAGCGGCAGGAACGCGCCGAAGCCGGAGCCGACCTGGATGCAGAACGCGGAGCCGACGGCGGTCAGGAAGCCGGCCGCGTGCACGCCGGTCTTCCACTCGCCGTAGTCGACGGTGTCGGCGAGCATGCCGAACGGCATGCCGATGGCGATGGCCGCGCCGAAGACGCCGATGGTCCAGAAGATGACGAGCAGCGGGACGTTGGTGCCGGCGAGCGGCATGAGAGCCTGACCGACGCCGCCGATGACGAGGCCGATGATCATAGTCAGGGTCTTGTTCTTGGTCTTGTTGGCGATGATCGGCATGGCGATGGTGCCGAGCAGGCCGAGGACCTGCACGCCGTTGAACAGCGAGGTCAGGTTGCGGTTGTCGAGCACGTACTGCGCGTAGTAGGTGGACACGCCGTTACGGGTGGACTGGGCGACCCAGTAGATCACGAACGCGACGACGAGGATGATCCACGGCCAGTTGCCCTTGGCGGCCTTGAAGGAGTCCTTCAGCGGGATCGGCTTGTTGAGTTCGGGGTGGTAGTTGCGCTCGTTGAGGTTCTTGAAGGAGAACAGGAGCAGCGCGATGGCGATGACGCCCCAGATAGCGGTGACGATCATGAAGCCGGCCTTGTCGCCGCCGCCGACCATGGCACCGAAGACGCCGACCAGCGGGATGGTGAAGGACGAGGTGATGAAGGAGCCGATCTGGCCGCCGGCCATGCGGAAGGAGTTGGCGTTGTTGCGCTCGGTCGGGTCGGAGGTGAGGTTCGGCAGGATGGCGGTGATCGGGGTCTGGATGCCAGTGTAGACGGCGCCGGCGGCCAGGATGTAGGTGATCAGCGCGTACGCGAACTTCGGGGCGCCTTCAGGCAGGCTCGGCGCGGTGAACGCGATCCACACGGTGACCGCGAACGGCACGCACAGCCACAGGAACCACGGGCGGGACTGGCCCCACTTGGTGTTGGTGTGGTCGACGATGGAGCCCCACACGATGGCGGAGATCGCGTCGGCGAAGCGGGCGACAAGCAGAATGGTCGCCGCGCCCAGCGCGCCGGCCGCCGGGATGTGGAAGACGTTGGTGTAGAAGTACATGATGTACGACGAGATCGTCACGTACAGCAGGTTGCCCGCCATATCGGTGAAGGAGTAGGCGATCTTCTCCTTCGTGGAAAGCTTCACTGCGGAAGCGTCCTGAGTTGCAGCACTCATTGTTGTTCCTTCTTCGTTGATTGGTGAAAGACTGTCAGCCCCTCAGCCGAGGGGCCAAGGCAGAAAGATCAGAAGTCCGAGTCGAACCAGACCTGCATCTGGCCGATCTCGCGGTTGGCCCACGCGTAGTACGGGATGAGCTTGAGGTCGTAGGACTTCTCCCCGACCGGATGCTCCTCGACGTCCGCATACAGCGGGAAGTCCTCGCCGTCGTGCGTGCGCTTGGTGGCCGGGATCGTGATGACCTCCACGCCGTCGAGCTCGCCGAAGTGGTATTCGGCCTTGGCGCGGTCGGCGTCGTGGCTGGCGATGTGGTAGTTCCACAGCGGGGCCGTGTTGTCGGTCTCCTCGGCGCAGAACACGATCGGTCCGCGCATCACGGCGATCTTGCCGATGTCGTGGCGCACGAGCGTCTTCGAGCGCATGAACTTGACGGCCATGTCGAGATCGAGCGTGATCGTCGTCGTGCCCGGGGTCACCTCGACGGTCACGAAACCGTCGGTGACGGGCAGACGGCGCGCGTCCTCGCCATTCACGGTCATCTCGTGCTTGGAAGCGGACCAGCTCGGGATGCGCACGAGGAACTTCACCGGGTCGACGCCTTCCGGCACGGTCACGGTGAACTCGATGTGGCCGTCCCACGGGAAGTTCGACTTCTGCGAGACCTTCACGCCGTCGAAGAACTCGGCGTCGTTCGCGATGAACTGGTGGGCGACGATCTCGCGGCGGTCCTCGTGCACGGTGTACAGGTAGCGGTCCACGGACGCGATGAGTCGCGCGATGTTGGCCGGGCAGCAGGCGCAGCCGAACCATTCGGCGCGGTGCATGAGCACGTGGTAGCGGTCGGGGTTGTGCTCGGTGGCCTCCGGGTCGGCCTCGAGCGCGTTCACGTAGTAGAAGTGCTTGCCGTCGAGCGCGATGCCGGCGATGGAGCCGTTGAACAGCTCCTTCTCGAGCACGTCGGCGTATTCGCCCTTGGTCTCGAGCTCGAGCATCTGGCGGGCGAGGAAGCTCATGGCGACGGACGCGCAGGTCTCGCCGTACATGGTGTCGCTCGGCAGGTCGTAGTCGTAGGTGAACGCCTCGCCGACGTGCGTCGAGCCGACGCCGCCGGTGATGTACATGCGCTTGGTGACGATGTTGTGCCACAGGCGCTTGGCAGTCTCCTCGAGCTCCTTGTCGCAGGTCAGTCGCGCGACGTGGGCGACGCCGGTGAGCATGTAGCCGACGCGCACGGCGTGGCCTTCGGCGGTGAGCTGCTGGCGGATCGGACGCGCGGTCTGCGTGTACTCGTGCGTCCAGCCGCGCATCTGCGGGAAGATGTCGGTCGAACCGTCGCCGATCTTCGCGTTCTGCTTGTCGTAGAAGCTCGGATCCTTGCCGCGCACGTCGATGAAGAACTTGGCGAGGTCGAGGTACTGCTGCTTGTGCGTGACCTCGTACAGGCGGGAGAGCGCGAGCTCGATCTCCGGGTGGCCGTCAGCGCCGGGGATCTTGCCGTCCTCCTCGCCGAAGTTGGCGGCGAGGCAGCCGGCCATCTTCTCGGCGACTTCGAGCGCCTGCTGGTTGCCGGTGACCTCAAAGTACGCGACGGCGGCCTCGATGTAGTGGCCCATCACGTACATTTCGTGGGACTGCTGGATCTGCGTGAAGCGCTCGCGGTTGGCGAACGCGCCCGACTTGATGATGTACGGGGTGTCGAGGTAGCCGTCCTCGCGCTGGGCGCGGGCGATGAGGTCGACGAGCTTGTCGCAAAGTTCCTTGAGCTGCTCGTCCGGCTCGTAGGCGAGCGCGTATGCGGCCTCTTCGAGCCACTTGTACACGTCGGAATCCTGGAAGACGAAGCCCTTGAACTCGCCTTCCTCGTCGCCGGCGGCGATGCGCAGGTTGCGCACGGCACGGCTGTAGTGGTAGTCGATGTCCTGCTTCGCGCCGGACGGGTCGCGCGGGATGTCGATCTTCTGCTCGTCGTTGATGACGGCCCACTGGTACGGGATCACCTCTTTGGCAACGTTTTCACGGTAACGCTTCCAGAACGGCGAAGTAACCGTGACATGCTGGCTCATGGCTCTTCCTTTCCACACTGATTGGCTGCTGACTTCGTGTTCTCTTGTACGGAGCGGCGGGACCTGCTGCAATGCGATCGCGTCCCGCGCGGCTCCTTGATCGATTGCACAGCAATACTAAAAAACCACGGCTTGACCCGATTCAAGGTCTTGCGAATGCGAAAATTTTCGCATACACTGTCGCCTCATGGACACCGTGTCAACGCAGCAATCGCAACCGACACGCCGAGCCGCGCGCATGGCGCCGGCCTCGTCGCGAACCGCGGCCAAACCGACGCTCGCCGACGTGGCACGCATTGCCAACGTATCCATCGCCACCGCGTCAAAAGCGCTCAATCGCACCGACCGCATCTCCGCGGCCACGCAGCGCGCAGTCATCGACGCGGCCGAACGTCTCGGCTATCGTACCCCGACCGAACGCGGCCGGCAGCAGCGCCAACGCTCCGGGCTCGTCGGCCTCATCACGTCCGACTACAACGGCCGTTTCTCGCTGCCGCTGCTCACGGGCGCGGAAAGCACGCTGGGCGCGTCGAACCACGCCGCGCTGCTCATGAGCTCGCACGGACGGCCCGCGCTCGAGAAAAGCCACATCGACCGGCTCGCCGCGCACGGCGTGGACGGGCTGATCGTCGTCGGCAACACGACCAACTCGCGCCCGCCGCTCGACCCGCAGACGACGATGGGGCTGCCGGTCATCTACACGTACGATCCGTCGCGCGACCCGGACGACTGCAGCATCGTGTGCGACAACGTCGGCGCGGGCGCGCAGGCGATCGAATACCTGCTCAGCCTCGGCCGGCGCTACATCGCGATCATCGCCGGACCGGAGGATTTCCAAGCCGCGAAGGACCGTGCACGCGGCGCTTGGCAGACGTTTTCGATCTACGATTTCAGCCCGGTCGACGTGCTGTTCGACGCATGGAGCGAGGAGTGGGGCGAGCGCGCGGCGCGCGTGCTGCTCGACCGGCACCCGCATCTGGACGCGATCTACGCGCTCAGCGACGAGATCGCGCGCGGGGCCGTGCGCGGACTGCTCGCCGCCGGCAAACGCGTGCCGCAGGACGTCGCCGTCATCGGGCACGACAACTGGTACGTGTTCGCCGCGAACGCGCACCCGACGCTCACCACGTTCGATAACAACATCGCTATGATCGGCAAGACGGCCGCGCAGTTCCTGCTCGACGCGCTGGCCGGCCGCCCGCACCACGGCGTCACCACGATCGAATGTCCGATGATCGTGCGCGAGTCCACCGAAGCGTCCCGCCGCACCCCGCTCGAAAGCTCCGGTCGCATCTTCGCGCGCCAGAGCAGCTGACGCAACAAGGGCAATGCCTCAATGCCTCCGACCGCCGCCACCAACCTACCGGCCGCGGCCATCCGCCCAACAAACATAACTTCATAAAAATTTTATGAAGTTATGCTATAATCTTCATAATTATTTTATGAAGTTGCGTCAGGAGGTCGGACAGCATGCCCGAGTATCATCACCCCGACTACCAGTCGCTCGTTCGGGAAATGCGCGAATACCATTTCCCCATCCCCATCCGCCGCACACCGATCATCACCGAACTGCCGTCGCCGGCCATGTTCAACCTCGTCCACATCCTCACCGGCATGCGACGCTGCGGCAAGACATTCCACCTGTTCCAGCTCATCAACGATCTACTGGATTCCGGCGTGCCACGCGACCGCATCTTCTACTTCAACTTCGCCGACGAGCGGCTGCAACCAATGCCGACCGACGCGCTCGACCAAATCGTCACCGAATTCTGGCGGCAATGCCCCGAATCACGTCAAGCCGGAACCTATCTGTTTCTCGACGAAGTACAGGAAGCCAAGCATTGGCAGGGATTCTGCCAACGACTTGCCGAACACGAAACCGTAACCCTCGTCATCACCGGCTCATCGTCCAAACTATCCAGCGAAGAGATATCAACCAACTTCCGAGGCCGTTCGTATTCGCATGAAGTACTTCCGTTGTCCTTCCGCGAATACTGCGACTTCCATCGCATCGATGCGCCGGATGAGGGCGCCGATTCATTCTCGCCGCAAACCGTCACCGCAATGGAGTCCGCATTCGACCGCTATCTCATCGACGGCGGCTTTCCCGGCGTGCAATCACTACCGGCGGCCGGTCGCATCGACATGCTGCAAAGCTATATGCGGGACGTCGTCGCACGCGACATCGCGGAGCGATTGGGCCGAGGCGACATCGTACTGGCGAACCAGATCGCCCTGTTTGCGCTGCGCAACACTGGATGCGAGATGTCCGTCAGCAAACTCACCGCGCAACTCGAACAGGTCGGCTACAAACTGTACTGGAACAAGGCGCGGCGCATCCTCGATCTGCTTGAACAGGCGTTCCTGTGCTACGAAGTCAACGAATACACCACATCGCTCAAGCCGGACAGCACCACGGTACCGAAGATCTATGCGGAAGACCCCGGTTTGGTATATGCGGTGTCGCGAGCCAACCAGCAGGATATCGGCAAACGGCTGGAAACGGCCGTATACCTCGAATTGCGCCGGCGTCAGGCCGGCCGGCGCACCGATTTCATCACATCGTTGACATTGCCCACCGCCAAACAGGAAAAAGTCGATTTCCTCGTCGGCGACGCGCTCGGCGCGGAACCCTACAGCGCCATGCAGGTCACCGTGAACATGGACAGTCCCAAGACCCGCGCGCGTGAAATCACCGCGCTCGGGCAGGCCATGAAACGCATGCCGGGCATCGAAAGCACCATCATCACCCTGCGCGAAAGCGGCACGGCCGATGCCGGGAACGGCATCATCCGCATCCTTCCCGCATGGCAGTGGGCGTTGCGCCGGTGATGCGCCGCAGGAAGCCGGCCACTCCTCGTGGCGGAAAACGCTCGCTGAGACACCTCTCAACGAGCGTTTTCCGCCACGCAGGCGTCGTCCAGCGACCGCTCACCGCCGCTTTTTGCGGCCCTTGAAGTTGATGTCGAACACGATCCACACGGACAGCACGAACGCGACCACGTAGCCCATGAACCCGACCACCGGGATGCCGAAGATGATCGGCTTCATGCCGGCGAAGTACACGATCGACGAGCCGACGAACAGACCGACCACGATCAGCGCCATCGTGAGCCTGTTCACCATGTCGCTCAGCTTGTTCATCGGCTCCTCCGCGCCGATCAGCTCCACGTTCACGCGCAGCTGGCCGCGCGTGAGCATGCGCGCCGCCGTCTTCGACTCGGTGAGCGCGTTGAGCAGGCCGTGCAGCGCCTGATGCCCCTCGATGCCGAGCGTTTCGATTTCGTCGCGCGCGGCCTGCTTGGGCGACTTGCTCGTCGCGATGTGCTTCGAGATGATCTCGATCATGTTCACGTCGGGGATGAACTCGTCGAGCAGGCCCTCGAGCGTGACGAGCGCGCGGCCGACCGTCGTGACCGTGCTCGGCACCTCGATCCCGTGCCGTTGCGCGAGCTGCGTGAGCGCGGTGATGAACGCGGCGATGTCGAGATCGGACAGGTCGACGTTGCCGTATTCGGCGACGATCGTGTCCAGATCGGCGAGCAGCGCCGGATAATCGGCCGGGTCCGCGTCCGCGCCGGCGAAGCGCAGCAGGCCGTCCGCCAGCGATGGGGAGTCCTGCTTGGCGACGGCGAAGATCATCTGCTTCATGACCGACCGCGTGGTCGAGTTGAGCCGACCGGTCATGCCGAGGTCGAGCAGCACGATCTGCCCGCCGGAGACCATGATGTTGCCGGGGTGCGGGTCGGCGTGGAAAAAGCCGACATCGAGCACCTGCGTCGCGTAATTGTCGACGAGCTTGGTGCCGATCTCCTTGAGATCGTATCCGGCCGCGATCAGACGGTCCGGATGCGAGACGGAAATGCCCTCGACGTAGTCCATGACGACCACATGCTCGGTGCACAGGTCCATGTACGGCTTGGGGCAGTCCATGTACTTGTACGGCGCGCAGAACCGCTTGAATTCGGCCAGATTGCGCGCTTCGACGAGAAAGTCCGTCTCCGACTCGAACGTGTCCCACAGTTCCTCGACCACGCCGCCGAGATCGACGACCTGCGCGGTCGACACGACCTTCGTCGCGACCTTGGCGATCGAGCGCATGATCGACACGTCCTGCGCCATCGTCTCGCGCACGCCCGGTCGCTGCACCTTGACCGCGACATCCTCGCCGGTGACGAGCGTGGCGCGGTGCACCTGCGCAAGCGACGCGGAACCGAGCGGCGTCGCGTCGATGTGTTCGAAAATCTCCTCGACCGGACGGCCGTACTCGTGCGACAGCGTTTCCAGCACGGTCTCGTACGGCATCGGGTCGGCGTCGGCGCGCAGCTTCGCCAGCTCGTCGCAAAACGACTGCGGGAGCATTTCGGAGCGCATCGACAGAATCTGCCCGACCTTCACAAAAGTCGGGCCGAGCGCCTCCAGCATGAGGCGCATTTTGACCGGCGTGAGTCCGTGCGCCACGTCGAATTGGCGCGCGATGCCGGCGATTTGGGCGAGACGCTTGGTCTTGCCCCACCGAGTCAGGTGATAGCGCTCGGCGAATACATCACGACGGGGGCCGAACAGGTCGAGGGTTTCCAAACGCTCCCCCGACCATTCGGCTCCCGTGTCCGTGGTGGTGTTGGCCAATGATGCGGCCTTACTCGGCCTTGGCCTCGCCGTCGGCGGAGCCGGCCGCGGCGGCGTCCTTCTTCTCGGACTCCTCCTTGACTTCGGCTGCCTTGCGCTTGAGCTCGGTGTTGAGCGCCTTGCCCTGCTCGACGGTCAGTTCGCCCTTCTTGACGAGATCGTCAACGATCTCCTGGCTCTTCTCCACCGTGGTGGCAAGGGCGCCGACGCCCGCCAGAAACACCTTGCGCAGGCCGTCGCCCAGATCGAATCCAGCCATGATACGCCTCCCTGTGACGTGGGGTATGGTCGCTATCCAGCCTACTCCCCCGCCGGTAGAAACCGGTGGCAAATCAGCGGCCAAGACACTTTATACTTTCAAAGACCTCGGCCCCCTCGGCTGAGGGGGGGCTGTCACGCGAAGCGTGACTGGGGGAGCGTCACACCCGCAGCATTTACAACCGGCGTCCGCCGTGGAATCACTCCCCCGCGCGCTGGCGCACGTAGCCGTCGAGCGTCTCGGCGGTCACGCCCGCATACGAGCTGATCGACGCGAACTGCGGGCCGTTCGACGTGTCCGTGTTGATGTAGCCGGTCTGCGCGATCAGCGTCGCGCCCGACGCGGCGGCCGACTTGAGGCCGCTCATCGAATCCTCGAGCGCCACGCAGTACTTCATGTCTTCCGGCGCAATGCCCAGCAGCTTGGCCGCGGCCAGATACGGTTCCGGCGACGGCTTCTTCTCCACGTCGTCGTCGCCGCAGATGAAGCCCGAGAACGCGCCCTTCGGCGCCTGGTCGACCAGTCCCTGCGCCAGGTGACGCGGCGACGTGGTGACCAGCACGGACGGGATGCCGGCCGCGACGAGCGATTCGAGCACGTCAGTCACGCCGTCGATCCACGGCATGTGCGCGGCTTCGGCCTTGGCGACATAGTCGATCATGCCCTTGCCGATCTCCTCGACCGACAGCTGGCAGCCGTGTTCGACCATGCGCTGCGCAACCTGCGGCACCGGCGTGCCGGAGCCGGCCCATGCGAGGTCCAGATCCCAGTAACCGCCGTGCGCCTTGGCGATTTCCAGTTCGCCCTGATGCCAGTACGGCTCGGAGTCGATCAGCGTACCGTCCATATCCCAGAACACAGCCTTGAGCAGCATTGTCACGCGCCTTTCCCGTCAGTTCATGACCGGCCGACAACCGGTTCGATATCCGCCTCTATCTCACCAAACCTTGCGGACGAGCGCGCCGCGTCCGGTGTCGTTCCCGTACGCGTTCGTATCAATATCGGCATCGCCTCGCGCGCGGCCATAAACGGCAGTTCAACAGCAGTTCGACGATCGAGAGGCGGATTATGCGTTCCGCTGTGATCGGTTCGACGATCGAGAGGCCATCGCCCAACGACGGTTGAACAAAAATACCCCCGAAATAGCCATTTCGGGGGTAAACAAGCTTGCATAGACCGGGACAACGGTCGCGGCCGCCGGAGAGGTAGCCTCTCGATCGTCAAACCGACTCCGACAGACGAGCGATTCAGCCTCTCAATCGTCGATCAGCACGATTTCTGACGGAACCAGCTCTGCGCTGTCGGCCGGGCCGGCCGTGATCTGCAACGGCTTGCCGCTGCCGCGACGCCAGATACGGTAGAAGCGCGACTTCGCCTGACGCACTTCGACGACCTCGCCGTCCATGCCGGCCTCGAACACGCTGTCGCCTTCGAGACGACGACGCAGATGCTTGTTCTGCCGGCGCAACTGGCGGTTCTCCTCCTGCAACGAGAGGATGCGCGTGATGCCGGCCAGATTGATGCCTTCCTCCTGGCTCAGCCGCTGCGCCTGCGCAAGCCGATCGATGTCGCGCAGCGTGTACCGGCGGGCGCCGCCCTCCGTGCGTTTGGGCACGACCAGACCAAGCCGATCGTACTGCCGCAATGTTTGCGGGTGGACCCCCGCGAGTTCGGCCGCCTGACCGACGGCGAACACGGGCAACTCCACATTCAATCCCAGCGAATCCACGGCATCGAGATCGGCCCGGTTGGAGACGAGCGCCGCCGCGCATGCGGCATACGCGCGCTTGACTTCCTGCGCGATTCTTGCCATAGCACTCATCTCCTTGCTGTCTCTTGGCTTTCAGCCTCATCATGTCGATCGAGGCGAAACTGAGCGGAGCGATCCCGAGCTGGCCACAGCCGTTACAGGATCGCCCCGCTCAATCACATGACACATCGCATTACCGCTGAGCGGCAAGCTCCGCGGCACAGTGTCGTTACCGTTGCTGCGCAAGCTCCGCAACGAAGTCACCCGATGCCTTGTCGAATTCCTTCGCGGCGTGCTTCAGGCCCAGACCGGGCTTGGACGGCACGTGAATCTGCACGCGGCCGATCAGATCGCCGAACGCGTTGCCGTTCTTCACGCCCTTGCCGGCAACGTGCACTTCCGTGCCGCTCGACGAGCCGGCCGGTACCTTGAACGTGACCGGTTCGCCGTCGATGTCCTTCATCTCGACCTTCGCGCCGGCCACGGCCTCACCGACCGTCACCGGCAGGTCCACGACCAGATCATGGCCGCTCATCGTGAACTTCGGGTCCTGTGCGACGTTCACATGCAGGTACAGGTCGCCCGGCTTGCCGCCGTTGCGGCCCGGCTTGCCCTTGCCGGCCAGACGGATCTTCTGGCCGTCCTTCACGCCGGCCGGAATATGCGTCTTGAACTTCTTGCCGTCGGCGCTCAACGACACAGTGGCGCCCTTGACGGCCTGACGGAACGTCAGACGGATCTTCGACGTGCGGTCCTCGCCGTTTTCCGGTTCGGGAGCCGCCTGATAGTCGGCGTACGGGTTGCCCTGCGCGTAGCCGCGGCCCGCGCCGGCGCCCGCCGCGCCGCCGAACATGGAGAAGATGTCGTTGAGGTTGGTCGGACCGCCGCCGTTCGTGCTGAAGCGGATGTTGCCACTGCCGCCGTTGCCGAACATCGAGCCGAACACGTCGGAGAAGCCGGACGCGTCGAATCCGCCGTTGCCGGCGCCGCCGGCGAAGCGCGCGCCGCCCATGCCGAACTGGCGGATCGCGTCGTACTTTTGACGGGTTTCCTTGTTGTTGAGTACGTCGTATGCCTCGGAGATGTCCTTGAACTTCTCCTCGGCCTCCTTGGTCTTGTTCAGATCAGGGTGATACTTGCGGGCCAGCTTGCGGTAGGCCTTGGTGATGTCGGCGTCGCTGGCGTCCTTGGAGACACCAAGGACTTTGTAGAAGTCTTTGCTCAGCCATTCATTCTCAGCCATTCATGTCTCCTTTCAAAGTCTTGATATAAGTCGGCTCCCCGTTTTGCGGGGGAGCCGATATGCATTAGTTCTTGGGGGAGGCGACGACTACGCGGGCGGCGCGGATGACGCGGTCGCCGATGCGGTAGCCGGCTTCCACCACGGTGTCGACGGTGTCCTTGTCGGTCGAATCGTCCGGCTTGTGCAGGATCGCCTCGTGCTTGGTGGGGTCGAACTCCTCACCCTTTTCGCCGAACTTCTCGACGCCGAACTTCTCGAACGCCTTGTCGATCTTCGCGGCCACGGCCTTGAACGAATCGTCCATTTCGCTGTGCTCGCGGATGCGGTCGATGTCGTCGAGGGCCGGCAGCAGCGCGGTCAGCACGTCGATGATGCCGTGCTGGCGGAAGCGTTCCTGCTCGCGCTGGGCGCGGTTGCGGTAGTTGACGAACTCGGCGCGCTCGCGCTGGAGCGCCTCGAGGTAGTCGGCAGCTTCCTTCTTGGCCTTGCCAAGCGGGGTGAGCGTGTCGTCGGCGGAAGCGTCCTTGGCATCGGAATCCTCGGCCTTGCCGGCCTGTTCTTCCTTCGCGGCAGGTTTGCCCTCCGTCGCTCCCTCAGTCGCGGCGTTCGTCGCGCCGGCTCCCTCAGCCGAGGGAGCCGAGGACGGCTGCTCGGCCTTCGCCGAGTCCGCCGTCGAGGCGGCCGAGCCGGCCGCGGAGGACTTGGCCGCACCAGCAGCCAAATCGTCCGCGTCCGGCAGGTCGTTCAGGTAATCGTCCTTGTTGAACTCAGCCATCGGACGGAACCTTACTTGTTGTCCTTGTCGTCGTCATCCACGACTTCGGCGTCCACCACGTCGTCGTCGCCACCGTTCGAGGCGGCACCCGACGCGCCGGCACCAGCCGCAGCGCCCGCGCCAGCGGCGCCAGCGGCACCGGCAGCGCCCTGCTGCGAGTACAGGGCCTCGCCGATCTTCTGCGCGGCGGTCATGAGCTCGCTCTGCGCGGTCTTGATCTTCTCGATGTCCTCACCCTTCAGGGCCTCCTTCAGGGCGTTGACCTTGTCGGTGACCTCCTTGGCGATCTCATCGGAGATCTTGTCCTTGTTGTCGTTGACGAGCTTCTCGGTCTGGTAGGCGAACGCCTCGGCCTGGTTGCGGGTCTCGGCCTCCTCCTTGCGCTTCTTGTCCTCGGCCTCGTGGGCTTCGGCCTCCTTGACCATGCGGTCGATCTCGTCCTTCGGCAGGCCCGAGCCGCCGGTGATGGTCATCGACTGCTCCTTGCCGGTGCCCTTGTCCTTGGCAGACACGTGCACGATGCCGTTGGCGTCGATGTCGAAGGTGACCTCGATCTGCGGGACGCCACGCGGAGCCGGCGCGATGCCGGTCAGCTCGAAGGTGCCCAGCGGCTTGTTGTCGCGGGCGAACTCACGCTCGCCCTGATAAACCTGGATGAGCACGGACGGCTGGTTGTCCTCGGCGGTCGAGAAGACCTCGGAACGCTTGGTCGGGATGGCAGTGTTGCGGTCGATGAGCTTGGTCATGATGCCGCCCTTGGTCTCGATGCCCAGCGACAGCGGGGTCACGTCGATCAGCAGGACGTCCTTGCGGTCGCCCTTGATGACGCCGGACTGCACGGCGGCGCCGACGGCCACGACCTCATCCGGGTTCACGGACTGGTTCGCTTCCTTGCCGCCGGTGAGCTCCTTGACGAGCTCCTTGACGGCCGGCATACGGGTCGAACCGCCGACGAGCACGACGTGGTCGATGTCGGACACGGAGATGTTCGCGTCGCGCAGCACGTTGTTGAACGGCGTGCGGCAGCGGCCGAGCAGGTCGGAGGTCATTTCCTCGAAGTGGGCGCGGGTGAGCGTCTCGTCGAGGTGCACCGGGGTGCCGTCAGGGGTCATGGCGAGGTACTGCATGTTGATGGAGGTCGAGGTGGACGAAGACAGTTCCTTCTTCGCCTGCTCGGAGGCTTCCTTCAGACGCTGCAGCGCGATCTTGTCCTTGCTCAGATCAACGCCGTACTTGTTCTTGACCTCGGAGACCAGCCAGTCGATGATCTTCTGATCCCAATCGTCGCCGCCGAGGTGGTTGTCGCCGTTCGTGGCCTGCACCTGAATGGTGGAGAAGCCGTCGTCGTCCTTGCCGATCTCCAGCAGGGACACATCGAAGGTACCGCCGCCGAGGTCGAAGACCAGAATGCGCTCGTCTTCCTTGCCCTTCTCAAGGCCGTAGGCCAGCGCGGCCGCGGTCGGCTCGTTGATGATGCGCAGCACGTTCAGGCCGGCGATCTTGCCGGCGTCCTTGGTGGCCTGACGCTGGGCGTCGTTGAAGTACGCCGGGCAGGTGATGACGGCGTCGGTGACCGGCTCGCCGAGGTACGCTTCGGCGTCCCTCTTCAGCTTCATGAGGATCTGCGCGGAGATCTCCTGCGGGGTCCACTTCTTGCCGTCGATCTCGACGGTCCAGTCGGTGCCCATGTGACGCTTGACGGAGGAGATGGTGCGCTCGACGTTGGTGACGGCCTGACGCTTCGCGACCTCGCCGACGAGGATTTCGCCGGACTTGCTGAACGCCACCACGGACGGCGTGGTGCGCGCGCCTTCCGCGTTGACGATGACGGTCGGCTCGCCGCCTTCCAGCGTGGCGATGCAGGAATTCGTAGTACCCAGATCAATGCCTACTGCACGTCCCATAATGTTGCTCCTTTGTTGAGTTGATTCGTTGTACGTTTCTTGCTCAAGTCTCGGACCCCGGACCGCCCGCCGGCACTTCCCGGCTGGCCGCCCGACGCCCTCGTCTCGAGGACGCTCTGTTTTGCTTTCCAAAACTTGAGCCTACACCACTCAACTTTTCGACGCAACTTTTTATTCCCGCTTCTTCAAACTTTTTTCGCAATGCGCCTCCGCCCGCACAACGCGCGGCGGTTTTCGCTCACTGAGGGGCGCCTCAGCGAGCGAAAACCGCCACTGGCAGAACGGGGCCTCAGCCTATAGCCCAGCCCATAGCTCAGCTCCAGTCCCTCATGCGGCTTATAGACCAGCTCCAGCGCCTCATGTCAAAGCCCGAAAGAGCCCGGAGCATACAAAAAGGGCGCCCGGCAGATGAAACCGGGCGCCCTTTTCAGGCATCTAGGTCAGCCTCACAGGCCGTACCACGCGATGCCTTCGGCTCGCCAGCCGCGATGAGCAGACGCGATCACGTCGTACTCGTGCTTGCTGGTCGTGTACAGATGTTCCCCATTGGAAGGGTTATATGCACGATACACCGTGGTCTGTCCATCGCTCGGCTGATACCAGGCGACACCTTCCGCCTGCCAGCCGTGGCGGGTGGTCAGGATCGTGTACTCGTTCTTGTCGGCGGTCCAGTGGTGGTTGCTGTCGTTCGGGTTGTACACGCGGTAGACCGGGGTGCCCGCGGACGCCTGCTTGAACGAGACGCCCTCGTAGTTCCAGCCGCGCTTGGCCAGCACGTCCTTCTCATGCGAGTTGGCCGTGTAGTGATGCAGACCGGAACGCGGGTTGTACAGACGGTACACCGGCACGGCCTTCGCCGCCGGCTTGCCGTCGCCATCGGACGGCTTGTCCGTGTCGGAGCCCGGCTTGTCGGCATCGTCTCCGTCGCCCGGCTTGGCGTTGTCGTCGGCATCACCGGAGCCCGGCTTGTCCGGTTCCGGCTCCGGCGACGGCGTCGGCTCGGCCGCGACTTTCTTGAGCACGGTCGTCGACAGCGCCCCAACATGCGCACCGTCCGCGCCGACCGTCACCGTAGCGCCGCCGTCCAACGTCACCTTGCCGTCGGCCGCGAGCGTCGTGTACGAGCCGGCAGGAACGCCCGCGACGGAAACCGCCGTGTCGTTCGCGTTGAACGCGACCACGTACGTGTCGTCGCCGTCGGTCAGCCGGTACGCGACCACGCCGTCGGGCTGCTGCAGCACGGTCATCTGCGACGCGATGTCCTTGTACGACGACAGGTGCAGCGCGGCGATCGACTTGCGCAGCTTGATCAGTCCCTGCACGTACGCGACGGAGTCGGACTGCTCAACCACGCGGTTCCAGTCGATCGCGTTGACCGCATCGCCCGCGTTGTAGCTGTTGCCGTTGCCGCCCTTGGTGCGCAGGAATTCCTGGCCGAACTGCATGTCGGTGATGCCTTGCGACAGGAAGATCAGCGAGTCGGCGAGCTTGGCACGCGCCACCCGCACCGCCTCGGAATCACCCGGCGCGCTCTTGACGAGCTTGTCGTACAGCGTGAGGTTGTCGTGGATTTCGACGTACTGCACGACCTGGTCGGCGCCCGCGTACGCGGTGTCGGAAGACCCGTTGTTGCAGTGGCCGCTGTCGTCGATGCCCTCGCGCTTGTTGTCGCAGCCGAGCACGTTGGTCGCGATGAGGTTCTCCTTACCAGCCTTGCCGGTCACGAAGCCGGTGTCCTCGTCGGAGAACACGCTGCCCTTGATCGCGTCGCGCAGCGAATCGTTGAAGAACGCCACGCCCGGCACCTTGCCGGCGTTGGGCTGCGTCGTCTCCTGATCACCGATCGCGTCGGTCATGTCCCAGCCCTCGCCGATGACGAGGATGCCCGGGTCGATCTTGTCGAGCGCCGCACGCACCTGCTTCATGGTGGTCTGGTCGATCAGGCCCATGAGGTCGAAGCGGAAGCCGTCGACGTTGTACTCCTTCGCCCAGTACGTGACCGAGTCGACGATGTACTTGCGGGCCATCGCGCGTTCGGAGGCCACGTCGTTGCCGCAGCCGGAGCCGTTGGTCAGGTTGCCGTTCGTGTCGTAGCGGAAGTAGTAGCCGGGGACGGTCTTGCCGAAGGCGTGCGTGGAGGCGTTGTACACGTGGTTGTACACCACGTCCATCACCACGTACAGGCCGTTGTCGTGCAGCCCCTTGACCATTTGCTTCATTTCGGTCACGCGCGCGGCCGGATCGTTCGGGTTCGAAGAGTAGGAACCTTCCGGCACGTTGTAGTTGACCGGGTCGTAGCCCCAGTTCTGCGCGCCGCTCGCGCCGTAGCTCAGGTCGCCGGTCTCGTCGACGGAACCGTAGTCGTAGACGGGCATGATCTGCACGTGCGTCACGCCGAGCGACTTGAGATAGTCGATGCCGGTGGACGCCGCGCCCTTCTTGCCGTCGACGGTGGTGCCCTCTTCGACGAAGCCGAGGTACTTGCCGCGCTTGTCGGCGGAGACGCCGGAGGTCGGCGAGATCGTCATGTCGCGAACGTTCGCTTCGGTGACGATCGCGTCGGTCGGCTTGCTGAACGACTTCATGCGCTTGCCCGCATCGCCCTTCTCGGCTTCGGACAGCACGACGGAACGCTCGCCGTTCGCCACGGCGGCCGTCGCGTACGGGTCGGGGGACGTGTTGACCGTGCCGTCGGCGAACGTCAGCTCGTAGTCGTACGCGCGATCCTTGAGATCGCCCTTGACCGCGAACGTCCACACGCCCTTGTCGCCGGACTTGTCGAGCGTGACGCTGTCGGCGAGCGCGGCCTGCGGATCGGTCGCGGATGCGTACGTGCGCAGCGTGACCTTGGTCGCGGTCGGCGCCCACAGCTTGAACGTCGTCTGTTCGGCCGTGTAGTTCGCGCCGAGGTCGTCGCCGTCGTACGCGTACTTCTTGTCGAACGCGTCGGAGCGCACGACCGCGCCGAGCGCGACGTTTTGCGTGCCGTAGCCGTCGACGCTCACCTGGTACGGCTTGGTCACGTCGAGCTCGCCTTGGACGGTGATGGTCAGCGTGTTGCCGTCGGCCTTGACGTCCTTGACGTCGGCGCCGTCGACGCTCACCTTGGAGGCGAGGTCGTCGGAGGAGATGGACTTGTTGAGCTTGGCGGTGATGGTCGTGAAGTCGCTCATCTGCGCGGAGACGATCGTGCCCTTGGCGTCGTACAGCGTGCCGTTGGTGTAGACCGTCGGGTCGCCCTGCACGAGCCAGATTTCGGCGTTGGCCGTGCCGTCGTCGTTCATGGTGATCGCGGACTGCGGGATGGTGCGATTGTCGTCGTTCGGGTCCTTGGCCTCCCAGCCGTCGCCGCCGTAGCGCACGATGAACTGCGGTACGCTCATGCCGCCGCCGTTGAGCGTGTACTTGGCGGTCAGGCCGTAGTCGTCGTGCCCGGTGAACGGGTGGGCGGCGCCGTTGACGCCGTCGGCCCATCCCCAGATGTCCCATGCCTTCATGCCGTCCTCGCTCGTGTAGTCGTCGGCGAGACGATGGTAGTGGATGGTCACGTTGATCGTGTCGGCGGTCTTCTTGTAGCCTTCCGGAGCCGCCGTGAGCGTCTCGTCGGGCTTGGATCCGTCGACCCAGATTTCCGCGGTGCCGGTGGAGCCGTCGATGAGACGGTCGCCGCCGACCTTGTCCCAGCCTTCGGTGGTGACGATCACGCCGATCTTGCCGGCCTCGTACGCGCCGTCGATGGTGGTTTCGAACACCTTGCCGTAGGAGTCCTCGCCGGTGAACGCGTGCCAGCCGGCCGCGAGCGACTTGCCGTCCTTGTCGGTACCCCACATGTATACGCCTCGATCGGCGACCTTGTCGCCCTCGGCGGCCTTGTAGTGCACCACCACCTTAGTCTTGGGCTGATACTGCTGCACGCCCGAGGGCACGCCCGCGCTGGCCTCGTGGTCCGCGACGGCCGTCCAGTGGCCCTGCGCGGTGTAGTTGCCGCCGCCGTTCGGGTTGTCCCAGTTGGAGCCGCCGTCGGTGAATACGTATTCAAACGACTGGCCCTTCGGGTCGACCGTGAACTTGACCCAGCCGTTGCCGGCGTCGGCCATAAGCTCGTGGCCCTGTTCGGCCCAGTTATTGATGCCGTAATGCAGGTACGCCTGCTTCCAGCCGTCGGGGAGCTTGTAGTAGATCGTACGGCTTGTGTCGGTCGCGGCCTTCGCGGCCTCGTCGTTGACGGTCAGGTCGGGGTCGGACGGATCGGACTTCGCGGTGCCGGTCCAGCTGTCCTTGGTCGCGCCCGCGTAGATCGCGATGGCCGAGTTCTTGGCGAGCGTCGCGTCGAACGTGCCGTCGTCCTTCACGGTGACGGTCTGCGAGCAGTCGCCGGTCGCGTACACGTTGCAGTATTCGCCGGCCGGCAGCGACGTCGTGAACGTCTGCTTGGAGTCCTTGGCGCTGTTGTTGAGCGCGAGGTAGCCGACGTTGCCGCGGCCGAAGCCGAGGACGTTGCTGTCGTACGCCTTCCAGTCGGTGACCGCGGTGCCGTTGACCGCGTTGTGGAAGCCGATCATGCCGCGGATCGCGGTCCAGCGTTCGGCGCACTGCCATGTGCCAGGCGTCATCTTGCCGTCGGTCGGGCAGGTCATGTCGGGCACGCTGGTCGCGGTCGCGCCGGGCGCGCCGTCGTCGTTGTTGTCGAAGTAGTAGCCGGAGTAGATGTGCGGCTGGCCGTAGTCGTACGCGAGCATGAACGCGTTCGCGAGCAGGTACTTCGAGCCCTTCTTGTACGTGATGGCGGACGAGTTGCGTTCGGTGTCCCAGTTGGTCACCCACACGGCCGCCTGATCGGAGGTCAGCCAGCCGTTGCCGCCGATCTTGCCGAGTCCCTTGGATTCGCTGGTGATGTCGGACGCGAACGCGGCGGACAGATGCGCGTTGTAGTTGAATTCGGAGACCTTGCCGTTGCCGACGTAGTTGATCGGCTGGATCGCGGCGGCCTCGCTCGCGTTGCCGATGACCTCCTGCTCGAAGAAGATGCTGTCGGCGTCGCGGCCGGACTTTTCGGCCAGCTTGGCCTTGATGGCGGCCACGTCGGCGGCGGCGATGTGCTTGACCGCGTCGACGCGGAAGCCGTAGACGCCGAGCTGCAGCAGACGGTTCATGTAGTCGGCGAGCTTGTCCTGCACGTATTCCTGGCTGGTGTCGAGGTCCTGCAGGCCGGTCAGGCGGCAGTTCTGGACTTCGTCGGCGTTGGTGTAGTCGCCGATGTTCTTGTCGCAGTCGTGGAAGTTCTCTTTGGTGTACGGGATCGCGGGGAAGTCGCCGTTCGAGTCGAACTTGCTGCCGGCCACGCCGGTGCCCTCGGTGCGGTCGACGCCCGTGGTGTGGTTGATGACCGCGTCGGCGATGATCTGGACGCCGGCCGCGTTGCACACCTTGATCATGTTCTTGAGTTCGGCCTCGGTGCCCAGCTTGGAGTCGAACTTGTAGCTCACCGGCTGATACGAGGTCCACCATTCGGTGCCCTGGATGGTTTCGAGCGGCGGGGATATCTGCACGTAGCCCACGCCTTCGGGGCCGTAGACCTCGGTGCATTCCTTGGCCACGGAGTTCCAGTTGGTCTGGAACGCGATGGCGATGACGTCCTTTGCGCCGGCTTGCGCGGAGGCCGTTGCGGTGCCGTTGGCCGATTGGGTCGCGGTCGCGCCGTCCGTCTGCTGCGCATGCGCCGTCGCCGGCAGCGCGGTCAGCCCGGCCGCGGTCATCGCGAATGCGATGCCGGTCGCGGCCACGCGTCTGGCGAACGAACTGAATTGTCGTACGACCATGTGTGTCCTTTCACTCTCGCCCTTGAGCTCGCTGAGTTTTTGCCGTCATTGAGCACTGTTTTGACAACGTATGCGTAAGTGACAACAGAGAAGCCAGCGTTGTCATCGCAACTTCTTGCTTACGTTCGCATTGCGCGGTCGATCTCAGGATAGCACGGCGCCGACGCGCGCGGCAACGGCGTTCCGAGGCCCGCGAACCAACTTGCAGAGCCGCGCAATCGCCGCAACAGCGCGCTTCCCGCGACATCATGCGGTTCGCCGACAAAAATCCGCGCACAAAAATCACGAGACTGCAACCAATCTGCCAACGTATGCAGTATGATGGAAATCAATTTTGCAGTTGGAAAGCACTGTTGCCGCCCAAGCGGACACGCTCGTCACACGAAGGAGCACCATGGCCCAATCAGACATCTACGACGTCGCCAAGGAGGCGGGGGTCTCCATCTCCACCGTTTCGCGCGCGTTCACGCGCCCGGAGCTGGTGTCCATCAAAACCCGCCGCAAGGTCCTCGAAATCGCGGACCGTCTCGACTTCAACATCTCCCGCTCCGCCACCGCACTCAAGTCCGGCCAGACGTATCGCGTGGCGCTGCTCATGAACGAGGAGATCACCAGCTGGTTCAACACGCAGGTCTTCGCCGGCATCGAATCGGTCATGCACCCGGACAGCTACGACATCTCCCTGTTCCAGCACATCGACACCGCGCAGAACCGGCATGAGTTCTTCACCGAGCTGCCGGTGCGCCGCAACGTCGATGCGATCTTCGTCGCGTCGTTTGCCATCGACCCGCACGAGGTCGACCAGCTCAAGCGCCTCAAGGTGCCGATCATCGGCATCAACACGCCTTCGGTGGACGGCTTCGACGCCACCATCAGCATCGACGACGAAAAAGGCATGTACAAGGCCACGCAGCACCTCATCAACCTCGGCCACAAGCACATCGTGTACCCGTGCTCCGAGGCCGTCGCCACGATGGACTCCTCGATCGACGCCCGCACGCGCGGCTTCATCAACGCCTGCAAGGACGCCGAACGCAAGCGCGACGACCTCAACTGGGAGGTGCTCTCCGTGCCGCGCGGTCCGGCGTTCGTCGATTCCGCGCTGTCCGCGCTGCTCTCGCTCGACGAGTTCCCGGACGCGATCTGCTGCCAGATGGACATGATGGCAATCCCGCTCGTGCTCAAGCTCGAACGCTACGGCCATCGCACGCCGCGCGACTATTCGATCATCGGCTTCGACGACAGCCCGTACGCCGACACGATCAACCTGACCACCATGCGCCAGGACCCGTACGCGATGGGCCGCGCCGCCGCGAACAAGGCGATCAAGCTCATCAACGGCAAAGAGCTCGACAACCCGTTCGAAACGGTCGAAGCCCAGCTCATCCCCCGCGGCACCGACGCCCCCTTCGAGCTGGACGACTGACCGCTTCCAGCAACAACGCAAACGGGGGGCTTGCGACGGAAATCATCCGCCGCAAGCCCCCCGTTTTTGAGCTCTTCGCATTGTGGTGGCGTGCATGTACTGGCACATCCGTCGTATCGGAATCCGTCGTATCGGAACCTGCCGTATCGGAATCGCACGATAGCGCGATACCAACACAACAGATCAGTCAAATTGCGATTCGGCTGCGAGACATGGAACCCCACCACGTGCCGTCGTCCGGCTGATGTACCGCGTATGCCCACGATGAATCCAACGAACGCCAAGAGGTCCCGGACCGGAAATGCCAGTGTGGGCATGGACGGGATAATACCGGTGGCCCGAGCCTGTCCTATCGACGGGCGAATTCCAATCGTGGGCATAGACCGACCATTACCGTCCACCAGTCGTGGGTATAGACGGGCTATTTGCTGGATCGTGGGCATAGACGGTATACGAACAGGCCCATTCCAGTCCGTTCATGTACCGTCTATGCCCACGAATCCCGACAGTGTACCGTCTATACCCACAACACGGCCGATGTTCTCGGCGTCGGGCCTTTTCACCGGTTCACCACCGGCAACGGCCCACCATCCATATCAATGGGATTGCAGCCCGCAGGTTCCTATAGGCCCTTATAGGCCGTCCCAGGCCATCAGGCCAGATCGTCAGACCATCAGGGCGCCCAGCAGCAGCATGGCCGGGTAGAGCGCGTAGAACACCCACTTGGCCCACGGGCGCGCATAGCCGAGACGGTCGTTGCGGTAGTGCAGGAACGCGACGCCGATGCCCGGCGTGATGCAGGAGACCGCGCCGAGCAGGCCGGCGGTGAACATCATCGTGTTCTCGTGCCGGTTCAGGAAGTAGAACACCATCACGAACGCGAGCGTGACCACGCCCGTGTACATCACCTGCTGGCTCACGCCGATGCGCAACAGCAGGTTCCACAGCACGCCAGCCACGATCACCAGCACGGTGAGTGTCCAACGCGCAGCGCCCGCGTACCTGCGCCCAATCCAATCGACCGCGACGAGCACGATGTACGCGAACACGAGCCCCCACATCGGATTGTGCGTGCGTGCATCGAACCACTGCCCGGTCATGATCTTGTCGTACGGCAGGCCGGCCACAGACGCGGCGACGAACAGCTGCGCCCAGTAACGCCAACGGTTGCGCGTGTGCCGCCAGCCGTCGAACAGCAGCCACGCGTAGATCGGCACGGCGCACCACGACGCGATCTCGCACACGACGGCCACGGTGAGCGCGGTCATGTTGTCGGCCGTGGGCGCGCCGAAGATCAGCGGCACGAGCGTGACAGACGCGACCGACAGAGCCATGAACACCGCGCCGATCACCTTGAGCCGAAACGCGCTCAGTCCCCCGCGCCGGCGCCCGCCCGCGTCCGCGCCACGCTCCGCGGTCTTGCGAACCTTCGCCATCTCGATCTCGTTCATGGTCACTCCGTTTCTGCTTCTTGACACCGTGCCCGGCCTGAGCCGCTTGCCCTTATTGTCCTAGCTCCCCTTGTCAGGAAGCCGTCACACAGTGACTGAGGGGGCATCATAACCCACCACCAAGTCCGGCAAAATAGCAGCCGGAAAAACAACCAGTGGCCGCCCGCCAAGCGCGCAACCGCCCTGTCCGACAACGTTTGCGCCGGCACATCTTCCCCGGCCCGGTCCAGCCGGACGCCGAATCACAGGCCAAGGAATCGCTGAACCCCGGCATAGTCGGCGCCGGTCAGCGACAGCACGGCCGACTCGCACACGGCCGGATCGTCGGCCGGGGAAATCTCGGTGCGCAGATACACGCCGTCGATGCCCGCCGAACGCGCGCCGTCGATGTCGCAGCGCACGTCGTTGCCGACCATGAGCACGCGATTCGCCGCGAGACCCTCGGCCGCGAGCGCGCGGCGGAAGATCTCGGCTCCCGGCTTGCGCACGCCCTCGTCGCTGGAGATGACGATGCGGTCGAGCGCCGCGTCCAGGCCGAGCAGAGCAAGTTCCGGCCGCGTGTAGCAGGCCTGCGCGTTGCTGACGAGGACAACGCGCAGCCCCGCTTCGTGCAGCGCCCGCAGGAACTCCAACGCTCCCGGATACAGGCGCAGCAGGCTCGTGCTCCCCCGCCGGAACGTCCACGCGAGCGCGCGGGATGCGGCGACGCGATCGTTTGCATCGTCTCGACCGTCATCACGACCGTCACCGAGATCGGTGCCGTCCAGCAGCGCGGCATACGCGGGCAGCAGGTCGGGCTCGGCCCATTCGCCTCGTTCGGCGCGAGCCGCGTCGATGAGCGGCCGCGCGGCCGCATCGAACCGCGCGCGCAGACCGGCGTTGCGATCGTCACGATCATCACCGCGACCGTCGTCGTACGCAATGCCGTATCCGGCGAGCGCGTCCCGCAGCGCATCCCATGCCGCGTCGGACGATTCATCCGTGCGGATGTCGATCAGCGTGCCGTACAGATCGAAGAACACGGCGTCGTAACGCATCGTCATATCCTTTCCTCAAGGCCGCGGAGAACGTACGCACCGCGACCGACATCATCGTGTGGCACCTTGCGCCCCACACCGCGTCACGCACACCGAACGGCTGTCACGGCAACCGTCATGAGCGCCGCCATACCGTGAAGCTGTACGGCGGCAGCGGCAGCCGGCGATCGGCGATCGCGGGCGCGTCGCCGGGCTCGTCGATCCCGTCCGCGCCGCTCGCGCCGACCGACCAGTACACGCACTGCCAGCCGTTCGGCGCGATCTTCGCGACCTCGCCGTACGGTCCGGGCAGTTCGAGATCGACGGTCGGCTGGTATTGCGTCTCGCCGGTCGGGTTGATGGCGATGCAGTCGTAGCCGACGCGGAACACGACGGTTTCGTCGGTGCGCGGCACGATCATGCGCGCGCCGCCATAATACGCGGGGTTGCCGCGGCGCAGCGCGATGAGCGCGCGATAGTGATCGATCAAACCGGACAGCCGCTGCGCGCGCCGCCAGTCGAGCTGGTTGAGTTCGACGGAGCTGGAGTACGAGTCTGAGTCGCCGTGCTTGGTGCGCGCGAACTCCTCGCCGCCGAGCAGGAACGGCACGCCGGCGGCCGAGAACACGATGCCTGCGGCGAGACGGTTGGCGCGCATCAGGTCGTCGCACGACGGATCGGCGGCGGCATAGTCGGTTTCGGACGGCATGCGGCGCAGGACGGCGCACAGCTTGTCCCACAGGGTCAGGTCGTCGTGCGCGGAGACGTACTGGATGACCTGCCCGACGCTCGCGGATTCGCGCATCGTGCCGCGCCACGCGTCCACGGCGTGACGGATGTCGTCGGCGTAGTCGGCGGCCGCGCCGGTCAGGTATCCGGGCACCCAGTTGTAGAAGATGTGGCCGCGCACCGCGTCGCGCGTCGAATCGCAGAACGCGCCGATGCGCGTACTCAGGCGGTTGAGCCCGCGCTTGTCGGCGAGCACGGCGCCGGACTTGGGGTCGAGCGCGGTTTCGCGGGCCGCCCACGGTTCGCCGTGCATGAGGATGGTCGCGCCGCCCGGCAGCGCGTCGAGCCCGGCGCGCACGGCGTTCATGGTGTCCGTATCGATGAGGCCCATGAGGTCGAAGCGGAAGCCGTCGACGTGGTATTCGCGCGCCCAGTAGACGGCCGAGTCGACGATGTACTTGCGCATCATCGGATGTTCGCTGGCCACGTCGTTCGAGCAGGCGGAGCCGTCGGAGAACGTGCCGTCGGTCTTGCGGCGCAGGCAGTAGCCGGGGATCATGCGCTCGAACCAGTTGTCGGTGGAGAACATGTGGTTGTAGACCACGTCCATGATGACCTTGATGCCGGCGGCGTGCAGGGCCTGGATCATCTGCTTGCATTCGCGGATGCGGGTCGCGCCGTCGAACGGGTCGGTACTGTACGAGCCTTCCGGCACGTTGTAGTTGAGCGGGTCGTAGCCCCAGTTGAACTTGCGTTCGGGCGAGCGGCGGGAGACGGTCTCGTCGATGGAACCGTAGTCGTAGAACGGCATGAGCTGCACGGCGGTGACGCCGAGGCGCTTGAGATACGCAATGCAGGTCGGGAACTCGCCCTTGCCGTCGACGCTGGAGTCGGGGTGCGTGAACGCGAGGTACGTGCCGCGATGCTCGTCCGGGATGCCGCTGTGCGGATCGTTGCTGAAGTCGCCGATATGCGTCTCCCAGATGACCAGATCGCTGCCGTTCACGCGCGGACGGCGGTCCTGCGACCAGCCGACGGGATCGGTAAGCGACAGGTCGACGACCATGCTGCGGCGGCCGTTGACGCCGGCCGCGCGCGCCCACGGGTCGGCGCAGCGTGCGCTCGTGCCGTCGGGGAAGCGCACGATGTAGTCGTAGTAGACGCCGTGGCCGATGCCGTCGCAGCGGACGAGCCACGTGCCGTCGGCACCCGGGGTCATGTCGTGGATCTCCTCCGGGTCTTCGGCCTCCTCCTCGGAGCCGGCGGCGAACAAACGCAACGTGACGCCGCTGGCCGTGGGCGCCCACACGCGGAACGTGGCGCCCTTCGCATCGGGGAATGCGCCGAGATCCGTGTCGGTGTAGACCGGATAGTCGGGGCATGGCATGGCCATGTCGGCGGGGGTCGCGTCGACGGCGGCTGGCGCCGGAACTGGTGACGTCATCATGGTTCCTTTCCTCACCGGACCTTGTCTCGGCTGCCTCACTCGAGCAGGTCCTCGCCTGATTGCTGTGCTGGCTTCTCTCCTCGCATGCTCCTATTTCATGTTCGGTAGGAAGTACGTGTGATGTGCGTGTCTGCGGTGTGCGGCGCACATCGTGCGACACACGGTGTGCGACGTGGTGAACGCGCCGCGTCCGTCGTGCGCCGTCACAGACACGGCAAGGGACAGCTGAGAGGCCACACCTCTTTATGCCCTCTTAGCTGTCCCCTGCTTGTCCCTAGTGAAATGGTTTTTTGGCGTAACGCTCGCCTTCGACCCTTGTGAGGCGTCGCCTGCGGCGCTGCAATTACGGACTCGCCTTTGGCGAGACTCAATGCTGCCTTCGCTCGCCTATCGGCTCGCTCAGGCTGACGCCAGCCGGAAGCCCACAGGGCTTCCTTGATGGCCTCAGCCCTTAACCGACCCGCTCATCGACTCCTGGTAGAAGCGCTGCATCACGATGAACAGGATCGCGATCGGGATCGAGACGAGCACCGCGCCGGCCGCGAACTTCGCGAACCAGTTGTTGATGTACTCCTTCTGCAGCATCAGCCACAGGCCGAGCGAGACGGTGTAGTTGGTCTGCGTACGGCAGATGACCTTCGCCATCACGAAGTCGAGCCACGGGGTCAGGAAGCCGATGATGGCCTGGTAGACGATCATGGGCTTGCAGATCGGGATGATGATCTTGTAGAACACCTGCAAACGAGTGCAGCCGTCGAGCATCGCGGCCTCGTCGAGCGAGGTCGGGATCGTGTCCATGAAGCCCTTCATCACGTAGAAGCCCGCACCGGTGCCGGCCGAGTAGACCAGGATCAGCGCGATGATCGACGTGTTGCCTTCGGTCAGGCCCATAGCCTTGAGGATGAAGTAGATGGCGGTCACGGCCATGATGCCCGGGAACATGCCGAGGATCAGCACCACGTTCATGAACGTCTTACGCGTGCGGAAGCGCAGGCGGCTCATGCAGTACGCCACGGAGAGCACGAAGAAGATCGAGATCACGCACACGAAGCACGCGACGATCAGCGTGTTCATGTACATGCGCGGGAAGTTCATGACCGTGCGGTCGGTGAACAGTTCGATGTAGTTGTCGAGCGTGTACGCCTTCGGGAAGAAGGAGCTCTGCGACGGCGACTTGTCCTGGTTGAAGCTTTCCGCGAACACCCACACGACCGGAATGATCCAGATGACCGCCATCACCGCAAGGAACAGGTGGGCCAGCACGTCGCCGAGAATGCGGCGCTTGCGCGCGTCGTGAAGCAGGCTATGCGATTGAGCCTTCTGAATGCTGTGATTACTCACCGGAATCCCTCCTCATTCTTGTAGGAACCGGAGCTGCGGTAGGTGATGAGCGACACCACCGCGAGCACGATGAAGGTCATGATGCCGATCACGGCACCGAGGTTGTAGTCGCCCTTGTCGACCGTCAGCTTGTACAGCCAGGTGATGAGCAGATCGGTCTTGCCGGCGGACGCGCCGACCGGCACCGGGTCGCCTGCCGTGAGCAGGTAGATCACGTTGAAGTTGTTCACGTTGCCGGTGAACGTCGTGATCAGGTACGGCGTGAGGACGAAGAAGATGTACGGCATGGTGATCTTGACGAAGATCTGCCACCAGTTCGCGCCGTCGATGCGCGCGGCCTCGTACAGATCGGCCGGAATGTTCTGCAGGATGCCGGTGATCTGCATGATCGTGTACGGGATGCCGATCCACAGGTTGATCACGATGACCGTGACGCGCGCCCACGTCGCGTCGGTCAGGAACGGCAGCGGCGCGTCGATCAGGCCGGCGGATTCGAGCATGCGGTTGATGATGCCCTGTTGGCGCAGCATGGTGCGCATGACCAGCAGCGAGACGAACTGCGGCACGGCGATCGACATGGAGAACACCGCGCGCCAGAAGCCCTTGAAGCGGGTGGTCTTGCGGTTGATGATCATCGCGAAGAACATGCCGAAGAAGAAGTTGAGGAAGGTGGCGAAGAACGCCCACACGAGCGTCCAGATGAGCACCTGCACGAATAGCTGCGCATTGACGGTGGCGCCGGCGCCGCCCGAGAACACCTGCTTGAACGTGTCGAGGCCGACCCAGTCGAACAGGACGACGTTGCTGTGGTCGTAGTTCGTGAACGCCATCGAGATCATGAAGATCAGCGGCAGCACGGTGAACACGAGGATGCCGAGCGTCGGCAGGAACATGAGCAGTTCGTGCGCCTTGGCGTCCGTGAGGGTGGCGATGTCGTCCATCAGGGACGGCACCTTGCCGTCGTTGGCCTTGGCGAGGCATTCGGCTTTGTATGCGCAGCGCAGCGACAGCGTCCACAGGTAGACGAACGCGATGATCGCGACGATCGAGCACACGCCGTACAGCAGGATGATGACCGAGTTGTCGCCGGCGGTGTACTCCCAGTAGCCGTCGACGAGCACCTTGCCCTGCTTCTGCGTGCCCAGGCTCGGCAGCTTGCTGAGATAGCCTGCACCACTGCTGACCATGAACGCGATGAACGCGATCTCGCCGGCCAGCAGAAGCAGGCCCTTGACGATTTGCTTGCGCGCGAGGTTGCCCAGACCGAACACGATCGCCGACAGCTTGGTCAGCACGTCGCCCTGGGTCAGCGCGGCCTTCACCGAATACGGCGAAGGAGCCACGTAGTCGGCGCCCATGCGCTTGCGCCGCTTCATCTCCCGCGGGGAAAGGGTTGCCGTTGTCATGAAACCCTACCGCCTCTCTGAACTTGCTTTCCTATTCCAAAAACTAATGTGTTGCAATCGTTGTCTTTTTGGCGCTTCCCTTGCGCCCTTCGATTGCAACGATGCTGCCTCCTCATCCGCCTCCCGACGACTTGCATTGCCTCTACAACCGCGCAAAGCCCGGGCGCCGGGGAGGCCCCGGCACCCGAACTCTACGGGCAATGAAGGAGGAGAAGGAGAGGTAGGTTGTGGATGAAACCGCTGTGTTGGTTGAGGCTGCGGAGCGGTTGCGCGGTTTCGTAACATCCGCTCCGCAGTGGCGTACCTTATCGGACCCTCAAGAGTTGGTTCCCCTCGGTTGGGAGGGGATGTTCAGTTATGTGTTGTTTGGATGATTGCCGCCAGACCGGAGTCTGCGTTGCGTGTGGGACCGGCGGCGATCACGATCATTCGGTCTTCGTCATCGCGGCGAGCAGCTTGGCGAAGTCGGCGGCCTTCTGGGCGGCGTTGTCTTCGGTGGTTTCCTTGTTCACGATGGAAGCGCCGTAGGCCTTGGCCGGGTCCCACCATTCACCCATTGCCGCGATCGACGGCTGCAGGATGGAGGTGTTGGCGATGGTGGCGATCTGGGCCTGAGCGGCCGGGTCTTTGGCGATGGAGCCGAAGTCGGAGCCGTTGCCCTCATAGTCGGCGAGGGAGTTGTCGGACGGCACCACGCCGCGCAGATCCCAGTGGAGCTTCTGGGCGTCGGAGGAGCCGAGGAAGGCGGCGAACTGGGCGGCGACCTTGGAGTTCTTGGCGTTCGGGTTGTAGGCGGCGGCCTTGGAACCGGCGAAGGAGTACATCTGGTACTCCTGGCCGTCCACGGTGAACTTCGGCAGCTGCGCGGCGGCGTAGTGGTCGAAATCAGCCTTGCCGTCCTCATCCTTGTCGGGAGCGAGGATGTCCTTGACGGCGGAGGCGTTCCACGTGCCGGAGAAGTAGGCGTGGACCTTGCCGGCCTTCAGGTTGTCCATGCCGGAGGTGTCGTCGTCGTTGATGAAGTTCGGATTGTTGGCCATCTTGACGAGGTACTTGGTCGTCGCGGTGAGCTTGTCGACATCGACGGAGATGCCCTTGGAGGCGTCGGTCGGGTTGGAGTTGTCGCCGAAGAAGGTCAGGTCGGCGGACTTGGTGAACCACGAGGCCATGTTCCAGCCGTTGGTCATCGGGAAGGAAACGGCGGCCTTGGAGAGCATGGTGTCCCAGCTCTTGACGTCGTCCGCGGAGAAGACGGAGGAGTCGTAGTACATGAACCAGGTGTTGGCGGTGTACGGCACGCCGTAGAGCTTGCCGTCGGTGCCGGTCACGGAATCGACGAGGACCTGGGAGTTCTGATCCTTGACCTGCTTGGCCTCGTTCTCTCCCAGCTCGCCGATGGCGCCGGCCTTGACCAGCGCGCCCAGCTGATCGTTCGCGAACATGTAGACGTCGGCGGCGGCGGCCGGATCGGCGATCACGGTCTTGGACGCGTCGGCTTCGGAGACGACGTCGTTCTTCCACGTGATCTTGTAGTCCGGGTGGGCCTCCTCGAACTTCTTCTCGACCTGAGCCAGCCAGGAGTCAGAGCCGTCCTTGCCCTTGGCCTGGTCTTCCTGCGGGGACCAGACGCTCAGGGTGACCTCGGTGGTGCCGGTGGTGGTGGAGGAGGAACCGCCGTTGCTGGCGGTGTCGGAACCGCAGGCGGCGAGCGGGAGCAGCATGGCGGCGGCTGCGGTGAGGCCGATGGCCTTCTTCCAATTGATCTTCATCGATCTTCCTTTCCTGTGAAGACGCTTCAGCGCGTTCGACGCTGATTCCTGCGTGCACTGCATACGTTGCAGATCTCTTGCGGAGCCCATTCCTGCATACGTTCACATCAGCGTGATTTCCACGGCTAATGATCACCTATGCAAGTTCTCTGCGGTGCATCAGTGGTTCACACTATAGCACTGTTCTGCAAACGTTGGCAACTCCACCGTTGCCGGTATCATTGCAAACGAACGCCGCTTCCGGCAGCAAACCGTTCAAAACACAAGGATCCTGAGTCATGGACGACACGCGACACACCGAAACACACACCGCCCCTGCGCATCCCGCATGGCTGCGCGACGCCGTATTCTACGAAATCTATCCGCAGAGCTACGCCGACTCCAACGGCGACGGCATCGGCGACATCCCCGGCATCATCGGCAAACTCGACTACATCGCCAGCCTCGGCTGCAATGCGCTGTGGATCAACCCGTGCTACGACTCGCCGTTCAAGGACGCCGGCTACGACGTACGCGACTACACGCGCGTCGCCGACCGCTACGGCACCAACGACGACCTGATCGCGCTGTTCTCTGCCGCGCACGAACGCGGCATCCGCGTCCTGCTCGACCTCGTCCCCGGCCACACCAGCGAAGAGCACCCCTGGTTCCGTGCCTCCGCCCAGCCCAACCCCGCCGATCGCGGCGGGCTGTCCGAACGCTACATCTGGACCGACTCGTGGATCGCCGGCGGCGACGGCCTGCCGTTCATCGGCGGCGAAACCGACCGCGACGGCACCTACATCCTCAACTTCTTCAAGTGCCAGCCCGCGCTCAACTACGGCTTTGCCCACCCTCGCGCGTCCTGGCAGAAGCCGGCGCTCGGCCCCGACGCACTGGCCACCTGCGACGCGATGGTCGACGTGATGCGCTTCTGGCTCTCCCGCGGCGCCGACGGCTTCCGCGTGGACATGGCTGACAGTCTCGTCAAGCACGACGACTACGGCAAGCCGTTCACCATCCGCACGTGGCAGTACATGTTCTCCAAGATCCGCCCCGAATTCCCCGACGCCGCGTTCGTGGCCGAATGGGGCCGCCCGCACGAGTCGATGCAGGCCGGATTCGACATGGACTTCTACCTCGACTGGCGCTGGGACGGCAATCCGAACGGCTACAACATGCTGCTGCGCAACACCGATACGCCGCTCGCGCACGACGGCGACCTGAGCTACTTCAACGCCGACTCCGGCACGTCGATCAAACCGTTCCTCGACCAGTACCTGCCGCAGCTGGCCGACGCGCGCCGCGCCGGCGGCTACTTCGACCTCATCACCTGCAATCACGACACGCTGCGCACCGCCCAGCGGCTCACCGAACGCGAGCGCACGATCGCGTACGCGATGCTCATGACCATGCCCGGCTGCCCGTTCCTGTACTACGGCGACGAAATCGGCATGCGATACCGCCCGCTGCCCACCAAGGAAGGCGGATACACACGCACCGGCAGCCGCACGCCGATGCAGTGGGACGAGACCTTGCCGAACCTCGGCTTCTCCGACGCGTCGGCCGACGCGCTGTATCTGCCGGTCGATCCGGGTGATGCCGCGCCCACGGTC
The DNA here is from genome assembly GCF_019331735.1 of Bifidobacterium miconis. Taxonomy (GTDB): domain Bacteria; phylum Actinomycetota; class Actinomycetes; order Actinomycetales; family Bifidobacteriaceae; genus Bifidobacterium; species Bifidobacterium miconis. The sequence goes on from NZ_JAHBBH010000007.1 coordinate 36,170, forward strand.
GCCGCAGCCTCGGCCGATCCGCATTCGCTGCTGTCGACGATCCGCACGCTGCTCGCATTGCGTCATGCGACGCCCGCGTTGCACGCCGACGCCGATTTCGACGTGCTCGCCGGACTCGACGGCGGGCGCGCGTTCGCGTATCGTCGCACGGCCGCGGCCGATGACAAGGCGGCTACGGCTGACGGTTCGGTGATCGTGGCGATGAATCCGGGTCACGAGACGATCACCCTCGGTCTGCCCGCCGACGCAGCCGGACGCGACATCGCGTTTGCCGTCGGCTCCCCCGCTCTGGCCGGCACTGCGCTCACGCTCCCGGCCCAGTCGTTCGCCATCCTCCGCTGACGAATCGCTGTTGCCGTACCGGCTATGCCCACGATTGTCGTGGACGATGGCCCGCTGAGTCGCTCATCAGAACAAGTGCTTTGCCGGGCTTAATGCGACGGGTTCTGACTACCCCTCAGTCACTGCGTGACAGCTCCCCCGACAAGGGGAGCCAAGAAAATAAGAACGCCGCAGTTACAACCCGACACAGTACAAGTGCGGGCATAGACCGGTCAAATACACGCCACGGCAGCGCGGATCCCGGTCCGATTCCCTGATTCGTGGGTGCAGACGGTACATTACGGCAGGCACATTGCGGGCATAGACAGGATATGTGCTCAATCGTGGGCATAGACCGGTCATTACGGGGTCGTTTTCGGCCCGTACATGTACCGTCTATGCCCACATTCCATGTTGACCCGCAGAGGGCCTCGTCCAGTTTTGTCTGGAATTGTCCGGAATCATAATTCGGGGACGAACTTGGGTTATCCCTCCATCCTATGGATCATGGGACGGATCATGGGAAACACCGGTATTGCAAACGATGTCAATAGCTTCTATGCTGTAAGAAGCAACGTTTTGCGCCATGTAAATGTCATCTACCGAGCATAGAGACACCACATGGCGGCATACGATCGCAACGACGCGTCAGCACGACATCGAAGGAGAAGCCCATGACCGACACCACGCCGAACACATCCCCCACCGAATCGGTCATACCAGACGCGTCGGTCGCGGCCGGCACGGCATCGGACACGCCCATCGCACCAGTCATATCCGTCACGTCTCCTATCAAGCCCACCCCGACCGCACCTGTCGCATCAGCCGCGTCCGTCACGCCGAACATCAATCCTGCCCAAACCACGTCTGCCGCGGCCGGCACGGCATCGGACACGCCCACCGCACCCATCGCTTCGGATGCACCGGCCGTCGCGCCCGCGATCACCCCCGCAGCGATCGGCACGGCCCCAGCCGCGCCAGATGTGCCCGCCAAACCAGCCCAGCCCACCGAATCGGCGGAACGGCTCGCCCGCCCGCTCATCCGCCTCGCCAAGGCCGGCGGCGTGGCCACGTCGTACATCGATCAGGTCGGCACCTACGTCGAAATCGACGACGACGTGCTCGTCAACGTACTCGCCGCGCTCGGCATCGACGCCGGCAGCGACGCGGCAATCGCACGTTCGCTCGCGCAACTCGAACACGAACGCGACGAACGGCTCCTGCACAGCCATACCATCGTCGTCACCGCAGGCAAGGACACGTCCGTCACGCTGCACTGCACCGAGTCCGAGCAGCCGACGGCGACCATCACGCTGGAAGACGGCACACGGTATCACAGCGATCTTGACGACATCCTGCCGAGCGTGAGCAGCGCCGACCAGTTCCTTGTGCTGCCCGACGATCTGCCGATCGGCTACCACACGCTGCGCGTCGACACGGGCGAGCGGCAGGACGAGGCGACGCTGCTGGTCGCGCCGGAGCGTATCCCGCTGCCCGACGCGGTCGCCGCGAAGCCGCGCTGGGGCTGGATGGCACAGCTGTACGCCGAACGTTCGCCCGAGTCGTGGGGCGTGGGCGACTACGGCGACCTGCGCCGGCTCGCGGCCGACGCTGGCGCCAAGTCCGGCGCCGACTTCATGCTCATCAACCCGATCCATGCGACCGCGCCGGTGCCACCGCTCGAGCCGTCGCCGTACCTGCCCGAATCTCGACGGTTCCTCAACGTGACGTACATCCGTCCGCAGGACGTGCCCGAATACGCCGAGCTGCCGGCCGAGGCCCGCGCGCGGGTCGACGCGTTGCACGCGACCGTCGCCGCCGCGAACGATAGCAGTGATCCGCTCGATCTCAACGCAAGCTGGGACGCGAAGCGCCGGGCGCTGCGCATCATCTTCGACCAGCCGCGCTCGGCCGAACGCGAGGCCGCGTTCCAGTCGTTCGTGGCCGCCGCCGGACCGGACCTCGACGCGTTCGCGACGTGGTGCCTCGCGTTCGAAGTGTGGGGCGCGCCGTGGGAGGCCGATTCGTGGTTCACGCGATACGACCGCGAGTCGCCGGAAGTGGCCGATCTCGTGCGCGAGCACCATGATCTGTTCGAGTTCAACCGGTGGTTGCAATGGATTGCAGACGAGCAGGTGACCGCCGCACAGACCGCCGCCAAGGGCTCCGGCATGGCGCTCGGACTCATGCTCGACATGGCCGTGGGCGTGCATATGCTCGGCGCGGACGCGTGGTGGAATCCGGAACGGTTCGCGGTCGGTTCGGTCACGGTCGGCTGCCCGCCGGACTTCTACAACCAGCAGGGCCAGGACTGGGGCCAGCCGCCGTTCAGCCCGCGGTATCTGGCCGACACCGGCTATCGCGTGTACCGCGAGATGGTGCACGCTATCTTCGAGCACGCCGGCGCGGTGCGCATCGACCACGTGCTCGGCCTGTTCCGGCTGTGGTGGATCCCGCAAGGCCGCGGCGCGAAGGGCGGCGCGTACGTCACGTACGACCACGAGGCGATGCTGGCCGTGCTCGCCATCGAGGCGACGCGCGCGAACGGCGTGGTCGTGGGCGAAGACCTCGGCACCGTGCCCGACTACGTTCGCAAGATACTCGCCGATCACGGCGTGCTCGGCACCGACGTCGAGTGGTTCTCTCGTGTCGACGATTCGGCCACCGCGGGCGATCCGTACGCGCCGCCGAGCACGTACCGCCGTCAGGCGCTCGCGTCGGTCACCACGCACGATCTGCCGCCGACCGCAGGTTATCTCGAATTCGAGCACGTGAAGATCCGCGAGGAACTGGGGCTGCTCGCGTCGTCGGCCGACGAATTCCAAGCATCGGCGGAGGCCGAGCGTCGCGCGATGCTCGAGCTGCTGGTGAGCGGCGGATGGTTGCGCGTGCCGAGCACGGACGGACTGGCCGGTTGTGTCGGACTGGCCGGCGGGACCGACCAGTTCGACGCCACCGATGCGACCGCAACCGCCACCGGCGCGATCGGCACGTATCTGTCGGCCGCGGACATCGCCGCCGACGTGCCGGCGTACGAGCAGCGGATCGTCGAGGCGATGCACCGCATGCTCACGGACACGCCGAGCGTGCTGCGGCAGGCGACGCTCATGGACGGCGTCGGGCAGCATCGCGCGGTCAACCAGCCGGGCACGTCCGACCAGTACCCGAACTGGCGCATCCCGCTCACCGACGCGGCCGGGCACGTCGTGCACACCGAGGACGTGTTCGACAATCCGCGCGTGCTGTCACTGGCCGCCGTCATGAACGGACGGGCGTAGCGGCATGTATGTATGCGTCCGCGTGCACGCGCCCATGGGTACGCACGCATGCGGACGGCGCATACATACTGCCGTTCCGGGCAGGGGAAAAGACCGTAAGTATGCGGCCCATTCGTGGGAGGCGCATACATACGGTCGCTTCGGGCCGGCAAAAAGGCCGTGTGTATGTGCCCCACTCGCGGGAGACACATACACACGGCCTTTTCGTGACGGCCTGTCATGACGGTCGTGACGGCCTGTCATGCCATCCAAACAGCGTTGCCACGGTTGCCGGCATGCGGTCGTGGACGGCAGCCGGTCACTTGGTCGGGACCGCGCCTTCCTGCGCGTGGTCGAACACCGGCTTGTTGTCCTTGTCGAACTTGTACACGCCGATCGCCGCGGTGGACGGGTCGTGGTCGTCGTTGAACGGGCCGATGCCGGCCTGTCCCTTGTACTTGATGTCCTTGCCGTCCTTGAGCAGCGCCAGGCAGTCCGCGTACGACGAGCATTCCTCGCCGCCGTTCACGCCGGAGACGGCAGGCAGGTTCTTCGCCACGGTCGCCCCGTCGGTCGCGCCGCCCTTCTGCGCGGCGAGCGCCGCCAGCACGGTCGCGTCGTACGTTTCGGCCGCGTACGTGAAGTCCACGACCTTCGGGTCGATCTCCTTGACCTTGCTCTGGAACTCCTCGGTCGGGTGCGCGCCCGGGATGGTGCCGGTCGAACCCTCGAGCAGGCCCGCGTCGAAGTCGGCGGAATGGTCGACCGTGTTGCCGTCGGTCATGTACAGCTTGTGCGTGTCGATGCCGGCGCTCTTGAGTGCCTTGACGAGCGACTTGGTCTGGTCGAACGCGATGACGAGCACGGCGTCCGGCTTGGCGGCCTTGATCGCCGTCGCGATCGACGAGAAGTTCGTTTCGGTCGGGTCGAACGTGTCCTTCTCACCGTAGACGACGTTCAGGCCGGCGTCCTTGACGGTTTTGACGACCACGTCACGCAGCGACGTGCCGTACTCGTCGTTGAACACGGCGATCGCGAGATTCTGCACGCCGTCCTGCGCGATGATCTGGCCGACCACAGCTCCCTGCACGGTGTCCGGCGGGATCGTGCGGAAGAACAGATCGTCGAGTCCGCTGAACGCGGTGGACGTAGCGCCGTTCGAGATCATCGGCACGCCGGCCGCGATGACCTGCTTGTACGAGTTCTTGACCACGGAGCTGGACGGCGGGCCGATCACGACGGACGGGCTCTTCGACAGCACGGATTGCGCGGCGGACGAATTCTGGTCGGCGTGGTCCGCGTCGGACGTGTCGGCCGTGACGGTTTGGATATCCTTGCCGAGCACGCCGCCGGCCGCGTTGATGTCCTTGGCGGCAAGCTTGAGCGAGGCGACGTTGGACGGGCCGATGTATGCCATGGAACCGGTCTGCGGGAACAGGCCGGCGGCGGTGAACGTGCCGGACGACGAGGATGTCGACGTTGATCCGGACGTGCCGGACGAACTGCCGTCCTTGGCCGTTGCGTTTGACGAGCCGCAGCCGGAGAGTGCGAGCACGCCGGCCGCGAGCGCCGCGGTGACGATCGTGGCCATGTTTCTTCGGCCGGTGCTGCGCATGCCACGGCTGCCGCGGCCGTTGCCGAGGATACCGTTGCCGTAATCTCGGCCGGCGTCGCCGCCGATGCTGCGCATGCGGTCACTGCCGTTGTTGCTGATGGTGCTGTTCATACGAATCACCTGTTCCTCTCTCTTGTTCCCTGATGCGGATGTCCGTGGCGATATGGGTTCGGCTGTGCCGATTGGAGCGGCTGAGTCGATTGGGTCGGGTAGGTCCGGTTCCGGCGACCCCGTTGGATGCGGGATTGCGGCGGTTCCTGCGATTGCTGCGGACGTCCGGTTCGGGCGGTGATGCGGGATGCGAGACGCTTCTGTTGTTCGTTCTCGAATCTTGCGATTGACTGTACGGGGTGGTTGATTCGGTTTCGGTCCTCTTGTGTAACCGGCCGGTGACGCCCGAAAACCGTTGGAAACATGCGGTTTTGCACACTTCGCCATGCTGCGGATCCGTTCGTTTCACCCGGCGATTCCTGCGATGTGCATCGCTTTGAGGCCACGGTGCTGCGAATTCCGCCCGATCGTTTATTTGCTTTCTGTAAGAAGGCAGGTGACGCGCGCGGTATCAAGGCGCACCGAGGGAAGCCGTGCTCAGCACGGCGACCGAGGAGCAACGCAGATAACGCGCCGTCACTTGCCTTCTTCCTGGACTTCTTCTTCCAGATTGCCCAAATACAGGGAGATGACCTTGGGGTCGTTGAGCAGGTCGCGCCCGCGGCCCGAGTAGGCGTTGCGGCCTTGGTCGAGGACGTAGCCGCGGTCGCAGATCTGCAGGCAGCGGCGGGCGTTCTGTTCGACGATGATCACGGAGACGCCGGCCTTGTTGACCTGCCGCACGCGGATGAACGTCTCGTCCTGCAGCATCGGCGAGAGGCCGGCGCTCGGCTCGTCGAGCAGAAGCACGGACGGCTGCATCATGAGCGCGCGGGCCATGGCGACCATCTGCCGTTCGCCGCCGGAGAGCGATCCGGCGAGCTGGTTGCGGCGGGCGCCGAGCTTGGGAAAGATCGAGCACACGTAGTCGAAGCGCTCGTCGAATTTGCTGGGCGCCTGATACGCGCCCATGTGCATGTTTTCGGCGATGGTGAGCGACGGGAACACGTTTTCGGTTTGCGGCACGAAGCCGACGCCAAGCGAGACGAGCTTGTCGGCGCGCAGGTTGGTAATATCGCGCCCGTCGAGCGTGAGCTTGCCGGAGTGGATGTGCACGAGGCCGAACAGTGATTTGAGCAGCGTCGATTTGCCGGCGCCGTTCGGACCGATGATGCCGACGATTTCGCCCTTGTGCAGGGTGAGGGACGCTCCGTTGAGGATGTTCACGCCGGGCAGGTAACCGGCGACGAGGTCGACTGCGTCGAGCAGCGGTTCGCCGGCCGGCTCGCCGACGTGGATTTCCGAACGCGGGCGGGCGTCTGCCGCCGGTGCGGTGGCGGACGAGCCCGCTGCGATTGCAGTGTCAGTCATTCGAGTCCCTCCAATACCGAGTCGTCGCCGAGGTCGATGTTCGCGTGCGCGCCGAGGTACGCGTCGATCACGGCGGGATCGTTCATCACGCTCTTCGGCTGGCCTTCGGCGACGATGCGCCCTTCGGCCATCACGGTCACCCAGTCGGCGATGTGCCGGACCATGTTGATGTCGTGTTCGACGAACAGCACGGTGGTGCCTTCCTCGCGCAGCGCCATGATGTGGTCGAGCAGCGACTGCTTGAGCGCCGGATTGACGCCGGCCATCGGCTCGTCGAGCATGACCAGCTGCGGGTCGGACATGAGCGCGCGGGCCATTTCGAGCAGTTTGCGCTGGCCGCCGGAGAGCGCGCCGGCGAAGTCGTCCTTCTTCTTGATGAGCAGGAAGCGTTCGAGCAGCGCCTCGGCCTTCTCGCGGTTCGCGGCCTCCTGCTTCCGCCACAGTCCGGGCACGAGCGCGCGGAACATGCCTTCGCCGGGCTGCACGGGCGCGCCGAGCAGCATGTTGTCGAGCACGGTGAGCCGGCTCATCACCTTGGTGAGCTGGAACGTGCGGACCATGCCCATGCGCGCCACCCGTTCGGGGCGCACGTGTTCGAGGTCGTGCCCGTCGAAGGTCCACGAGCCGGTGTTCGGGGTGTCGAAGCCGGTCATGAGGTTGAAGAACGTGGTTTTGCCGGCGCCGTTCGGGCCGATGAGCGCGGTGATGCCGTGCCGTTCGATTTCGAAGTGGTCGACGTTCACGGCGGTCATGCCGCCGAATTTGCGCGTCACCTTATCGGCCACGAGGATCGGGTCGGGCTTGTGCACGCCGGGCTCGTTCTTGACGAACCGCAGGTCCTCGCTCACCTTGTCGCCGTAGGCGGTGGAGATGAGCTTCTCGCCTTCGGGGGCTTTGGTGGCCCATTTGGCGAGGTCGTGGAACGGCTTGCCGGGGCGGTCGTCGCCGGAGGGCAGGTTGGTCGGCGTCACGCCGGCCACGGTTTCCTTCGCGTCCGCAACGTTCGCGGCGTCCGCGTCACGCGCGCCGTCACGCGCCCCGTCACGCACATCGTCACGCTCCGTGTCACGCACGCCGCCGCGCGCGGCGTCATTATTCGTACGCATTGTCCTACGCATTGAACGCCAGCTCCTTCCTGTCTCCGAGCAGTCCCTGTGGTCTGAATATCACCAGGCACATGAGCGCGACGCCCACGATCACCCAGCCGAGCGCCTCCACCTGATTCGACGAGATCAGCGTTTCCGGGATCGTGCCGCGCATCGTCTCCTTGACGAACGTGAGCAGCACCCACAGCAGGCACGAGCCGAGGATCGGGCCGAAAATCGTGGCCGCGCCGCCCAACAGCAGGATCGTCCACGTGTAGAACGTGACCGTGCGGCCGAGCGAATCCGGCTGCACCGAACGCGGCAGCACGAAGATGATGCCTGCGAACGCGCCGAAGATGCCGCCCAGAATCAGCGATTCCATCTTGTACTTGGTCACGTTCTTGCCGAGCGAGCGGATCGCGTTTTCGTCTTCGCGGATGCCCTTGAGCACGCGGCCCCACGGCGAGTGGAACCAGCGCCACACGAGCAGCGTGGCGACGATCACAAGCGCCCATGCGACGATGCGCAGCCACCACGAGTTCGCGATGTTGTTGCTGTACGTCCACAGCAGGAACGTGGTCGAACCGTCCGGCAGCGGGGAAAGACTCTCGAACTGCGTGGTGAAGTCCTGCGGCGAGATGCCGGCCGAGCCGCCGGTCAGGTTCGTCATGGATGTGGAACGGCCGATGATGCGAATGATTTCAGCCGCTGCCAACGTAACCATCGACAGATAGTCCGGGCCGAGTTTGAGCGTGGGGATGCCGAGCAGCAGCGCGTAGATGACGGCGAGCGCGACGGCCGCGCAGATGGAGGCGAACAGGTTCGCGCCCATCGACTGCGTGACGGCGAAACCGTATGCACCGAGGAGCATGAATCCGGCCTGGCCCATGTTCATGAGTCCGGTCATGCCGAAGTGGATGTTGAGGCCGATGGCGGCGAGCACGTATGCGGCGGTGGTCGGCGCGATGAGTTCGCCGGCCGCGTTTGAGATGATCGTTAGGATGTCCATGATGTTTCAGCCCACTCTCTGCGCTTTGCCGAAAATGCCCTGCGGTCTGACGAGCAGGACGATGATAAGGATTGCGAGCGCGCTGGCGTAGCGCATGTCGTTGGGGATGACGAGCGAACTCATGTCCGCGACGATGCCGATGATGAGCGATCCGACGAGCGCGCCGTTCGCGGTGCCGAGGCCGCCGAGCGTGACGGCTGCGAACATGAGCAGCAGCAGGGTCGCGCCGGTGTTCCATGAGATGCCGTTGAGGTAGATGCCGAGCAGCACGCCTGACAACGCTGCCATCGCGCAGGAGAGGATCCAGACGATCCGCACGACCTGTTCGACGTTGATGCCGGACGCCGCGGCGAGCGCCGCGTTGTCGGAGACGGCTCGCGTGGCGCGGCCGAGGCGCGTCTTGTACAGGAACAGCGTGATGCCGACGATCACGACGATCGCGAGCCCGGCGGAGACGAGCGTGGGCGCGTCGGTGGTGATCGGTCCGAGCGCGAAGCTGTCGGGCACGGATTTGGTGATGCCTTTGATGTCGCCGCCGAAGAAGAACTGGAACAGGTATTGCAGGGCCATCGACAGGCCGATCGTGACTATCATCTGCTGCATGGGGCCGACGTGCTTGCGCCGCAGGGGCGCCCACACGAGTTCGTTTTGGATCCAGCCGGTGAGCGCGCCGACCGCGACGGCAAACACGGCGGAGACGACGAGTGGCCAGTGCAGCAGCTGCGTGCCCACGTAGGCCATGAGGCCGCCGAGCGTGACCTGCTCGCCGTGCGAGAACGAGCTGAGCCGCGTGGTGCCGTACACGAGGTTCATGCCGACGGACATGAGGCCGAGCATGAGGCCGAAGATCACGCCGGAGTAGAGCTGCTGCCAGAATCGCGCGCCGATGTTCGCGAGCGTGGCGCTCAGCTTGTCGGTCGCAGCGGCGGCATCGTTCGCGGATGACGAACCGCGTGCGCCGGACGTGCCGTTCGTACCGGCCGTGCCGCCGTCATCGCCGGTCGACGACCCGCTCGACGTGCCGGACGAACCGTTCGACGAGCCGGACGAACCGCCCGTCGATCCTGCGCTCTGATCGAATCGCACGACGCCGCGCTGCTTGTCGAAACTGTTCTTGACGATCTCCACGTCGGCCGTGTTCGTGCCGAGCCCGTGCTCTTTGGCGACGGATTCGTCGATCGTGACCGTGTACGTGCCGTCGGCGGTGACGCTGAACGCCCATTTGCCGTTCGCGTCGGTTTGTGTGGTCGCCGATTCGGCGCCGGACAGCGTGACGGTCACGCCGGCGATCGGCTTCTTGGACGCGTCCTGCAGAATACCGTTGACGCAGCCGTTCTGGGCGGTCGGGTTGCAGGTGGCGACCGATTCGGCCGCGATGGCGGGCGTGGGTTGGCTGATGGTCAGCGTCATCAGTATTGCGATGAGAGCGGTGGCCAATGCGGTCAGCGGGGGCAATACCGAACGATGACGCCGACACCGGATGGTTGCGGCTGTCATATCTCGTCCTTCTCTTAGATTGCCTTCAACCTAAGAGACAAAGTGCGTCCAACGGTTGCACTCAGGTTTCCCGCCCGTTACCGCATCCGGGCCCGTATTACCCCCGCGTAAAACCCTGCGAATTCATGCGTTCACCCCCTTGTTCCACGCGCGATATCGCAGAACCAACGCATCCTTCCCATCATTCTCATACCGGCGGCACGCAGGCTTGCGCACGGCCTGCGTCTGCGTGGCGAAACGGTCGGAACATCGGCAATTCACCACGCTGAAGGAAAGTCAGCGAGGTAATCCGACGATGATCTAACCGAATTGCTGCGCTGGAGCCGCTCAGCGTAGCGAATCAGTTAGAACGTCAGCACAATGCCACGGACAGAGGCACGCAAGGGTGGCAATACGGAGAAGGACTATCCGTTTTGCTCCGCTGAGAGCGGTCAACGTAGCAAAACGGTTGGAACATCAACGGGCTGCCACGCTGAGAGTGGGCTCAGCGGGGTGATCCGACGGAAGACTATCTGTTTTGCTCCGCTGAGAGCGGTCAACGTAGAGCAACAGTTGGAACCTCGCATTCGACGGTCAGTGCTTGGCGATAAGGCGATGGTCGGGCGTGATTTCGAGAACCCGGTCGAAATCGCGGGTGTACTGCGTGTCATGCGTAGCCATGATCAGCGTGACCGGCAACGACAGCAGCAGTGAGACGATGCGTTCGGCATTGTCCGGGTCGAGGGAGGAGGTCGGCTCGTCCGCGAGCAGGATGCGTTTGCCGCGCAGCAGGGTGCGCGCTATCTCGATGCGTTGCACCTGCCCGCCGGACAGCTTCGAGCCGTGCTCTCCGCACGCGTAGGACAGCGGGTCATCGCCGAGTTCGCCGGCGAGCCCCACTTTGCCCAGCACGTCGAGCAGTCGCGCGTCGTCGAACGGTTCGCCGAACGTGAGATTGAATCGCACGTCGTCGTCGAAGACGAACGGACGCTGTTCGATGAATCCCACGTGACGTGACAGATCGTCGCCGACGCTGATGTCACGGCCGTCCACATACCCTTGGATCGTGTCGAGCAACGAGGACTTGCCGATGCCAGACGGTCCCACCAACGCGATCTTCTCGCCCGCACGGACGTCGATGCGCTGCGCGGGCAGCAACGTCGCGTCGGCGTGACGCACGGCCGGGACGTCGAACGCGATCGCGGACCAGCCGTCCGTGTCATTGGCGTGCAGTTCCATACGCGTCACTTCGGGCGCAGTCGGCATCTCGCCGTGCAGCGCACGACGAATCTGCCCGCGGATCGTCTTCGTAGTGGCGATCTCATTGCAATGTTCCGCCGCGGCGCGGAACGGGCCCGACACGCGGTCGCTCGCCATGAACATGGCGACCAGCGAGGCGCCGGTGATCGGCCATCCGGCATGCATCATCAGCAGGCCGATCGTGATCGGCACCAGATACGCCAACGCCGACAGCACCACCATCGCGACGCCGGCCAGTCCCTGCCGATTGCTCATCGTGCACATCGACGACTCCGACCTGCGCAGCCGGCGTTCCATATAGGCGAGTACCGTGGCGAACGCACCGTTCGTGTACAGTCCGTGCCGCGCATCGAACGCGTCGGACAGCGACTGGTTGAACCGTTCAGTGTCCACGGACCAGGCCTCGCTCGACCTGCGCAGCGCCGACGCGAACAGCTTCGGCGCGGCCATCGGCAGCAGCGAGAACAGGATGAACAGTACGGCCAGCGGCGCGTTGAGCCACAGCATGTACACCATGGAGACCGTTCCCATGGTCAGGTCCACGGCCACCGTGAACACGGCCTTGAGATAGTTGTCCCGGTACAGCGCGAAATCGTTGTTGATCTTCGAGACGACCTGCGACGCTTTATCCGAAGACACGTACCGCAGCTTCGCCTCGATATAGCGCCGCTTGCGGTCGATCAGCAGATCCCTCACGATCACGTTCTCCACCATGACCGCCAGCTGCTCGCACGACCAGATCGCGCAGAACGCCAGCAGATAGCCGACGCCGAACGCGATCATGGACTGGACGGACGAGCCCGCGACGAACCGGGGCAGTGTGGAGATCGCCTGCGCGAGCACCACGCCGTCGAACCCGCCGACCACCATCAACAGCGTGAACAATGCGACCCGCAGTCCCAGCCGCACGCGGTGAGGCAGCCCTGCCGACATCTTCCGAGTCTTTGATGATGCAGCTTCCGTCATGGTCATGAGATGCATGCAATGCTCCTTGCGCTTCGCTTGTCACCGTATCGCGGATGGGGTTCCCCACACGTTCTGTCTGTGCGTTCCTTCTCATGTTCCCCATGTTCGGAGGAACACTCCCGGAATGGCCGTAGTATCATCATCGTTTGTTGATGACGGGAAGTGAGCCTATGGAGAGCGGAAGCGGAGCCGCGCAGGACCGGTGCATCGGCATTGTCGACAACGATGCGATGACGCGCGCGTTCCTGCGTCAGGTCATCGAACGGAACATGCCCGGGTATCACGTGATCTGGTGTGCGTCACAGGGAGAACAGGCCATCGGGCGTTGCGGCAGAAACGACGACTGTCCGGATCTACTCATCATGGACATGTCGCTCGAAGGCATCAGCGGTGTGCAGGCATGCGCCGTGATCCGTTCACGCAATGCCGTCATGCCGATCCTCGCCATCACCTCGTTCGAGCCGGGGACGTATCTTGCGGCCGCGGCGGAGGCCGGGGTACAGGGACTGGTCGGCAAATCGGACCTGACCGCCATCGAACAGGCCATCGGACTGGTCGCGAACGGCGGCGTGATGAAGCCGGTCGGCGCCGTCCGGTTCGATGCCCCGGCCGTGGCATACGGCCGATTGTCATCAGGAGATGGCCCGCATTACGGTCCGCTGTCGTTTCAGGAGGCCACGGTCATGGACCTGTGCATCGGCGGGTACACGTCGGAGCAGATCGCCGGGCTGCTGGGCATCGCCTCGGCGACGGTGCGCACCCATGTGGCCCATGCCAAGAAGAAGCTCGGTTCCTCGAACCTCAGTCAGGCGGCGGTGCGATGGATGCAGATCAAAACGGTGTCGTGCACAACGGTGTCAGACGCAACGGTGTCATGAACGCGGAGCCGGCGCATTGGCGCAAACGTCTGCGTATCCTGACCGACAAGATGTCCGCTTGGATGGCCCGTCCGCTGCCGGCGGTGCTGTGTCTGGTCGCAGCCGCGGTCGACATGATGGAATGGCCCTCCGGCATGGCGGTCTACGGCGCCGACACGGTGCCATGGTGGCTGTGCGGGTTGATGGTCGCCGCATTGGCCTTGTCTGCGGCGTTTCCGAGGCCCGGCTCACTGTCCATATGCCTGCTGTTCGCGATGACGTCGGCGGTGCCATGGCTGAGTTCCGGCATGTTTCATATGAGCGTGATGGCCGCCTTGCTCAACGTGGCCATCACGTCCGAGCCCCGCTGGCGCTGGTCGTGTTATGCGCTGGCGGTGATCGGCAGCGCCTTCGAGGCGTTCCCCGGCCTCGACGGCATTGCCCTGATGTTCAACCAGGCGGTGTTCTACGCGATACCGATGGTGGTCGCCTACGCCTTGCGCGTCAAGGACCATGCGATGAAGGCCGAACGCGAGGCAGAACGTCTGCGTGCACAGCAGGCGGAGACCGAGCGGTTGCGCGAACGGTTCGCATTGTCCCGGCGTATCCATGACTCGTTGAGCGGCACGTTGTCGTATATCGCGTTGCGTACCGAACGTCCGGACGGGCACAGGGCCGGTGACGATCGGCGCGACACGGACAGTGCGTTGCTTGCCGACATCCACGATCAGGCCATGCGTGGCCTGGACGACGTGCATCGGATCATTCGCATGATGCGCAATGCCGAGGCCTCGCCCCAGGATGCCGCCGGGGCTGGTGATGAGCCAGGTGACGAACCGATGGGTCTGCGGGCGACCGTGGATCGTGGGCGCGGAATGCTGGACAATCTTGGCTTCCATGGTGAGGCACACATCGACGGTTCCATCCCGGAGAGCCGGTCTTCCAGCGTCGGAGCGATCGAGGCGAATGCGCTGGTAGGCGAGCTGTTTGCGAACGTCGTGCGGCATGGCAGGCGCCCCGGAGGCACATGGTATATGGACATCCGCGTGACCGACGACGCAGTGTTCATTACACAGACCAACGAGCTTGGGGATGACGGTCAGGCATGGTCCGGAGGCACCGGACTGGCATCCCATGCCGAGGTCATTGCGCGGCTGGGCGGTCAGCTGAGACACAGCATCATGGACGGCTCCTGGTTCGTGTCGGCCACGATACCGCTGCGGGCGTCCGCTCTCTGACTTGCCGTTCGTATTGGTCCTCGGCCTGTTGTCAGCCCTATCCTGCAGTTGTCTGCACCCGCATCAAGTAGACGGCGATCCCCGCCACAACACCCCTTGAAATTCCGCCATTGCCGCGCCCATTACTGGGCGGCGGCGATGCACAGCCAGCCGAGCGTCACGCAGATGAGCGGAACGACGATCGTGGCGGCGCAGTAGGCCGCGGCCATACCGAAGCGCTCCTTGCGGGCGAGCGAGACCATCTCGTTGATCGCCGTGGAGAACGTGGAGAAACCGCCGAGGAAGCCGGTGACGAACAGCAGGTAGGTGCCGTGGTCGACGGTCTGGTAGGCGTAGGCGGCCGCGGCAATGCCCGCGCAGAACGTGGCGATCACGTTGATCACGAACGTGGAGAGCGGGAACGCGTTGTTCCACAGGCGTTGGATGGACGTGTTGAGCACGAAGCGGGTTACGGCGCCCAGGCCGCCGCACGCGGCAACCAAGAGGAATGTGGTGAATGCGCTCATTGTTCGCGGGCCTCCCCTCGCAGCGGATCGGCGACCATCGGGATTTCGTCGGTCACCGGATCGGGTTCGAACGACGGCACGAGCTTGGACGCGGTCAGCGCGTCCAGTTGGACCGTGGTGCCGTCGGCGCGCACGACGGTCGGGCCGCCCGACGGCGCGGCGCCGCCGTTGCCGTCGTGCGACGCCGCGGACTGGCCGTTCGACGCCGTGCCGTTCGACGATACGGCGGTGCGCACACCGTCGCGCGCGACCGGCTGACCGTAGTCGCCGGCCGGCGCCTGCGAACGTGCGACATTAGCGCCGTCGCCGCGATCGATCGCATCGTGGATCGCCTTGCGCGAGTGCTTCTCGGCCGCGCGCAGGGCGAGCATCGTGCCGCCCCACGCGACGAACAGGCCGCACGCGAAGCTGAGCAGCGTGTAGAACGCGAATCCACCGATCTCGCTGGCCTGCAGCGAGGTCAGGTCCTCGATCGCCATGGCGGACAGCGTGGAGAAGCCGCCGCACATGCCCATGCCGACGCCGCGGCTGGTCAGTTCGCGCGCACGCTTGCGGATCCACGACGCCTGCGACATGTAGGCGCTGAGCGCCGCGAAGATGAAGCAGGCGCACATGTTCGCGATGAACGTGGACGGGTGGAACGCGCTGAAGAAGCCGTCCGCCGCGATCGGATTCGGCAGGGCCAGGTTCAGGCCGTAGCGCAGGCCGGTGCCGACGAAGCCGCCGAGGAAGACGACAAGGTAGATCATGCCGTCGGCGAGCGGATTGAACCGCGCCTGCATGCGCTTCATGGGCGCGAGCGGGATTTTCGGCGGCGTGGGCTGGCCTTCGCCGAACAATGCCGCGATCGGGCGGCCGGACGCGGCGTTGATTTTTGCCGCAGACATTTCCATGGTGGGCGGGTCGATGTCGTTCGACGCCAGCTTGGCGAGCGGCGTGGCCGGCGGGGCAAGCGGCTCGGACTGATCATCGGACGGATCCGCGACCGATTCGTCGGACGACTTGTCGACCGAATCGTCGGCAACGTCATCCGCGGCGGCAAACGTTGGCGTAACATCGTTCGATGCCAACGATGTCGTCAAATCGTCGGCAACATCATGCGCAACACCGTCATGCGCAGCATCATCGGCAACATCCGTCTCGGCCACGGCGTGCGCGACCGCGGCATCGTCGACGACCGCGACCGCATCCGGCGGCAGCGGTATATCGGACAGTTTCGGCGGCACCGCCGTGTTCAGAATCGGCAGTTCCAGCGACGGAACGTCTTCCTCGGACATGTCAATCTCTCCCCCAACGTCACAGTCATCGGCACTTCAGCACTCGTACCACGCACGCATCACTCGCGGCAGGCGCGAGCGACAACGCGCAGGACAATAACAGAACGGCCGGCCCGAAGCAACCTTGGCATCCGGCCGGCCGTCAATGCGTCCGTCAGTCGATCAGCGAGTGGACGGAGATGATGTGGTCGCGCTGCGGGCCGGTGCCGATCGCGGAGATGCGGCAGTTCGACAGCTCCTCGAGGCGCTTGACGTACGCCTGGCAGGTGGCCGGCAGGTTGTTGAAGTCATGCACGGACGAAATGTCCTCGCTCCAGCCCGGCATCATCTCGTAGATCGGCTTGGCGACGGCGAACGCGGCCTGATCGGTCGGCATGTCGTCGAAACGCTCGCCGTCCACGTCGTACGCGACGCAGATCGGGATCTCCTTGAGACCGGTGAGCACGTCGAGCTTGGTGAGCACGATGTCGGTCAGGCCGTTGACCTGGCTCGCGTAGCGGTTGACGACCGCGTCGAACCAGCCGCAGCGGCGCGGACGGCCGGTGGTCACGCCGTACTCGTGGCCCTGCGCGCGCAGCCAGTCGCCGGACTCGTCGAACAGTTCGGTCGGGAACGGGCCTTCGCCCACGCGCGTCACGTACGCCTTGGCGACGCCGATCACGCGGTTGATCTTGGTCGGGCCGACGCCGGTGCCGGTGCACGCGCCGCCCGCGGTCGGGTTGGAGGACGTGACGAACGGGTACGTGCCGTGGTCCACGTCGAGCATGGTGGCCTGCGCGCCCTCGAACAGGACGGTCTTGCCCTCGTCGAGCGCCTTGTTGAGGATCAGGCCGGTGTTCGCGACGTACGGCTTGAGACGCTCGCCGAGCTTGAGCAGCTCGTCGGTAGTCTGGTCCACGTCGATGGCGCGGCGGTTGTACAGCTTGACCAGGATCTGGTTCTTCTGGTGCAGGCTGGCCTCGACCTTGTCGTGCAGGTGGTCGGCGTTGAACAGGTCGTGCACGCGGATGCCGACGCGGTTGATCTTGTCGGCGTAGGCCGGGCCGATGCCGCGGCCGGTGGTGCCGATCTTGTGCTTGCCGAGGAAGCGTTCGGTGACCTTGTCGAGCACGCGATGGTACGGCGCGATGACGTGCGCCGCCTCGGAGACGAGCAGGCGCGAGCAGTCGACGCCGCGCGACTGCAGGCCGTCGATCTCCTCGAACAGGACTTCCGGATCAACGACGACGCCGTTGCCGATCACCGGGGTGACGTTCGGGCTGATGATGCCGGACGGCAGCAGGTGCAGCGCGTACGACTCGTTGCCGACGACCACGCTGTGGCCCGCGTTGTTGCCGCCGTTGAAACGCGCGACATAATCGACCTTCGTACCGATCAGATCGGTAGCCTTACCCTTGCCTTCGTCGCCCCACTGAGCGCCGATCAACACGATTCCAGGCATAACTTACCTCCGCCACATCGCCAATTTCCGCCGTCGATTAGGTTACCCTACGCCCTCTACCCCGGCGGGACAATTCCCCCGTTCCCGCCCGCATGGCGGATAGCTCTCGCGGTCGCACCCCGCCTTCGCACGCCATTCACGGACAGCGGTTATCCGCGTGACCGACAGACGGCCAACGGGGTCGCACCCCGCCTGCGCACGCCATTCACGCTCGCCCCTCTCGCATGGCGCATGGTCGCGCTGTCCTCTCACGCGCGTTTCACGGTTGTGGTTTCACGCGTGAGTTTCACGTGAAACACTGCGTTATGTGAAACGGCCGCGAAGAACAGGCGCGCACGATGATCGTGCGAATGATCGTGTGAAACAGCCGCTACGATGGGCGGCATGAGCGAGTTGAACGAACGCATGCCGTACGTGACGGCGTTTCCACGCGCGTTGGGCACGGGGATGATCGTGCGGACGTCGCATCCGATCGGCGACGATCTGCGCGCGACCATGTCGTCGTTCATCGACGACTACGAACGCACGCTGTCGCGATTCCGCAATGATTCGACGGTTGCCGCGATGGGCCGGGCCGAGCACGGCGGCGCGTTCGACTTTCCCGCGTGGACCAGCGCATTGTTCGATCTGTACGACGCGTTGTGCGACGCGACGAACGGCGCGATCGACCCGTGCGTCGGGGAGGATCTGATCCGTCTCGGCTACGGCGCGGACTATGCGTTCACGGTCGAACCCGGCGCAGACGGCCGGCTCGGCGCGATTCACGGCCGGCCGACGTGGCATGGCGACGTCGAGCGGCGGTCCACGACCGACGCTGACGGCATGGTCGGCACGACAGGCCGAACCGGCGTGACCGGTACGACGCTGATCACGCATCGACCCGTGCATCTCGACTTCGGCGCGTGCGGCAAGGGATATCTCGTCGATCTGCTGGCTGCGCGTTTCATCGCAACAGCAGCCGAGGAGTTCGTGATCGACGCGGGCGGCGACCTGCTGATCCAATCGTCGCAGCCGATCACGATCGCGCTGGAGGACCCCGCCGACACGTCACGCGCGATCGGCACGGCGAGCGTATCGTCCGGCGCGTTCTGCGCGAGCGCGCCCAGCCGCCGGCGCTGGGAAAAACACCCGGAAAACGGCGGCGTTCCGGGAACCAATACGATAGTCCATCATCTGCTCAACGCCATCGACGGACTACCCGTGCGCGACGTCGCCGCCACGTGGGTGTCAGTCAATCTTTCTGACAACGAGCGCCGCACGGCCGCGAGCGCGTCAAGCCGCGCCGGCAGCGGCGCCGTCCCGTCAATCGACAGTCGCGACTTCGACGCACGCGCGTACCCCGCCGCACTGGCCGACGGGCTGGCGACGGCCCTGTTCGTCGCCGACCCGAATCGTCTAGCTGCCCGCTTCCCCCGCGCCTTCGACTGCGCGATCCTCCACGCCGACCGCACCCTCGCCGCATCCCGCGCCTTCCCCAGCACCTTCTTCACGCGCCAATAACACAAGCAACCGCGCTGCGCGCGACCGACACCATGTCCGGTCACGCACAGCGCGATTGCCGATGAACTCATCAGCCAGAGAAAGCGAACCAGCTGACGCGTGCGGCCTCTAGGCGCACCGAGGGAAGGCGTACGAAGGTACGTCGACCGAGGAGTCATGCTCCGCATGACCTTCACGGCGGAGCCGCTCACTTCGCCTACGGACAACCCACAGGGTTGTCCGTTTCACGGCTCAGCGACGAGGACGCTCCGTCAGCTGGTGAGCGAGAACTGGCTGTTGTAGAGGTTGGCGTAGAACCCGCCGGCCGCAAGCAGCTGTTCGTGAGTGCCGCGTTCGATCACGTCGCCGTGGTTCATGACGAGGATCATGTCGGCGTCGCGGATCGTGGAGAGGCGGTGCGCGATCACGAACGACGTGCGGCCGACGGTAAGCGCGTCCATGGCCTTCTGGATGAGTTCCTCGGTGCGCGTGTCAACCGACGAGGTCGCTTCGTCCAGAATCAGGATCGGCGCGTCCTGCACCATCGCGCGGGCGATGGTGAGCAGCTGCTTCTGACCGGCCGACAGCGACGTGTTCTCGTCGAGCACCGTGTCGTATCCGTCAGGCAGCGACTGGATGTAATGGTCGAGTCCGACCGCGCGGCACGCCGCAACGATCTGCTCGTCGGTCACGCCCGGCTTGGAGTACGCGATGTTTTCGCGCACGGTGCCGCGGAACACCCACGTGTCCTGCAGCACCATGGAGAACTGGTCGTGCACGTTCCAGCGCGGCACGGACTTGGTGTCCACGCCGTCGATGGTGATGCGACCGCCGGCGATCTCGTAGAAGCGCATGAGCAGGTTGACCATCGTGGTTTTGCCCGCGCCGGTCGGTCCGACGATCGCGACCTTCTGCCCGGCCTTGACGGTCGCGGAGAAGTCGTTGATGATCGGCTTGCCCGGCTCGTACTCGAAGCGCACGTGGTCGAACTCGACGTCGCCGCGCACCGGCTGTCCCGCACCGTCCGCACGGTCCGCGCCGAGCAGCGCCGGCTTGTCGGACTCGTCGGCCATCTCCGGCTCCTCGAGGAAGCCGAACACGCGCTCGGACGCGGCGGCGCAGCGCTGCAGGTTCTGGAACGCCTGCGCGAACTGGCTGAGCGGCTGCGTGAACAGGCGGATGTACATCATGAACGCCACGATCACGCCGAATTCGATCTGTCCGTCCATCGCGAGCGCCGCGCCGACCACGCACACGACCACGTAGCCGAAGTTGCCGACGAACTGCATGAGCGGCATCATCAGACCGGACAGGAACTGCGACTTCCAGCCGGAGTCGTACAGGTCGGCGTTGTAGCGTTCGAAGCGGCGGATCGAATCGGCTTCGCCGTTGTACGCTTTGACGATGAGGTGCCCGGCGTACATTTCCTCGACGTGGCCGTTGACGTCGCCGAGCGCGGCCTGCTGGCGCGCGAAGTACTGCTGCGAGGCCTTCATGATCGCGCCCATGAGCACGAGTCCGAGCAGGCTGGAGCCGATCGCGCACAGCGCCATGATCCAGTTGTTCCAGAACATCATGACGAGCGCGCCGACGAACAGCGTGACGGACGTGATGAGCGAGCCGAGCGACTGGCCGAGTGTCTGACCGATCGCGTCGACGTCGTTGGTGATGCGGCTGAGCACGTCGCCGTAGCTGACCTTGTCGAAATAGCTGAGCGGCAGCTTGTTGATCTTCACGCTGATCGATTCGCGCAGCTGCTGGGCGGTGCGCTGCGTGACGTTCGCCATGAGCCAGCTCTGCAGGTAGCTGAGCAGCGCGTAGCCGACGTACAGCGCGACGAGCAGCCAGCCGATGCGGCCGACGGCGTCGAAGTCGATCGCGCCGGCGACCGGCTTGCCGTGGACGACGGCGGGCAGGCCCTTGGTGATTTCGTTGGTCATGTCCTTGAGTTTGTCCGGTCCGATGATTTGGAAGACGGTGCCGGCCGCGCCGAGGACGAGCGCGATGATGATGACGGGGATGTACTTGCGGCAGTAGTGGACGAGCTTGCCCATGGTTTTGCCGAAGTCCTGCGGTTTTTCTGTTGCGGATCCCGGGCCGCCGTGCGGTCCGCGTCCCATTGGTCCTGACATGATATAAGTCCTTTCACGTTAATCTCGGCTCCCCTTGTCAGGGGAGCTGGCAGCCGAAGGCTGACTGAGGGGTAGTCAATGGTTATGGAACGCTTTGTTGCTTAACCACCTTCTCTCCCTCCGTCATCGCTACGCGATGCCACCTCCCTCGTCAGAGGGAGGCGAGGATAAGGTCAAGCGGTCAATTCGGTCTTGCTGAGTTGGGATTCGGCGATCTGGCGGTAGACGTCGCACGTGTCGAGCAGTTCGCGGTGCGTGCCCTGGCCGACCACGCGCCCGTCGTCGAGCACGACGATGCGGTCCGCGTTCATGATCGTGCCGATGCGCTGCGCGACGATCAGTTTGGTCGCGTCTTTCGCGTGTGCGGCGAGCGCGTCGCGCACGTTGCGGTCGGTCGCGAAGTCGAGCGCGCTGAACGAGTCGTCGAAGATCAGGATCTCCGGATTGCGGTAGACGGCGCGCGCGATCGATAGACGTTGCTTCTGCCCGCCGGACACGTTCGATCCGCCCTGCGCGATCGCCGAGTCGAACCCGTCGTCCATGCGCTCGACGAACTCCGTCGCCTGCGCGACGTCGGCCGCTTCACGCACGCGTCGGCGTTCGTCGTCGGTCAGCTTGCCGTCGTGCGCCGCGTCGGCCGCGAGCTGCGCGGCTTCGCGCCGGCGTCCGGCCGCGGTGGACGTGTCCGCGAGCGCGACGCTCGCATCGTCCGCGCCGGACTTCCCCGGCCTGTCGCCGTAGCTGACGTTGCTTGTGACCGTGCCCTTGAACAGCACGGACTTCTGCGGCACGTAGCCGATGCGGTCACGCAGTGCGGTCAGGTTCCAGTCGCGCACGTCCACGCCGTCGACGAGCACCTGCCCGGCAGACACGTCGTACAGTCGCGGCACGAGGTTGATCAGGCTCGTCTTGCCGGATCCGGTCGCGCCGATGAACGCGACGGTCTGGCCGTGCTTGGCTTCGAACGAGACGTGTTCGAGGATCGGCTCGCGCGAGTCGGGGTACGTGAAACTCACGTCGCGGAATTCGACGGTGCCGGTCTGGTTGCCGCCGATGCGCGCCACGTCGGCGGCCGTGTCGCGGCCGTTCGTGACGAGCGGGTCGGTGTCGAGCACTTCGAGCACGCGCTGGGCGGAGACGTCGGCGCGCGGCCAGAGCACGAACACCATGCTCATCATGAGGAAGCTCATGATGACCTGCACGGAATAGCTGGAGAAGACGACCATGTTGGAGAACACGGTGAGCTTGTCGGTGAGCGCGGCCGCGTCGATCAGGCTGGAGCCGATCCAGTAGACGGCGAGCATGAGGCCGTTCATCACGGTGTTCATGAGCGGCATCATCACGGCCATCGCGCGGTTGGTGAACAGCTGCGTGTCGGTGAGGTCCTTGTTGGCCTTGGTGAACTTGGCTTCCTGATAGTCCTCGGCGTTGTACGCGCGCACGACGCGCAGGCCGGTCAGGTTCTCGCGGGCGACGAGGTTGATGTTGTCGGTGAGCTGCTGCATCGCCTTGAATTTCGGCATAACGAGCGCCATCAGCACGACGATGGCGACGAGCAGGATCACGACCGCAATGGCAGTAGCGAGAGTCCATTCGAAGCCGTCACCGGCGATTTTCATGATGGCCCAGACGGCCATGATCGGCGATTTGACGATCATCTGCAGGCCCATCGTGATGAACATCTGGATTTGCGTGATGTCGTTGGTGGAACGCGTGATGAGGCTGGCGGTGGAGAAGCGGCTCATTTCGGCCGGGCCGAACGATTCGACCTTACGGAATTCGAGCGAGCGCAGGCGCTGGCCGAAGCTGGAGGCGACGCGCGCGGCGATGTAGCCGGTCACGACCGCGCAGGCGACCGAGCCGAGCGAGACGAGCAGCATCTTGCCGCCGGCGATCCAGATGTCGCGCATCTCGCTGCCGGGCGTTTCGACGAGCGTGGTGATGTCGGACATGTAGTCGGGCAGTTCGAGGTCGAACCAGATCTGGCCGACGATGGTCACCAGGGCGATGAGCATCTGGCCTATCTCCGCTTTGGAGAGGTATTTCATGATGCGAAGCATTGCGGTTCCCCTTGTAGTTGGTTGGTGGTTATCGGTCAAGCGGTTTGGCTATCCGCGTGGTGTTCCCCTCATCTCGGTGCCCCCTTGTCAGGGGAGCTGGCTCGCGGAGCGAGGCTGAGGGGCAGTCGGACCCATTGCGAGAGAGTCTGAACACCACCCGATTAGTTTCTAGTCTCAAATTACTTACAGTGTAAGGTATTGCATATGAATCTGTGCGTTTCCTGAGAATCCAGCCCTCGCGCGTTCCCGCGTGGCGGAAATGGCTCGCTGACGCGTACGTCAGCGAGCCATTTCCGCCACGCGGGGTCGAGCCCGTCACCACGCGAGACGGGGCGGGCGCTACGCCTGATTCTCGCCGCCCTCGAACGCCTTGCGAACCTCTTCGGGAGTCGGGCGCGGCTGGCCGGGTCGGCAGATCGACATGTACGTCACAAACTCACGCGACAGGTCGACGAACTCGCGCGTGCGCCGCTCGCCCATCTGCGAGAAGATCCAGCAGACCGCGTCGCGCAACTCCTCCATGTCCTTCCGGCCGCGCTCGCGCCCGGCATCGGTCAGGTTCACAAGCACCACACGACGATCGTCAGGGTCGACTTCGCGCGTGATCAGACCTTTTTTCTCCATGGCGGACAGCAACGTGGAAACGCGGCCGGTAGTCGCGTTGAGCGCAACGGCCAGCTGCGACGGCGTCATCGTGCCATGATGGGCGAGCTGACGGATCGCGAACAGCTCGCCCTGCGAGCCGCGCGACAATTCGCGCTGCATGTCGGAACGATGACACCACGCGGTGCGCCACAGCTCGTCGACGGCCTCCTGCTCGAATCCCATGTGCATGCTCCTCGCCACGTACGGCAACAACGAACGTCGTCTTTCCGACGTTGCATATCATAATATCTCACACTATAAACAATTCATTACTGTAAACTATTTCGGCGAATTGTCGGCCGCGACGCAACCCGACGATGGCAGTGCGGCGCCTTCCCGACCATCCGCCCCACAAGCACCCCCGCACCGCGCACGCGCTCAATAGGCGGCGGGTCGACCGAGCGCGCGGGAAGTCGCCGAATCGCGATGCCGCCCACTGTTGCGCGAAGATCGCGGTTCGACCCAGCAAAGCCCGAACCATCAGGACCCCTGACGCCACTCCTACGACACGCGACACATAGGATGGCAATTTGGACGATCGTACCAAAACTTGACCCGTGCGGACTCAAGTAAATTATCCAGTTTGCCATGTTTGCGTTAACGCCACGCCCGGAGAAGTGTGACCTGCCTTACAGTAACGGGTGTATCATAGGCATCTCAACATATGACCGATATACTGAATAGTGACGTTGGCAAAGCAGTTAGCGCCGGCGGAGACGCCTGAGGAGAAGGCCCAGAGAAGGGGAAGATTATGAACACGATAGGAATACCGATACGTAGCCTGTGCAGCATAGCCGGATGCGGACACGAAGCCGAGGAATACGGTATGTGCGGAGAGCATTTCACCTCCGCTCTGGTGCACGGTGCATTCCAGTACCACCACACCAACGCACGTCCGCTGCATCACTGAGTCGCGGTTCGTTCTTTCTTGTATGACGGCGGCTGCCGATCGGAAACATAACATCCGACCGACAGCCGCCGTTTTGCAATCCGGCATTCGCCCGGACGCAGTCGAGACGAACCGCTCAAAACTGCTCAAAACTCCCTACGACTCCATATGCTCCAGCCCATACCCTCATCAATCTCTTTTTGCGTGACATCGGCGATACAATCCGCACGTTCCTAGCGGTAATGTCACGCTGAATCCTCCGCCAGCGTGACATTGCCGCCACTTACGGACTCCTACTGAGGGAAGATGTAACGCAACGATACCGTTTACGCGGCATCGCATCGCTCGTGCTCTGTCGGACCGGATGCAATGGGTACGAACTGCCCTTCACATTAAGCCCGACAGAACACTAGCCGAGCGCAGCAAGCTCTTCGGGAGTGAGATGCAGATCGATCGCAGCAAAGGAATCGTTGATTTCGTGCGGGTTGCGGGCGCTGGGGATCGTGAAGAGGTGATCATAGCGAGTCAGCTCCCACGCGAGCACGACGCGCTGGTAGGAGACGCCGCGGGCGGCAGCCACCTTGCGGAACGGGTCGTAGGCGGTCTGATCGAACGGATCGAGAAAGCCGCCGAGCGGCGACCAGCACACGAAATCAATCCCGAGTTCGGCGCAGTGCGCCATCGTATGCTCCGGATCGGGGTGCGACGGGGAAAATTGGTTCTGCACGGCGATCAGCCCGTCCCCGAGAATCTCCCGGGCCGTGTCGATCTGCGCGTTGTCCACGCGGGAAATGCCGGCATAGCGAATCACGCCCTCGTCCAGCAGCGTCCTGAGCGCGCCCATCTGGTCCTCGTACGGCACGGCCGGATCAGGACCGTGCGAATACAACAGGTCGAGCGCGTCGACGCCGAGCCGCATCGCCGACTCCTTCGCGTCGCGGATCATCGTCTCCGGGCGCGAATCAGCCATCCATCCGTACCGGCTGCCGGCCGCCTGCAGCCGTTGGCGATCGGACGCGTCGGCGGTGGCGTCGACATTGCCGTTGCGGTCATCGTCGCGCGCATCGCAGTCATAGTGCATGTCACGACTGTCATGGTCGACTGTCGGGTGCGCATCATCCTGCACCGCATCGGACGCAGCCGTCGGCTCGGCCGCCACGGCTGCGTCGATCGTGCGGCGATAACCCGTTTTCGTGGCGACCAAAACTTCGTCGCGCGGACCGTCCCAACTGGCGAGCGCATCACGCACCAGCGTCTCGCCGTAACCGAAATCGGTAGAAACGCCGGTGCCGTCCGCTCCCGGAGCGGTCGGCAGATAATACGACCACGCGGTGTCGAGATAGCGCACGCCCGCGTCGAGCGCGGCGTGAATCGTGCCGATCGCGGTCGCGCGGTCCGGGCGCCCCTCGATCGCGAGTGCCATCGTGCCCATGCCGAGCCGCGGAATACGATGACCCGCGAAATCGACCGTATGAGCAAAATCCGCGGGACCAGTGGAATCAGTACTATGCTGCAATGCCGTCATACCGCCCATCATGTCACACCCCGGGGCCTATGATGGACATGCAACCGAACGGGAGCCCGGATGGGCTGAGAGGAAGTCGCGAGCTTCGACCGTCAACTTGATGCGGGTAATGCCGCCGTAAGGAAACGGGTTGTTTCGCCGCAACAGCGCGGCGGTTCGCGATATTCTCCAGCTCATTCGACCATGACCGTTTGTCCGTCTGATCGGCGCGACATTCGCACGGTTCCGACGTGCGCGGACTCGTCACCGACGCATGGCACGGATCCGACGGCAAGCCCGCGGCGGCATGTCCACAGACGTGCCGCTCGCAACGCAACCGTGGACACGACTGCGGACGCGACCGACCAGCAGGCGCATGGGATTCCGGCGGGCTGCGACGACAACTGAAGAACAACAGAACAACAACTAGTGGTACTTGCACAAGGGTCATGAAGGGGCGCACCACCTTACAGGGTACGGCTGCTTCAGCGACCCTTTTTTCGTGGCGCCCGGCCGTGGTCCCGGCGGTTCCACGGACGCACGGCCTCGGTGCCGCGCGTCCGGGACCGAATGCCGCGCGAGCGGGCAAAGCACCCGGAACCATACCCAGAAAGCCAACCCGGAAGAGGAAGGGGAACCGATGATCGTCAACGGTCAGGAGGAAACGCTCGACGAGCCGATCAGCGTCGCCGATCTGCTCGAGCGCAAGGGACTCAGGGCGGCACGCGTCGCCGTCGAGCTGAACGGGGCGATCGTGCCGCGGGCCAAGCGCGCGGAGACGATGCTCAAGGGCACCGACACCCTGGAGATCGTCACGTTCGTGCAGGGCGGCTGAGGCCGCGCGCCGCCGGACGCATGGCGACGGACGGGCAATCCGCATCACACCAATCTCACACCGATCTCAATAAGTCTCAATACAAAGGAGTAACCATGACCACGAACGAATCCACCAGCGAGCCCACGCTCGACGAGCTCGTCGGCACCGCGACGAAC
This sequence comes from Bifidobacterium miconis, assembly GCF_019331735.1. Taxonomy (GTDB): domain Bacteria; phylum Actinomycetota; class Actinomycetes; order Actinomycetales; family Bifidobacteriaceae; genus Bifidobacterium; species Bifidobacterium miconis. Next base: position 63,641 of record NZ_JAHBBH010000007.1, read on the forward strand.
ACCGCCCTACTGCCCGAGCCGGACGCCCACGCCTACGACGCGATCGCCACCGGCGAGGCCGACCCGCTCATCCTCGGCGGGCACAAGTTCACGAGCCGCTTCATTCTCGGCTCGGGCCGCTACGATCTCAACCTCATCAAAGCCACGATCGAGAACGCGGGCACGCAGATCGTCACGATGGCGCTGCGCCGCTGCCGCACCACCGAAAACAACCTGCTCGACTACATTCCCAAGGGCATCACGATGCTGCCGAACACGTCGGGCGCGCGCAACGCGGAGGAGGCGGTGCGCATCGCGCGGCTCGCTCGCGAGGTGTGCGAGACCGATTTCGTAAAGGTCGAGATCGAGCACGAGACGAAGTACCTGCTGCCCGACAACGCGGAGACGATCCGCGCGACCGAAATGCTCGCGAAGGAGGGGTTCGTGGTGATGCCGTACATGTTCCCGGATCCGATCGCGGCGCGGCAGTTGGAGGACGCGGGCGCAGCGTGCGTGATGCCGCTCGGCTCGCTGATCGGTTCGAACAAGGGCCTGCGCATGCGCGACTTCATCGAGGTGATCATCGCGAACGCGCACGTGCCGGTCATCATCGACGCGGGCATCGGCCGGCCGAGCCAGGCCGCCGAAGCGATGGAGATGGGCGCGGACGCGGTGATGGCGTACACGGCGATCGCCTCCGCGGGCAACATCCCGGTGATGGCGCGCGCATTCAAGCACGCGATCGAGGCCGGCCGCGAGGCGTACCTCGCCGGCCTCGGCACCGTGACCGAGGGTCATGCCGTCCCGTCCAGCCCCACCAATGCCGCCGACTACCTCTCCCCTAGCGCCCCGACCGCCTGATCGGCCACGCGTCCCATCGGGAGAACCCGTGTAGGCATGTAGGCACTCGCGTGAAGCCGCCCGCACCGGCCAACCGGCCGTATGTATGCCAACATGACGTGGGGGCTGCGGGCTTGCTGCCGTTTCGAAGGAGTGAAACGGCAGCAAGCCCGCAGCCCCCACGTCATCGGCGCATACTTACGGTCTCATGCGGGTCCGCGCAAACCCACGCCGAGCTCACACCAGCCCGTGCATGCAAGCCCGGGTCTGATGCTGGGACATCCAGCAGACGGCACAGCTCCACCAGCCGTGCGCGCAGGCCCGAGTCAGCCTTGTGCCAACAAAAAGCCGCTACCTGCCCAGCGCCTCCTTGAGGTCGCGCGACTCGAACCGCTCGTGCAGCAGGCAGTAGCCGCCGAACACCGCGAGCCACACCAGACCGGCGATCGCGGAGCCGCGCGTGTCGTCGGCCAGGAAGAGCGTGCAGTACACGAACACGAAGAACGCGATCGCCAGCGTGTTGGTAAAACGCCACGCCGGCATCACGAATCCGTCCGGGATGAAGTCGGCGGAACGACGGTAGCGGCGGTGCGCGATCATCGTCAGCGTGTAGATGAAGATGATCACGGCGGACGACGCGGACGCGAACAGCACGAACGCGCCGGAGACGCCCGGCAGCGCGTTGATGACCGGCGAGAGCAGGATCAGCGCCGCGGACGCGAGGATCGCGCGCGCCGGCACCTGACGCTTGGAGACGACGCCGAGCTTCTGGAACGTCGGCGATTCGGATTCGACGGCCAGCTGGTACAGGTGGCGTCCGGCCGAGTACAGCAGCGAGTTCAGCGCCGACGATGCCGCGGTGATGACCACGAAGAACACGAGTGCGGCCGCCCACTTGAGTCCCGCGTACTGGAACACCATGATGAACGGCGAGGCGAACGAGCCGTCCGCGTTCGGCTTGAACGTGGTCCACGGCACGATGCACATGATCGCCAGCAGCGCGCCCACGTAGAAGATGAGCACGCGCACGATGATCTCGTTGACGGCCTTCGGCAGCACCTTGCGCGGGTTCTGCGTCTCAGAGACGGTGACGCCCACGAATTCGATCATCTCGTAGGCGTAGAACACCATCTGGAAGCTCATGAGGAACGCGAGCCAGCCGTTCGGCGCGATCGAGAAGTTGTTCGTGATGTTGTCGAGTCCCGCATGGCCGCCGGGCGAGACGCCGTCCTGCCCGGTGATCTGCACGGCGTCGTAGTGGTAGCCGATCACGACCATGACGACCGCGGTCGCGATCATCGCGCAGATCAGCGTGATTTTGATCATCGAGAACCAGAATTCCGCCTCGCCGAACGCCTTGACGGCGATCAGGTTGATCGTGACGAGAGCGGCGAGGAAGCACAGTTCGATCAGCCATTTCCAGTGGGCCAGATCGATGCCGAACGTGTCGAAGAACGTGATGAAGTACGTGGAGACGGCCGTGATTTCGCTCATGCCGATGAGCACGAGCACGATCCAGTACGACCAGCCCGCGAACTTGCCCCAGCCGTTGCCGAGATAGCGGCGGATGAAGTTGATGAACGTGTGCTGGCTGGGGTCGCGGTACATGAGTTCGCCGATGGCGCGCATCAGCAGGAACATGATGACGCCGACGGCGATGTACACGAAGATGATGCTCGGTCCGGTCAGTGCGATCGACTTGCCGGAGCCGAGGAACAGACCCGTGCCGATGGTGCCGCCGATGGCGATGAACTGGACGTGACGGTTGTTCAGGCCGCGGGCCATCTGGTTGTGTTCGTCGAGGCTTTCGACGGAGGACAGGGTGCCGCCCTGCGGATCGTGTTGGCTGTTGCTCATGTACCACCTGCTCTTTCGAGAAATACAGGTTCACACTGTATCATCGCGCACGTTACCAAAACCGTCCCGGTTCAATGCTTCCGCGTAACGATATCGTGCGCATTTCGCCCAAAAGTTCAATTCGTTGAACTTTTCCCTTCCCTCATGCCAGTCGGACTTCATGCGATGGGTTCTGACTACCCCTCAGTCACTGCGTGACAGCTCCCCTGACAAGGGGAGCCGAGAAAAAAGGAATGCAGCAGTTTAAGCCCGACAAAGCGCTGGGCGCTACTCCACCGATTTGAGGGAGACGGCGGGGTCGATGCGGTCGAGGACCGGATTGGTGAAGACCTGCACGAGCAGCGCGAAGACGAGCGTGACCGCCGCGGCGATCGCATAGCTTTGCCAGCGCACGGTCACCTCGAAGTAGATGCCGGGCATGGCCAGCGCCGCCGTAAGCAGCCCGCCGACCCACCGGCCGACCGGCAGGCCGACGATCACGCCGAGCACGGTTAGGATCATCATTTCGCGGTTCACGTACCGGTGCACTTCGCGGTCGAAGAAGCCGAGCACCTTGAGCGTGGCCATTTCGCGCACGCGCTCCGACACGTTCGTGTTGGCGAGCGTGAACAGCACCACGAGCGCCAACCCTCCGGCCAACGCCACGATGAGCGCCACCACCGCGCCCATCAGGTCGAAGCTGAAACTGCGCCGCAGGTCGGCCGTGCTCGCCACACTGAGCACGTTCGCATCCTTGCCGAGCCGTTCCGCGTAGGCGATCTGCTCGTCGTCGGAGCCGCTGTATCGCGCGAAAATCGTGTTCATCTGCACGCCGTCGACCACGGTTTCCGGCGTATCGGCATTGGTCGCGTCTTTCGCGGAATCGCCGTCACTGTTTGCCGAATCTGCGGCTGAATCCGCAGCCGAATCCGCAGCCGAGCCCTGAGCCGAACCCATAGCCGTACCGGCCGCCGCAGCCTCGCCCGCACCCGCGCCGCCATCCGCAGTCCCGCCGAAGAACCGCCGGTAGTCGCCGGCCGTCACGTACACGTCCGAGCCGATCACCGACCGGCTGACCGCAACGACACGCACCTGCCTGCGTTGCGCCGAGCCGTTTTTAAGCGTGATCCGATCGCCGGCGCGCACGCCGAGCGCGTTCGCCGCGCTTTGCGCAACGATCACGCCGTTCGGCCGGCCGTATTCGAACGAGGACAGGCGTATCGGCGAGCCGTCCGAGGCCGAGCGCAGGTCGACGATCCGGTCGAGCGCGGATTCGTCCGGCACGGTGACGATCTGCACGGTTTCCGTTTCGTTCATGCCGGTCGTGATTTCGCCGTTTTCGACTCGCGCCAGCGCGAACGAAGCGTCCGAAGCCGTCCCACCGGACGAATCGGACGTGCCGGACGAACCGGACGTGCCGGACGAATCGGAATCACCAGTCACATCGCCGGAGCCGGACGCCCCGGACGTCCCGGACGCATCATCGGCATCCGCAATCGCGCCATCGTCGCGCAGCCGCTCGAGCAGCGACGCGACGTGGTCGTGATCCGCCACGACCATCAGATCGTACCGGTACACGTCGCGATACTGCGTGACCGGCAGCGCGTCGACCGTGTCACTGATCGCCAGCCCGCACACGATGAGCGCGGTGCAGCCGGCCACACCGCCGACCGTCATGATCAGCCGCGACTTGAACCGCACGAGGTTGCGCACGGTGACCTTGTTAAGGAATTTCATGCGCCGCCACAGCGGCCCGATATGTTCGAGCAGCACGCGCGAGCCGGCCCTCGGAGCCTTCGGCCGCATGAGTTCGGCCGGCGTGCGCCGCAGTTCGCCGGCCACCGCGATCACCGTGGCCGCGACCACGCCGACCACGAACAGCGCGATGCCGACCGAGCCGGTCAGCCAGTCGTATTCGAAGCGCACGTCGGGCACGGTGTACAGTCCCTGCAGCACGACGAGCAGGAACGCCGGAATGCCGATGAATCCGGCGATCAGACCGAGTCCGCCGCCGATCAGGCAGGCGAGCGCGGCGAACAGCACATAGCGCGCGCCGATCGCGGCCGGCCCGTAGCCGAGCCCAACGTACGTGCCGATCAGGCCGCGCTCCTCTTCAACCATGCGCGTCATGGTCGTCAGGCTCATGAGCACGGCGACGAGCAGGAACACGACGGGGAACGCGCGGCCGATCGATTCGATCGAACTCAGGTCGGATTTGATCGCGCTGAATCCGCCGATCGCGGAGCGCGTCTGCACGTACCAGCGCGCTTCGGCGATGTCGTCGACGCGCTGCTGTTGCCGGTCGAACTCATCGCTGACCTGCTGCTTGTTCTGGTCGAGCTTCTTCTGCGCGGCGGTGAGCTGCTTCTCGCCGTCGGCAAGCTTGGCTTCCGCGGTTTTCAGCTGCTTGCGGCCGGCTTCGAGCTTCTTGCGACCGTCCTTGAGCTCGGTTTCCCGCTTGTCGAGTTCCTTGGACTGTTCGTCGAGTTTGGCCGCGGTCTCGTCGAGTTGCTTGCCTTGCTGGTTGAGTTTGACGTTGCTGTCGGCGGCCTTGAGTTCCTGCGAGACGAGCTGCGTGTGCTGCTGGTCGAGTTGGGCCTGGGCTGGCGCGATGGTGTTGTGCAGCGTGGCGGTGAGTTGGTCGCGTTGCTGAGCGAGCTGTTCGCGCTGTGCGGCGAGGCCGGAGCGCCGGGCGTCCAGTTGGCCGGCAAGCGCGCTGATTGAGGCCTGGTCAGGCTGCGATTGCGGCGCGCTGATGCCGAGCGCGGCGAGCTGTTTGCGCACGTTCGTCCACTGGTCGTTGGCACGGGATTCGCCGCGGGATTGCGCGTTGGCTGCGTTGACGTTGGAGTTGTTGGCGTTGACCGTGCTGCCGGCTGCCGTATCGGACGCACCGGACGCACCGGAGCGGGCGGACCGACCGGACGCGGCGTCTCCGGCCGGCGGCAGTGCGGCGAGCGCGTTCTTGGCCTTGCCGATCGCGTCCAGCGTGCCGTCGATCGCGGCGATGCCCTGTTTCGCCTGCGCGATGCCGTCGTCGATCGGCTTGCGTTTGTCGGCGAGCGCGTTTTGCGCGGCGGTCAGCTGGGATCGCGCCGACTTGAGCTGCGCGTTGCCGGCGTCGAGCTGCGCGCGGGCCGTCTTGAGCTGCTCGCGACCGTCGTCGAGCTGCTGTTTGGCCTTGGCGATCTGCTCGCGCGCGTCCTTGATCTGCCGCTCGCCGTCCTTGATCTTGGCCTCGTTCTCGTCGAGCTTGCCGCGATTGGTTTCCAGCTCGTTGCGGCCTTTGAGCAGGTCAGCGGAGCTCTTGTCGAGTTTCGCCTGCGCGTCGTCGAACTGCTTGTCGGCCTTGGTTTTGGCGGCGTCGAGCTTGGCCTGGGCCGCGTCGACGAGCTGTTGGCGGCGGGCTTGCTGACGACTGGTCTGCACCTTGTGCTCGATGCGTTCGGCGACGGCGCGGACCGTGTCGTCATAGCGGCCGCCGAACGAGCTTTCGTCGACTGCGCCCGTGACGGTGATGCTGATAGCGGTGTAGACGTCGCCGGTCACGCCGGCGGACGGCGCGAAGAACGTGTAGTCGGAGGCGATGGTCTGGCGGAACGCCTTGCTGCCGATGCCGTCGGGATTGCTCACGTCCTTGGGATCGAGGACTTCGCCGACGATGGTGAGTTTGGTCGGGAAGCGCGGGGATTGCTCGTCGGTCGCGTCGGCGGTGTTATCGGCATTGTCGGTCGGCGTGACGGTGAGCGTGTCGCCGATCTTCAGCCCACTATCCATCAGGAACTTCTTCGTGACCGCGACTTCGCCGGCAGCGGCCGGCATGCGGCCTTCCTGCAGATACGGTTGGTCAAGTTCGGCCGTGCCGATTTCGGCGAGCGTCACGGTTTTGGCCGTGCCGTCCACCTCGGTTTCGACGCTCTGGCTGCGCTCGGGCTGCACGGTCGCCACGCCTTCGATCGACTTGAGCGCGGCCACGTCGTCGTCGGTCAGGCCGAGCGTGGACAGCACCTGGATGTCGTGCAGTCCCTGAGCGTCGTAGAATCGGTCGGCGGCGAGGAACATGTCGCGGCAGCCGGCGTAGATGCCGGTGAGCACGGCCACGCCGAGCAGCGAAATCACGGCAATCGACACGAACCGCCTCCATCCGCGCAGCCAGCAGCGCAGCGTATCCTTCGCGAACGCGGCGGACATACCGCGGCCGGACGCGGCACGGTCCGCAGCGTCCTCGTACGCGTCGCCCGCCGACGCATCGTACGCACCCCGGTCGGTCACCACGTCGTCCGACACGGACGCCAGTTCATCCTCGTACGCCGCAGCGGCCGCGGCATCCGCATCATCGGCGTCGTCCGCAGCCGAACGGCCAACGTTCACGGCGTACCGCGGAGCGTCATCATCATCCGTCATAGACGCTGGCGCCTCCTTGTACGCGACGTTCGTCATCGCGTCCGTGCCGCCGGCATCATCCGCAACGTTCGTATCCGCCGCACCGGCTTCGCCGTCAATCGCGCCGCCGGCCTTGCCGCTCATCTTGCCGTACCGCTGTTTGCGTCCCATCGTAACCACCCGCCGTTTCACCACTCGATGTCGGCGATCGGCGTGGGCGCGGGGTTCGTCTCCTCGCTCGTCACCTTGCCGGAACGGAAGCGGATCACCTTGTGCGCCATGGGCGCGAGCGCGGAGTTGTGCGTGATGATCATGACCGTCATGCCCTCCTCGTGGCAGATGGTCTGCAGCAGCTGCAGCACCTCCTTGCCGGTTTCGTAGTCGAGCGCGCCGGTCGGCTCGTCGCACAGCAGCAGTTTCGGCTTCTTCGCGATCGCGCGCGCGATGGAGACGCGCTGCTGCTCGCCGCCGCTCAGTTGCGCGGGGAAGTTGTTGAGCCGGTGCTCTAGGCCGACTTTGCGCAGCGTGTCGGCCGGGTCGAAATGGTCGGGGCAGATCTGGCTGGCGAGCTCCACGTTTTCAAGCGCGGTCAGGTTCGGCACGAGATTGTAGAACTGGAAGACGAAGCCGATGTCGGTGCGGCGGTAGGCGATCAGGTCGCGCTTGCGCAGGCCGGTGATGTCGCGCCCGCCGACGACCACACGGCCGGACGTGGCCGTGTCCATGCCGCCGAGAATGTTGAGCGCCGTGGTTTTGCCCGCGCCGGATTGGCCGAGGATGACGGTCAGTTCGCCCGCGTCCGCGGTGAAACTGGCACCGTCGAGCGCACGGATCACCGTTTCGCCGGCCGGGTACTCCTTGGTCACCTCGTCGAACTCGATATACGTCATCGCGCACCCCCATCGTGCCGTTTACAGCCGGTCAGGCGATGCAACGGCGGACCGGTCATACTCCCTACATTCTCCCACATCGTCGGCCCGATGCAGCGTATCGACGCAGTCGGCGCCGGACGCAACCGAGGCGACCAACACAACCGAGTCGCGACCGAGCGACGAACTTACGCGTCGACCGTACGTGCGGCGAGATATGACAACGTCCGCATTACCTATCGGCCTTACAATACCTTCGTTTACAGGTACGCATGCAGCATCGCGCCGAACGCAACACCGCACGTCGCGTCGACCGCCGGCTACAGGCGACAACCGAGAGATTGGAGAGCATATGGTCGACAAGACCACCGCGCCGGCGCGCAAGTCGCGCGAAACCGACGACGTGCCGGTGCCGGCGACGCTGCGCAAATCACTGAAAAACCGCCATATTCAGCTCATCGCACTGGGCGGCGCGATCGGCACGGGCCTGTTCTACGGTTCGAGCGAGTCGATTTCGCTGGCCGGCCCGTCGATTCTGCTGGCGTATCTGGTCGGCGGCCTCGCGATCTTCATGATCGTGCGCGCGCTGAGCGAAATGTCGGTCGAGGATCCGAAGGCCGGCGCGTTCAGCTACTACGCGACCCGCTACTGGTCAAAGCGCGCCGGATTCGTGAGCGGCTGGAACTACTGGTTCAACTACATCCTCGTGTCGATGGTCGAGCTGTCAGTCGTCGGCAGCTTCGTCAACTACTGGTTCCCGAACATCCCGCAGTGGGTGTCCGCGGCCGTGTTCCTCGTGGTCATCGCCGCCGCGAACCTGCTCGGCGTGAGCAAGTTCGGCGAGTTCGAGTTCTGGTTCGCGATCATCAAGATCGTGGCCGTCGTCGCGATGATCCTCGGCGGCCTCGCCGTGCTCGTCGCGGGGCTTCCGACCGACTCGGGCATCAAGGCCAGCTTCGCGAACTGGTTCGCGATCGACGGCGGCTTCTTCCCGCACGGCCTCATGCAGCGCACGGCCGACGGCCAGTGGACCGGTCTGCTCATGGCCCTGTGCGTCGTCATGTTCAGCTTCGGCGGCACCGAGCTGATCGGCATCACCGCGGGCGAAACGGAGAACCCGCGCACGACGATCCCGCGCGCGACGAACGGCATCATCTGGCGTATTCTCGTGTTCTACATCGGCGCGCTCGGCGTGATCATGGCCGTGGTGCCGTGGAACACGATCGACGGCAAGTCCAGCCCGTTCGTGCAGATCTTCGACTCGGTGGGCGTGCACGCGGCCGCCGGCATCCTCAACTTCGTGTGCCTGACCGCCGTGATGAGCGTCTACAACTCCGGCCTGTACGCGAACTCGCGCATGCTGTACTCACTCGCCAAGCAAGGCAACGCACCCGCGTACCTCGGCAAGCTGAACTCGCGCGGCGTGCCGGTGGCCGGCGTGATCACGTCCGCGATCATCACGGCGCTGGCCGTGGTCGTCGTGTTCCTGTGGCCGGCGTTCGCGTTCAACTATCTCATGTCGATCGCGACGATCGCCGGCGTGATCAACTGGTCGATGATCATGATCACGGAAGTGCATTTCCGCAAGGTCGTCGCGGCGGGCGACGGCCCAGCGGAACTCGCCGGACTGCACGGCGACGAGGCGCTGGACAAGATCCAGTTCAAGCTGCCGCTCGCGAACGCGATGCCGTACATCGTGCTCGCGTTCCTCGCGCTGGTGGTGGTGCTCATGTGCTTCTCGCCGAGCTACCGCATCGCGGTGGTGGCCGGCGTGATCTGGTTGGCCGTGCTGCTGGTCGCCTACCAGCTCACGCAGGCGCGCAAGTAGAAGTTCTCACCACCGCTCATGTGCCGCCGCAGACTCCCCGTAGGCGTCAAGGCAGGCAGTGCGGCGGCCGTGGCGGCCATATGACAGGCATTCTCAAAGGCCGTGACCTGGTCCACCGATAACCTATCGGCAGCCAGGCCACGGCCTTTTGCCGTCCAAAAACGGGAATGAAATCATGCTCAGCGCTATGAAAAACGTGAATCATATGCGCTGATTCAGATGCAAAAACGGGAATGATACGTCGAATTTTGGTATATTTTTCGTTGAAATACTATGCTTTTCAATACCTGAGAAGGAACCATCGTGATTGAACGAAAAGCCTATGCGCAGATGATGGCGTGGAAGAGTTTGAAAACCCGTCAGGGCCTGCTGGTCACCGGCGCCCGGCAGGTCGGGAAGACCACGCTCATCAGGCACTTCGGAGCAGCCAACTATCGTCATGTCGCCGAAATCAACTTCATCGAAATGCCGCAAGCCGTGACAACCGTGGCCAAGGCCACCGACGTCAACGATTTGCTGTTGCGACTGTCCGTGCTCTCCGGCACGCAGATCACGCCCGGCGAGACGCTGCTGTTTCTCGACGAAATCCAAGCATGCGAGGACATGCTTACATGGCTGAAGTTCCTTGCCGAAATGAAGGGTCTGGACGTCATCGTTTCCGGGTCACTATTGGGCATCGACGTATTCAACGTGCGTTCGATTCCCGTGGGATTTCTGCAGACCATGCGCATGTATCCGCTGGATTTCGCGGAGTTCTGCGCAGCATGCTCATTACCCGCGTCAGCCATGGACACCGTTTCCGAATGCCTGCAGGGGAATCGTCCCATTCCCGATTTCCTGCATGACAAGTTCACCGACCTGTGGTACAAGTACCTGCTTATCGGCGGCATGCCCGACGCCGTGCAGTCGTTTGTCGATTCTTCGGACATCAACAAGGTGCGAAACACACAGCAGGCCATTTTCGACACCTATGAATACGACATCACCAAGTACGTCGGAGCGCCGGTTGAACGGCGGCACATCAAAACCGTCTACGAGATGATCCCCAGCCAGCTCAACGCCGAAAACAAACGGTTCAAGTTCTCCAAACTTGGCGAAAACGTGCGGTTCGCGCACATGCAAACCGCATTCGACTGGCTCGCGAACGCCGGCATCGCACTGCCGACGCCGCGCGTGCAGGATCCGGAATACCCGTTGGACGCGCACGACGATCTCAGTTCGTTCAAGCTGTATCTCAACGATGTCGGACTGCTCACGTCGCGTCTGATGCGCAGCGTCGATCTGGATATCATCAACCATCGCTCGACCATGAACTACGGGTCGATTTTCGAGAACGCCGCGGCGCAGGAACTGTCCGCGCAGGGATTCGGATTGCATTATTACAACCGCAGCAGAATCGGTGAAGTGGATTTCGTCATCCAGCATGGGCTGGATTCCATTTCGCTGGCCGAAATCAAATCCGGCAAGGACTACACGCGTCACCGCGCCATGAACAATCTGCTCGCCACCGGCAACTACAGCTTCGCGCATGCCTACGTCTTCCACGACGGCAACGTCGAGACAGGAACCGCCGATTCAGCATCGTCCCGGATCATCGAATATCGCCCGATCTACACCATCGGATGGCTGGACCCGAACCAGCAGTAGCAGCAAGTAGGCGCGCAAGTAGTTTGTACGAGGGTCCGGTCAGTCGACCGGACCCTCGTACGAACATGACTGAGCGATTCACGCGGCGGACACGGCGGCGGTGCTGCCGCGTTCGATGAGACGGTACGGATCCTCCGGCTCGGAGTCGACCTGCTCGCCGTCGATCATGCGCAACAGCATGGAACCCGCCTTGGCGCCGATCGAGCGCACGTCGCGGTGCAGCGCGGTCAGCGTCGGCGTGGCCGACGTGCAGGACGGCGAATCGTCCCACGCCACGATCGACAGATCGCCCGGCACGGATACGCCGCGCGAGATGGCGGCGCGGGCGGCCGCGACGGCGGTGGAGTCCGTGTCGCATACGATGGCGGTCGGCGAATCGCCGAATTCCAGCAGTGTCAGGCACAGTTGCGCGCCGGCTTCGGCCAGATACTTGCCGTGCAGCGTGGTGCAGCGCATGCCGAGTTTGGCGCATTCGTCGGCCGTGGCCTGATCGCGCACGATGGTGTGCACGTATTCCTCCGGTCCGGCGATGCGGGCGATGTTGCGATGGCCGAGTCCGTGCAGGTAGCGCACCACCATGCGGGCTCCCTCGTCGTCGGAGCTGTACAGGGTGGGCAGTCCCTTGGTCACGGCCCATTGCGACAGGAACACGGCCTTGGCTTCGGGGTGGGCGCGGAACAGCGCCAGTCGCGGATCGCCGAGTTCGACGCCCATGATCAGGTGCGCGTCGACCGCTCCGGACGCGATCCACTCTTCGTAGATGTGGCATGCCGCCTGCGCGCCGCCGGCGGTCATGCGCAGCGTGATCGAATAGTCGCGCGGGTCCAGCACCTGGCACAGGCCGGCGAGGCAGTCCATGGTGAACATGCCCGCGCCGAAGTTGTCGGCGTCGTCCACGAGCTGCACCACACCGATCGTGCGCATGCTCGCGTCGGACAGGGATTTGGCGGCGTTGTTGGGCTTCCAACCCATCGCACGCGCCACGTCGAGCACTTTGGCGCGCGTGGCGTCCGAGACGCCAGGCTTGCCGTTCAGCGCGTAGGAGACGGCGCTTTTCGAAACGCCGGCCGCTTTGGCCACATCCGTAATAGTGATGGTCGTCTTCGGCATGGTCATCGCGTCAGTTCTCCTTGAGTCATACACTGAACTGAACCTGTTCAGCAACTATTGGTAGCCTAGCCGGACGGCGGTATGACGGCGGCGGAGCGGCACATGCAGTGGTACGCCCCGCCGCACGTTTGGGATTGCGCACGATTTCAGCGCTTGAGATCGTTCGCGCAGCGCAGCACGTTGGCTGCGGCGAATGCGGCGGGATCGATCGCCGCGGAGGCAGCCGGATCGCACGTGATGCGCAGCGTCGTCGTCTCGCCCGGCAGCAGGCTGATCATGCCGGCGTCCGCGTGCGCGGACGGGTCGACCTTGTCGGCCATGCAGAACAGGTCACGCACGTACCCACGCGCCGTGACGGTCAAATCGAAACCGCCGACGGCCGGGTCCGCAGCCGGCGCGACGGACGCCGTGAACGGCGTGCGGTCGAGCCGCTGGTCGATGACTTCGGCCGGATCGTAGATGACGCGGGCGAACGCCAGGCCTTCCGCCTTGTTCGTTGCGGCGGCGGACGGGGTCGCGACGAGCAGTTCGTTTGCCGGATCGCCGAACGCGGCGACGTCGGCGGCGATTGTCAGCGACAGCGCGCCGGGCTTGCCGGACGCGCCGACCGTCACGCCGTCGAACGTCTGCGACGCAAGCGTCTCGCCGGCGAGCGTCATGCGACGCACGGTCCACGAACCGGACCACGGCGAGCGCGTGTCGTTGACCAGCACCAGTTCGAGATGATCGGACGCGGTCGGCTGGCCCTCCCAGCTGTGGTCGGCGCGGAACGGCTCGGACGTGCGTGGCTGGATCGTCGCGAAGCGCGGCGCGAAGAACTCGCGCGAGGCGTACCACAGGGGCTTGCGCTGGCCGTAGTAGTCGACCGCGGCCCACGAAACGACCGGCCAGTCGTCGTTGAGCTGCCAGATCAGCGCGCCCGCGTTGACCGGCTCGAGCGAGCGCATGTGCGCGACGCCGAAGCGCATCGCCTGCGCCTGCTGCAGCTGGCACGCCCAGTGCCAGTCCTCGATGTCGGTCCAGCGGTCGGTCGGGATGAGCCAGCTGTGCTCGCCGTCGGCGGGCGTGCCGTTGACCACGCCGCCGTAGCTCACGTCGTCGATGTCGCCGGGCGTGAGGTGGCCGCGCATGCCGCGCGCAAGCTTGACGTTGCCGCCGGACGCCTTCTGGTGCACGAGCATCTGCGCACCGAACGGGTCGAGCTCGGTGTCGTGCACGACGCGCGTGAGCGTGCTGAACGCGGGCGGCGCCTGATACCCGAATTCGTCGGCGAAGCGCGGCGTGTAGTCGGCGTAGTGGCGGTAGTCGACGCGGTTCCACACGTCCCAGATGTGCATGGTTCCGTCGCCGGACTTGTTCGCGTCGGTGAACGGCGTGAAGCTCATCGGGGAGCTCGGCAGGTAGACATGCGTCGGGTCGAGCTCGGCGAGCAGCTGCGGGAACAGTTCACTGTAGTACCAGTCACCCCATGCCTTTTCGCCATAGCCATACTGGTTTGCTGGCTTGTCGTCGTCGGCGAGCGCCTGCTTGACGCCCCACCATTCGCTGTAGGCCACGTAGTTCTCGTTAGAACCGTTCCATACGATCAAGCTCGGGTGCGGAGAAAGACGGGTGATGTGCTCGCGCGCCTCGGCTTCGATTTCGGCGCGCGTGGACGCGTCCTCGGGGTAGGAGGCGCAGGCGAGCATGAAATCCTGCCAGACCATGATGCCGAGTTCGTCGGCCAGATCGTAGAAGTCGTCGGTTTCATAGATGCTGCCGCCCCAGGCGCGCACCATGTTCGAGTTCGATTCGACGAGGTCCTTGAAGCGCTTCGCATAGAACGCGCGGTCCGCACGGCTTAGGAACGCGTCGATCGGCACCCAGTTGTAGCCGCGCGCGTGCACGGGCACGTCGTTGACGTAGATCTGGAACGGGCGGCCGGTTGCGTCGGCGCGGGTGTCGACGCGGGTGGTGCGGAAACCAACGCGGCCGGACCACGTCGCGTCGGCGGTCTCAACGTTCGCAGCGTCTGCAACGTTCGCGGCCGGAGCGTCGACCGTCGTCTTGCTGTCGCCCACAGCCGCCCCGGCGGTGACGGTCACGTCGTACAGCGGCTGATCGCCGTAGCCGATCGGCCACCACAGCTGTGCGTTCGGCACGATCGAGGTGATCGTCGCCGTGTTGCGACCGTATTCGACCTCGCCGGCGACGGTGGTCGGCTCGTCCAGCCCCGGCCCGCTTACGGTCACGCTGACGGGCACGGGCGTCTGGCTGACGTGCGCGTCGCCGACGCCCATCACGCGGCCGTTGCCTTCACGTTCGATCTCGACGGTGGTTTTGAGCACACCGGTCACGGAACCATCGTCCGCAGAACCGCCGCCCGGCAGCACGTCGACGAGCGGACGCACGGCTGCGAAACGCACGCCCGACCACGAGTCGATGCCGATTGCTTGCCAGATGCCGGCGTTCGCCACGTCAATACCCCAGTCCCAGCCGAACTGGTAGCTGGGCTTGCGCAGCTGGTTGAACGCGTGATGCTCGGTGTGCGGATAGTAGCCGAGCTCCTGTTCGCGGCGGTCGGATTCGCGCACGGAGGAGGCGAACGTGACGATGAGCGTGTTCTCACCGTCGCGCAGCTGGCCGCGCACATCCCAGCGATAGGAGCGGTGGTAGTTCTGCGCGAAGCCGACGAGCTGGCCGTTGAGCGTGACGGTCGCGACCGTGTCGAGCCCGTACGCGACCAGATCGTGCCGCGTGCGACCGTTGGCGTGCCAGTCGAACGTCGTCTCGTACTGCCAGTCGACGTCGCCGATCCACTGCTGTTTGGTTTCGTTGTCGCCGTCGAACGGTTCGTCGATGAGTCCCGCGGCGACGAGGTCGAGCGTGACTTCGCCGGGAACGGTGGCCGAGATGCCGGCGGCGATCACGTCGCGCAGTTCGGCCGGTGCGACCTGCGGGTTGAGTGCGCGGACGGTCCAGCCTTCGCTGATCGGCGCGAACGTGTGCGGTGTGTGGGACATGATTGCTGTGCTTTCTGTATGACTGTGCGGTGGATTGCGCGGTGAGCGCGCGGCGAGCGCGGCGACTCCGCGGTGGTTGGTGCGGGACTATGCGGCGGCCCTCTGCGCCATGAGCTCCTTGAGCCTGCGCTCCGGGTCGGGGGCGGCGCCGATGAGCGTCTTGGTGTATTCGCTCTTCGGGTGGAGTATCACGTCGTCGGCCGGTCCGCGCTCGACGATCTCGCCGGTGCGCATCACCATGATCTCGTCGGAGAAGTGGCGGGCGGTGGCCATGTCGTGCGTGATGTAGAGCACGCCGAGGTTTTCCTCGCGCTGCAGGCGGGCCAGCAGGTTGAGCACGCCGAGTCGGATGGACACGTCGAGCGCGGACACCGGCTCGTCGGCGATGAGGATGCTCGGCTCGGGAGCGAGCGCACGCGCGATCGCGACGCGCTGGCGCTGGCCGCCGGACAGCTCGCCGGGCAGGCGCTTGGCGAAGTCCTCGCCCGGGGTCAGGCGCACGCGGTCGAGCAGCTCGATCACGCGCTTATGCACCTCCTCCGTTGTCATGCCCGGGTGGTGCAGCTTCATCGGGCGGGCGATGTGATGCTCGACCGTGTGGAACGGGTTGAGCGAGGCATACGGGTCCTGGAACACCATCTGCACGGTTTTGCGGAAGATGTGATCCGCCTTGCGCCCGTGGTGGTCCACCGGCTTGCCGTCGATCAGGATCTGACCTTCGGTCGGCACCTCCAGACCGAGGATCATCTTCGCGATCGTCGACTTGCCGGAACCGGATTGGCCGACCAACGCGACGGTTTTGCCCGACTCGAGCGTGAAGCTCGCGTGGCTGACGGCCGTGAACTTCGTAGTCTTCAGCCCCGCGCGCAGGTCGAACTGCTTGGTGACGTCCCTCAATTCAAGCGTGGTCATGATTCACTCCTTGGTGGCGAACGGCGACGTGCCTTCGGCCAGATCTTCAGAACCGGTGCGGATGAAGTCGCCGCGGTCGCCGGTCAGCGACGGGAAGCTGGACAGCAGTTTGGCCGTGTATTCCTGCTGAGGGTTGGTGTACAGGCTCATCGCGTCGTTCATTTCGATGATTTCGCCCTTACGCATCACGGCGATACGATCGGAGATTTCGAGCAGCAGCGGCAGATCGTGCGTGATGAAGATCACCGCGAAGCCGAATTCGTCCTTCAGCCTGGTGATCTCGCGCAGGATCTCGCGCTGCACGACCACGTCGAGCGCGGTGGTCGGCTCATCCATGATCATCACCTGCGGGTCGAGCGCCATCGCCATCGCGATCATGACACGCTGGCGCATGCCGCCGGACAGCTCGTGCGGGTAGGCGTTGAGACGGTTGCGGTCCACGCCGACGCGCTCGAGCAGCTCGCCGCATTTGTCGAGACGCTCCTTGCGGCTCATGTCCGGGCGATGCGTGGTGAACACGTCGCCGAGCTGGTCCTTGACCTTCTTGACCGGGTTGAGCGAGTTCATCGCGCCCTGGAAGACCATCGAGATCTTCTCCCAGCGGAACATGCGCAGGTCGTCGCCTTCGAGCGCGCGCACATCGATCGGGTAGCCTTCGCGCGAGTTGAAGACCACGCGGCCGGACGTGATGACCGCCGGCGGCTTGAGCAAGCGGTTAATGCCGTATGCGAGCGTGGATTTGCCGCAGCCGGATTCGCCGGCCAGGCCGAGGACCTCGCCGCGGCCGAGCTTCAAGTTGACGTGCTTGACGGCCTGCACGGTTTTCTCGGCGCGGTATTCGACGCAGAAGTCGTCGACTTCGAGCACCGGGTCGGTTTCGTAGACGGGCGGCAGCACGTTGGTCGGAATGTTCACCGACGCGGCGGAGCTGGCGGCGTTGCTATTCGTTGCGGTGGTCATGCGACTGCCTCCTTGGCTGCGACGGGTGCTGGAACGGGCGACGGGGTGTATT
Organism: Bifidobacterium miconis; assembly: GCF_019331735.1. Classification (GTDB taxonomy): domain Bacteria; phylum Actinomycetota; class Actinomycetes; order Actinomycetales; family Bifidobacteriaceae; genus Bifidobacterium; species Bifidobacterium miconis. Next base: position 81,059 of record NZ_JAHBBH010000007.1, read on the forward strand.
CGGCGTCGGACTTGGCCTTGCCGACCTTCTCCTCGAGCTTCCATTTCTTGATCTGGCTGCGGGTGGCGGCCTTGAGCTTCGGGTTGACGATCTCGTCGACCGAGAAGTTGATCAGCGCGAGCGCCGCGCCGAACAGGGCGATGCACAACCCCGGCGGGATGAACCACCACCACGCGCCGAGAATCAGCGCCATGCCGTTCTGCGCGTAGTAGAGCATCGTGCCCCACGTGTACGAGTCGGTCGCGCCGAGGCCGAGATAGGACAGGCCGGCTTCGCCGAGGATGGCGGCGATGATCGCGCTCATGGCCTGCGAGGCGAGCAGCGGGATGAGGTTCGGGAAGATTTCGACGAACAGGATGCGCCACGGCTTTTCGCCGGCGACGCGTGCGGCGAGCACGTAGTCGCGGGAGCGCACCGACATCGTGAATCCGCGCAGGACTCGCGACGGACCGGCCCACGAGGTCAGGGCGAGCACGCCGGCGACGAGCACGCTCGACTTGTTCGGCATGTAGCTGGCGATGACGATCATGAGCGGCAGGCCCGGGATGACGAGCATCACGTTGGAGAGCAGAGAGAACGCCTCGTCGGTCGCGCCGCCCACGTAAGCGCCGAGGATGCCGAAGAAGCTGGAGAGCGCGACGGCGAGCACGCCGACGGTCAGGCCGATGAACAGCGATCCGCGGCACGCGTAGGCAAGCTGCGCGAACACGTCCTGGCCGGTCTGCGTGGTGCCGAGCCAGTGCTGCGCGCTCGGCGCGGTCATGCCGACGTCGCTGACCTTGTTCGGATCCTCGACGAAGAACGGCACGAAGATCGCGAACGCGGCGATGACGACGACGATCGTCAGGCCGACGGCCAGTTTCGGCGTCATCGGCGGGAGCATGGAGTCGGCGCGCGACTTGCGCTGCTTCTTGCGCGGCGCGTGTGCGGTACGGGTTGCGGTAGTCATTTCGATCAGTCCTTTCTCGAACCCGACTCAGCCCTGGGCGCGGGTGCGCGGGTCGATGAAGCCGTAGATCAGGTCCATGAACAGGTTGGCGCCGAGCACGGAGACCGTGATGATCATGAAGATGCCCTGCATGAGCGCGTAGTCGTTGTTCTGCACGGCGGTCAGCAGCGCGAAGCCGATGCCGGGGTAGGAGAACACGGATTCGGCGACAATCGAGCCGGCCACGACGAAGCCGAGCGAGATCGCGAAACCGGAGATGGACGGCAGGATCGCGTTGCGGGCGGCGTACGAGGTCATGATCCGGCCGCGAGACAGGCCCTTCGCCTCGGCGGTCAGGATGTAGTCCTCGGACAACGTGGCGACCATCATGTTGCGCATGCCGAGCATCCAGCCGCCGACGGACGAAAGCACGATCGTGATCGCCGGCAGCGTGCCGTACTTGACGACCGAGCCGATGAACGCCCAGTTCCAGCCGGGCGTGACGCTCCACACGTCGTAGCCACCGAACAGCGGGAAGATCGGGTTCTTCAGTCCGAAGAAGTACAGCAGGATCAGCGCGAGCCAGAAGTACGGGATCGACTGCAGCAGCGTGGTCACGGGGATCAGGTTGTCGATCCACGAGCCGCGCTTCCAGCCGGCGAGCGTGCCGAGCAGCGTGCCGAGGATGAACGCGAGGATCGTGGAGATGCCGACGAGGCCGACGGTCCACGGCAGGGTGCTGCCGATCACGGACGTCACCGAGTTCGGGAAGTACGTGACGGATACGCCGAGGTCGCCGCGGAAGATGTTGCCGAAGTAGTTGAGATACTGCCTCCACAGCGGCACGGACGAGTCGGAGCCGAGCATGAGTTCGATCGCGTGGCGGGTGGCCGGGGTGACCTGGCCTTTCTGCGCGAGCTTGGAGATGAGCTGGTCGACGGGGTTGCCGGGCATGATGCGCGGCAGGAAGAAGTTGAGCGTGAGGGCCGCCCACAGGGCGATGGCGTAGAAGCCCAGTTTTCTCAGGACGTATTTCATGGATGTTCCTTTGCTGTGTCGCTGAACCGGTTCACTGCTTCGGTTCGAGATGCTGCAGGATGATGCCCATGTCCCACGCCTTCCATGCGGCGGGCAGCGCGTACATGTCGTCTTCGATGGGCCAGCCGGTCACCTTGTCGGTGTTGAACTCGGTGAGCATCGAGTTGATGTAGACCGGGATGTACGGCACGTCGTTGGCGATCTCCTGCTGGACGATCGCGTACTGCGCCTTGCGCTCGTTCTCGTCCTCGGTGGCCGCCGCGGCCTCGATCGCATCGTCGACCTTCTGGTTCGAGTAGCGCGCGTAGTTCTGGCCGCCGGACGTCTCGCCGACCTTGACCATCTGTTCGGAGTGGTAGCGCGGGTTGTACGTGTAGTACGGGTCGGAGGTGACGCCCAGGCCGAGCGAGTCGAGCGAGAGCTGGTAGTTGCCCTTCTGCTCGTTGTCGTTCCACTGGTTCCACGCCATCTGCGTGGAGACGATCTCGATGCCGAGCGGCTTGAGCTGCTGTTTCAGCGTGTCGTTGATCAGGATGTAATCGGACCAGCCGGCGACAGTCTGGATCGTCATGCTCAGCTTTTCGCCGTTCTTGTAGCGGTAGCCGTCCTTGCCCATCTTCCAGCCGGCGGCTTCGAGGATCTGCTTGGCCTTCTCGGCATTGGCGGTCTTGGGCGTGTATTTGAGGTCGCTGTCGGCGATCCACTTCTCGTCGCGGTCGGGCATGAGCATGGTCGGCGATCCGATCGCCCCGGAGCCTGCGCCGGCGAGCTTGTTGAGCTGGGTGCGGTTCATGCCGTAGTAGATGGCCTGGCGCACAGCGGTGTCGGTCTGCGGTCCCTTGCAGCCGGCGGCCGCGTTGGAGCAGGTCATGACGACGGTGGTCAGTCGCGGCGTGTTCACCGCGGCGATGCGCGGGTAGTTCTCGAGCAGCATCTTGTAGCTGGGGATGTACGCGCTCATCCAGTCGACCTGGCCGGCCATGAGCGTGCTGGTCGCGGCGGAGGCGTCGTTGAGGGCGATATAGCGCACGCCGTCGATCTTCGGGGCGCCGCCCCAGTAGTCCTTGAACGCCTCGAAGCTGTAGGACTGCGGGGTGAAGCGGTTAAGCTTAAACGAGCCGGTGCCGATCGGATCCGCATTGGTGTAGTTCATCGGGTCCTTGACGTTCTTCCAGATGTGCTCGGGTACGATGGCCTGGCCGCCAAGGATGCCGCCCTCCTGCATGTAGGCACCCTTGAATTTCGCCGGATTCTTGCCCTTGTCGAAGATGATCCTGACGTGGTTGTCGTCGATGACCTCGGCGGTGGCGGCGGTTCCGTTGGTGTTGAGCGCCGGGGTGTTGTGGATCAGATTGAAGGTGAAGGCGACGTCGCGGGCGGAGAACGGCTCGCCGTCCTGCCACTTGACGCCCTCGCGGGTGGTGACGGTCATTTCGGAGCCATCCTTGTTCCACTTGAATCCGGTGGCAAGCATCGGCTTCGGGGCCTCGTCGGAGGCGAGGTTGTACCAGTAGAGCGTCTCGTAGATCACGCCCAGCGTCGGGCCGAGCGCGGTGGGCGAGAACGGGTTGAAGTTCTCGTTGAATGTGCCGGTGGTGCCGTTGAAGATGCTCACCACCGTCCCGTCGGCGGCCGTGCTTGACGAATTGCCGCCGCATGCTGCGACGGACATCAGGGAGGCGACTGCGGCCACCGCGGCAATTGCTCGACGCAGGGTCTTCCTCACTTTCGACGTCATCGTCAATCCTTTCGGTTGCTTGTTCTTTCCTTCCATGGCCGGCGCCCGCGCCGGTCTCCCTCAACTCGATTATCCTGCACCGTGTGGCTGTGTCTGCGCATCGCTGACGGCGGCGCAGGCTTGCGGTCCGACTTCCGGATCATCGCCCGCCGATAACTTAACCGGTTGAGTTGATCATCACTATAGCTCAACCGGTTAAGTTCTGCCACTGCGGCGTGTCATGCCACTGCGCCTGTGCTCGATGCCCCGGTACCCAAACCTCGGCAACTCACTGCCGGAATTCGACGGCCCACTGCTTTTTGATTCTTTTGATATTTTTGATATTTTTGATTTAGCTATATATCAAGGATGAGGAGGGGTTTATGCGCGCACTGGAGAACCCGTTCAAGCCGACTGCCGGCGGAGAGCCGCCTCTGCTGATCGGCCGAGCCAAGGTCATTCGCAACTTTGAAAAAGGGCTGGACAACGGCGTTGGCGCCCCCGGACGCATCATGCTGGTCACCGGCGCGCGCGGCACCGGCAAAACCGTCATACTCACCGTATTCGGGGACAAGGCAAGGGCACGGCATTGGGATGTCATCGAAGAAACCGCGTCCGAGGGACTGTGCGAACGGCTGGTCGGTGAATTGAGGAACGCTGACGGTCTTCTTGATCGATTGTCCATCAAACCGTCACTGAGCTTTGCCGGAGCAAGCATCAGTCTCGGCGAAGCGGAACTGTCTCCCAAACGTATGCCGGACACCTTGCGCAAGGCAATGGCCGAACGCCTTATTGCGTTGGACAAGAAACATGCCGGCCTGCTCATCACCATCGACGAAACGCAGGCTGCCGACCGTGCGGATCTCATCGCCCTTGCCACGGCGGTGCAGCATCAGATCAGGGCACGGCGGAACATCGCCATTGTCTTCGCCGGACTGCCGCAGATGCTGTCCGACCTGTTCAACGACGAGGTCATCACGTTCCTGCGCCGAGCCAAAACCAACGTCTTGGCCGACATTCCGATCGGCGACGTGCGTTCGGCCTTCGCCACGACCTTTCGGGAATCCGGCATGACCATCTCCGATAGCCAGCTCGACCAAGCGGCCGAAGCGACCGCCGGCTATCCTTACATGATCCAGCTGGTCGGCTACGCCATCTGGGATGCCGCGGATATGCGCATGTCCAGCACGGTCACCGATCAGGACGTGCGAGATGGCATCGCCGAGGCCCGCACCGATCTCGACAATGCTGTGTGCATTCCCGAACTCAATGGCCTGTCACGCAACGATCGCGCTTATTTGGAGGCGATGGCCGCTTACGACGGGCCTGTCGCCACTGCCGCCGTGGCCGAGCGTATGGGCAAAAGCGACAACTATGCAGCCAACTACCGCAAGCGGCTGCTCGACGCCTACGTCATCCGTGAAACGGAACGCGGCGAAGTCGACTTCGCCGTGCCGTTCCTGCGCGAATACCTCAGGGCTCATTCTGCGGCATAGCGCACGAGCCCGTTGCGACGAAACGTTCCTGACCGTGGTGGTTTTCGGCTGCACAAAGGGCTTTGTGCAGCCGAAAACCACCATGAGGTGTCGCAAAAACCGACCGAAGGAGCCCCGGTCAAGGGTCACGGAAGCATACCGGAAAACCGGGTTTCAGAGCGCCGGCAGCTCGCGGGAGGCGATGAGCTGCCGGTACCACTTGAAGCTGTCCTTCGGGATGCGTTCCTGCGTCGCGTAGTCCACGTAGATGATGCCGAAGCGCTTGGAGTAGCCGAACGCCCACTCGAAGTTGTCGAGCATGGACCACACGAAGTAGCCGCGCAGATCCACGCCGGCCTCCATCGCGCGGCGGGCCGCGTCGAAGTGCCTGGTGAGGTAGGCGATGCGCTTGTCGTCGTGCACGGCCTTGACGGTGTCGCCGGTCGCGGGGTCGGTTTCGGTGACGAGCTCGTCGGCGCACGCGATGCCGTTTTCGGTGATGAACATCGGCATTTCCGGGTAGTCGTTGTGCACGCGCACGAGCAGGTCGTACAGGCCGTTCGGGTCGATGTTCCAGCCCATTTCGGTGTGCTCGCCCGGCGTCGGCAGCCAGTCGATGTCGCTGCAGCCGGGGAACGTGGTCGCCTCGATGGACTGCGGGAACTGCGGACGGTCGCTCATGGCGACTAAACCGGTTGAGTAGTAGTTGATGCCGAGCAGGTCGAGTGGCTGGTGGATCTGCTCGAGATCGCCGTCCTTGACGAACGACCAGTCGCAGATGCCGCGCGTGACGGCGAACAGTTCGTCCGGATAGTAGCCGCGCAGCATCGGGTCGAGGAAGACTCGGTTGCCGATCAGATCGGTGCGATGCACGGCGTCCGCGTCGCCGCGGTTGAACTGCAGGTTGAGCGTGACGGCGACCTTGGCCGCGTCGCCGAGTTCGTCACGCAGCGCCTGCGTCATCAGGCCGTGGGCGAGATTGAGATGATGCACCGCCTCGAACGCGACCGGGCCGCCGCCCATGCCCGGCGCATGCTCGCTCGCGCCGTAGCTCAGGTACGAGGAGCACCACGGCTCGTTGAGGGTGATCCACGTGTCGACGCGATCGCCGAGGCGTTCGGCCACGCGGCGCGTGTAGTCGGCCACGCGATAGGCGGTGTCGCGGTTCAGCCAGCCGCCCTTGTCGCCGAGATACTGCGGCAGATCCCAGTGGTACAGCGTGGCGCACGGCTTGATGCCGTTGGCGAGCAGTTCGTCGACAACGCGCTCGTAAAAATCAAGGCCCTTCTCGTTGGTCGGGCCGCCCTCCGTGGACACGATGCGAGGCATGGCGATGGAGAAGCGGTAGGCGTCGACACCGAGCTCCTTGAGCAGCGCGATGTCTTCCTTGTAGCGGTGGTACGAGTCGGTGGCCACGTCGCCGGTGTCGCCGTTGAACGTGCGGCCAGGGGTGTGGGAGAAGGTGTCCCAGATGGACGGGCAGCGTCCGTCTTCGGTTGCTGCACCTTCGATCTGATAGGAGGCTGTGGCGGTGCCGAACATGAAGGCGTCGGGGACGATGGGGAGAGTCATCGATGATTCCTTTCTCTGCATTGGTACGCATCGGTCGATTCCGTTAGCGACCGATTGGTAGTTGATAACGTCCACGACGAGTGTATCATGTTTTTATGAACCGGTTAAGGTGTTGTGCGACGGCGCGTCGCGGCATCGAATACACCGGCTGGACAGCTGTTCAGCAGATAACAACGCAAAGGACAAGTCATGATAGACAGCAACGACGCACGAGTCATCATCGCCCCCAACGATCCGGCACTGCGCACGATGGGCCGCATCGACGACGCCGACCCGACCCGACCGATCTGGGTCTACCCGTACACGCAGGTCGCATTCCGCTTTACCGGCACGTCGCTGACCGCGGATCTCATCAACTACTGGAACTACGGCGACAGCCATCTCGAAGTCATCATCGACGGCGTGACCGCCAAAGTACGCATCCCGTCCGGATTCGCCGGACTCAACGACATGCCCAACAGCAGCACCGCATCACACGATCCGACCGACGACATGCAGCCCGAGACATCAGTCGAACTCCCCGCACCGGCCAGTCCGCGCACGCCGTTCGGCACCGGCTGGACGAACGCGCTCCCGAACTCCTCCGCCGGCGCAACGGCGACGCCGGTCACTGTCACTCTCGCCGACAATCTGCCGAACATCGAACACACGGCAATCGTGTGCAAACGGCAGGACGGCCAGCATTACGTGCAGCTGTTCGGCTTCGGGCTCGACGCCGGCGCGCGCGTGCTGCCGCCGCTCGACCCCGCGCCCGTCCGGCGCATGGAGATCTTCGGCGATTCGGTGTCCTGCGGCGAGCGCAACGAGGCCGCGCTGTATGTCGGCCAGCTCGATCCGGACGTCGATCTGAGTTCGTACAGCAACGCGTGGATGTCGTACGGCGCGATCGCGGCGCGCAGGCTCGGCGCCGCGCTGCACGACGTGTCGCAGGGCGGCGCGTCGCTGATCGATGGCATCGGCTGGTTCCGCGGACCGGACTATATCGGGCAGGAGAGCATCTGGGACCGCGTCGAATACAATCCAACGCTCGGCGAGACCAAGCCGTGGGATTTCGCGCGGTACACGCCGCAGGTCGTGGTGATCGCGATCGGCCAGAACGATGCGCATCCGGACGATTTCATGGCGCGCGACTATCACGGCGAGCAGGCGGCGCACTGGCGTTCACGGTACGTGGACTTCCTGCGGTCGCTGCACGAACGGTATCCGCATGCGACGATCATCTGCACCACCACTATGCTGCGGCACGACCCGGCATGGGACCGGGCGATCGACGAGGCCGTGTACACGTTCAACGCCGATCTGGCCGCCGAAGCGCAGGATTTGGCTGCATTGTGCCAACTGGGCATGGGGGCCGCCGCGGAACACGCCGCCTCTGCCGGAAATCGTCCGGCCGGACCGTCCGCTTCGGTCGGTCATGCACCCGTGGCCTACCATTTCCTCTACTCGCGCAACGGAGTGGCCACTCCGGGCCATCCGCGCGTCGCGGAGCACGAGGAAATGGCTCGCGAACTCGCCGCCTTCATTGAATCGCTCGGCCCGTCCGTCTGGAACGACTGACCGGCACCCATCGGACACCCCCATACGACCCATCAAGGAAGCATCATGAGCAAACCCATTGCCACCGGCCCCGCACCGGGATCGGACGCCAGCACCAAAACCGCCTCCTCCGGCGCGAAGGACCGCACCGTCAGCGGATCGCTGCGCGTGGCCGCCGTGTTCAGCGATCACATGGTGATGCAGCGCAATCGACCCATTCCTGTTTTCGGCACGGCACCGGCCGGATCGGTCATCCACGTCGAACTGCAGAGCACAAACGGAGGCTCACAAACCGAGACTCTGCGCGCGGCGTCCATCGTCACCGCGAGCAAGCATTGGCTGGTCGAGTTGCCGGCGGTACCGGCCGGCGGTACCTACACATTGCTTGTTTCACGTGAAACACCACGCGACGCAACGCACGAACCGTCATGCGAGACCCTCACGTTCTCCGACGTCGTTGTCGGCGAAGTCTGGCTCGCCGGCGGACAGAGCAACATGGAACTCGAACTGCGCAACAGCGAGCATGCGGACAAGGCCGCCGCGGCCAGCGCTGATCCGCTGCTGCGCTTCTACAACACGCCGAAAACCGGTGTCGTCGACCTGACCGCGGAAGCGCAGTCCGGCTGGGTGACGAGCAGGCCGGAAACCAGCGGCTATATGTCCGCTGTGGCATACCACTTCGCACGCAAATTACGCGCCGAACTCGGCCCGGACACGCCGGTCGGCATCATCGACTGCTATATCGGCGGCACGTCGATCACCTCGTGGATGAGCCGCGCCACGCTGGAGACGTGCGAGGCCGGACGCGGGTATCTCGCGCGGTTCGACGCGGCGATCGCCGGCAAGACGGACGCGCAGTTCGCCGCGGAAACGACGGCGTGGCAGACAAAGTTCGACGCGTGGAACGACGCTATCGGAGCCGCGCGCGCGGCGGAGCCGGACATCACGTGGGACACACTGAACGCGCGATACGGAGAATGCCCGTGGCCGCCGCCGGTCACGCCGACCTCGCAGTACCGGCCGACCGGACCGTTCGGCACGATGATCGAACGCGTCGCACCGTACGGTGTGGCCGGGTTCCTGTGGTATCAGGGCGAGGAGGACGAGGCTCATTGCGAGTCGTACCGTGAACTGCTGGGATTGCTCGTGGACGAATGGCGGGGACTGTGGCGTGGTTCCGGTGCGGTCGCGGCCTCACCATCACAGGACGTTTCCCGAATCGGCGCGCAGAATGATGGGGGAAGCGTGGTCAGTCCGTCCGGCGACGGCATTGCGTCGGGCGCGACGGCGATCCCGTTCCTGATCGTGCAGCTGCCGCAGTGGATCGACAAGCGCACGGCCGCGGCACACGCCGATCCGCTGCACTGGCCGGTGATCCGCGAAGCGCAGTGGGATGCGGCACGTACGATCGCGAACGTGTTCACGATCGCGACGATCGACTGCGGAGAATTCGACAACATTCACCCGACCGACAAGCGCACGCCCGGCGAACGTCTCGCCGACTGCGCGCTGCGCAACGTGTACGGGCGCGACGACATCGCCGTGGACGGGCCGACGCCGGTCGATGCGACGGTCGTCAATACCGCCACAGGCACCGTCACGCTGCGGCTCGATCACGCGAACGGGCTGCATTTCGACGGTACGGTTCCCGGCACGTACGGACGCGATCCCGGCAACAACGCGGCAAACGACGATCCGGTCCACCGCGACGCCGGCGACTCCGGCTTCGAACTGGCTGGCGAAGACGGCGTCTTCCACCCGGCCGACGCGGTCATCGTGCTCGGGGATGGACATCATGGCGACACGGTCACGCTGCGCTCCCCCGCCGTCGCCCATCCAACGGCCGTGCGTTACGCGTGGCGCAGCTGGGGCCCCGCGCCCCTCTTCAACGGGTCCAGCCTCCCCGCTCCCCCATTCCGCCGCTCCCTGCGGTAGACCATCGGACTGCATAAACGAAAGCCGGTTGCCACGTGAGGTGTGGCAACCGGCTTTCGTTGGTTTATGGCACTTGGCTTATAGCGTCCGGATCAGCGAACCGAGGGCACGAAGCCGACGGCGAAGGTGAAGCGCTCCGCGTCGAGGCGGTACTGCTTGATCAGGGCCGGGCCGCAGCTGTTGGAGCCGATGCCGGACTGCGCGTAGTCCACGCACACCACGGTCGAAGCGGACTCCTCGAGCTCGCTGTTGTGCATCTTGTGCGTGAGCTCCTCGGCCGTGTATGGCAGCGCCTGGAAGTCGAACGTGGACGGCGCGGAATCAGCCGTTGCCGCCTCTCCCGCAGCGTCCGCCGCATCATCCGCAGCGCCGGCGGCCACGCCGCCGAACATGGTGAGCGCCATGCCGTCGCCGGCCACGGACGCCCAGTCGCAATCGTGGTGGTTGCCGTTCTCCTGCGGCTTGATGTACGGCTCGAACAGCGTCTGCGGCGTGCCGGCGAACACGCCGTGCCAACTGGCGCGGCGCTTGTCGACGTAGCTCTCGATCGGGCCGAGGCCGCAGTACGTCACGTCGTGCAGCGCCTTGGGCACGAACAGGCGCAGGCCGAAGCGCGGCAGGAACGGGAACGCCGGATCGCGCGTCACGTCCATGGTCAGTTCGATCGCGCCGTTCGGATGGATCGTCCACGTCGCGTCGACGGTGGCGATGCGCTGCACGATCGGCGCGACCAGGCCGATGCGGGCCTGAATCGTCACGTCGCCAGCCACGGCCACCGTACCGTCGTCGAAGCCGCCGAAACCGGCGTCGACCGTCTGCGCGCCGTCCGCGTCGCCGAACGACGCGACGAGCTCCGGCTCGCCTTCGGTCTGTGCGGCGACTTCCGGCGCGACCATGTCCATGTCGGAGACGACGGACGATTCGGCGTCGGGCTGGGCGGAGACCAGATCATCCTCGTCGACCAGCACATCGACCTCATATGCGCGGGCGTAGGCGCGGTCGAACTGCGCGCGCTCCCACTCGTTGCGCACATTGCGATCATTGTCGGTGGGCGCGCGCCAGATGTTGAGTTCCATCGGGCGATCGAGCAGCGAGCGGTTCGCGTACGTCATCTCCGAGAACAGGCCAGTGCGCTTGTCGATTGCGTAGCGGAAGTCGGGAGACTCGACGGTGATCGCCGCGGACGTCTCGCTGACGGTGAGCAGCGCGGGAATCGCGGAACCGACGTGCGCGTCGCCGCGGTCGCCGTCTGCGCATGAACCGTCGCACGACGACTTGCCGCGCGCCTCATCATTGCCGCAGTCGCCGCACGAACCGCCGCAGCAGCCCTTGCCCTCGACACCTTCGCCGCAACCGCGGCAACCGTCCTCGGCACCGGCCGCACCAGCCGCACCGGCCTCGTCGCGCGCCTCCTCGAGCAGCGCGACCACGGTCTGGTTGCGCGGGTCAGCCGTCGGCACGGCGACCTCGTCGAAGCCGAGCGGGAAGCCGGCGAGCAGCACGCCGTCGTCGGTCAGACGATACGTGCGCACAAGCAGCGTCGCCTTGCCCGCGCCGCGCTCGCCCAGTTCGGCGATGGCCGCGCGGATTGCGGTCGGCAGTTCGACCGTCGTCTCGCCGTGCGGTTCGATCGCGGGCATGGCCGGCGTGTAGTTGCCGGGATGCTCCACGCGGAACGCATCGCCCGCGGCCGCGTCCTCCTCCCAGCTCGCGTTGACGGCCGGGCGGCCGTCGACCACGAGCGTGAAGTCGAGGAACAGGCCGGCGTCGGCGGTGTTGAGGAAGTCGTAGTAGTTGTGCAGCGTGACCGTACCCGCGGCCGGGTCGAATCCGGCGACGCGCACCGGACGGTACACGTTCTTGAACTCGAGCAGGCCGGTGTGCGGCGTGCGGTCCGGGTAGACGAGGCCGTCCATGCAGAAGTTGCCGTCGTGCGGGTACTCGCCCGAGTCGCCGCCGTACGCGTACTCGCGCCGGCCGGCCGCATTCGTGCCGCGGTCGATCGCATGGTCGCACCATTCCCAGATGCAGCCGCCGACCAGACCGTCGTAGCGCTGGATGCGGTCGAAGTAGTCCTCGAGGTCGCCCGGGCCGTTGCCCATCGCGTGACAGAACTCGCACATGAAGTACGGCTTGACGCCGTTGTCGCCATCGTCGCCGCCGAAGGTGCCGTCGCGCTTGCCGTCCGGCGTGCGCGGGCCCTCCTCGGAGAAGTACCGGTCGATGTCCTCGATCGACGGGTACATGCGCGAATGCACGTCAAGATGGCTGAAATCGTATTCACGGTCGGCGGTCACGTAGCGCGCGGACTCGTAGTGGGTCAGGCGGCTCGGGTCGAACGCGTGCGTCCATTCGAGCGCGGCTTCGAACGTGCAGCCGTACGCGCACTCGTTGCCCATCGACCAGAAGATGATCGACGCGTGGTTCTTGTCGCGCTCGACGGCCCGCTGCACGCGGTCGACGGTGGGCGCGATCCACGCCGGATTGTCGGCGATCAGACGCGGCCAGCGCTGGGCGTGCGCGTCCCAGCTGTCGTCCTTGGCGATCGCGACGTCGGTGCCATGGCTTTCGTCGTCGGCCTCGCCGATCACGTAGAAGCCGAGCTTGTCGTACAGGTCGTAGAAGTGCGGCGCGTTCGGATAGTGGCTGGTGCGGATCGCGTTGACGTTGTGCTCCTTCATCAGCGTCAGGTCGCGCATGATCTGCGCCTCGCTGATGACCGGGCCGGTGACGGGGTCGGAGTCGTGGCGGTTGACGCCGTGGATCTTGATCGGCTTGCCGTTGACCTTGATCACGTTGCCGTCGACGCTGACCTCGCGGATGCCGATGTGGTCGGTGATGACCTCGTGCGCCGTGGTGTAGACGATGGTGTACAGGTACGGCGTTTCGGCGGTCCACAGCTGAGGGTCGTCGACGACGAGCCGCGCGTGCGCGGTCGGCAGGAACGCGCTGTCGCCGGCGGCGGAGTCGGTGTCGACGATCGTCGGGGACGCGGTGCCGGTCGCGATCGCGATGTGCAGCGCGTTTTCGGCGTCGCTCGGCTCGCCGTCGTCGACGTCGGCGATCTCGTCGATCGACTCGATTTCGCCTTCCTCGAGATCGTCGTCGGCAGTCGCGTCGTCGTCCGCAACATCGTCGATCGGCTCGGCCTGCGTTTCGGCGACGAGCTCGCCGTTCGCGTCGAACAGCTGCACGGTCACCGGCACGTCCGCGTCGTCGTAGAACGCGAAGTCGACGTCGATGGTCGCGTGGTCGACCGGCGACGCGTCGTACTCGGCGTCGGTCAGATCGTCGAGCAGACGCGGATCGACGTTGCGCCAGATCGCCGTGTGCGCGAAGTAGTCGCGGACCGCGTCCTCCGGACGGTCGAGCAGGTAGACGTCGCGGAAGATGCCGGACATGCGGAACTTGTCCTGATCCTCCTGATAGCTGCCGTCGCACCACTTGAGCACGAGCACGGCGAGGATGTTCATGCCGTTGTCGAGCGCGTCGGTCACGTCGAATTCGCTGGTGGAGTGGGAGACCTGCGAGTAGCCGATGAACCGGCCGTTCAGCCACACGTAGAAGCAGGAGTCCACGCCCTCGAAGTTGAGGAAGGTGCGCGGGGCGTCAGGGTTCGGCGTGTGCTCGAACTCGTGGATGTAGACGCCGCACGGGTCGTCCTGCGGCACGTACGGCGGGTCGAGCGGGTACGGGTAGTTGACGTTCGTGTACTCGTGTCCGTCGAAGCCGTGGTTCTGCCAGACGCTCGGCACCGGGATCGCGGTGAAGCCGGCGGCCTCGCGGCCGTGGCTGACGGCGGCGCGATGCTCCCACGACTCCAGGTCAGCGGGGGCGCCGGTGCCGTCGAAGCCGTCGTCGCAGAACGCCGGGCGGCCGGCGGCGCGGGCGGCTTCCACGTCGGCGTCAAGGTCGTAGATGCTCTTGTAGTACTTGAAATCCCAGTCGCCGTTGAGCAGCTGGAAACGGTCGGAATTGGCACGCTTCTCGCCGACCGTGTCCGTGCGCTGCGACGCGGGGACATAGTAGGCGCGGTTCGGCTCGGTGCCGACGTGCAGGGTGGTGAGGTCTTCGTAATACCGTGGGATGAACATGCGGTGCTGCGCTCCTTCGGGCTTGACTGGACGGTATCGCTGATAACGCTACCATCACGTGCTGTCCGGCGTGCCTGAATAACGAAGCCGCCGCTTCCGAAGAGACGGAAACGGCGGCTTGTCGCATGCTGTCTAGCCTAATGGCGTAATGTCACTGCACCTGAGCGCGGGCGATCTTGCCGGTGAAGGAGTTGGCCTCGTCGGCGTCCTTGACGCCGTCCTTGTTCCAGGAGAACATGGCGCGCAGCTTCGGGCCGACGGTCTCGATGCGCTCGTTGGAGTACTTCTCCTGCAGCTCCTTGAAGTGCGGGGCGCCGGCATCCTGATCGTCGATGAACTCCTTGGCGAAGGAGCCGTCCTGGATGCGCTGCAGGTGGTATTCCATGCGCTTGCGGCAGTCCTCATTGATGACGGTGTTGGTGTAGTCGCCGTACTGGGCGGTGTCGGAGCAGGACCAACGGGCCTTGTTCAGACCACCCTCGTTCATCAGGTCGACGAGCATCTTGAGCTCGTGGCAGACCTCGAAGTAAGCGATCTCCGGCTGGTAGCCGGCGTCGGTGAGGACCTCGAAGCCCATCTCGACGAGCTTGTTCACGCCGCCCATGAGGACGTTCTGCTCGCCGAAGAGATCGGTCTCGGTCTCCTCCTTGAAGGTGGTCTTGATGGCGCCGGCGCGCAGGGCGCCGAGGGCCTTCGCGTAGGCCAGGGTCAGTGCCCAGCCGTCGCCGCGCGGATCCTGTTCGACGGCCACGACGACCGGGACGCCACGGCCGGCGGCGTACTCACGACGCACGATGTGGCCCGGGCCCTTCGGCGCGACCATGAACACCGGGTGGTCCTCGGTCGGCTTGATGTAGCCGTAGTGGATGTTGAAGCCGTGGGCGAACGCGACGGCCGCGCCCGGCTTGATGTTGGGCTCGATGTCGTTGGCCCAGATGGTGCGCTGGTACTGGTCGGGAGCCAGGATCATGATGACGTCGGCCTCGGCGGCGGCTTCCGGAACGGACTTCACTTCGAGGCCCTGCTCCTTGGCGAACTCCACAGACTTGGAGGTCGGACGCAGACCGACGACCACGTCGACGCCCGAATCACGCAGATTCAGCGCGTGCGCGTGGCCCTGCGAGCCGTAGCCGATGATCGCGACCTTCTTGCCGTCGAGCACGGAGAGATCGGCGTCGTTGTCATACCAGATTTGTGCAGCCATGTAAGCACTCCTTGTACTTGCGTGCCGCCGTGCACGGGGATGCGATGCGGCACACGGTGTTGTGTGGTTGCGCATGATGCCTTGTGTGTACTTGCGTACAACATTCTGCGCGTTTGGGGGTTCGGGATTGGTTTCCCGAGCGGTCTCAAGCGTGAGGATTTTGTCCTCGAAACTGCTCCCCATCCTACCGATAACCCCGTCGCCATCCGGTCATCGTCCACAACGTGAGCCACGTCACTCTTCAAACATGGACATCTCGACGGCCATCGTCATCCGCAAACGCAAACAGCCGCCGCTCCCGGATGAACGGGGGCGGCGGCTGTTTACCAATCGGCGTCCTGCAATTACGGACTCGCCTACGGCGAGACTCAATGCTGCCTTCGCTCGGCTATCGCCTCGCTCAGGCCACGCCTACGAAAAGTCCACCGGACTTTCCGCTTAACGGCGTGGTCACTGAACCTGGGTACGAGCGATCTTGCCGTTGAAGGACTCGGCCTCGTCCTGATCCTTGGCCGGGCCGTTGTTCCAGGAGAACATGGCGCGCAGCTTCGGGCCGACGGTCTCGAGGTGCGGGTGCGAGTACTCCTCCTGCAGCTTCTTGAACTTCGGAGCGCCGGCGGCCTGATCGTCCATGAACTCCTTGGCGAAGGAGCCGTCCTGAATGCGCTTGAGCTGGTACTGCATGCGCTTCTTGGTCTCCTCGGTGATGACCGTGGAGGTGTAGTCGCCGTACTGGGCGGTGTCGGAGCAGGACCAACGGGCCTTGTTCAGACCACCCTCGTTGGCGAGGTCGACCAGCATCTTCAGCTCGTGGAACACCTCAAAGTAGGCGATCTCCGGCTGGTAGCCGGCCTCGGTCAGCACGTCGAAGCCCATGTCGCACAGGTGGTTGATGCCGCCCATCAGCACGTCCTGCTCGCCGAACAGATCGGTCTCGGTCTCCTCGGTGAAGGTCGTCTTGATGGCGCCGGCGCGCAGGGCGCCCAGAGCCTTGGCGTAGGCGAGGCACAGCGGCCAGGTCTTGCCGTCCGGATCCTGCTCGACGGCCACGACGACCGGGACGCCACGGCCGGCGGCGTACTCACGACGCACGATGTGGCCCGGGCCCTTCGGGGCAACCATGAAGACCGGGTGATCGGCCGACGGCTTGATGTAGCCGTAGTGGATGTTGAAGCCGTGAGCGAAGGCCAGAGCGGCGCCCGGCTTCAGGTTCGGCTCGACGTCCTCCTTGTAGACCTTGGCCTGGTACTGATCAGGCAGCAGGATCATCACGACGTCGGCCTCGGCGACCGCTTCCGGAACGGACTTCACTTCGAGGCCCTGCTCCTTGGCGAACTCCACGGACTTGGAGGTCGGACGCAGGCCGACGACCACGTCGACACCGGAATCGCGCAGGTTCAGCGCATGGGCATGGCCCTGGGAGCCATAGCCGAGGATGGCGACCTTCTTGCCATCGAACACGGAGAGATCGGCGTCCTTTTCGTACCAGATAGTTGCTGCCATGATAGGCACTCCTTTATGTTGTTTCGTTGGGCGTTGGTAAGGCGCCCGACAATCGGTGAGATTGATGAGGCTTGAGGCGTTGAGGATTGTGTCCGCGCGGCGAGCCGTTCGTCTCCTGCCGCACTGTTCTAGTCCGGCGAGAGTCGGCGTGATTGCTCACGTCCAAATACTGAATGATTGTTTTGTGCGGTAATGTTTGCGTGAATTGACGAGCGTTACTTCGTGAAGTCAACGTCCGGGCTGAGCCGTCAAGCGGAAGCCCAGTGGGCTTCCGTAGGCGAAGTGAGCGATTGCAAGACAGGCAATCGCGAAGCCGACGACCAGCCGTTGACTTTACTTCGTAAAGTCAACGTCCTTAGTCTCATGGCAGCTCAGCACCGCGACGAGGCAGCACACGGCCATCACGCCGAGGTAGATGCCCACGGAGTGCACGCCCCAGTGGGAGCTGAGCCACGTGGCGATGGTCGGCACGAACGCGGCGCCGACGATCGCGGCGAGGTTGTAGCCGATGCCGGAGCCGGAGTAACGCACGTTCGCGTCGAACAGCTCGGGCAGGAACGCGCCGATCGGGCCGAACGCGGTGCCCATGAGCGCGAAGCCGACGCACAGGAACACCATGTTGGCGAGGAAGTTGCGCTGGCCGACGACTTCGCCGTTGAGCAGGAACGGGAAGAGCGCGGAGAACACGACGAGCAGCACGGACGAGGTGACGATCACGCGCTTGCGGCCGAACTTGTCGGCGTTCAGGCAGGAGATGATGATGAACGCGGCGAACACGCAGATGGCAATCATGAGCATGAGCAGGTATTCCTGATTGGTGAAGCCGAGGCCGCCGCCGCCCTCGCCCTGCGCCTTGGTGCCCCATGCGAGCGACCACGTGGCGAGCGTGTAGAACAGCGTGTACGTGACGGCGACGAGGAACGTGGCCTGCAGCACCTGCACCCAGCTCTTGCGGAACACTTCGACGACCGGGGCCTTGACGACCTGCTTCTTCTCCTGCGCCATGCGGAAGATCGGCGTCTCCTCCATGTGGACTCGCACGACGAGGCCGATGATCACGAGCACCGCGCTCAGCAGGAACGGCACGCGCCAGCCCCATGCGAGCATCGCGTCGGAGTCGTTGAACGTTTCGAGCAGGAAGTAGGTGCCGTTGGACAGGAAGAAGCCGATCGGCGCGCCCAGCTCCGGGAAGGAGCCGTACAGCGCGCGCTTGTCCTCGGGCGCGTTTTCGGTGGCGACCAGCGCGGCGCCGGACCATTCGCCGCCGAGGCCGATGCCCTGCACGAATCGCAGCAGGCACAGCAGCGCGACCGCCGCGACGCCCCACTGGTCGTAGGTCGGCAGGCAGCCGATCAGGAACGTGCCGACGCCCATGGTCATCAGCGAGACGACCAGCGTGGTCTTGCGGCCCATGCGGTCGCCGAAGTGGCCGAAGACGAGCGAGCCGAGCGGGCGTGCGATGAACGCGATGGCGAACGTCAGCAGGCTGGCGAGCAGCGCGACGGTCGGGTCGGTCTTGTCGAAGAAGATGTGCGGGAAATAGTTCGCCGCGGCGGTGCCGTAGGCGTAGAAGTCGTAGAATTCGATGGCCGTGCCGACCATGGACGCCGCGATCACGGTTTTGACCGAGTCGCGGACCAGCGCCTGCGCCTTGCCGGCGACGACTCCGGCAGTGCTTTCGACTGCTTCTGACATTGTCTGTCTCTCCTGTGTTCGCCGGCTCGTGCGATCGGGGGCGATCGGCCCGGGCCGGCTGTTGCTTCCTCGTACGTACCGTGCAGGTTGCGCATGACCTGAGGAGGCCCTGTGATGATGCGCGGCATGTGCGATTGGTGCGTATCTTGCGTACTGCGGTGGCGTTCGTTGCTTGCGTGTGTTCCGGTGACCTTGTGGGGCGTAACAAAAAAGCCCCGCCGTTCAGGCAGGGCTTGTTGCGAAGATCGCGACTCTCGCTTGCACCCTGCCTTCGTTGGCGGGGTTCAAGCTGCATGCCGAATCAGTCCGCCAACGAAGACGGAATAATAATTCGAGCGGACAGCAGAGCGTTGAACTCAACAGTTGCAGTGTATCCAGTCATCGTGGCGAACCTCCTTTCGGTATCGAACGTTTCCGCCGAGCTTGGTGCTCGACTGATGCCACACCATAGGAGCCGGCATCCCGCCGCAACCAGCGGGTGTTCACTATGTGAACCCCGATCAGCGGACTCCGGTCAGTCCTTCGGCGTGAGCGCGGCGCCGACCAGCACGACGACGATCGCGGCGACGAGCAGCGCGATGTAACCGAGCGAGAGCACCGCGACGACGCCGAGGCAGGCGGCGACGACCGTGCCGATCACGTTCGCCACGTTGAACGCGTTCAGATAGCGCGCGGTGTCGCGCGGATCCGGAATCGTCGCGGCGACAACGTCCTGGTTGAACACGTCGTACAGGCCGAACGCGAAGCCGGAGACGATGCCGTACACCGCAAGTCCGGCGTTGATCACCGGCGTCGACAGGAACAGCGCGAGCGCGATCGGCAGCACGATCGCCGCCGCGTACACGACGCACGCCGCGATCACGACGACACGGCTGGACACGTTCTTCGCCTCGCACCATTCGCCGAACCGGCCCGCGTAGCCGGCCGCGATCGCCGAGCCGACGGCCGTGCCGGCCGCGACCATCAGCATCGCGACGCACGTCGCCCAGATCTGCGGCGACGAGCCCTCGGCGGAACGCGTGTCCAGATACCATTCGGCGAGCACGTAATGCCGCACGATCAGCCACTGGAACACGGTCATCACGCCCACGCCGGCCATCATGAAGATGCGCGCGACGTACGCGCGGCGGAACGCGGCGTTGTCGTCGCCGGACGGCAGCTTCATCTGCGCGAACGCGGGCTCCGCGCTGTACTTGACGTTGGCGATCCACTCGCTGGACGGCTCCTTCGGCCACACGAGCACCGGCACGACGGCGGCCAGCACGAACACGGCGGCCGTCGCGGCGAACGGCAGCTCGCCGTCGAGCACGAGCCCGCCGGCGCCCAATGCCACACCGAGCAGCTGGCCGAGCATGAGGCCGATGCCGCGCCAGCGCATCGCGTGCTCGCGGAACTTGTCCGGGTAGCGTTCGCCGAACGCGGCCGCGAGCGGAGTGGCCAGCATCGCGTACGTGATCTGCAGCAGGATCCAGAACAGCAGGATCGCGCCAACGTTGCCGAGCGCGCCGAGCGGCAGCGTGAACAGCGCGCTAAGCAGGCCGCCGGCGATGATCCACGGCGTGCGGCGGCCGTGCGGCGTGCGCGTATGGTCGGACATGACGCCGACGAGTACGTTCGCAACCAGTCCAACGATCGCGCCGACGATGACGACCAGCGCCAGCCACGGTGCCGGAGCGGCGCCGGAGACGCGGGCCGCTTCGACGCTCAGCGGCATGGTATGGCCGGCGTGGAGCGGATTGCCGAACAGACGGTCGATGAGCGCGGGCAGGGCGACCATGTTGAGCATGGCCCACGGCAAGGTGCGCAGCAGCGCGGCGAGCGTGAAGCCCGCGTTGAGCCGCTTGACCTGCGTCTTGTCGGGCTTGGTGCCGTCGGCGGCGACCATCGGGTCTCGCATGTCGAGGAACGCGCTGGACGCGTCGGCGATGGGCGTGGGCGGCACGGCGGTGGCGACGGCCGGGGAGCCGGCGTCACTCATGCGCACGGCCTGCGTTTCGGCGCGTTCGGCCGAATCGGAGGGCTGCTCGCGTTCGATGTGCACGGCAAGGCGCGCGATGGCGGACTTGTCTTCCGGGGTCAGGGCCTTGTCGAGGTCGGGGCGGTCGTCGATGCCGGGGCGGATGAAGATCTGTCCGGGCAGCGGCGGGGGCTTGGGCAGGTTCTCCTGCTCGTTGTCGTCAGTCATGGCTTCTTCTTTCTTCTGTTTCTTCCTGAGGGCAACAGAAACCGCCCGGGACGCACTGGCATCAGCGCGTTCCGGGCGGTTCGTTTCACCCTTACAGAATACTGCGAAGACCGGAATTGGGGAAGAGCCCGCCCGCCGGCACCGGGCGAACGCCGGGCGATCACCGCACGGGCGTCAGCGGCATCGGACGAGCCGGCATCGCGCGTGGGGCACGCACGGCGCAGGGCACGCGCTACCGCCGCGTGCTCTCCCCCTGATGGAAGGAGACCGGCACCAGATCCATCGCCTCGGCGACGTCGTGCGGCGAGGCGGTGTCTTCGTCGATCCTGCCGACGTGTTCGGCGTCGAGCTTGCCGTCGGCCGTCTCGCACGACTGGATCAGCCGCACGATGATCTGCTCGGCGAGCGCGTCGAAGTCCTGCCGCACGCAGGTGAGCCGTATGCCGGCCGCGTCGGCCATGCCGGTGCCATCGTATGCAATGATCTGCAGGTCGTCGGGGATGCGCCGGCCCTGCCGCAGTGCCGACTGGACAACGTATGCGGCGATGTAGTCGGAGCCGACGAACGCGTCCGCGTCTGGATATTCGTCGATCACGTGCAGCGCGACGTCGCGCTGGTGCTCGAGGTTCGCGACTTCGCCGGCTTCGACGTAGTCGTAGCGGACGCCGGCCTCGTTGAGCAGGCCTTCGAGCGCGGCGTGCAGGCGGACGGTCGGGAACGTGGTGCCCATGCCGCCGCCGTAGTCGATGAACTGCGAGCGCGGGCCGCCGATGGAGACGACGTGCTTCGCGCCGCTGGCGATGAGCCGTTCGGCGACGAGCTGGCCGCCGCTGTCATGGTCGGAGCCGACGGACGGGATGCCGGCGCCGAGATAGCGGTCGAACGCGACGATCGGCCGGCCGATAGACGTCCAGTAGATCGGTTCGTGCGCGGTGTGCGCGGCCATGATGAGGCCGTCCATCATGTGCCGGCGCAGCATGTCGACGCAGTCGGTTTCGCTCTGGTCGGCGTCCACGGTGGAGCACAGCATGGTGCGCAGTCCGCGTTTGGCGAGCGCGCCCTGGATGGCCGCGGTCATGGCGGAGAAGAACGGATGCCGTACGGTCGGCACGATCACGCCGACGAGGTTGGTGCGGCCGCGGTACAGATTGCGGGCGAGTTCGTTGGGAATGTAGTTGAGCGTTTTCATCGCCTCTTCGACGCGTTCGCGCATGTCGTCGGAGACGTATCCGTTCTTGTTGACCACCAGCGATACCGTGCTCAGCGAAACGCCGGCCTGTTTGGCCACGTCACGCATTCCTACCATCGTTCACTCCTTTGTCCGGATCGATCATGCTCCAATCGCCGCTCGCAATACCGCCGGGATCGCGTCGGATTCGTTGTCGGGCGTACCGCTTCCCGTAATTACTTCCCGTAATTAACGGTGTTCAGTGTAGTCCCGCATGACCGGATGGTCGTGGAGGCGACGCGTTTCCGGTCGTTGTCGTGTCACATGCCGTACACCGTGATAGAGTACGGGTGACGTCAATCGTTTTATGTGACGATGCCGCCGTCGGTCACGCAATGGCGCGCCTGCCGCGGATCGTCCGTAAGGAGAGCTGGTCATGACCGATCAATCCATTACCGTCCTTATCGATGATTTCGTGCGCTATGCGCAGGATCACGAACTGCCGATCGAGGCGATCGCGGTCGGCGACGAGTCGCGCGTCATCGCGGAGCATCATTTCGTCGCGGATCGCCCGCGCTGCATCTATTCGCACACGAAGAGCTACATGTCCACTGCCGTCGGCATTGCGATCGGCGAGGGCCTCCTTTCTCTGGATGATCGTCTGACGGATTCGTTCGCCGGCGAACTGCCTGCCGACGCGGATCCGCGGTTGGGCGAGATCACGCTGCGCGACCTGCTGACGATGTCGAGCGGATTCGACGGCTCGTTCCTGATGATCCACGGCCGCCGTCAGGGCGAGGGCTGCCCCGACTACCTGCAGTACATGCTGCACAAGCCGGTGCTGGTCGACCCCGGTTCGGGCTTCCACTACTCGTCCGCGGACTCGTACTTGGCTGGCCGCATGCTCGAGCAGGCCGCGGGCATGCGCATGGGCGAATACCTGTGGCGGCACGTGTTCGAGCCGCTCGGCCAGGGCTGGCCGGTGTGGGAGAACGACCCGCAGGGCCATCCGCTCGGCGGCAGCAGCATCGAGATGCGGCTGACCGAGATGATGAAGCTCGGCCAGGTCTTCCTCAACGACGGCGTGTGGGCGCCGACCGGCCAGCGGATCGTCGATCCCGAGTGGATCGCGCAGGCGACAGCGAAGCACATCGACACCCCGGTCCGCACGGACGACGACGGTTGGTCGTGCGGCTACGGCTACCAGTGGTGGATGTCGCCGTATCCGCGCGCATACCGCGCCGACGGCGCGTACGGCCAGATCACGACCGTGCTGCCGGAGCAGGGTCTGGTCGTCGCGATCCAGTGCCCGGAGGGCGACGGCTGGGAAACCGTCGTCCGTCACGAACTGCACGAGCGCGTCATGCTCCCCCTCGTCGGGTGAGATTCCGTTACCTTCTTCCAGCCCCCTCTGACGAGGGGGCTTCTTTTTTTCTTCTGGCTTCGCTCCCGCTTCGCGAGCCGACTCACTGACCGGGAGGGGCGAGTGGAGCTGCGGAGAGATTTACCGCGGCCAGCGCGCTTCCGCTGCCGGCAGCTCCGGGAACGGCGCGTGCGGCTCGACCTGATACCAGTAGGCGACGGTCGTCACGTCGTCGCGGCGCTCGAACAGGCCGCGGTAGCCCACGCCGATCTGCTGCAGCGTGACCTTGAGGTCGTGCCGGAACGTGATCGGATCGGGAATGTGCCAACGGTAGAATCCGCGCTGCGGCGGCACGTCGTCGTTGTGGTAGTCGTTGTGGATGAGCTCGTCGTGCCGCGAATAGTACGGGTAGCCGAGGTACGGCGTGCAGTACGTCTGCTCGACCGTGCGGCCGTTCTCCTGGCGCGCGAAGCTCCACGAGCCGCCGAAGTAGTCCTCGGTGCCGGTGCCGCAGATCGTCGGGTACGCGTCGTCGCCGTCGATGTAGAACTTCATCTCGCCTTCGCCCCACCAGTACCGTTCCAGCGTGGAGAGCGCCAGATAGGTGCCGACGTAGTGGCCGCGACCCTTCACCCCGTCGAGCACCACGTAGTCGTGTCCGAGTTCGGTGATGGGCTGACGGCGCCACTGCGCGTGGAAGTGGGCGAGATCGTCCGCCGGCGGATCGTCGTCGAGCCGGTAGTCGATCTGGTAGAACAGCGCCGGGATCGGGTTCGCGTGCTGGTTTTCGATCGTGATGCGCGCGTGCGAGCGGAACGGCATCTTCCAGTAGCAGTTGAACCCGCGGTTCGGCACCACGGCCACGGGAGCCGAGTTGACGAGGCAGGCGCGGGCGAAGCCGCAGCAGAAGAAGTCGCCGAGCGGCACTTCCACGCTGGGGGCCTCCTCGTCGTCCCAGTACATGCGCAGCACGAGATCGCGCAGCACGAAGCAATCGGATTCGCTGGTTTTCTCGTCGACGGTGAACCAGATGTGCGTGATCGCGCCGTGGCCCTCGATGTCGGCGAGCGTGACGGTTTCGCCGCTGGGGATGTCGTTCAAGCAGGGGGATCCCTTGCGGGAGATGCCGAGCGGACTGGCCGCCTTGCCGCCGTTGCCTTTGGCTCCGGTGCGATTCTCCGCGGTAATCGCGCGGCTTTCGTAGCGCTGCGCGTGGCCGAGCGATTCGAGTGCGGTTGCGTCCCAGCTCATCGTCAGGTTCCTTTCGTATGGTGTTCGGCTCCCCGCAAGAGGAGCAGGTATAGCAATGCCCGCCGGCACCGGGGGACGGATGACAGCGGGCATTGCAAGTGCGGGATCCGTATCTGGCTCAGCCCTTGACGGCGCCGGAGGTGACGCCTTCGACGATGAAGCGCTGGAGGAACAGGTACAGGATGAGGATCGGGAGCATGGCGAGCAGCAGGGCCGCCATGATCAGGCCGATGTCGTTGGAGTAGGTGCCGTAGAAGATCTGCGTGGCGATCGGGATCGTGTACAGCTCACGCTCGCCGAGGACCAGGGACGGCAGGAGGTAGTCGTTCCAGAAGGCCATCGCGTCGATGATCGTGATGGTCGCGATCGTCGGCTTGAGCAGCGGGAACACGATGGTCCAGAAGGTGCGCCACGTGCTGCAGCCGTCCATGCCGGCGGCCTCTTCGAGCTCGACCGGGACGTTGGTCTTGATCGCGCCGTGGAACATGAACGCGGCCAGGGAGACGGAGAAGCCGACGTGCATGAGGATCAGCGTGAGGCGGTGGTTCAGGACGCCCAGCAGGCCGCCGTAGACGGAGACCAGCGGGACCATGAGGACCTGGAACGGGATGACCATGGAGGCGACCATCGCGGCGAAGAAGAGGGAGCAGGCCTTCCAGGAGGGGTTGCGGACGATCACGTACGCGGCCATCGCGGAGACGAGCACGGTGAGCACCGTGGCGCACAGGGTGATGATCGCAGAGTTGCCGAACACCGTCCAGAAGTTCATCTTCTCCATGGCTTCGGGGAAGTTGTCCAGCGTGAACCCGCGCTTGCCGATCAGGGCGAGCGGGGCGGTGTTGATGTCCGCCTTCTCCTTGAAGACGTTGATGACCACCAGCAGGAACGGGAAGATGAACGCGATCAGGGCGATGACCAGCACCACCAGCACGATGGCGTGGATGATCTTGGTCTGAGTGCTTTTCTGGCCTTCCATTATGCTGCCACCTCACCCTTCTTGCCGACGTACACCTGCAGCACGCCGATGACGGCGCAGATGATGAACAGGATCAGCGCCTCGGCCTGGCCGGTGCCGTAGTTCTTGTAGACAAATGCCTGGTTGTAGACGTGCATTGCGGCGAGCACCGACTGGTTGAACGGCTCGCCCTTGGTGAGGGAGAGGTTCAGGTCGTACACCATGAAGCAGCGGGTGGTGCTCAGGAAGATGCACTGCACGAAGGAGGAGCGCATGAGCGGGACGATGACGTGCCACATGGCCTGCGAGGAATTGCAGCCGTCGATCATGGCGGCTTCCTTGAGGCTCTGGTCGACGCTCATGAAGCCCGCGACGTAGATCAGCATCATGTAGCCGGCGTACTGCCAGACCGACACGAGAATGAGGGCGAACATCGCGCCGGACGGGCTGCCGAGCAGCGAATCGGGCTTGGAGCCGGTAATCGCGTCACCGATGGCGACGAACGCGCGGTTGAAGACGAACTTCCAGACGTAGCCGAGGACGATGCCGCCGATCAGGTTCGGGATGAAGAAGCCGGCGCGGAAGAAGTTCTGGCCCTTGATGCCGCTGGTCACCGCGTAGGCGAGCAGGAAGGCGACGATGTTGACAAGGATGACGGAAATGACCGAGTAGACGACGGTCCGCCCCAGTGCGGCCCAGTACGCGGCGTCGGTGAAAGCCTGCTGATAGTTGCTGAGTCCGACGAACGGCTTGGTGTTGGCGACGCCGTCCCAGCTGGTGAAGGTCAGGTAGATGCCATAGATGAACGGCAGCACGACGACGGCGCAGAAGAGGATTCCGGCCGGGCCTGCGAACATCAGGAACTGCCCTAACTTGTATGAAAACTTGCTCTGTTTCATAACAATTCCATTCATGTCCGGCGGTTGAAGGCACCGCTGCGGTGCGGTGCCTTCAACCTGGGTTGACAATGATTATGGGTGTTTCCGGGAAGGAAACGGATCAGGCAGTGGCGCCCGAGAGCTTCGCGGTCTTCCAGTAGGTCTGGATGTTCGTGGCGAGAGCGTCGCGATCCTCCTGGTCGGCGAGGTACTTCTGCATCTCGGCGCCGAGGACGGAGTAGTGATCATCGGGCAGGTGGCTGTAGTTCGGGATCAGCTTGCCTTCGTCGGCGTACTTCTTGACGGACTTGCTCAGCGGGTCCTGAACCTCAAGGGTGTTGGTCTTGAACGGGGAGACGAGCGAGCAGTCCTCGACGATGAACTTCTGGCCTTCCTTGTCGTTGGCGAGCCAGTTCAGGAAGTCCTTGGCGGCCTGGCGCTGGGCGTCGGTGGTCTGGTCGGAGGAATCGATGAACATGAACTTGGAGCCGCCGCCGACGAGCTTCTCGTTGGCGCCGTCGTCCATGTTCTGCGGAACCGGCATCATGCCCATGTTCTCGGAGACGTCGTACTGGTTGAGCACGGACCAATCCCAGTTGCCGCCGAACATGAAGGCGATCTCGCCTTCAGCCAGCTTCTGCTCGGTCACCTCGCGCTCCGCGGAGACGGCGGAGGACTTGGCGTAGTTGTTGTCCTTGAGGACATCGAAGGTGTCCATCAGGGAGTTCCACTTCTCGTTGTTCTGCAGATCGGCGGTGCCCTTCAGCAGGGTGTCGACGAAGGCGTCGACGTCGGACTGCTCCTCATAGACCTGCGGCAGGTAGTGGCCGGCGAGGGACCAGTCTTCCTTGAGCACGCCGACCGGGGACTTCATGCCGCCGGCCTTGAGCTCCTTGATGATGCTCTTGAGGTCATCGGTGGTCTTGATGGTGGAGGGATCGAAGTCCTTGCCGGTGTACTTCTTGATGGCGTCGGCGTTGTAGATCAGGCCGCGGGCCTCGACGGTGGTCGGGAAGCCGTAGACCTTGCCGTCCACGGACAGCGCGTAGTCGGTGTCCTTGACCCAGTCCTCGTCGGACAGGTCGACGGCGTGCTCCTTGGCGAGGGAGTAGATGTCCTTGTCGTCCACCATGGAGATGGTGTACGGCTGCTTGGAAGCGTACTTGGTGGCGAGATGAGCGGCAACGGTGTCGTTGGAGTAGTAGACCTTGACGGTGACTCCCTTTTCCTTGGAGTACTGCTTGGCCATGTCCTCCATCTGATCCTCGATCTCAACCTTGGAGTTGAAGAGGGTGATGGTGGTGGCGTTGCTGTTGGTGCTGCTGCCACAGGCGCCCAGCATGCCGAGGGACAGGACGGCGGCGGTAGCGGCGGCGCCGAGCTTCATCCACGAATGTGCCATTATCTTTCCTTTCCTTCCACTGTTCGCGGCAACCCTGCTCGCGAAGGTGTTTTTTCGGGCAAAAGATCCCCCGGAGACCCTCCATGTGTTTCCGTTGAACCGTTTCCCCGTCCTCCCGAATCGAACCGGTTCGAGAAGAACTGCGTCTAATATAACGCCGTCGAACCGGTTCGTCAAACCATTGACGCCACGGCGTGTCGAACCGGTTCGACACCGTGTTCGACACGCCGTTCGATACCGGTGTGCTACACGCAAAACCGCACCATTCCAACAAAAATCCAGTGAACGTTCACAGTCGAGACTTTCCAACGAAAATCTACCATCGTCACGCCAGACTCCCCCGCCGTCGCGCCGCGCCGCAGCCGGTCGTCGTCATCGCGACACGCCGAAGGCATCCCGCGCCCCTCGCCCGCCGACCGCATCGGCCGCAACGAACGCACGGCGAATGCGCCGAACCCATCGGCACCGAATCCGGCACCGTCACCGGACCCGGCGCCCAACCCGGCGCCGGCCCCGTTCTCGCATCATCGCAACGCGCCCCCGTCATCGCAACGCGCCCGCCGCTCCCTTACGTACCATCCGGCAATTAGAATAGGACCATACGAACGTCAAACGATTGACGAATCGTGCGGCAGCCAGTCGAACGCATCGGCGCGGCACGGTCCGGAACAATCCGGCCAACCGGCGCAGCGTTGTGCCGACACAACACCGTGCCGGCACAACGCCAAGCCGGCACAGCGATCGCAAAGGAGAGATTGACCCCATGAACAAGCTGTACTACCAGTTCCCCGGCACCTGGTTCGGCGACTGCATGCCGTTCGGCAAAGGCGACACCTATTTCCTGTTCCACCAGCGCGACAACCGCAACCCCGGCCCGTTCGGCGAGCCGTTCGGCTGGGACCTAGCCACCACCAAGGACTTCGTAACCTACGAGGACCACGGCGTGGCCATCCCCCGCGGCGACTACGACGCGCAGGACCAGTTCATCTTCGCCGGCTCCGTGTTCGAGGGCGAAGGCCGCTACCACATCTTCTACACCGGCTACAACCGCGACTACTCCGCACAGGGCAAGGCCGCGCAGGTGCTCCTGCACGCGGTGAGCGACGACCTGTACCACTGGGAGAAAACCGGCGACAAGGTCGAGCTGCCGCCGCAGCCCGGCTACGATCCGGACGAATGGCGCGACCCGTGGATCATCCGCGACGACGAGCACGACCGTTACGTGCTCGTGCTCGGCACGCGCAAGGCAGGCCCCAAGGAGGAGCAGACCGGCTGCACCGTCTGGTTCACGTCCACGGACCTCGAGCACTGGGAGTTCCAGGGCGACTTCTGGGCACCGAACATCTACACCATGCACGAAATGCCCGACTTGTTCCGCATGGGCGACTGGTGGTACCACATCGTCACCGAGTACAGCGACAAGAAGAAGATGGTCTACCGCATGTCCCGCAGCCTCGAAGGCCCGTGGACCGCGCCAGCCGACGACGCGTTCGACGGCAGCGACTACTACGCCGGGCGCACGTTCGAGCTGAACGGCCACCGTATCCTGTTCGGCTGGGTCGGCACGCGCGAGGACAACGACGACCGCAAGAACTTCGAGTGGGCCGGCACGTTCGTGCCGCACGAGATCGTCCAGCACGAGGACGGCTCCCTCGGCGTCAAGACGCCGGACACGCTGTGGGCCGCGTTCGCCGACCGACAGCCGATCGACGACTGCACGCTGGCCGCGGACGGCCGCGAGGAGCGGATCATCGCCACCGTCGACCCGTCCGTCGACGACGGGCGCCTGTTCTCGCTCGAGGCGGACGTGACGTTCACGGAGGGTACGCGCAATTTCGGTATCCGCTTCTATGAGAACGAAACCACCAAGGAGTCGTACCAGTTCCACTTCCCGGTGGCCGAAAACCGCTTCATCTCCGAAAAGAATCCGAACTACATCTGGTTCGCGTTCATGAACATTGGACTGGAGCGCCCGATCGCGCTCAATGCCGGCGAACCGTATCACCTGCGGCTCATCGTCGACGACACCGTCGCCACGCTGTACGTCAACGACGTCGCGCTCAACACGCGCGTCTGCGAGCATCACGGCGACGCGATTGGCTTCTACGTCACCGACGGCTCGGCGACGCTGTCCAACGTCTCGCTCGCCGTCGGCCTGCGGTAGACGACAGCGACGGCCGACGGGCCACGGCAGACGGGCCACGGCAGACGGGCCACGGCAGACGACGATCCGGCGCGCGGCGGGAACGGGCGTTCCGCCGCGCGCCGCACGTTCCCACCGCCCGCTACCATGGCCACTTAGTTACCGATCGGATACTAACTTCAGAGTACAGGAGATCATCATGCGCCACGAATGGCTCAAGGACGCCGTGTTCTACGAGGTCTACCCGCAGTCGTTCCAGGACTCGAACGCGGATGGCATCGGCGACTTCGCCGGCATCGTCAGCCGGCTCGACCATATCGCGAACCTCGGCTGCAACGCGATCTGGATCAACCCGTGCTTCGACTCGTCGTTCTACGACGCTGGCTACGACGTGCGCGACTACTACAAAACGGCCGCACGCTACGGCAGCAACGACGATCTGCGCAACCTGTTCGACGAGGCGCACCGCCGCGGCATCCGCGTGCTGCTCGACCTCGTGCCCGGCCACACGGCCATCGATAACCCGTGGTTCGCCGAATCGTGCAAGGACGAACGCAACGCGTGGACCGACCGGTACATCTGGCGCCCGCTGACGCAGGCGACCGAGCTCAACTCGCCGTACGAGTCCATCAAGGGCTTCATGGGCGGCATCGCGGAACGGCCCGACGCGGCCGCCGTCAACTGCTTCTCCACGCAGGTGTGCCTCAACTACGGCTTCGGCACCGTGACCGAAGACTGGCAGTTTGCCGCCGACTCGCCCGAAGCGGAAGGCGGAAGGCTGCTGCTCGAGGACATCATGGACTTCTGGCTCGGCCTCGGCTGCGACGGATTCCGCGTGGACATGGCCGCCAGCCTCGTCAAGGAGGACACCCCCGACCACCAGTGGACGTCGCTGCTGTGGCGCCGCATACGTGAGCATCTCGACCGGACGCATCCGGACGCGGTGCTCGTCTCCGAATGGGGCAATCCGCAGGAGGCGCTGCACGCCGGATTCGACATGGACTTCCTGCTGCATTTCGGCCCGTCGCACTATCTCGACCTGTTCCGCGAACATCCTTGGTTTTCCGCGGCTGCCGCGGCGGCCGGCACGGCGAATGTGCGCGCGTTCGTCGACACGTACCGCGCAATGGCCGACGACACGGCCGGCAAGGGGTACATCTGCATTCCGTCCGGCAACCATGACATGGTTCGCATGCGCGACACGCTCACGCCGGACGAGATGAAGCTCGCGTTCGCGTTCCTGATGACGATGCCCGGCTGCCCGTTCGTGTACTACGGCGACGAGATCGGCATGGCGTACGTGCACGGCCTGCGTTCGAAGGAGGGCGGATACGAGCGCACCGGCGCGCGCACGCCGATGCAGTGGGACGATTCGACCAACGCCGGATTCTCCGCCGCCCGCCGCGGCGACCTGTACCTGCCGCTCGACGACGGCACCGGTCACGCCGATCTCGCCGACACCGGCACCCGCATCGCCGCGCGACTGCGCGACAGCGGTGCGGGCGCGGTTGCGTCCAAGAACGCGGGTTCAACCGCGGACGTGAGCACGGTTGGCGCGACCGTCGTACCATCCGGCACGGCTGCCACGACGGCCGCAACACGAGTCGGCGCCGCCGCGCGCCCGAACGTGGCCGCGCAGACCGGCGATCCGTCGTCGCTGTTGGAAACCGTGCGATCGCTGATCGCGCTGCGTCACGCGCACCCCGCGCTGCAGGCCGACGGCGACGTGCGCTTCCTGTACGCCGAAGACCACGCCTATCCGCTCGTCTACGAGCGCACGGCACAGGCCTCGGGCGACGCGAAGGCCGCCGGCAATCCGAACAGCGCCGCGGACGCCAACACCATCACGGCAGCCACCGGCGAACGCATCATCGTCGCGATCAACCCGTCCGGCACGGACGCGACCTGCCCGTTGAACGCCGCGCCAGGCACGGTTCTGCACGTCGTGGGCTCCTCCCCCGCCACGTGGTCCGACGGCGCCCTCACCGTCCCCGCCGGCTCCGCCACGATGTTCGTGGCCTGACACAACGGGCCGCACATAGTCGACGCACGTTTCGGAATCGGCCTACGGCCGATGCAGTGTTATCAGCGGCGGCTGTACAGCCGCCGCGCCACCCTCCTGCACAACGGCATGGAAGCCACAGGAGCTCCCTCTGACGAGGGAGCTGTCACGGCGAACGCCGTGACTGAGGGAGAGACGCGGCGC
>NZ_JAHBBH010000070.1 GCF_019331735.1 Bifidobacterium miconis
GGGGTTTTTGTGCGAACGTCCTTCCTTATAGGATGTTCCGTCAATTTATGTTTTTGAGAGTCATTCAATGGTTCTCTTCATGATTTTTTTGTGGAGGGTTCGATTCTGGCTCAGGATGAACGCTGGCGGCGTGCTTAACACATGCAAGTCGAACGGGATCCGGAGTGCTTGCACTCTGGTGAGAGTGGCGAACGGGTGAGTAATGCGTGACCGACCTGCCCCGTACTTTGGAATAGCTCCTGGAAACGGGTGGTAATGCCGAATGCTCCAGCATGCTGCATGGCGTGTTGGGAAAGGGTTTACCGGTATGGGATGGGGTCGCGTCCTATCAGCTTGTTGGTGAGGTAACGGCTCACCAAGGCTTCGACGGGTAGCCGGCCTGAGAGGGCGACCGGCCACATTGGGACTGAGATACGGCCCAGACTCCTACGGGAGGCAGCAGTGGGGAATATTGCACAATGGGCGAAAGCCTGATGCAGCGACGCCGCGTGAGGGATGGAGGCCTTCGGGTTGTAAACCTCTTTTATCAAGGAGCAAGGCAGCTTTGTGTTGTTGAGTGTACTTGTTGAATAAGCACCGGCTAACTACGTGCCAGCAGCCGCGGTAATACGTAGGGTGCAAGCGTTATCCGGATTTATTGGGCGTAAAGGGCTCGTAGGCGGTTCGTCGCGTCTGGTGTGAAAGTCCATCGCTTAACGGTGGATCTGCGCCGGGTACGGGCGGGCTGGAGTGCGGTAGGGGAGACTGGAATTCCCGGTGTAACGGTGGAATGTGTAGATATCGGGAAGAACACCAATGGCGAAGGCAGGTCTCTGGGCCGTTACTGACGCTGAGGAGCGAAAGCGTGGGGAGCGAACAGGATTAGATACCCTGGTAGTCCACGCCGTAAACGGTGGACGCTGGATGTGGGGCCCTTTCCACGGGTTCCGTGTCGGAGCTAACGCGTTAAGCGTCCCGCCTGGGGAGTACGGCCGCAAGGCTAAAACTCAAAGAAATTGACGGGGGCCCGCACAAGCGGCGGAGCATGCGGATTAATTCGATGCAACGCGAAGAACCTTACCTGGGCTTGACATGTTCCCGACGACCGCAGAGATGTGGTTTCCCTTCGGGGCGGGTTCACAGGTGGTGCATGGTCGTCGTCAGCTCGTGTCGTGAGATGTTGGGTTAAGTCCCGCAACGAGCGCAACCCTCGCCCCGTGTTGCCAGCACATGATGGTGGGAACTCACGGGGGACCGCCGGGGTTAACTCGGAGGAAGGTGGGGATGACGTCAGATCATCATGCCCCTTACGTCCAGGGCTTCACGCATGCTACAATGGCCGGTACAGCGGGATGCGACATGGCGACATGGAGCGGATCCCTGAAAACCGGTCTCAGTTCGGATTGGAGTCTGCAACCCGACTCCATGAAGGCGGAGTCGCTAGTAATCGCGGATCAGCAACGCCGCGGTGAATGCGTTCCCGGGCCTTGTACACACCGCCCGTCAAGTCATGAAAGTGGGCAGCACCCGAAGCCGGTGGCCTAACCTCTTTGAGGGGGGAGCCGTCTAAGGTGAGGCTCGTGATTGGGACTAAGTCGTAACAAGGTAGCCGTACCGGAAGGTGCGGCTGGATCACCTCCTTTCTACGGAGAATTCAGGACGAAGGTTTTCGTCCGGTGTGTGCCCCACGGCCGCGAGAGTCGCGGTTTGGTTGGGGTTGCTGGTGTGGAAGAGATCGAAGGGCGGTTCTTGTGGTATGGGCATGCTTTTGGGTTCCCGGACCGTCACCCCGGAGGGTTTTCCTTCCGGTGCGGTTCCGTGCCTCCGGCCGCATGGCGGGGATTGGTTTTCCCGTGCGTGGGTTGGTGCGCGTGGTGGTTTGAGAACTGGATAGTGGACGCGAGCAGAATGCGATGCCGTTGTGGCGTTGTTTTCTGCTGTTGATTTCGAGAGCTCAGTTTTTTGAGTTTTTGATCGTTTTGTGATCGTTAGTGTGATGATTTGTCGTCAAGCGAATCTTGCTATGGAATTTGCGTGCAATTGATCCTGTTGTGGTTGGTTGCTTGCAAGGGCGTGTGGTGGATGCCTTGGCAGACAGGACCGATGAAGGACGTCGCGGGCTGCGATAATCCTCGGGGAGCCGCCGAGCGGGCTTTGATCCGAGGGTGTCCGAATGGGGAAACCCGGCCACCGTCATGGGTGGTCACCGGCTTTGGCCGGGGGGTACGCAGGGAAGTGAAACATCTCAGTACCTGCAGGAAAGGATACTCCGTGAGTAGTGGCGAGCGAAAGCGGATGATGGCCAAACCTTGCGCGTGTGATACCCGTCGGGGGTTGCGTGCGGGGTGTTGTGGGAGCGTGTGTCCCGTCGCCGGCGAGGCGGGCGCGAGTGATAAAGTTCTGACGGAGGCGAACCGGTTTGAAGGCCGGACCGTAGGGGGTGCCAGTCCCGTAGCCGAAGCGTCAGGGCCTCGTGATCGTGTTTCCCAAGTAGCCCGGGCCTCGTGGAATCCCGGGTGAATCCGCCCAGACCGTTGGGTAAGCCTAAGTATATCTGTCTGACCGATAGCGTACCAGTACCGTGAGGGAAAGGTGAAAAGCACCCCGGGAGGGGAGTGAAATAGTTCCTGAAACCGTGCGCCTACGAACCGTCGGAGCCTCAAGGGGTGACGGCGTGCCTATCGAAAAATGAGTCTGCGAGTCAGTGGCATGTGGCGAGCGTAAGCCGTGTGGTGTACGCGTAGCGAAGGCGAGTCTTAAAAGGCGTTTGAGTCGCGTGTCCTGGACCCGAAGCGGGATGATCTAGCCCTGGGCAGGTTGAAGCGCGGGTAAGACCGTGTGGAGGACCGAACCCACCTGGGTTGAAAACCGGGGGGATGACCTGGGGCTAGGGGTGAAAGGCCAATCAAATTCCGTGATAGCTGGTTCTCTCCGAAATGCATTTAGGTGCAGCGTCGGTTGATTGCGTCCGGGGGGTAGAGCTACTGGATGCTTGCGGGCCCGTATCGGGTACCAACAGCAGCCAAACTCCGAATACCCGTGGCGTGTATGCCGGCAGTGAGTCGGCGGGGGATAAGCTCCGTCGTCAAAAGGGAAACAGCCCAGATCGTCGTCTAAGGTCCCCAAGCGCGTGCTAAGTGGGAAAGGATGTGGAGTCGCATAGACAGCCAGGAGGTTGGCTCAGAAGCAGCCATCCTTGAAAGAGTGCGTAACAGCTCACTGGTCTAGTGGTTCCGCGCCGACAATGTAGCGGGGCTCAAGCACGCCACCGAAGACGCGGCAACGGTCTTGTGACCGTTGGGTAGGAGAGCGTCCTGCGCGGGGTGAAGCCGTGGCGCAAGCCGATGGTGGACTGCGTGGGAGTGAGAATGCAGACATGAGTAGCGAGAGGCGGGTGCGAATCCCGTCCGCTGGATGACCAAGGGTTCCGGGGCCACGCTTGTCGTCCCCGGGTGAGTCGGGTCCTAAGGCGAGGCCGACAGGCGTAGTCGAATGGATGAACGGGTCGATATTCCCGTACCGGCATCGAACCGTCCAGGCCGAGGCCGTGAGTACTAACCTCCGGTCGGTTCCGATCCAGCCTTCGGGTTGGTGGGGGGCCGTTCGTTGGGACTGTAGCGGTAGTAGGCGAGCACAGGAGTGACACGAGAGGGTAGCCGGCCGCGGAGGTGGTTTTCCGTGGTCAAGCGTGTGGCCCGCATCCCAGGCAAATCCGGGGTGCATGCAGGGTGAGGCGCGATGATGGGGGCCTTTGGCCCGAATCCGGTGATCCCATGCCGTCGAGAAAAGCTTCGGTGCGAGGGGCGTTGCCGCCCGTACCCCAAACCGACACTGGTGGTCAGGTAGAGAATACCAAAGCGATCGAGCGAATCCTGGTCAAGGAACTCGGCAAATTACTCCCGTGCCTTCGGTATAAGGGAGACCCTCTCGCGTGAAGCGGCTTGCCCGTGGAGCGTTGGGGGGTGGCACAGGCCAGGGGGTAGCGACTGTTTACCAAAAACACAGGAGCGTGCGAAGGCGCAAGCCGCTGTATACGCTCTGACGCCTGCCCGGTGCCGGAAGGTTAAGAGGATCCGTCAGCCCTCTGGGTGAAGCGGTGAATTCAAGCCCCGGTAAACGGCGGTGGTAACTATAACCATCCTAAGGTAGCGAAATTCCTTGTCGGGTAAGTTCCGACCTGCACGAATGGCGTAACGACTTCCCCACTGTCTCGACCAGGAGCTCGGCGAAATTGCAGTACGAGTAAAGATGCTCGTTAAGCGCAGAAGGACGAAAAGACCCCGGGACCTTTACTATACCTTGGTATTGGCGTTAGGCGCGGATTGTGTAGCATAGGCGGGAGACTTCGAAGCCCAGGCGCCAGCTTGGGTGGAGTCGCAAGGTGAAATACCGCTCTGTTCTCGTTTGACGTCTAACCACGACATGTCATCCATGTCTGGGACAGTGCCTGGCGGGTAGTTTAACTGGGGCGGTTGCCTCCCAAAGAGTAACGGAGGCGCTCAAAGGTCCGCTCAGCCCGGTTGGCAATCGGGTGTCGAGTGTAATCGCACAAGCGGGCTTGACTGCGAGAACGACGGTTCGAGCAGGGACGAAAGTCGGAGATAGTGATCCGGTGCCGGCGCACGGGCGCGGCATCGCTCAACGGATAAAAGGTACCCCGGGGATAACAGGCTGATCATTCCCAAGAGTCCATATCGACGGGATGGTTTGGCACCTCGATGTCGGCTCGTCGCATCCTGGGGCTGGAGCAGGTCCCAAGGGTTCGGCTGTTCGCCGATCAAAGCGGCACGCGAGCTGGGTTCAGAACGTCGTGAGACAGTTTGGTCTCTATCCTCTGCGCTCGTTGGAATCTTGAGGAGGCCTGCCCATAGTACGAGAGGACCTGGGTGGACGAACCTCTGGTATGCCGGTTGTCACGCCAGTGGCACGGCCGGTTGGCTACGTTCGGAAGGGATAACCGCTGAAAGCATCTAAGCGGGAAGCCCGCTCCAAGATAAGGATTCCGTGAGGCCTTGAGCCTCTGTACCCCCCATGTAGAACACGTGGTCGATAGGCCGGACGTGGAAGCCCCGCAAGGGGTGGAGCTGACCGGTACTAACGGGGAACGGCAACCAAACATCACACCATGCCCGGTGTGACGCGCATCCTTCCGTGCTTGACTCGTGAGGCGACAAGGAGCATTCACGATCCCACGAAACGATACGAAATCAATCGCGTCCATTCTCCGGTTCCCGAACCACCACAATACCGGCAAACCCCCTTTGCGGGTTTGACCGAACAATTACAGATTTGCGGCGGTCATGGCCCAGGTGAGACGCCCGGCTCCATTCCGAACCCGGAAGCTAAGGCCTGGCACGGCAATGGTACTGCACCCGATAGAGTGTGGGAGAGTAGCACACCGCCGCATCCAACTTGACAAGAG
>NZ_JAHBBH010000071.1 GCF_019331735.1 Bifidobacterium miconis
AGCTGAAGTAACGCCGGAAGGTCCGCCTGAAAGACACAGGAGGACCTTTTTCTAACTCTTCGCATTATGGCGCGCCTGTACTGGCCGTCCGTCGTATCGGAATCGCGCTCCGCGCGATGCTGTGTTGCTGGCGGCCTTCGGCCGCGACGCTCCCCCCCCCCACCCGGCTCCGCCGGGAGCCCCCTCAGCCGAGGGGGCCTGCAAGGCGTGTTATAGGATTTGGCTTCAAGACCGTAGAACCACACGATGCTGGCCTGCAAACGGACAGCCTTCGGCTGACTGTGTTTGTTGGCTCGCTGCCGCTCGCTCCTCACCCATAAACACCTCTGATGCTGGCGGTGGCCTCGGCCCCATCGGATAGGCCGAGCCGTGAAGAAAACAGTCCAGTGGACTGTTTTTAGGCGAGGAGCGAGCGATAGCGAGCCAGCAATAACGCTCGCGAAGCGAGTCCATAATTGCAGGACGCTGGCACGCGAAGCGTGACTGAGGGAGCGTCGCGGCGCAGCCGCCAACAACACAGCATCGCGCAAAGCGCGATTCCAATACAACCGGCGCCACCACCAACAAAAGAGTGGGAGCCCCCACAAGGAAAACTCCCACTCAATGGTCATTGACGGTCAGTAGCACGCTACTTCAGGCTCTGCCAGGCAACGCCCTCCTGACGCCAACCAGCGGCACCGACCTTGTCGTACTCGACCTTGCTGGTCGTGTACACATGCTCACCACTGTTCGGGTTGTATAGACGATACACATCCACACCGGCAGTGGCATCCACATACCAGGCGACGCCCTCGTCCTTCCAGCCGAGCTTGACGAGCTGGTTGTGCTCCGTCTTGTTCATCGTCCAGTTGTGATTGCCGTCGTTCGGGTTGTACTCGCGATACACCGGCTTGAGATCCTTGTTCGACGCGTCAGCCTTCACGGCCTTGAACGACGTGCCCTCGTCACGCCAGCCAAGCTTGACCAGAGCGTCACGCTCGGCCTTGCTTGTCGTGTAGTGATGCAGACCGGAGTTGCGGTTGTACACGCGATACACCGGCACCGCAGTCACCGACGGCTCGGACGGTTGCTCAGGCTCGCTCGGCTCAGACGGCTCGGACGGTTGGCTCGGCTGATCAGGATTCGACGGCTCACTCTTCGCCTTCACCGTCACCGCGCGAGTGACAGTAGCCGTATTACCGGCCTTGTCGGAAACCGTGTAGGTCAGCGTATAGGTACCAGCCTTCACCGTATCAACCGTGCCCTCGACCTTAATGCTCTTCGTCAGATCACCATCGGTCTCATCCTTCGCGGTCACACCAGACAACGGGTCAAACTTGGCATTCTGATCGATCGTCACGTCCGCGGCACCCGCGATGACCGGCTTGGTCGTATCCGGCTTCGGCTCACTCTTCGCCTTCACTGTCACCACACGAGTCACCGTGGCCGTGTTGCCGGCCTTGTCCGCAACCGTGTAGGTCAGCTTGTACTCGCCCGGCTTGGCGGTGTCGACCGTGCCCTCGACCTTGATGCCCTTGGTCAGATCACCATCGGTCTCATCCTTCGCGGTCACACCAGACAACGGGTCAAACTTGGCATTCTGATCGATCGTCACGTCCGCGGCACCCGCGATGACCGGCTTGGTCGTATCCGGCGTCGGCTTCGGATTCTCCTTCGGCTCGACGGTCAGACTGTTCCACTTCATGCCACCCTGATACGTGACCGCAAGGTAATAGTCGGCAGGAGTCACGTTCTCGGGAACCTTCACCGTCACAGTGCCTTGAGCGGACACCGTGGCCTTATCCGCCAACGTGACACGACCCGAACCATCCGAGACGCCCTTGCGCTGTAAGTACACGCCAACCGTCGCACCCGGCCACAAACCGGACACCGCATCACCATCAGCGGCAGAGAACACGGCGGCCGTGCGAACCTTGTTCCGCGAACTGGCGTCAGGGCACGCGACCG
Organism: Bifidobacterium miconis; assembly: GCF_019331735.1. Taxonomy (GTDB): domain Bacteria; phylum Actinomycetota; class Actinomycetes; order Actinomycetales; family Bifidobacteriaceae; genus Bifidobacterium; species Bifidobacterium miconis. Next base: position 1,948 of record NZ_JAHBBH010000071.1, read on the forward strand.
TGATCTCAACCTTCACGCCCGGACGCAACGGATCATTGGGCACGATGCACGAGGACCAATTCTCCTGCGTGAACCCGCTATCCTTGGCGGGAACCACGTTCACCACACGAGACCAACGCACCTTATGACCGACCTTGTCGGACACCGTGTAGTTCAACTCGTACAAGCCCGGCTTCGTCGTATCCACCTTACCGGTGATCGAGAGGCTCTTGGTCAGATCGCCATCGGTCTCATCCGACGCAGTCACACCGGCGGTCGGATCAAACGACGCGGCATTCAAGCTCACCGACGCGTCATCAGCACCCTTAATCACCGGAGCCTTCACGTCAGTCAACGTGAACGAATCCCACAGGACCTTCGACGGATCAGACAACGGAACCACCACAACACGATTCTCACCAACACGGAAACCACCATCGTTATAGACAGGACCAGTGTCGGCCACGCCATTCTGATCAACAAAAACCGTCTCCGGATCCCGGTATACGTTGTTGACCGACCAAGCGTAAAACGCCACTTGCGTGTTGGCATACGCTTTACCCGGATGCAGAATGAAAGACATCCGGAGGTTGCTACCATCCGCTGCAGGTTTGATCGTGGTTTCTACCAGACCTTCCACCTTATTCGCCGCAGTCAACTTGCTCTCAGGCACCGACGGCACCACCACTTCCACCGTCCGGCGGGCGGTCGCAACATACCCCTGCGCGTCGGTCACACGATAGTCAACCGTATACTTGCCCAGCTTGGACGTATCAACGGTACCGGATACTTCTATCTTCGAGGTAATGTCGTTGCCCGCAGCATCCGTCGCAGTAATATCCGGATAACCTTTAATACCACTCTTTAATGGGTCAAACTGGGAACCCAACTCAACCCTATAATTATTAGAGCCCACCCAATTGAATTTCGGCGATTGCGGGACATTCACCTTCGCATCAGCAGGCTTACGCAAATCAATAATCGCAACGCTATCAGGATCATTGCTCCAGTCTTGAGAAGAAATACGTAGCGAGGTAACCAACCGGTTTTTGAACGCATTGTCGAGAAGATCGTCAAGAGCCCGCTCATTGCCAGCAGCCTTCTCCTTCAGCGTGAACGTCGTCTCACCGGACGCGGGAATACGCAACGGAACCAACGACACCATACTGTTCCGATCACACGACGTAGCCGAACACGCCATCACATACAACGAGCCCCTGAAATACCGCTGATCAGAAAGATTCTTCCAATTCGACAGATACGCACGCAAACTCAGATTCTTCACCTCATCAGCAGTCTCCGCCGTATACGACAACGCAACCGGATAGTCCGAGAATATCGAACGCCACTGCGCATACAATTTGCCACCCGCGGGATACTTCACCGCACCATCCGCAGTCTTCGGCAAACCACCAGTCAGATATCCTTTCCACTGATAGTTCACCCTATTTTCCACGAAGTCGTACCAGTCACCGGTACCGTCAGCCTTCGAATTCCAGCCATAAAAATACCGACCCTGACCATTAACCGTCCCCCAGGCTGGAATCAGATTCTCATCCCGTGACTGCAGGTCCGGCGTCCAGTCATCCCCATTGCGCGTGCCCTTGACCACCGCATTCGCGTCCAAGCCGTCCGGCGTGTGACCATCCCAATTCCAGTCAAGCGCGACGTCACCAGACGACTCGCCGGCGGCATACGCGGGAGAGGCCACGAGCGCGCCCGTCAGCAGCATCGCCAACGCGCACACGAATCCGACCACCCTCCCCAGTATTCCGGTATGAAGATAACGCACTCCCATGAGCGCCTCCCTAATCCCTCTAGAAACCCTAGAAATCCTTCGCAAGACACGTCACCACAGGCCCGCGCCTTACGAAACAACGCTAATGAGGGGGGGGGGGGACTCATTACCTAGTCCAAGCTGAGGATTGCGAACATTGCAGCGTAATACGAAAAAACGACGGCAACGCGCCGCTTCCACACTCGTCGGATTCCATACATGGTCGGTATAAACACTCGTCGAATTTCAAGAACGACTTAAACAGGCACTCGTCACAATTCGCGAGGCAAGACCGGCAGAATTGTCCTCAAAATGTCTCACGGGCTAGATTTCCTCAGCGCAAAACAGGCTAGAAATGGCGGAATTGCAAGGAAAATAAAGAGAGCGAATGACGGGAGTCGAACCCGCCTCTACAGCTTGGGAAGCTGTCGTTCTACCGATGAACTACATTCGCAGGTGGCGCTTTTGGCGCACGAGTGGACAGTATACCAGACCTCCTACGTTCCGGAAGCTGACTGTCCATAAACGACTCTCCGCCGCGACTTCGCATCAACTTCGCACTTACTTAACAGAGCTTCGTATCAACTTAACAGCTTTGCGAAGTTGCTGTTAAGTTATGTTAAGATGATACGAAGTTACCGCATCATCCAATAGATGAGGGCACTCGCTGGAACGCTAAGCGCAGAGCGATTGTGCATCGTTTCACGGCTCTTCGCATTTTGGCGTGTATGAGTTGTGCGGTCCGAGGTATCGGAATTGCGCTGTTGCGCGATGCTGTGCTGTCGGCGGCAGCGGTAGCTGCCGCCAAGGCAAGTGTTCAACGTTTGTGACGCTGGCGGTAGCCTCGGCCCCCTCGGCTGAGGGGGCTGTCGACCGAAGGTCGACTGGGGGAGCGTCGCGGCACGCCAGTGCCACCAACAAACACAGCATCGCGCGCAGCGCGATACCAATACCAAAA
>NZ_JAHBBH010000072.1 GCF_019331735.1 Bifidobacterium miconis
ACAGGTACGATGGACGGCACGGTGGAAACCCGCGTTGAACGCGTTCGCCATCACCTTCGCCGATCGCTGGCCCGCCAGCGAGAACCAATAACCAAACCGCCAGTTACACACTTAATGGGACAGTCCCTTGGTGTCCGCTTTGTGAGCGGTGTTTTTCCGCGTAGGCAGCGGGTTTTCCGCGGTGTGGGCGGTGTCGGCCGCTGCCTGTGTGCGTGTGTTGTGTTGTTGGTTGGGTTATTTGGTCATGAGGGCGTGTTCGCTGCGGTAGGAACGGCCCTCGAATCTGATGAGTCGTCCGTGGTGGACGGTGCGGTCGATGAGGGCGGCGGCCATGTTCTTGTCGCCGAGGACGCGTCCCCATATCTCGAGCGGCGTCGCCCCAGAGGAGGGGGTTGCTCCGTTCCCCGAGGAGGGTCAGACGATATGGAACTGCAGGACGTGCACCGCGTATGCCGGCATGCGGTAGTCGAGCGCCTCGATCGGCGTGCGTCCATCCCCGGCGTATTCGGTGCGTTCGCGGGAGGACACGAGGGCGGGATGGTCGAAGTCGTTCTTCGCGTCCAGCGCGAATCCATCCATGTGGTCGACCGAATACGTGGCGCTCATCGCGTGATCGAACGTCAGTCGTACATCGGATGGTGTGTCGGTCACGTTGACGAGCTTGACCGTCACCGTATCGCTCTCGTTGCGCACGGCGGAGTAGTACAGATCATCCGGCCGATACGGCAGCAGGGTCTCGCGGAAGATACGCTCGCCGTCCAGTTCGAAGCTGACCGTGCCGTGGTCGACTTCCAGCGCCGCGTGATAGGTGACGCCGGGAGCGCACTTGATATGGGACACGGAATAGTACGCCTCCTTGCCGTGCTCGAAGGTGCGCAGCGTCAACGCTCGCCCCCACCAGCCGTTGATCGTGACCGCGGCATAGTCCTCGTCCGATGCACCGGCGAAACGGATGCGCATCTCGTTGCCGCCCGAACCGGGATCAGCAGGGACGGCCGGGATGAAGTCGAATTCGAGACGGAAATGCCAGGAATCCGCGGTATGCAGCGGCAGCGTGGTGTTGTCGCCGGGCACGAGCACGGTGTGGGGCGTGCGCTGGACGGTCGCGTTGCCGTCGGTCAGATCGGTGATCGTGAGATCGTCGATGGTCATGCCCGCGTCGCCGATGTCGATCGACGCAGCGCCGTTCACCGGGTATTCGGCCGGTTCAAGGTGCGCGATGTCGTCGCTGGTACCGAGCAGCGAGACGCCCTGATTACGGGTGAACAGCCGCTGCACGTAGTAATTCGGCGTGCCGTATGACTCGTTGCCGTTGAAGTCGATGAGCACGGGATCCCAGTTGCGGTACTTCACGTTGTTGAGCAGTGGCGCGTAACAGGCCATCGCCACGGCCGGAGTACGTTCGAGACCGGTCATGAACGCGGCTTCGGCAAGCGCGTTGAACCACGTATCGTCGAGCGTGGCGTACTCGCCGATGAACACCTTGGAACAGTACGGGTGGGACTGGTAGCGATAGGCGTTCATCACGACCCATTCGGGGGAATGGTAGAAGTGGACGTCCATGATCGGCGTGCCGGTGCGGTCGGCCTGTTCGAACGACGGCTCGTACACGTCGCTGCACGGGCAAGCGCCCGCGCTGCCGATGATCTGGATGTCCGGGTAGCGGTCGTGGATCTGCCGGTGGGCGATCTCGTACCGGTCGTAGAACTCCTGGTACTCCTCCTCGTTGCCGAGCGCGATGTACTTCATGTTGAACGGGGCCGGGTGCCCCATCGTCGAGCGCACATGCCCCCATTCGCTGTATGCCGGGCCGTTGGCGAACTCGATCACGTCAAGCGCGTCGTCGATCCACGACTGCAGGTTCTCGATCGGGTCCTCGGTGTGATCGTGCGAGTTGCACCCGAGGGAGATGACGGGGATGGGTTCGGCACCGATCTGTTCGCACAGGCGGAAGTACTCGTAGAAGCCGAGACCGAAGGTCTGGTTGTACTTCCATCGGCTTCGTTTGGACGGACGTTCCTCGATCGGTCCGACCGTAAACTTCCAGCGGTACACCGAATCGTGGGCGCTCGGGTCGAACGCACCGTCATGGATCAGACAGCCGCCGGGGAATCGCATGAACTTCGGTTTGAGGTCGGCGATCTTCTCGGCCAAATCGCGTCGGAGCACATGGCCGTCGTCGAACGTGTCGAGCGGGATCAGCGAGACCATGTCGAGGTCGATCGTCGCATGCTCGTCGCAGCGCACTACCAGCACGGCGGTCGGATCGTCCTGTTGCGAAGTAAGGACGGCGTTGTAAACGGTCCAGTCTCCTGCAGCAATGGCGAACGTTTCGTCGGCGCGGATTTCGCGCAGGTCGGCCGAACGCAGTTCCACGCGCAGCCGGGCGGTCGACGCCGCCGACGCATCGTCGATGCGCGCATGGCAGGAGAACGCATACTGGGCCCCGGCGCGTATGGGGAGACCATCGTTGAAGCCCGGATTGGCAATGCCTGCGATCGTTGCGGCGTCCGCGGCACCAGCGTTATCAGCATCGGCGGCCGGACCGAGCACGAGGTAGTGCAGGTTGTTGCCGTTGAGCGGATGCTCGTCGGCGACGACTGCGCTGGTGGTGCCGCCTTCCGGCAGTACGGTCCAGCCGGTCAGCGGCGTGTAGTCGGGATTGTCGATCGGATCGAACTCGAACGAACGATTCTGGATCAGCTCGGCGTACAGGCCGCCGTCGGCGGCATGATTGAGATCCTCGAAGAAGACGCCGAACAGGTCGCCCTGCTCCTTGACCCGATCCTCGGTACGGATCGAAATGGAATGCCGTGTTGACATGTGATGCTCCTAGTGATGAATGATGGCTGTCGATCGATGGTCAGACGAGGCGGAACTTCAGTACGTGCACGGCGTGTGCGGGCACGCGGTAGTCGAGCGCGGACGTCGACGCGGCGTCGATGCGAGCATGTTCGGTCCGTTCGCTGGAAGACACCAGTGCGGGGTGATCGAGGTCGTTCCTCGCATCCAGCGCGAACCCATCCATGTGCTCGATCGAGTACGTCGCCTTCACTTCGTGGTCGAAGGTCAGTCGAACGTCGGATGGCGTGTCGGTCACGTTCACCAGCTTGACCGTCACCGTATCGTCCTCGTCGCGCACAGCGGAATAGTACAGATCGTCCGGCTCGTACGGCAGCAGGGTCTCGCTGAAGATCGGGTTGCCGTCCATCACGAGGCTAACCGTGCCGTGGTCGAATTCGAGCAGCGCGCGATGCGTGGTCTCCGCGGCATAGTTGACGTGGGTGGCGCTGTAGTAGGATTCCTTGCCGTGCTGGTAGGTGCGCAGCGTGAGCATGCGACCCCACCAGCTGTTGATGGCGAGCGCCACATAGTCGTCGGATCCGGTTTCGGCGAAGCGGATGGTGACGTCGGTGCCGGAGGATTCCGGGTCGAGCTTTTCGTGCGCGGTGAAGTCGAGATCGATCCGGAAGTGCTCGGTGCCACCTAGGTTGAGCGGCAGTTTGATGACGCCGTCCGGCGTGAGCTCGACATTGGATTCCCGTTGCAGCACGGCGCCGTCATGGTCGAGATCGGTGATCGTCAATTGGCTGACGGTGAACGGCGCGTTGATGATGTTGAGCGAGGCGTTGCCGCGCGCTGACCACTGGGAGCGCGGACCTCGCGCCACATCGTCGCTCGTGCCGAGCAGGGACGTGCCCTGGTTGCGCGAGAACAGACGCTGCACGTAGTAGCTGGGCGTGCCGTAGGAGGTTCGGCCGTCGTAGTTGATCATGTCCGGCTTCCAGTCGGTGTACTTCACGTTGTTGAACAGCGGCGCATAGCAGGCGAGCGCCACGCCGGCGGCACGTTCGAGGCCGGTCATGAACGCGGCTTCGGCGAGCGCGTTGAACCACGTATCGTCGAGCGTGGCGTATTCGCCGAGGAACACCTTGGTGTGGTAGGGGTGGTTCTCGTACCGGTAGGCGTTCATGACCGTCCATTCCGGGGCGTGATAGAAGTGCACATCCATCAGCGGAGTGTTGAGCCGATCGCCTTGTTCGAACGCCGGATCGTACAGGTCGCTGTATGGGCAGACGCCCGCACTGCCGG
>NZ_JAHBBH010000073.1 GCF_019331735.1 Bifidobacterium miconis
GCCGAAGGAAAGGGGTTTCATGGGCGACAGGGAATTCATGTCCGTGGCATTGCGTCACGCACGGCTTGGGGCTGGCAAGGTCAATCCCAACCCGATGGTCGGCGCCGTCATCGTACGCGACGGCCGCATCATCGCCACGGGCCATCACGATCACTTCGGTGGATGGCACGCCGAACGCGCCGCACTCGAAGCGGCCGCCGCGGCCGGCGTCGACGTGCGCGGCGCCACCATCTACGTCACGCTCGAACCATGCTGTCACACCGGCAAGCAGCCGCCATGCTCGCAGGCTCTCATCGACGCCGGCATCGCACGCGTCGTCGTCGGCTCCCCCGACCCGAATCCGCTCGTCGCCGGCAAGGGCATCCGCCAGCTCGCCGACGCGGGCATCGCCGTGACCGAAGGCGTGCTGCGCAGCGAATGCGACGCGCTCAACGAGATCTTCCTGCATGCCATCGTGACGCATACACCGTTCGTCATGCTCAAGTACGCGATGACGCTCGACGGCCATATCGCCACCGCATCCGGCCTGTCGCAGTGGATCACCGGCGAGGCGGCGAGGCGGCGCGTGCACGAGGACCGTGCGCGCTTCGCTTCGATCCTCGTCGGCGTGAACACCGTGCTCGCCGACGATCCGCAGCTCACCAGCCGCATCGAGCATGGGCACAACCCGCTGCGCGTGATCTGCGACACGCATCTGCGCACGCCGCTCGACGCGCAGGTCGTGGCGACCGCCGCGCGCACCCCCACGATCATCGCCACCGCCAGCGCGAATGACGCGCGCGCCCAGCAGTACCGCGACCGTGGCTGCGAAGTGCTGCACGTCGCGACCGACGGCGACGGCCATGCCAGCATCGCAGCCGTCGCCGCAGCGCTCTATGCGCGCGGCATCGACAGCATCATGATCGAAGGCGGCAGCGGCATCGCATGGTCGGCGCTGGACGCGGGCATCGTCACGAAGGTCAGCGCCTACATCGCGTCCAAGCTGTTCGGCGGCGCCGGCGCGCCTGCGCCGATCGGCGGCCTCGGCGTCGCCTCGCCTGACGACTGCTTCCGCATCGCGCATCCGGCCGTCAGCGCCATCGGCGACGACATCCTCATCGAAGGAGGCGTGGACTATGTTCACCGGCATCGTTGAGGACCTCGGCACGGTGCTGGCCGTGGAGCGCGGCGCGGACTTCGCCCGGCTGACCATCGATTCGCCCGTCGTCGTCACCGACCGCACCATGCTCGGCGACAGCATCGCCGTCAACGGCGTGTGCCTGACGGTCACCGGCCTGCATGGCACCGCATTCACGGCGGATGTGATGCACGAGACCCTGCGCCGTTCCAGCCTCGGCGCGCTCAGGTGCGGCAGCCACGTGAACGTGGAGCGCGCAATGCCGGCGGACGGCCGCTTCTCCGGGCATTTCGTCTCCGGGCACATCGACGGCACCGGCACCATCGCCTCGATCACGCGCGACGGCATCGCCACGGCGTACGCGATTCGCGCGCCGTACGCGCTGCTGCGCGCCATCGCCGAAAAGGGCTCGATCGCCGTCGAAGGCATCAGCCTGACGGTCACGTTCGCCAATACAGATGCGTTCGGCGTCGCGGTCATTCCGCACACCGCAGCGCACACCGTCCTGCCCGAGCGCCGCGTGGGCGACATCGTGAACCTCGAAATCGATCCTCTGGCACGGTACGTGGCGCGGTTCATGGCGGTGCCGGCGCGCGCCGCCGACACCAGCGCCGATGCCGAAGCCAGCGCCGATGCCGCCAGTGCGCACGCCGATGGCATCACCGAGCAGTTCCTCGCCGCGCATGGATTCTGACGCGCGGCCGTCATCGCCCCGTCATCACCTTTCATCATCGTCAACCTGTCATTGCTATCTGCAAGGAGCCTGCCATGGCCATCACCGATTCCAACTCCCCTGTTACTGCCGCATCCCCCATCGATCCCGAAGCCGAACGCGCCGTTGCGCGCGCGATCCGCGACATCGCCACCGGACGCATCGTCGTCGTCGCCGATGACGAAAGCCGCGAGAACGAAGGCGACCTGATCTGCGCCGCCCGCTACGCCACCACCGCCAACATCGCGTTCATGGCGACGCATGGCCGCGGCCTCATCTGCACGCCCATGAGCGCCGAACTGGCGACACGTCTTGAGCTGCCGCCCATGTGCACGACGAATACCGACAACCATCAGACCGCGTTCACCGTGTCCATCGACCATGTGACCACGTCCACGGGCATCAGCGCGCGCGACCGGTCGCTGACGGCGCTGGCGTGCATCGACCCTGATACGCGTCCGCAGGACTTCCGCCGTCCCGGCCACATGTTCCCGCTGGTGGCGCGTCCTGGCGGCGTGCTGGAGCGCAACGGGCACACCGAAGCGACCGTGGATCTGGCGCGTCTGGCCGGGCTGGAGCCGTGCGGACTGTGCTGCGAGATGATGAAGGAGGATGGCACGATGATGCGCCGCGACGACCTGCGCGCCTTCGCCAGCGAGCACGGTCTTGCGATCATCACGATCGCGCAGCTGCAGGCCTACCGTCGCGCCCACGAGTTCCCGCGCACGGTGCGCCGCGTCGCGCAGGTGCAGCTGCCGTCCGACTATGGCACGTTCACGATGGTCGGCTACGAGGCGGATGGCGCCGAGCATGTGGCGCTCGTCATGGGCGACGACGTGCTTGCCGCCATGGCCGGCGGCGACGCCGTGCGCGAGCCGGTGCTGTGCCGCGTGCATTCGCAGTGCCTGACCGGCGACGTGTTCGGCTCGCAGCGCTGCGACTGCGGGCCTCAGCTGTGTGAAGCGATGCGTCGCGTGGCCGAGCGCGGACGCGGCGTCATCCTGTACCTGAGCCAGGAGGGACGCGGCATCGGTCTGCTCAACAAGCTGCGCACGTATGAGCTGCAGGACCAGGGCTTCGACACGCTCGACGCGAACCTGAAGCTCGGCTTCCCCGCCGACGCGCGCGAATACGAGACGGCGGCGGTGATGCTGCGGAATCTGGGCATCGCGTCGATCGATCTCATGACCAACAACCCCGACAAGATCGGCCAGCTTGAGCGCGCCGGCATTGTCATCGACCGTCGTGTGCCGCTGGTCATTGCGCCCACCGACTACGACGCGAAGTATCTGTCCACCAAGGAACATCGAATGGGGCATCTGCTGGGTGCTCTGGCAAAGGAGAACTGATCATGACGGTATTCGAAGGACAGCTGGTCGCCAACGCCGCGAACGGCGAGGCGGCGCCGATCCGCATCGGCATCGTGGCGGCGCGGTTCAACGAGTTCATCACGTCGAAGCTGCTGTCGGGCGCGCTGGACGGCCTGAAGCGGCATGGCGTTGCCGAATCGGATGTCGATGTGGCGTGGGTGCCGGGATCGTTCGAGATTCCGATCGCCGCGAAGCGCATGGTGTCGACGGGCCGCTACGATGCGGTGATCTGCCTTGGCGCGATCATCCGCGGCAGCACATCGCATTACGATCTGGTGTGCAACGAAACGGCGAAGGGCATTGCGCAGGTGTCGCTGAGCACGGATGTGCCGGTGCTGTTCGGCGTGATCACGACCGAGAACATCGAGCAGGCGATCGAACGCGCTGGCACGAAGGCCGGCAACAAGGGCTTCGACTGCGCGCTGGGCGCCATTGAAATGGTGAACGTGCTGCGCGCCATCGACGCCTGATTCGTCCCTCCAGACATCGCGGGATAACGCGTGCGACCTTGCGGCCGCTTACTTCGCCTACGGGAAGCCCACTGGACTTCCCGCTTAACGGCTCAGCGCAGAGGGCGCTCCGTTATTCCCTACAACGCCGCCTTCGCCCGCTCCGCCGACAAGGGCGCTACGCGAGATCCCGAGCTCATCAACAAGCTCTCCGGCCTCGCCTGATAGGCATTTTCGGCTCTTCGCATTTTGGTGTGTAAGGGCCGTGCGGTTTGATTCGGTGTGTGATTGAGAAAGTGAATGAAACCGCGCGGCTTGGTATTGAGTCTAGCGCGTTCGATGGTCGGGTCTTGCTTGGCTTG
>NZ_JAHBBH010000074.1 GCF_019331735.1 Bifidobacterium miconis
GACCAGCACTACATCGCCACGCGCGCCGTCCAGTTCTTCCTGCCCGGCGTGCCGCAGGTGTACTACGTCGGCGCGCTCGCGGGCGTCAACGACATGGACCTGCTGCACCGCACCAAGGTCGGCCGCGACATCAACCGGCACTACTATTCGACCGCCGAGGTCGACGAGCAGCTCAAGCGCCCGGTCGTGCAGGCGCTCAACGCGTTGTGCCGCTTCCGCAACGAACTGCCCGCGTTCGACGGCGAGTTCGCGTACGCGGCCGACGGAGACCGTTCGCTGACGATGACATGGACGCTCGCCGGCGATGACGGCACGGTCACGTAGCGCGCCGAGCTCGTGTTCGAGCCGGCCCGCGGCGGCGTCGGCGCGGACGTCGACGCGTCGATCGTCACGCTGCGCTGGACGGACGCCGCCGGCGAGCATGAAACCGACGATCTGATCGCGAATCCGCCGGTCGCGGCCTGACAGCTCCGCAACGGCGGCGATTTGCGATTCGCCTGTCCCGAGCGGATCGTGAATCGCCGACCGGTCCGGTGTACCTGTTTGCACCGATCGCAACGTGGCTGGGATGACCTGACGACAGGGCTCCGGCGTTGGTGCTCCTGGTCGTTGTCCGTTCTTGTAGTCTTGTCTCCCCGTCCCAGGGGATGTGGGTGCGAGGCCTCCTGAGGGGTTGTTGCACCCAGGGACTTAATACAAGTATGGCATCCAATCTGTGTGCCCGGACTGTAGATACACAAGTGTAGGTTAGGATTGACGTATGTCTGATGAATCTCGCAACGGCCGATCGGGCCAGTCGCAGTCAACCATGACCAAGGTGTTCGACCAGGACAACATGTTCTTCCGCTTCATGGGCGTGGTGTTCGACCTGATCCAGCTCAACCTGCTCACGCTGCTGTGCTGCCTGCCGATCGTGACCGCGGGCGCGTCGCTCACCGCCATGCACACCGTGCTGTGGCGCATGATCCGCCATGAGGAAACGTACATTTCCCGCCAGTTCTTCGCGTCGTTCAAGCAGAATTTCAAGCAGGCGACGGCCGTGTGGGCGGTGCTGCTGCTCGCGATCGCCGTGATGGCGGTCGACGTGTTCGTGACCTTGCAGATGCCGGCCGGCCAGCGCCGGATCATGTTCGCGTTCCTCGCGTTCGTCGGCGTGCTGTTCGTCGGGTTCGCGCAATGGTATTTCCCGATGCTGTCGCGCTATGAGAATACGGTCGGCGGGCACGCGAAGAACGCCGCGTCGCTTGCGATCGGCTGCTTCCCGCGCACGCTGTGCGAGATCGTGATTCTGGTCGCGTTCGCGCTCGCCTACATGCAGTGGTTCGTCTACGTGATCCCGTTCATCATCATCCTCGGCATCGCCCTGCCCGAATACTGCTGCGCCTGGCTCTACAACCCCGTCTTCCAGCGCCTCGACGGCGACGTCGACGCCAACTACCGCCCCATCCGGCGCGATTAAGGAACCTGTATTTGCAGAATGCGTTGTGGGGCACGCCGCGTCGCTGAGGAATCGGCCCGCGGCCGATGCGGTATTGCCGGCGGCGGCTGTACAGCCGCTGCGCCATATTCCCGCGATGGCATGGAAGCCACAGGAGCTCCCTCTGACGAGGGAGCTGTCGAGCATAGCGAGACTGAGGGAGAGACGCGGCGCGCATGCGCCGCCAACAGCGCAGCATCGGCCGCAGGCCGATCCCGTTTTCAGCGAGGACGCCACGCATGAAGGAATACAATCGCAGCAACGTCGCCAATGCCAAGATCTTGCGCCGAAATATGACCCCTTGGGAAAGTAAGCTGTGGTACCAGTTCCTGAGAACATACCCGGTCCGATGGCAGCGTCAAAAGCCGATTGGTAATCGTATTGCGGATTTTTACTGTGCAAAGGCTCAGCTTGTCGTGGAACTTGACGGTTCGGGGCACTATACGTCGGAGCAGCAAGCGGAGGATATTGCTCGTACCCAAGAGCTCGCGGAGCAGGGTTTGCTCGTGCTGAGATTCGCCAATAATCAGGTTGCCACCATGTTCGCGGCGGTGTGCGAGGACATTGATCGGGCTGTTCAGCGGAGAATGGGGAATCCGCGTTAGGCGCCTGAGACATGGAATCGGCCTGCGGCCGATGCTGTGCCGATTGCGGCGCGATTGCGCCGCGTCTCTCCCTCAGTCTCGCTATGCTCGACAGCTCCCTCGTCAGAGGGAGCTCCTGTGGCTTCCATGCCATCGCGGGAATATGGCGCAGCGGCTGTACAGCCGCCGCCGGCAATACCGCATCGGCCGCGGGCCGATTCCTCAGCGACGCGGCGTGCCCCACAACGCATTCTGCAAATACAGGTTCCTTAATCGCGCCGGATGGGGCGGTAGTTGGCGTCGACGTCGCCGTCGAGGCGCTGGAAGACGGGGTTGTAGAGCCAGGCGCAGCAGTATTCGGGCAGGGCGATGCCGAGGATGATGATGAACGGGATCACGTAGACGAACCACTGCATGTAGGCGAGCGCGAACGCGACCAGAATCACGATCTCGCACAGCGTGCGCGGGAAGCAGCCGATCGCAAGCGACGCGGCGTTCTTCGCGTGCCCGCCGACCGTATTCTCATAGCGCGACAGCATCGGGAAATACCATTGCGCGAACCCGACGAACAGCACGCCGACGAACGCGAGGAACGCGAACATGATCCGGCGCTGGCCGGCCGGCATCTGCAAGGTCACGAACACGTCGACCGCCATCACGGCGATCGCGAGCAGCAGCACCGCCCACACGGCCGTCGCCTGCTTGAAATTCTGCTTGAACGACGCGAAGAACTGGCGGGAAATGTACGTTTCCTCATGGCGGATCATGCGCCACAGCACGGTGTGCATGGCGGTGAGCGACGCGCCCGCGGTCACGATCGGCAGGCAGCACAGCAGCGTGAGCAGGTTGAGCTGGATCAGGTCGAACACCACGCCCATGAAGCGGAAGAACATGTTGTCCTGGTCGAACACCTTGGTCATGGTTGACTGCGACTGGCCCGATCGGCCGTTGCGAGATTCATCAGACATACGTCAATCCTAGCCTTCACTTGTGTATGTGCCGTCCGGGCACACCGATTGGATGCCGTACTTGTATTAAGGCAATGGGTGCAACTACCCCTCAGTCGGCTTCGCCGACAGCTCCCCTGGCAAGGGGAGCCAAGACTAAAAGAACGGAAAACGGCCGGGATGACCAGCGCCGGAGCGCTCTCGTCAGGTCATCCCGGCCACGTTGCGATCGGTGCAAACAGGTACACCGGACCGGTCGGCGATTCACGATCCGCTCGGGACAGGCGAATCGCAAATCGCCGCCGTTGCGGAGCTGTCAGGCCGCGACCGGCGGATTCGCGATCAGATCGTCGGTTTCATGCTCGCCGGCGGCGTCCGTCCAGCGCAGCGTGACGATCGACGCGTCGACGTCCGCGCCGACGCCGCCGCGGGCCGGCTCGAACACGAGCTCGGCGCGCGACGCGACCGTGCCGTCATCGCCGGCGAGCGTCCATGTCATCGTCAGCGAACGGTCTCCGTCGGCCGCGTACGCGAACTCGCCGTCGAACGCGGGCAGTTCGTTGCGGAAGCGGCACAACGCGTTGAGCGCCTGCACGACCGGGCGCTTGAGCTGCTCGTCGACCTCGGCGGTCGAATAGTAGTGCCGGTTGATGTCGCGGCCGACCTTGGTGCGGTGCAGCAGGTCCATGTCGTTGACGCCCGCGAGCGCGCCGACGTAGTACACCTGCGGCACGCCGGGCAGGAAGAACTGGACGGCGCGCGTGGCGATGTAGTGCTGGTC
>NZ_JAHBBH010000075.1 GCF_019331735.1 Bifidobacterium miconis
TCAGCCTCTCGATCGTCAAACTGCCGTGCCGCATCACGCCTCGAGCACGGCGAGCACCTTCTTTTCGTCGTAGAACGCGAAGATCAGGCCGCCCAAGCCGCACAGCACCGCCGCGCACACGGCGGCTGCGCGGTAACCGGCCCCGGAACCCGCGCCGATCGTGCTCAGGCCAGTGAACAGCAGCATCGACAGGCTCTGTCCCATCTTCATCGCGAACGTGCGGGCCGCGTAGAACATGCCCTGCCGGTCCTCGCCGGTCGTCTTCGAGCTTGCGCCGGCGATGTTCGCCACCACGGCCTGCGGCAGGATGCCGAAGATCGCCATCGGAATCGCGCATGCAACCGACAGCACCACACCTTGCGCCATCGCCGGCATCGCGCCCAATGCGCCCGAGCCGAGCAGCGATGCGAACACGTACGCGCACGTGAAGATCACAAATCCGACGAGCATGAGCCGCTTCTTGCCGACGCGCCCCGCGAACATGTTCACCGGCAGGTAGAACAGCACGGAGACGCCGGTCATGAGCACGAAGTAGATCGTGGTGCTCGTTTCGGGGAGCTTGAGCAGGCTGGTCACAAAGAATGGCAGACCGGTCTGGAACATGGTGATCGCGATCCAGTACACGATGTCAGAGCTGACGAACTTGACGAATTCGCGGTCGCGGAACGTTTCCTTGAGCGAGGTGAGCGTGTCTTCGCTGGTCGGCTTGGAGTCGACGTATTCGCGTTCGTCGATGGTGAGCGCGGGCACGAGCATGCAGACGAACGCGATCGCAGCGAGGATGGTGAACGTGATGCGGATGGCGTTCACGCGGCCGAGTCCGGGCACGAACGCACCCCAGATGACCGGCGCGACGTACGCGACGGCGGTGCCGGCGATGAACGTGAACGAGATGGTCGTGGAAATGTTGAGCTGCTGCTTGGAGTCGTGGCCGAGTTCGGCGATGAGCGCGTTGTACGGCGTGCAGTAGAACGTGAGCGCGATGTAGTAGCCGATAACCGTGACGAACAGGAACGCGGCGTTCGCCCAGCTGGTCGTGTTGACCGGGCTCCAGAAGACGAGCACGGTGATGACGGCGAGCGGGAGGGCCGCGAATTGCAGGAATGGGATGCGACGGCCTTTTGGCGACTTGCTGCGGTCCGACAGACTTGCGACGGCGGGATCGACGAACGCGTCGAAGAAGCGCGCGAACGCGGTGATGCCGCCGACGACGGTGACGATGCCGAGAATGACGAGGCCTTGCGGCACGAAGACGGTTTGGCCTTGGGCGATGGTTTCCGCGTCGGGCTGGTAGAAGTACACGAGCCAGTTGGAGATGATGCCGCTCAGCAGCGCCCATCCGAACTGACCGGTCGCGAACGCCCACACCTTGGCGGTGGGTAGGTCTTTGACCGTGGGTTTGGTGGTCGAGTCGGGAGTCAGTGTGGAGGCCGGCGCAGCGGTCTTGGCGATCTTGCCGGCGGCTTGGGCCGCGGTCGCATTGCCTGTCGTTCCCGTTCCCCGGTCAGTCTCGCCCTGCGATTGTGTCATCGTGCTCATCCTCGAACCTCCTGATCAACATTGACACTATGTCAAAGAATACCCCAGTTCCCGCGATGCCCCGAGCAACATCCCGGGAGCCGCCCCAGCACGTCATTCTTCCATCATCTACAACACCGTAGAAGCTGGCGGCAGCCTCGGCCCCCTCGGCTGAGGGGGCTCCCGGCGAAGCCGGGTGGGGGAGCGTCGCGGCACGCCAGTGCCGCCAACAACACGGCATCGCGCGAAGCGCGATCCCATTACTTGAGCGCGCGCCCCGCCGACCCAAGCTGCTGGCACGCTTCGACCACGCGCGCGGCCATCGCCGACTCGGCCTCGCGGCCCCACGAGCGCGGGTCATAGAACTTCTTGTTGCCCACTTCCCCGTCGATCTTGAGCACGGCGTCATAGTGCGAGAACATGTGTCCGGCCACCGCGCGCGTGAACGCGTACTGCGTGTCGGTGTCGATGTTCATCTTGACCACGCCGTAGCTGACCGCGCGCGCGATCTCGTCCGCCGCCGAGCCGGATCCGCCGTGGAACACGAGCGCGAACGGCTTATGGTCGGGCAGGTCCGGCAGCGTGCAGGACGCGATGTCCGCGGACGCGATCGAGCCGAGCCGTCCATCATGCGCCGCATCCCATACTTCGTTCTGGATGTCGCGCAGCAGTTCGGGGCGCAGCTTGACGACGCCCGGCTTGTACGCGCCGTGCACGTTGCCGAACGTGAACGCGGCCATGTAGCGGCCGTGTTCGCCGAGTCCGAGCCGTTCGGCGACGCGCACGCCATCGGCCGGCGTGGAGTACAGTTTTTCGTTGATTTCGGCGGAATGGCCGTCTTCTTCGCCGCCGACCGTGCCAATTTCGATTTCGAGCACGGTATGCGCTTTGACGGATTTCTCGAGCAGTTCGGTCGCGATGTCGAGATTTTCCTCGAGCGGCACGGTGGAGCCGTCCCACATGTGCGACTGGAACGTCGGCTCTTCGCCGCGCTTGACCTGCGCCGCTTCGATGTCGAGCAGCGGACGCACCCAGTCGTCGAGGTACTGTTTGGCGCAGTGGTCGGTATGCAGCGCGACGGTGATGTTCGGATACTTTTTGGCGACTTCGTGCGCGAACGCGGCGAAGGCGAGGGAGCCGGTGACGCGGTCGTTGACCGACTGTCCGGAGAAGTAGGCGGAGCCGCCGACCGACACTTGGATGATGCCGTCGGATTCGGCTTCGGCGAAGCCCTGCAGCGCGGCGTTCAGTGTCTGTGTGCTTGTGACGTTGATCGCGGGGTAGGCGTAGCCGCCGTGACGGGCGGCGTCCAGCATTTCGGCATAGCGTTCTGCGGTTGCGATAGTCATATCCCCATTATTTCGCGCCACGATGACGAACACGCTCGCATCCGCAACGCCTGCCAACCGACCCCAAAAACAGTGCATCTATCCGATACACAGCAAAAGGCCGCCGGCATTGAGACATATGCCGACGGCCTATAGCTTAACGGGGATGGACTCAGAAAACCACCCCACCGGCCTCGGCCCGATTCCGCAAAGTCTCTGTGGCCACCAGAAGGGTTGGAATCGGTAGCGACGCTTCAACCGGCATCTCTATCATAACCGATATGCTAGCAAAGTCGACAAATCCTTTAGCGGGGAGAACAGTCGACCATCCACAAATAGTGGGTGAAGGTGCCGCGTCGTAGTACGCGGCGCGGCTTAGCGAAAGGCACGATATGTGCAACTCAGAAAAGCCGCGCTCTGGCTCGGCAATGTGGCTGATGGCGCTGGTTGTCGTCACCATTGGCAATAAAATCGACCCGATTACGGCCGATCTGCTCATGATGGACATTACGGTCTACATGATGTGGCGCGATAGCCACTCGCCACATGATGAGCTGAAGTAACGCCGGAAGGTCCGCCTGAAAGACACAGGAGGACCTTTTTCTAACTCTTCGCATTATGGCGCGCCTGTACTGGCCGTCCGTCGTATCGGAATCGCGCTCCGCGCGATGCTGTGTTG
>NZ_JAHBBH010000076.1 GCF_019331735.1 Bifidobacterium miconis
CCGACGAACCGAAGCGGGTGAGGAACAGCGCCTCCTCGAACGCGGAATCGCCGCCGCCGACCACGACGATCGGCTTGCCGCGGAAGAAGAAGCCGTCGCAGGTCGCGCAGTACGAGACGCCGCGGCCGGAGAACTCCTCCTCGCCGGGCACGCCCAGCTTGCGGTAGCTCGAACCGGTGGTGATCACCACCGCGCGGGCTTGGATCACGTCGCCGCCGTCGAGCGTGAGGGTCTTCACGTCGCCGGAGAAGTCGACCGACACCACGTCGTCGTAGACGAGTTCGGCGCCGAACTTTTCGGCCTGCTTTTGCATGGCGTCCATCAGGTCCGGGCCGAGGATGCCGTCCGGGAAGCCGGGGAAGTTCTCGACCTCGGTGGTGTTGACCAGCTGCCCGCCGGGCGTGAGCGCGCCGGCGATCACCAGCGGCTGGTAGCCGGCGCGGCCGAGATAGATGGCGGCGGTGTAGCCGGCGGGGCCGGAACCGACGATGACTGCATCATGAATCGTGTTGTTCGCGTTGTCGTTGCTCATGCGCTCCACTGTAGCAATGCGGGGCGCACGAAACCCGGCCAGTCCGCGCACGGCGTGAGAGGTAAAAGTTATGGCCCGCGCAATCGGAACCGTGCGGGCCATGGTGACCGGAAAAGCCGGCTAGAAGAGCTCGACCTTTTGGATGTAGAGCTGGTTGCCGGGCATGCTGTCCATCGGCACCCACAGGATCAGGTCCTGCGCGGTGACGACCTTGTCGAACTTGACCTCGGTGGTGCCGCCCTCCGCGAACGAGAACTTCGCGACCTCCTCGCCCTTGGTCGGGTCGCCGGTCGTGTTCGCGCGCACGTAGCCCGTGCCGCCGGACGAGGTGATGGTGATCGTCATGCGGTACACCTTGTGCGGCTGGTCGAGGTGCAGCGAGAACGCGAAGCCGTTCTGGCCGCCCGGGTTCGTCTGGAAGTTCTGGCTCGAGATGGTCAGCGGGGTGTTGTTCTCGTACTTCGGTTCGGGCACCTTCTTCGCTTCCTTGTCGGCCGTGTTCTTGGTCGAGGAGGAGCCGGAGGAGGCGGACGAGGACTTGTCCGACGAAGACGAGCCGGAAGACTTGTCCGAAGACCCGGAGCCGGACGAACCCGACCCGGAGGAATCCTCGTCAGAGGATCCGGACTGCCCGTTGGTCGAATTGCCGAACGGCACCTGGTCGATGTTCTGCTGCGACCACGGATCGGCCGAATTGGAGCTGCCGTTAGTGATGTTGCCGGTGCTGTCGTTGTTGAGCGCCTGAATGGCGAAGTAGCCGGCCGCCACGACCACGGCGATGCTGACCACGATGGCCACGATCTTCGTCGGCAGGCTGCCGAGCAGCGCCTCGTCGGACACGTCGTTGTCCTGCGACTCGATCTTGTAGATCTGGTTCACGTACGGCACCTTGGCGGCCGCCGGCGGCAGGCTCGGCGGCTTGGGGGCGTTCACGGGCGGGATGATCATCGTCTTCTCGCCCTCCTCCTCGGTGTCGGCCACGTTCGGCACCGGAGCGACCGGGGTCGCGACCGGTTCGGCATGAGGATGCTGGGGATGCGTTTCGATCGGCACGGTCGGCATCGACGACGCGGCGGTGGCCGCGATCGGATCGACCGGCGGCTGCACGGTCGTCGCTTCGCCGGACACGCCGGCACCAGCGCCCGCACCCGCGTCGACGCCGTGATGCGCGTCGTGACGGATGCTCGACACGTCCAGCGACAGCGTCGTATTGTTCACCGTCGACGACGACTGCGAGCCGTCGAACGCGCGGAAGAAATCGCCGGCCAGCGGTGTCACGTCGACCACGTCGTCCGAGGTGAGCGCGGACGCGTACTGCGGCATCTCCATCGCCAGCGGCGGCATCGCCACGCGGCTGACCACGCCGGACGGCACGTCCATGATGTCCTCCGGATCGACGTCGCTCAGCACGCCGTTCGTGATCGTCTCCGCACCGGCCACGCCGGGCAGCGCGATGTCGCGTTCGTGCAACTTGTTGAGCGGCGTCCACGGGCCGAGCAACGCGTCGATTTCCGCCAGCGACGACATCGGCAGATCGCGGTCCTCGCTGTCGTAGCGCAGGCCGAGACCGCGCTTGCAGATCAGCTTGAACTCGCCGGGCACGTCGTCGCCGATGCGGCCGAGATCGTACGTGGTGCCGGGCGCGGACGGCGTGTGCGTGAGCAGCGCGTACAGCACGCCCGCCAGCTGGCGTACGGCAAGGCTTTCGTCGTTGAGCTTCGGGTCGCCGCCGGTCAGGTCGGCCATCATGGCGCTGACCGGAATGTCGGCGAGCTGGACGCCCATCGTGCTGATGCGCACGGTGTCGGTGGAGATCGCGCGATGCTCCAGACCCTGCGACAGCAGCATGTTGATCGCGCTCGTCAGCTCGCCCATGATGGAACGGATCGCGTCGAAGCTGAGGATGTGGCCGGCCGGGCCGCGCAGGTATTCGGACAGCGACAGGCCGGCGTCGAGCTGGGTGACGACGATGGCGATGCGCTCGTCGTGCTGCAGCTGCAGCACCTGCGTGAAGCGCGGGTCTCGCATGAGCGCCAGCGACGCGGCGGTGGAATTGACCTGCGAGAGCACCTTCGAATCGGTGACGATGAACAGCTGGCAGTCTCGCGTGAGCACACGGTCGCTGGCCCGCCACGCCAGCAGGCCCGGGGCCTCGCGCAGCTGCGACACCAGCGTGTAGCGGTTGATGATGGTATCTCCCAGCTGAGGCTTCATGTTTGCTCCGTAACGCGATGACTGATGTGATTGTTGCGATTGTGCCGATTGCGGCCCTGAGGCCGCCGGTTTCGGTGCCATTCTAACCGTCGGTGTAGTCGAGGATGGGGGAGCGGCCGCAGCCTCCGACCGAGACGCGGATGCCGCATGCAGTGCCGTGTCCGGTGCCGGTCTGCCCGACTGCGCGGGCGGCGCCGGCGGCGTGGACGGCACTTGCACGGTGCTGTCGGAGACGGCATGTTCGGCTGCGTCGGGACCGTCCGAGGCCGCGTTGTCGCGACGCGTCACGCGGGCGAGCAGCGGCCGCGCCAGCTCGATGAGCTCGCGTGAACGCAGCAGCCACAGCGCGATCAGATACGTCGCGGTGATCGCGATCGTCAGCAGCACGCACGTGCCGACTGCCTGGAACCAGTTCATGCTCATGACGTCGGCCATGCCCGCCGCATGCCCGCCGTCGGCCGCCGCGGCGTCGCGCGAACCGGCCGCCGCGCGATCGGCCGAGGACATCACGCCGAGCAGCGCATACACGGGACGTCGCAGCAGCACGCCGACGATCACCGCGGCCGAACCGG
>NZ_JAHBBH010000077.1 GCF_019331735.1 Bifidobacterium miconis
ATGTCCCTAGAAGAAAGGTTCCTGACTATGACAGGAAACAACAAGGTTTGGCGCGCGCCGCTCGCCGGCCTCGCCTCCGTCGCGATGCTCGCGACCATGGGCGTGGCGGCCAGCACGGCCAACGCCGTGACCGCCACCGCGGATAAGTACGACTTCAACGTCACGCTTGACGCCGGTTCGATCAAGAACGTCGGCGACGGCGAACTGAGCGCGTCTTGGAACAACGGCGGCACCGGCGCTACCGCCAAGGGCAAGACCGTGTCGATCCCGTTCAGCGTGCTCGACGCGAACCACAATGGCAAACTCGATGAGCTGTACCGCAACACCAGCGAGGCCCAGTACCGCCTGACCACGCCGGGCGCGTCCGCTGGCAACGAGTTCATCGGCTGGTACACTGGCGCCACGGCTGGTTCCGCGAAGTTCGACTTCAAGAACACGTACGTGACCAAGGCGATCACGCTGTACGCGCACTACGCGCAGCCGGATCAGAAGGTCACCCTGAACTTCGCGACGGCCCGCGTGAACGGTGATGCCTATTCCACCGCCGACACGCACGCCACGTTCGCGGTTCCGGGCGCGAACTACACGATCACGACCTCCAAGGCCGAGAAGAAGATCGCGAAGTGGGAGCTTCCGTCCGACGTCGCCGATTCCAAGCTGGTCACCAGCTGGGACGTCTCCTACAACGGCAAAGTCACCAAGAACGTCACGTTCGATGATCTCACTTCCGATTTCACCGGCAAGCTGCAGTACGCGAACCCGGCCGGCAACAGCCTGAAGCTGACTCCGTCCGTGACCCAGGACGCCGTGAAGGTCAACTTCAACAGCTCCGACGCTGCGTCCGTGGACGTCGCCTACAACTCCAAGGTCTCGCTGCCCTCCGCGTTCACCGCGCACAACCAGCTGGTCACGAAGTGGTACTACAACAACGCCGCTCTTAATGCCAAGAAGGAATGGACCAAGGACGACACGGTCAGCGCCGCTCAGGAGAGCGAGCTGAATCTGTATCCTCTTGACGTGGCTGATTACTTCACGGTGAAGTTCCAGACCCGTGTGAAGGATCTCTACGTGCCGGTCGCCGACGATCAGATCGTCGCCAAGGGCAAGACCGCAACCCGCCCGTCCGATCCGGCTCGCGACGGTTACACGTTCTCCGGCTGGTCCACCAGCAAGGACTACGGCGCAGGCGCCTACGACTTCGCTACCCCGGTGAGCAAGGACACCACGCTGTTCGCCCAGTGGGGCACCGACAAGGCCACTGTGACCTTTGACCTGCAGTACGGCGGCGAGAAGGTCACCAAGGCATATGCTTCTGGCGACACCTTCACCGCTCCGTCTGTTTCCCGTGACGGCTGGGATCTGCAGGGCTGGTACTTCGACTCCGTTCCGGCCGAGTTCGCCTGGACCAAGAACGCCAAGGGCGAATGGGTTCGTGGCGCCGTCCAGTCCGATGGTTCCGTGAGCTCCACTAACGTTCTCTCCAACTACGCCGGCAAGGCGCTGCCGAAGGACGCGCTGCTGCGCATCAACGGCAACGGCGAGCTTGAATTCCAGCTCACCGAGAAGAAGGAAGTCGCCCCGAACACGAGCTTGCCGCTCAGGAGCAGGTCGTGCCGACGAACCCCTCCAACGAGGTCGTTGACAAGACCAACAACTACACCGCCGCTTCGAAGGCCGCTTATGCCAAGGCCTACAAGGCATACCAGGCCCACAAGGCCGAACTGGGCGCCTCCGACGGCCAGCTGACCTCCGACGAGGCCGCCACTCTGGCCGCCGAGCTGGACAAGGCTCAGTCTCTGCTTGTTCAGACGACTCCGCTTCGTGTGGTGCGTTTGTTCAAGGGCACGAAGCACGTGTACTCCACGGATGAGACCGAGCAGACGATCCTCAAGCGCAAGGGCTGGAAGGTCGAGGGCGTGTCGTTCTTCGCGACTGCCCAGACCGCTCCGAAGGCCACTGCGACCTACCGTCTGTACAACCCGGCGAACGGCAACCACCTGCTGTCGACCGATCCGGTCGAGGTCGCTGCCCTGCAGCGTCGCGGCTGGTCGAACGATGGCGTGGCGTTCTACGCTCCGCAGGGCGCTACCGCCGCGGTCAAGCGTTTCCACCGCGGTTCGGAGGAGCACCTGTACACCGCCGATGAGAACGAGTACCAGGTGAACACCACGAAGAAGGGCTACTCCGGCGATGGCACGCTCCTGTACGCTGCCGTCACCGAGCAGAAGTGAGCCAAAGCCTAACGGCCTCGGCTGACTGAACCACCACAAAACAGGGAGCGGGGTTCCGCCAAGAGATTGATCTTGGCGGAACCCCGCTCTCTTATTGCTTACGAGCCTAACAGCCTCGAGTCAATGCCTGTGATCCTTGGGATCAGTAGGCCTTGAACACGGTGCCTTCGACCTTCCAGCCGTACTTCTTGGACAGGACCTTCTGCTCGTTCGAGTCGGTGGACAGGAGGTGACGGCTGCCCTTGTACAGACGAGTCACGGCAGTGGTGCCGGTGAACGCCGGCACGTAGAAGGCGATGCCCTCATCGTTCCAGGAGTCCTTGGCGGCCAGAGCGTTGTACTCGGTCTCGTCGGACGTCCACACGTGATCACCGTTCGACTTGTTGTACAGACGATGAATCTGCGTGATGATCGGATCAGCAGCATCATCAAGCTGAGCAGCAATGTCAGCGGCCTTGGCCTCCAGAGCCTTCACCTTGTCGGCATCAGAATCGGTAAAGACCCACGCATACTCGTTGGGGGCAACTTCCTGATATTCTGCGCCCAGAGCCTTGTACGTCGCGACGGTGAAGCCGGCGAGATCGGCAGAGTCATTGTCAGCCTTCTCGAACAGACGGCCTTCGTCAGACCAGCCACCGCGGGTGGTCAGCTTGCTGGTGAGAACCTTCAGCTCGGCAGCATCGGCGGTGTAGAAGTGCTCGCCGCCCTTCGACAGACGATGAACCGTGGTGTCGCCGTACAGGTCGGCACCAGTGTTGTGAGCGAACA
>NZ_JAHBBH010000078.1 GCF_019331735.1 Bifidobacterium miconis
TCGCGCGACAGCGCGATTCCGAGACCGCGCGGACGCACCCGCAACACGCCCCATACACGGCAAAACGAAAGAACCGAAATTGGCTGGGACGGGTTTCATCGCCATGGAACCCGCCCTTACGCATTGGTGTTGTGGATCAGCGTATCGCACACCGTGTCGGCGGTTGCAGCGCGCGTCACACGCTCACGGTCGTCAGCGTCGGCGTTTCCGTGCTCGACTTGATCTGCTTGAAGCCGACGAACGCGATCACCAGCGACAGCAGCGCCAGCGTCGTGACCACCATGAATCCGCCGTGCGAGCCCATGCGGTCGATGAACTGGCCCGCGATCGCCGAACCGGCCGACGACCCGATCGAATTCATCGCGCCCATCCACGCCACGCCTTCGGTGAAGCGCGTCGGCGGCACCAGATGCAGCATCAGCTGGTTGCCGTTGATCCACGTCGGGGCCTGGCACACGCCGATGAGCAGGTAGATGATCATGATCACCCACAGGTGCTTCGCGAACATGAACGTGCCGATGCCGAGGTTCACCACGGCAAGGCAGAAGTAGAAGCGCTTCCACAGCGGGATCGTCCAGTTCTTCGCGCCGTAGAACAGCGCACCGCACAGCGAGCTGAACGAGAAGCACGCGAACACGAATCCCGTGTACTGCTTCATGTTCGCCTCGGTCGCGAACGCGATGATCGAAATGCCGGCCGCCGATTGGAACGCGCCCAGCGAGAACCACGTCACGCACACGGCGATCAGGCCCGGTCCCCAGATCGACTCCTTGCGCCCGGCCTGCACGTCGGCTTCGGCCAGGCGCATCGCCGCGGCCGTTTCCGCCTCGCCCAGCCCCTCGCTCATCGCCTTGCAGCGGGCGCGTTCCACCGCGGCCTCAGCCTGCACGGCCTTCGCGCGCGCCGCCTCGCGTTCGCGGTACTGCTTGCGCGTCATGCCGGCCTCGCGGGCGAGCACGGTCTGCGACTTCGGTTCGGTCGTGAGTTCGGTCAGGAACATGAGCGCGCCCACGATCACGCACACGCCGGTGAACGAGAACGCGAGCAAGCCGGAGATCACGGCCAGCGTCGAGGCGAGCGGGTTGCCGACCACCCACATGCACTCGTCGAACACGCCCGACAGGCTCAGCGCGCGGTCGGTGCGCTCGCGGTCGCCCTTGAGCAGCGTCGTCCAGCGGGCGCGGCTCATCGCGCCCCACGGCGGGATGGCGGCGAGGAACGGGGTGAGGCAGTACAGCACCCATTCCGGCGCGCGGTTGGTGATGGCCGTGACGAGCGCGATCGCGGAGACGATCCACACGATGATCGTCGGGATCGACACCTGCCGCTGGCCGAACTTGTCGACGAGCTTGCCGAGCACGGGGGAGACGATCGCCAGCGCGATCGCCTGGATGGCGGTGAGCATGCCGGCGAGCGAGTAGTTGCCGTAGTAGTGCTGCACGGAGATGGTGATCGTCATGCCGACCATCGGGAACGGCATGCAGGCGATGACCGAGCCGACGGCGAAGCGCGCGGTGTGGGGTATGCGGAGCAGCTCCGCATACCCGCCGAAGAGTTTGTGGTTGATGTCCTTGATTGCGCTCACTACCTGGTTGTTGCCGGTTGCCATGGCCGCTCCTTTCTGCTCACGGTTGGGTCTGAGGCCGGGCCGTCGCTTTGCGTCGCGGCGGGCGGCCTTGTTGCGTTGCCGCGCGTGTGCGATCGATTGGTTGTCGATCGATTGACGGCACGCTCCGCATGCCTTGCACGATGATGCCGTATTGCTGGTGCGGACGATGCCGGTTGGCGTCTTTTGGCTTGGTGCTTGCCGGTCGCCGCCGATGATTGGCCGCCGTCGGTTGCGCCGCGGCCGTTCGCCGGCAGTGTGATCGCCGGCGGCCGTGACCGGTGCCGCCACGGCAGTCCGCAGCCCGGCGGATCCGGCGCCCGCTCGTCCGAGGGCTCTCGTCTCCTCTCCGCCGATTACCGTTTGGTAGTTGGTTGAAGGCCGGCTTTCCCGTTACTCCCCAACGACGGTCACTGCGTCATGTTGCCGTGCCGTGGGTCAGCCGTGCGAATGCATGCGTTGCTCTTCACTTGTTTGGTCACGGCCACTCTATAGGCCGCCCCGGTCGCGACACGCGGTACAGTGAAAGAAAGCAAGGTGAATTCTGTGAAGGGAGACGACGATGCCCGCAACCACCATCCACTTCGTCCGCCACGGCAAGGTCTACAACCCCGGCCATCTGCTCTACGAACGTCTCCCCGGCTTCCACCTGTCCGACCGCGGCCGCCGCATGGCCGAGGCGACCGCGCGCTATCTCGCCAGCAATCCGCAGACCAACACCATCTCCGCCGTCTACTCGTCGCCGCTCGAACGCACGCGCGAAACCGCCGGCGCGATCATCGACGCGCTCAACGGCGTGCGCGCCGACCGCGGCCAGACCCCGCTCGAACTGCACACTGACCCTCGTGTCATCGAAGCGGGCAACGAATTCCGTGGGCTTCGCATCGGCCACGGCGAAGGCGCGCTGTGGCGCAACGGCAACTGGAAACTCGTGCTCAACCTGTACAAGCCGAGCTGGGGCGAATCGTACCGTTCCATCGCCGCGCGCATGAGCGAGTTCGCGCGCGAAAAGGTCGCGCAG
>NZ_JAHBBH010000079.1 GCF_019331735.1 Bifidobacterium miconis
GAAGAAACCCAACCGCTCAGCGGCAGCGAATGAATAACTTACACGAACCCAACCACAAACGCAAACCCACCACACCAAACAACCCCAAAACCATTGAAAACACACAACTCCATCGGCGTGTCGAAAATACCCAAAAACGCCTCTCAACCACCACCATACGCCCGAATCACGCCCAAAAAAGACGGCAAAAACATCATTCATCGGCGTGTCGCCATCTGTTCATCATGCCCAATCCGCACTCGCACCGTCCTCGGCATACACTGACACCATGCAACGAACGGCAATCGACCCAAGCACCATCGCGTTTCCTGCTGCCGTCAGGCCGTATATCGACGACGATCACAGCCTATTCGACAGCAGCTCGTCGCCGGAAGCACGCGTGTACTACTCGACGAAGGGCCGCGGCCATTTCATCAAAACCGCGGCAGCCGGCACGTTACGGCGTGAAGCGACGCTGACATCCTACTTTCATGGCAGGGGACTGGCCGCGGAAGTGCTGTATTACGGGCAAGAGCCCGGACCAGACGACGACAGGCGCGATTGGATGGTGACGTCGCGCGTGCCCGGCGAAGACTGCACCGCACCGCAATACATGGCCGATCCGCGGCGCATGACGAAGATTCTGGCACATACGTTGCGTTCACTGCATGACATGGATTGCCACGATTGCCCGGAACCGAAACGTATGGAACGATACCTGGCCACGGCGCAACGCAATCATGACGCCGGGCGATACGACACGTCGTTTTACGTTGATGTGTATGGCGACGCCACGATCGACGAGATATTCCGCATTGCCGAGCGTGGAGTCTCGTTGCGTTCGGATGTGCTGCTGCATGGCGATTATTGTCTGCCGAACGTGATGCTCGACGATTGGTCGTTCAGTGGTTTCGTTGATCTGGATTGCGCGGGACTCGGCGACCGTCACGTCGACGTGTTCTGGGCATTGTGGACGCTGCGATTCAATATGCACACGGATCGGTACCATGATCTGTTCCTGGATGCGTACGGGCGCGATCTCGTCGATGAGGATCTGCTCCGCACGGTTGCGGCGATCGAAGTGTTCGGATAGGGACGCGCGTGGCGGGAAACGCTCACTGAACGGCGTTCAGTGAGCGTTTCCCGCCACGCAAATTATCCGATAACGGGCATTATGTTCGAACGATGCCAGACTCAGCAGGCTCGAGGATCGTCCGGCAACGACGCCATGCAACGATCCAGCTCCCGCTGGTTGCGAACCACAACCACGTTGCCGCTGTAGTCGCGCATAACATTACGATATTCCTGCATATGATCGGCATCACAGCCACGATGCAGGATCCACCATACGAATTCTGCATCCATGCGCTCCTCGCACCCATTGGTCATGGACGGGCGCGACCGACCGCGATACCTGCGCAGACGACTGAACGCTCGCCAAAGTCGCGATAAACGGTTGAACAGCATGATCACGATGAGATCCGACTCATCAAGACGCCGACGGTACGCCAGGTTGGTGTAGTTGCCATCGATTACCCACGAATCATGGTCGTCGAGAAACGCGCGCACCATGGCTTGTTGCTCTTCCGCAGGGCGGGTGCGCCAGCCCGGAAGAAACTGTACGGTATCCAGATACAACGTAGGGATACCGTAATGTTCGCCGCAGTATCGGGTCAGGGTCGACTTGCCGCTACCGGAAAGACCAATGATGGAGATGCGCATGATATCGATGATATCTAAAGCCATGCTGCCGAATGCCTATACCAACGCTTTCAGAGACTGGTTGATGCTTGTTTGGGTATGTGAAGGAAAGCCCGGCGTCGTCATTGGTGTCGGGTCTTTTGACTGGCTGGGTATATGGGAGGGGCCCCGGGAGCGTGTGCTCGACCGGGGCCTCTTGTCAAGTTGGATGCGGCGGTGTGCTACTCTCCCACACTCTATCGGGTGCAGTACCATTGCCGTGCCAGGCCTTAGCTTCCGGG
>NZ_JAHBBH010000008.1 GCF_019331735.1 Bifidobacterium miconis
GAGGTTTTGAGGGCGCCGGTCTCCTTGTCAAGCGTCACCTTGACTTGCACGTACTGCCACGTGTGGTCGTAGGTGATGCCGTCCTTGGTGTCGTTCACGGCGTCGGCGGGTACGACCTCGCGGATGGAGTACGTGTGCGTGCCGGTCGTATCGAAGTCGAGCTTGTCGAAGGTCACGTCGCCGTTCGCGTCGTTGGTCTTCGTCTGGAGGAGCTTCGTCTGATCGCCGTCGCCGGTTTGCTGGCCGTCATACAGCTGGAACGAGAACTGACCATCCGCGAGGTCGTACCCGCCGACGCCGTGAACGACACCAAGGACGGCATCACCTACGACCACACGTGGCAGTACGTGCAAGTCAAGGTGACGCTTGACAAGGAGACCGGCGCCCTCAAAACCTCCGTCACGGACGCGAACACCAACTCCGACACCGCCGCGTTCACCAACAGCTACGACGCCACCGGTGCCGCGACGCTCGGAGCGAAAAAGGCGTTCAAGAACGCGGACGGCTCCGCACGCCCGATTCCGGAGAACGACTTCCAGTTCCAGCTGCATGAAGGCGAGACCACGAACGGCAAGGTCCTCCAGACCAAGGTCGCCAAGACCGACGGCTCCGTGACGTTCGACCCGATCGCCTACAAGCTGAGCGATCTGGGCGGTATGAAGGCGAAGACGTTCACCTACACCGTCAACGAGGTCGTGCCCGCCGACAAGGACAAGCTGCCCGGCGTCGACTACGACACCACCGCCCACACCTACACGGTGACGGTCACGGACAACGACAAGGGCAAGCTGACCACCAAGGTCGCGGTCGACGGGAACGCCAACGAACAGCAGCCGACGTTCACCAACACCTACAGCGCCGAGGGTTCCGCGAAGCTCTCCGGTGTCAAGAAGGTGACGGGTAAGGACGGCAGGGACTACACGGCTGTTTTCGCCGGGAAGTTCGGTTTCACGCTTACCGGCAAGGACGGTGCGCCCATCCGAGTGTCTGGCACCGGTGGTGCGGGCAGTGATGCGGGCAAGTTGGTGACCAAGGATTCGCTGACCGCGACGAACGCCGCGGACGGCGGCGTCTCCTTCGACGGCCTGCACTATACGCTCGCGGATCTCGGCGGCGCGCGTTCCAGGGACTTCACGTATGTGGTCGCCGAGTCTTCGGATAAGACGGTCGCCGGCGTCACGAACGACGCGAACGCGACCCGTGAGGTCACGGTGAGCGTGTCGGATGACGGTTCGGGCAGGCTGTCGGCCGTGGTGAAGCATGAGAAGGACCAGCCGTCGTTCACGTTCACGAACACGTACGCGGCCGGCGGCTCGCTTACGCTGACCGGCACGAAGACCCTGACCGGCCGCAAGCTTACGGACGCCGACAGGTTCACGTTCACCGTGTACGAGGGCTACCAGAGCGCCGACAAGCCGGGCACGCCGGTCTCCACCGGCACGAGCGACAAGACCGGTAGGATCGCGTTCGACAAGCCGTTGCAGTACACGCTCAAGGATCTCGGCGAGCACACGTATACGGTGGTCGAGTCCGAGGCGGGCCTGCCGAAGGGCGTGTCCGCCGTCACCAAGACGCGCACGTTCACCGTAAGCGTCGCGGACGAGACGCATGACGGCAAACTCACGGTCACGGCGACGGGACTGGGCAAGGGCAACAGCGTGTCGTTCGAGAACGCGTACACGACCACGGACTCGGCCCCGGTCGGGTTCAGGGGCGTGAAACTGCTCGACGGCGCCCCGATCGCCGATTTCGACGGCAGGTTCACGTTCACGCTGACCGGCGAACAGGGCGCCCCGATGCCCGTCAAGGCGAAGGACGGCAGGCTGTCGGTGACGAACGATAAGACGGGCAACGTCGATTTCGGCACGGTGACGTTCACCAAGGCCGACCTCGCTGGCGAAGCCGAGAAGACGTTCACGTACACGGTCACTGAGTCCGGCAGCGCTCCCGGCGTGACGAACGACGCGACCGCGACGCGCACGTTCACCGTCACGTTGCGCGACAACGGCGACGGCACGCTGTCCGCGACGGCCAGTCCGGCGGAAGGCCCGCTGTTCACGTTCACGAACACGTACTCGGCCAAGTCCACAACCGACAGCTTCTCCTTCACGAAGACGCTGAACGGCCGCGATCTGCATGACGGCGAGTTCACGTTCGTGCTGGACGCGAAGGACGACGCGCCGATGCCGAGGTCCGCGACCGCGACGAACAATGCGGACGGCCGGATCGCGTTCGGTCCGATCACGTACGACAAGCCGGGCACGTACACGTACACGGTCCGCGAACAGTCCGGCGACGAGACCGGCGTGATGTACGACGACGCGACGTACGTCGTGACCGTCACCGTCACGGACCACGGCGACGGCACGCTGAGCGCAACGCACACGGTCGCCGACGCGAACGGCAAGACGGTAAGCCAGCCGACATTCGTGAACACGTACACGCCGCCGGCCACACCGCCCGACACGCCGCAGCCGACGCCCGTCACCGTCAATTTCGACGCGCGTAAGACGCTCAACGGCCGCGACTTGCGGGACGGCGAGTTCACGTTCGTGCTGCGCGATGCGGACGGCAAGACACTGCAAAGCGCGGCGAACACCGCGGACGGCACGATCGTGTTCCAGCCGATCACCTACACCGAGGCCGGCACCTGGCGGTACGAGATCACGGAAACCGCGGGCGACGACGCGAACATGACCTACGACCGCACCACGTACAAGGTGACGGTCACGGTCACGGACGATGGCAACGGCAAACTGACCGCGAACGTTGCCTATTCGTCCGGTTTCCTGGGACTGGACCGGAAAACGCCCGAATTCGTGAACACGTACACGCCGCCGGCCACGCCGCCCGACACACCGGAGGAACCGGGCAAGCCCGAGCAGCCGGAGACACCGGGCACGCCGGAACAGCCGACCACGCCCGGCCAGCCGACGCAGCCAACCCAGCCGACGGACCGGTCCTACCCCAAGACCCCGCTGTCCCAAACCGGCGCGGCGACCTCGTCGATCATGGCCGCCTTCACGGCCCTGCTCGGCTGCGGCCTGGCACTCGGCATGATCCGCCTCCACGGCACAATCGCACGCTCCCCGCGCAAGAGCAAGGGACGCCACGCACAGTAACGTGTTCGCAGATGCTGACCTCGGCCGGCGACATGGTCCGGCCGAGGTCAGCGTATCGTTGGACATGGCAACAACCGAACCGGCAACGATCGCAGCCGTCGTCGCAACGCATCGCAACGCGCCACGGCGACGGGCGGTCATCGCACCAACAAGGAGGTCTTATGCTGCACCGCAATCTCGGACCGTTCTACACCACCGCCATCGGCCACGGCGAAATGCCGCTGACCATCGAAAACAACCGCGGCCACGATGTCGGCATCGAAACGCTGCACGCCTCGCTCGACGCGGGCTGCCGCCACATCGACACCGCGTGGGCCTACTACACGCCCGGCGAGGAGGAGCAGACTGGCGAAAAGCTCGTCCGCGAGGCCCTCGACACGTGGAACGGTCCGAAGGAGGAAGTGCTCGTCGCCACGAAGATCGGCCTGCGCCGCGCATGGGACGGCGACAAGCCCGTCTGGCCGCGCGACGGCAAGCCCGAATATCTCATCCGCTACGGCAAGGAATCGGCGATGGCGCTCGGCGTCGACACGATCGACCTGCTGTACATGCACCGCCACGATCCTGAGGTGCCGTACAACGAGTCCATCGAAGCGTTGAAGCAGCTCGTCGACGAAGGCGTCGCCCAGTACGCGGGCGTGTCCAACGTGACCATCGAACAGCTCGACATCGCGCGCGGCATCCTCGGCGATAAGCTCATCGCCGTGCAGAACCAGTATTCGCCGGTCCACCTCGACACGCAGGACACGCTCGACTACTGCGCCAAGCTCGGCCTCGCGTTCGTGTGCTGGAGCCCGCTCGGCGGCTACCGCCACCCGTACGACGAGCACAAGTTCGACCCGTTCCGCGAGGTTGCCGCCAAGCACGGCGTCTCCTACCAGCAGGTCGTGCTCGCGTGGGAGCTCGCCAAGGGTGACCACATGTTCGTGATCCCCGGCGCGCACCGCCCCGAAACCATTCTCGACAGCCTCAAGGCCGGCGAACTCCAGCTTGACGAGGAGGATTTCGCCAAGCTCGGCTGAGCTGTGCGCTTCCTGAATCCTTGGTCCCTCGGCTGGGGCTGTCGGCGAAGCCGACTGGGGGAGTGTCACAGGCGAGCGGCGTTTGACGCTCATTGTCTTGGCGATCACGCCCCCGTTTCGCGGGCGGTCGTGGCCAGCACCGCCGCCGCCCGTGCGAACTCCTCCGGCGTCGTGTACGAATAGCTCAATCGCAGCGCATTGTCGCCCTCGAAATCGTACACGTCGCCGGGATTGAGCAGCACGCCGCGCTCCAACGCCAGCTGGAACAGGCGTCCGATCTTCACCGGCTGGTCGAACGTGAGCCAAATGTAGAATCCGCCCTGCGGCACGGTCCAATGCGCGAGCCCCGCAAACAGCCGGTCCAGCGTGTCGAGCGCGGCGTCGCGCCGCCGGCGCAGCTCGCGCTTGAGCCCCGCCACGTATTCGTCGTACAGGCCGCTGTCCAAAAACCGCGCGTACACCCATTGGCTGAGCGTGCTCGCGCCGTAATCCATCTGCATCTTCACGTCGGCTAGCCGGTGCACGATCGACCGGTCCGCCACGATCCAGCCGATGCGCAGGCCGGGCGCGAGCGCCTTCGACGCGCTGCCCAGCGTGATCACCATGCCTGTCTTGTCCAGCGATTTGAGCGGCGTGGGCGCGGGTCCGTCGCCGAAGTACAGGTCCTGATACGCGCCGTCCTCGATGATCGGCAGCCGGTTCGCCACGCAGCAGTCGATGAGCTCGCGCCGCCGCGCGTCCGGCATCGTGACGCCGGTCGGATTGTGGTTCGTCGGAATCGTGTACAGCACCGCATCGTCCGTCCGTCGGCGGCTGATCGGTGACGGCACCGGACGTTGGATCGCGCTTCCTGATCGGAAGTCCGGTGGCGTGATCGGCGCGGCCGACTGGGCGTTCGACGGCAGACCGGCCCCGGTCGTATCCGCGCCGGAATCGTCGGACCGGTTGGCGGAACCGTCCAACATTGCACGCAGCGCGTCGACGCGCAGTCCGTCGCCGTCCATCGGCACGCCGGCAAGCCGGATCCCCGCCGACTGGAACACCTGCAGCGACTTGATGTAGCTCGGCGCTTCCGCGATCACCGTCGATCCGGCCGACAGCAGGCTCACCGAAATCATCTGCAGCGCCTGCAACGCGCCCGACGTGACGAGAATCTGCTCGGCCGTGCAGTCGACGCCGGTCGCGCGCATGTGCGCGGCGATCGCCTCCCGCAGCGCCGGCGTGCCCTCCGGCTCCGGATATCCGATCGCATCGATCTCGTCCGCGGCCTCGCGCGCCACGCGTCGCCACATGTCGCGCGGAAACAGTCGCGGATCAAGCTCGCCCGTGCCGAGCCGGGTGACGCCGCGCGCGAACTCCATGCGGTTGATGGTCTGCATCGTCGCGTTGTTCGCGCGGAAGAAGCCGGACGAGACGTAGTCCGCCCAATCCGGCGCGCCCGGCAGCATGAGCGACCACGTGTTGCTCACGATGCGTGTGCCCGCGCCGTGCAGGCCCTCGACGATGCCGTAGTCGGCCAGTTCGCCGATCGCGGCGATGACGGTCGACCGGTTCACGCCGAACGCCTCGGCCAGCGCGCGCTGCGACGGCAGGCGCGAGCCGATCGGCCATGCGCCGCTGGACACCTGACGGCACATGAAGTCGACGATCTGTTCGGTGACCGGCACGTCGGACGCGCGGTCCGGTGTCCAGTCGATGCTGATCGGCGCGATGCGTGCCATGACGGTTCCTCGATTCGTGGTTGGACGGGCGCGGCCGACTGACGTCCGTGATGGGATTCCGGTTGCTGCGGTGCTGCGGCGTTGCCGTATGCGGTGCCGTGGAGTGCGGTCGATGCGGCCAACTGTGGTTGATGGGCTCAGTTTGGTTGGGTGCATGGTGTACTGCTTGGCTGGTTGCCAAGTGTAATCGCTTGGGTAGGATAATGCGACGGTATTGGAATAGTGCGGATTCGCTGGTGATCGCGATCCGCGGGAGTTGATCCGGCCGGCAAGGATTTGGCTGGATTTGGTTGGTTGGGTGTGACCCAGCCAAACCGAGACGCAGGGGAGTGAAGACATGGGCCTGTATTTGCAGGGACTGACGATGGGACTGGCGTACATCGCACCGATCGGCATGCAGAATCTTTTCGTCATCAATTCGGCGCTCACGCGCACGCGCCGCAACGCGCTCATCACGGCGCTCATCGTCGTGCTGTTCGACATGTCGCTGTCGCTGTCCTGTTTCTTTGGCGTGGGCGCGCTCATGGAGGCGCACCCGTGGCTCGAGACCATCGTGCTCGGCCTCGGCGGCCTGATCGTGGTGAAGATCGGCATGGGGCTGCTGCTGCCGAAGAAGAAGGCCGCGACGCAGGGGTCCGCCGCCGATTCGGCCGCCGCGAACTCCTCCGTCGCGGTCGCGCAGTCCGCTGACGGCACCGTCGCCGGCGCGGCCGGCACCACCGCGAACCACGCCCAGCACATGGGCCTGCGCGGCCTGCTCGACACGATCGGCACCGCGTGCGTGGTCACGTGGTTCAACCCGCAGGCCATCATCGACGGCACGCTCATGCTCGGCGCGTTCGCCGCGACCCTGAGCGCCCAGCAGACCACCCCGTTCATCACCGGCGTGGAAACCGCCTCGGTGATGTGGTTCATGGGCGTCACGCTCGTCGTCAACGCGTTCGCCCATAAGTTCAGCCCGAAGATCATCGACGTGCTCAACCGCGTGTGCGGCGGCGTGATCACCCTCTACGGCGTCAAGCTCCTCGTCGACTTCGCCCTCGCCGTGCTCTGACGGATCCGCGGAACGAAGCCGACGAGCAACGTCTACTCCGCCTTGAGGGTCGGCTTTTTGGTGCGCGAGCGGATCGCCGCGTTGTGCGGCACCGGATGCGGGCACGGCATCGAGAACACGTGCGCCGGATTGTTGATCGCCTCGACCCAATGGCCGTCCGCGTCGCGGAAACCGCCGGCCGGAACCGTGTAGGCGAACGGGCGCTCGCCCGGCAGCAGGAATTCGATCTCCTGCCCGGCCTCGATCTTGTTGCGGCTCATGAGCGTGACGCGGCCGCCCTCGTCCGGCGTCCAGTCGAGCGCCTCGCCCACGACCATCCACGCGCGGAAGTATGCGGAACGGTTCGTGTTCTGCGTGACCTTGTGCTCCGGATAGTAGAAGCCGGTCGAATAGTCGCGGTGCGCGACCTTGTCGGGCTCCTCCAGCAGCCACTCGGGTAGCGCGACCGGTTCCGCCGGGCGAACCTTCGCATGATGCCAGCCTTCCGGCAGCACCTCCTCGGCCGTGTTCGACTTGCGGCGCGCGCTGCGGGCGCGGTAGCTCAGATCGTCGAGCTGCGAGCCGCCGGCCGCGCGGGCCGCGGCGTCTTCGGTCTTGTCGTCGCGCACGTTCGCGGCCTTGCCGTCGCGACCGAGCGGAGCGATCTTCCCGGTGTCGGCTGCATCGGCCGCGACCGTCGCCGCCTCCGCGGCGCCATCCCCGCCGAACTCCAGCCCCATATCGCCGCCGGGCACGCCCGCGAACGCGCGATCCGCGTCGCGTTCGATCGCATCCGGCGCCGCGTCGATCGACTCCGCGTAATCCGGGTCGCCCTCGCGGATCACCCGATCGTGGAACGGCTTCAGCACGTCGCCGCCGGCCGACTCGAACCCGCGCTGCACCATGTACTCGTTCACCGCGATCTTGTACGCGTTCGTCATCGCCGCGATGTAGTACGCCGACTTGGAACGCCCCTCGATCTTCAGGCTCGTCGCGCCCGAATCGATCAGATCGTCGATGTGATCGAGCATGCACATGTCCTGCGAGTTGAACAGATACGCGCCCTCCTCGGTCTGCTCGATCGGGAAGTACTGGCCGGGCCGCTTCTCCTCGACGATCGAATACTTCCAGCGGCACGGCTGCGCGCATTCGCCGTGATTGCCGTCGCGGCCGGTCAGGTAGTTGGAGAACAGGCAGCGGCCGGAGAACGCCATGCACATCGCTCCGTGTACGAAGCACTCGATGTCCATGTCGTCGGGGATGCGCGCGCGGATGTCGCGCACGGCCTGCAGGTCCATCTCGCGGGCGAGTACCACGCGGCGCGCGCCGAACTCGTACAGCGCCTGCGCCGCGCCGTAATTCGTCACGCCGGCCTGCGTGGAGACGTGCAGCTCCACGTCGGGCGCGATCTGGTGCGCCATCATCATCACGCCGATGTCGGTGACGATCATCGCGTCGATGCCGGTGTCCTTGAGCTGGCCGATGTATTCGCGCATCGCCTCGACTTCGGCGTTGCGCGGCAGCACGTTGAGCGTCACGTACACGCGCGCCCCGCGTTCGTGGGCGTAGCGCGCGCCCTCCTCGAAGTCCTCGAGGCTCAGGTTCTTCGGGGCCGAGCGCATGCCGAACGCCTTGCCGCCGCAGTAGACGGCGTCCGCGCCGAAGTCGACGGCGGTCTTGAGTCCGCGCAGGTTGCCGGCGGGTGCGAGCACCTCGGGCTTGCGTCGGGTGCGCAAGGTGCGCAGGCCGGTGCCCACAGTTGCATTGGTATCCGTTTTCATCACCCCAACAGTGTAGGGCACAGCCATCTCAGTGTTTCCGCGGTCGGCGCAGCGTCCCGCCGGCCGGGCGCCGCGTCACGCTAGAGTGGGCGGCATGAGCGATGAACAGTATGATGACGAGATTCTTGACAGCAGCAAGATCAGCTCCACCGACCGCGACGGCAACCCGATCCCGGTGACGATTCCGATCGCGCTCGCGCCCGGCGTCACCGTCGTGTACACGACGCGACTTGGGGGCTTAAGCACCGGCGACTTCGGCAACTGCAACCTCGGCGGCAAGTCCGGCGACGATCCGGCGGCCGTGCTGTCGAACCGCGTGGCGCTCGCCGAAGCGGCCGGCGCGCGTCTGTCGCTGGTGTCGCAGGTGCATTCCGGCATCGCCGTGGACGTGGACGACGCGTTCGAGATCAACACGCCGTTCGGCTTCGACGTGTCCGGCACGCGCACGCCCGGCGATGGTGACGCCCCGACCGTCAAGGAGGCCGACGGCCAGGTCACGTCGCGTTCCGGCATCGCGCTCGGCATGTTCGCCGCCGACTGCCTGCCCGTGCTGCTCGCCGATCCCGAAACGGGCATCATCGGCGCGTGCCACTGCGGCCGGCGCGGGCTCGAGAACGGCGTGATCGGCGCGACCGTCGAACTCATGAAGCTCAAGGGTGCCGACCCGTCGCGCATCGTCGCCACGCTCGGCCCGCGCATCTGCGGCGACTGCTACGAGGTCGGCGACGAGATCGCCGACAAGTTCGAAAAGCGCTTCCCGCTCACCAAGACGACCACGCGGTTCGGCGGCGCCGGCATCGACATCGCCGAAGCCGCGATGATCGACCTCGCGTTCGCCGGCGTGAGCAAGGTCGTCGATTCGATGCCGCGCGTGCACGCCGCCACCCAGTACCTCGACCATGATCCCGAACTCGCCGAACTGTGCCGCACCGACGGCGAAGGCCCCGCCTCGCTCGATGAACGCATCGAAGGCATCAGCCGCAGCATGTGCACGCTCGAAAACCCGCTGTGGTACTCGCACCGCCGCGCCGCGCTCGCCGGCAAGACGCACGAGGGACGCATGCTCGCGCTCATCGTGCGGCACTAGCCGCCGACCGCGACCGCGGGGGTTCCGCGCATATTCCGTGCAGATGGGTGTGAGCCGGCTCACGTCCGCCGCCCTCCGCCGTACGGTGGAAGACATTATGACCGAGAGAGAAACAGAACAACCCATGCCTGAGAACGCAACCTCACCCGAAACCGCGTCGTCCGCTTCTGCGTCGGCGTCGTCCGCGTCGGAGTCGCCGGCGTCCGCCGCGCCGAAGCCGCAGACCGTGCCCGTCGTGGCCGTGGTGCTCGCCGCCGGCTTCGGCACGCGCTTCGACCCGAACAATCCCAAGCAGCTCGTCTCCGTCGGCGGCAAGCCGATCGTGTGCTGGAGCATCGAGGCGTTCGAGCGCAACGAACGCGTCTCCGACATCATCGTCGTGGTCAACCCGGCCGTGCGCGCCACCGTCGAGGAGCTCATCGAACGCGCCGGCTATCCGAAGGTCCGCATGATCATCAACGGCGGCCGCGAGCGCGTCGACAGCACCGCGGCCGCGCTCGGCGCGCTCGCCGACGCGGGCGTGCCGGCCCGGGCGAAGATCCTCATCCACGACGCGGTGCGTCCGTTCGTCGAACAGTCGTCGATCGACGGCTGCATCGACGCGCTCGACGAGCTCGACGCGGCCACCGTCGCGTACGCGAGCACCGACACCGTGCTGTTGACGGAATTCCGCGACGGACGCAAGGTCGTGCGCCAGGTGCCCGACCGGCCGCACACGTTCCGTGCGCAGACGCCGCAGGCGTTCCGCTTCGACACAATCCGCCGCGCGTACGATCTGGCGTCGGCCGATCCCGGATTCCACCCGACCGACGACACTCGCGTCGTCGTCGACTACCTGCCCGACGCGGCGGTCGCCGTGGTCGACGGCAGCGAGTCGAACCTGAAGATCACGACGATGTCCGACATCCCGACCGCCGAGCGGATCGCGGCAGAACGTCTCGGCCGGCCCGGCATGCCGCCGGTCACAGCGACGGCGGGCGGCGCGACGGGCGCGGACGATGCGGTCGCGGCCGCGTTCGATCCGGCCGCCGCAGGTCCGGTCGATCCGGTGACCGGCGCGCCCGCGAACCTGTCGCACATGACGCGCGAGGAGGCCAAGGCGCGCATGCACGCGATCTTCGCCGAGGCCGCGTCGCGCATGGGGCGCTGACTTCGGGTCGCCGATTGCGGTCGTTGACTCGGGCC
The DNA here is from genome assembly GCF_019331735.1 of Bifidobacterium miconis. Lineage (GTDB taxonomy): Bacteria > Actinomycetota > Actinomycetes > Actinomycetales > Bifidobacteriaceae > Bifidobacterium > Bifidobacterium miconis. Next base: position 10,952 of record NZ_JAHBBH010000008.1, read on the forward strand.
GCCGCGTCCGAGCGTTCCGTTGTGGCAGCGGGCAGACGGCAGACGGCAGGCGCCGGCGGAGGCGCACAGGCGACATGAGCCCGAGGGGCGCGCGCCGGGCCGCCGCCGCTGGTTTAGACTGGAGACCATGCAGCAGATCAACGTGGTGATTTCCGGCTTCGACCATTATGACGGCATCGACGTCAACCCCTGTCTCGAAGTGCCGCGCGCGCTCGCCGAACAGGGGCTGGGGCCGGCCGCCGGGAACCGGTTCGACGATCCGCTGGGCGACGTGCGCGTCAATATCCGCACGGTCGCCATCCCGGTCAGCTTTGCCAAGGCGTGGCCGACGCTGCTCGCCACGATCGAGGACGCGCATCCCGACATCGTCATCGCCACGGGGCTCAAGCATGCGGCCCGCGGCGTGCTGCTCGAACGCTGCGCCACGAATCTGATGGACTCCGCGCGGCCCGACGCGGACAACGCGACGCCGCGCTCCGGCCCGATCGACCCGAACGGTCCGGCCGCATACTGGACGCGTCTGCCGCTACGCTCGATCCTCAGGGACTTCACGCGCGACGGCATCCCCTCGTCGCTCAGCTCCGACGCGGGCACGTTCGTGTGCAACTCGCTGTTCTACAACCTGCTCAACTGGACCGCCACGCAGGATCACGTCCTGAGCGGATTCGTGAGCTTCCCCAAGGTCGTCGACGACCGCAAGACGCAGCACGGGCTGCCGCTCGACCAGCAGGTGCAGGCCGGGCGCGACGTGATCCGCGAGACCGTGCGGTACCTGCGCTGCCCGTCGTCCGGCGACATTCTCATCGTCTGATTTCCCGGCGGGCCGCCGTTGTACGGGGGTATCGGCCACGGCGAACCGGTTTGCGAGACACGCCCGAGATTGCGGCTTCTGTGAGGAAACCGCGCTCCCAGCGCGTATTCAGGATTCATACGCTAGAGTGCTCGGTGTGGGTTGTCCCGCAAGGGACTCAGGGGCGTCGAACAGACGGCGAAAGGAACAGGCTATGGTGGATCGTTTCCCGATCGCATTGCGTGGGTACGACAAGGAAAAGGTGGACGAGGCGTTCGGGGCGGCGCAGGACACGCTGCTGCAGCTGCGCGACCAGGTCAAGCAGTACGACGAGCGCATTCTCCAGCTTCAGGCTCAGCTTCAGGAAGAGCGCAACAAGAAGGCGAAGGGCGGCGCCTCGTTCGCCTCGCTGGGCGCGAACGCGCAGCAGATGCTCGCCTCCGCCGAACAGACCAGCACCGAGCTGCTCAACCGCGCCAAGCAGGACGCGGCCGCAACCCGTGCCGCGGCCCAGGCTCAGGCCGAAACGCTCATCAACAACGCGAAGCTCGACGCGCAGCACATCGTCGGCGACGCGACCTCCAAGGCGAAGGCCATGCTGCAGGACGCGAACACCAAGGCCGAAACCATGTCCGTGTCCGCGCAGGAGGACGCCGCGCAGATGCGCTCCGAAGCGGCCAAGGTCGTCTCCGAGCAGCGCCAGTCCACCGAGCTCGAGCTGAGCAACGCCCGCGAGGAGCAGAAGAAGCGCCTCGCCTCCGAACGCGCCAAGCAGGAGCGCGAGATCGCCGACATGCGCGCCGAGGCCACCCAGCAGATCACCGAGCAGCGCAAGGCCGCCGCCGAGGAGATCACCAGGCTCAAGAGCGAAACCAACGACCAGATCGAGTCCGCGCTCGCCGAGGCGAACAAGAAGCTCGCCGACGTGCGCGAGCAGGTGTCCAAGATGATGTCCGAGGCGCGCCGCAAGGCCGGCGAGATCACCGACGCGGCCAGCTCGAAGGCGCAGGGCATCGTCGACGAGGCCGAAGTGCACCGCACCAAGACGATGAGCCAGGTCACCGCAGAGGTCGAGCAGATCCGCGCCGACATCGCCGCCCAGCAGGACGAGGCGACCAAGAAGGTCGACGAGCTGCTCTCGCATCTCGACGAGCGCCGTCAGGTCGCCAAGCAGGAGGCCGACGAACTGGTCGGCCAGGCCAAGACCGTGCGCGAGGAGGCCGACGCCTACGCCACCGCCAAGCGCGCCGACGCGGACAAGCAGGCCGCGGCCATCCTCAAGAAGGCCGACGCGGACGCCGCCGCGCAGATCGAGCAGCGCCGTCAGGCCGCCAAGTCCGAGATCGAGGGCATGGAGACGCACCTCAAGGAGCTGCAGCAGCGCGAGTCTCAGATCACGCAGCGCGTGTCCGAGCTGCGCGCGATGTTCTCCAACGCGTTCGCCGGATTCGCGATGCCCGAGCCGCCCGCCGAGGGCGACAAGGCCGAGGGCGGCGAGAACGCCGACGACGGCAGCACCGACGGCGCGCAGGACGCGCAGCAGCAGGCTCCGGCCAACGGGCAGCAGCACTGACACGGCTTGCCGGCGGATCTATCTGTTATCTGTTGACTGATCCGCTGACTGAATGGTTTCAAAAACAGTCCCGGTCATACTCGGATTCGAGTAGACTGGGACTGTTTGCATCGCGGCACCCCGGCCGCCGGTCCGTTCTCCCAATGGGAGCGCGGCCGACATGGCAGGGGTGCCGAACTATGTGGCCCAGAAGGCCCAAACACACAAGGAGAATCGCATGAGCGAAATCACCGCACTGAGCGCCGACAAGTTGAACGCGCTGCGCGAGGAATTCGACGCTGACGGCACCAACCGTCTCGCCATGAACGCCGTCACCGCGGCCGGCATCGAGAAGGTCGCGCGCAACTACGATCGCGCCCGCCTGCTGCAGCGCCGCTTCTCGACCATCGTCGACAACGGCGAGGTCACCCATCAGGACCGCTCCGGCCGCTGCTGGCTGTTCAGCTCCCTGAACGTGGCCCGCTTCGTCGCCAAGCAGAACATGGGCCTCAAGGAGTTCGAGTTCTCGCAGAACTACGCGATGTACTACGACAAGCTCGAGCGCGTCAACTACTTCCTCAACGACGTGGCCGCCCTCGTGGCCGCCGGCGAGCCGAACGACTCCCGCCTCGTCAAGCACCTGCTTGACGACGTGATGGGTGACGGCGGCCAGTGGACGATGGCCATGAACGTGTACAAGAAGTACGGCGCGGTCCCGAAGGACCTGTTCCCGGAGACCGAGTCCTCCAAGAACACCGGCGCGATGAACACGCAGCTGCGCCACATGCTGCACACCGCCGTCGCGCACCTGTTCGCCGCCAAGGGCGACGAGGGCAAGACCGCCGAGATCGTGGCCGAGGCGACCGCCGCCGGCCATCGCATCCTCACCATCCACCTCGGCGAGCCGCCGGTCTCCTTCGACTGGGAGTGGACCGACAAGGACGGCGAGTTCCACCGCGACGGCGAGATCACGCCGGTCGAGTTCTGGAAGAAGTACGTCGGCTCCGCCGATCTCGAAAGCTACGTGTGCCTCGTGGACGATCCTCGCCAGGAGCACGCCAAGGGCAAGAAGATCGGCATCGAGCACCTCGGCAACGTCGCGGGCGGCGATCCGACCGAGTACCTCAACGTGCCGAACCAGTTCATGAAGGACTGCGTGCGCCAGATCCTCACCGAGCAGGGCATCCCGGTGTGGTTCGGCGCCGACTGCGGCCCGTTCATGGACCGCGTCAACGGCGCGTGGGCGACCGACCTGTTCGAGTACGGCAAGGTGTACGACTTCGACTTCGACCTGAACAAGGAAGACCGCGTGCGCTACTGCGATTCCGCGATGAACCACGCGATGGCGTTCGTCGGCGTCGACGTGGCCGAAGACGGCAAGACCACCCGCCGCTGGCGCGTCGAGAACTCGTGGGGCAAGGACATCGCCGACAAGGGCTACTTCACCATGAGCGACGACTGGTTCACCGAGTACGTCTACGAGGTCGCCGTCCCGAAGGCGATGCTCCCCGCCGAGTATCAGGCCGCCCTCGACGAGCCTGCCACCATGCTCCCGGCCTGGGACCCGATGGGCGCATTGGCCAAGTAGCACGCGAAGCGTGCGCCGGCCAATACGCGAGAAGCCGGAAATAGAAAACAGTCCAGTGGACTGTTTTCCCGGCTTCCCGGCCGATAGGCCGGAGAATATCCTATATGCAATCGGCTGCGCACGTGATGGTATTGCGTTGCATTCTGCCATCGCGTGACTTGGGTGTCAACGCACGCGATGGCATCGAACGATGATGTTCCATCGCGTGCGTTTTTTCATACCGATTGCAGGGGCACGCGATGGAATAATCCTCGAGAATGTCATCGTGTGACCAGCCGGTTGACTCACAGGATGGCATTGCCGTTGCGGATTCCATTTCGTGACCGATTTCTCATGATTTCCGGGGTCACGCGATGGCAATCTTGCGTATTTTTCCATCCCGTGACCAACTCTCTTCTCACGGGATGGCATTTTTGTTTCGGTTTCCATTTCGTGACCGGTTTTCCGCGGTTTTGCGGGTCACGCGATGGCAATTTGGTGAATTGTGCCATTTCGTGACGAACACGCATCTCACGGGATGGCATATGCGCATGATTTACCATCGTGTGACCCCGAAGGTCGGGCGATCTGCCGCGCTATCCACATTCCAGTCCGGAATTTCCGCAACCCGGTCCCCTCGACTATCCTGTGTTCGGTATCGTCTACGCATATGCGACGTGCATGAGTAGCGCACGCAAACGCACGCAGAACAGCAGAGGAGAGCATCACGATGGCAGGTCTTCGCGGTCCGGACAGTTCCGAGGATGAGCGACGCTTAAGCAGGAACGCCGTGTTTCCCGAAACGGTGGACGTGAACATCCGCCAGCTCGACCCGATTCCGGCCCCGCGCTATTTCCTCAAGGAGCTTCCCCTCACCGACGAGATGAGCGACCTGGTCCTGCGTTCGCGCCAGGAAATCCGCGACATCCTGCACGGCCGCGACGACCGTCTGCTCGTCATCGTCGGCCCGTGCTCCATCCACGATCCCAAGGCCGCGCACGAATACGCGACCAAGCTCGCCGCGGTGGCCAAGGAACTCAACGATCGTCTGCTCGTCGTCATGCGCGTGTACTTCGAAAAGCCGCGCACCACGATCGGCTGGAAGGGCCTGATCAACGACCCCGATCTCAACGGCCGCTTCGACATCCGCAAGGGCATGTGGCTCGCGCGCAAGGTGCTCACCGACGTGCTGTCCCTCGGCCTGCCCACCGCGACCGAATGGCTCGACCCGATCACCCCGCAGTACATCTGCGACCTCATCAGCTGGGGCGCGATCGGCGCGCGCAACACCGAATCGCAGGTCCACCGCGAACTCGCGTCCGGCCTGTCCATGCCGGTCGGCTTCAAGAACGCGACCGACGGCTCGATCAAACCGGCCGCCGACTCATGCTATGCGGCCGCGTTCGAGCACCACTTCCTGTCCATCAATCTGGACGGCCGGGTCATCTCCGCCGAAACCAAAGGCAATCCCGACTGCCATCTCGTGCTGCGCGGTTCCAATTCCGGCCCGAACTACGACGCCGCATCCGTCGCGCAGGCGCTCGCCGACCTCAAGAAGTCAAAGGCATCCGGTCCGAGCGAGCACGGTCTGATCATCGACGCGGCGCACGGCAACTGCGGCAAGGACGAGAAGGTCGAGGCCGAAGTCGTCGAGAACATCGCCTCGCGCATCGCCGCCGGCGAGCAGGGCATCCTCGGCGTGATGATGGAAAGCTTCCTCGTCGCCGGCCATCAGAAGCCGGCCCCGCTCGACCAGCTCGTCTACGGCCAGTCGGTCACCGACTCGTGCGTGCCGTGGGATCGTACCGAACAGCTGCTGCACACGCTCGCCGACGCGGTCGCCGCGCGTCGCGCGGCCTGAGTCCGTTGCAGGATGCCGTCATCCAGACCGGTTCGACGATTGAGAGGCTGATAAGGACGGTTGTACGGGTCGGTTCGACGATTGAGAGGCGGCCGGACAGACCATACGAGTCATCTTGCCCTTATATTGCGTGGGCGTTGCAATATGCCAAGGCATCGGTTCCACGGAAAGATGCCTCTTGATCGTCAAACTGACCCGTGCGTAAGGCGGAAATAGCCTCTCGATCGTCAAACTGCGGCCGACAAGGCCTATGCGGCTGACCGACGGCGCCCTATGTCAGGCCACGTCCCGCGTCGCGTCCTCCGCGGCGTCGATTTTCGCGATGGCCTCCTCGTACGTCGGGCAGTCGGGCACGCCGTTGACCGAACGCTGGATCGCGAGAGAGGCGGCCGCGTTCGCGATCCGCACGGCGTCGACCAGCGACCATCCGCGCGCCAGCATCGCGCACGTCGCGCCGGTGTGCGTCGCGCCGGCCGAGCGCGTGTGCGTCGCCTTCGTCTCGTAACCGTCCACATGCACCACGTCGCCGCCCGGCGTGCGCACCCACGCGCCGCGCGATCCGGCGCGCACCACGAGCGGCGCGCGCAGCGTCTCGCCGAGCGAACGGCATAGTTCCGCCATCGCGCGGTCGAAACCGCCGCCGACGGTCAGCGCCACGTCTTCGTCTCGCGCGATGCCGAGCCGGTCGGCCAGCGTGTTCGCCTCCTGCCGGTTGCACGACCAGATCGGCCGCGCCAGCACGAGGTCCTCAAGCAGATGGTCGTTGACCAGCGACAGCGTGTTCGTCGGGTTCAGCACGATCCGATACGCGCGCGACGCCGGATCCGCGCCGGCTCGCTGCATGAACTCGTCGATGCCGGCCGCCGTGTGGTCCATGAGTGTGTTGCCGCTGATGTGCACCACGTCGCCCGCCGCCGGCTCCACGCAGTCGAACGTCGTTTCGTCGCCCTGCGCTTCGGCTCCGTACGTGGCGATGTACGTTTTGCGATGATCTTCGTCGGACAGCACGAGACGGAATCCGGAGTCGGCGTCGATGCGGTCCTGCCCGATGTGCTCGATGCCGTCGTCCGCGAGCGCCTGCCGCACGATCGTGGCCCACGGTCCGGTGCCGATGATGCCTGCGTGCTCGGCCTTGACGCCCATGCGGCTCGCGGCCTGCAGGACGCGGTAGCTGCCGCCCACGGTGGCCGTGGTGTGGTCGGACACGGCGAATCCGCCGGTTTTCGGCACGCCGTCGACGTCCATCATGATGTCGACCCAGACGTGGCCCAGCGAAATGACCGCATGCGCCGGCTCGTCCGGCCGTTCGTCGAGATGATCCTCAAGATGGCGGGAGAAACGCTCCCCGATACGACTGAGCATGGCATCCTCCTTGATTTCCCGCGATCGTGCGCCCTGTTGCACCCCAACCGTTGTCAATGTTGTACGCCAAGTCTATGAACGTTTCCTGAACGTCGCAATAGTCATCGGGGATGATTCCGCATAGGGGAGCGCCGGCGTGTTCCCGCGCCCCGCCCCGACTGCGGGCCGTCCGCCGCGGGATTTCCGGCCGTCTGCTGAGACGAAGACGCGGCATGCGGACGGCGCGTGGTATGCGCCCGTGTTGCATTGTCCGGGACCGCGCTGTATATTAGGGAAGTTGTGTGTTCGACCATGCCGTAGAACGTATGGCATGAACGAATGCAAGACTTGCAAGTCAAAAGAACATTATAGGGAGTCCATTATGGCAGCTCGTTGCGCAGTGTGCGGCAAGGGACCGCAGACCGGTTACACCGTTTCGCATTCGCATATCCGCAATAAGCGCACCTTCCGCCCGAACCTGCAGCCGGTTCGCACCACCGTTGACGGCCAGAACGTCCGTCTGCGCGTGTGCGTCAAGTGCCTCAAGGCTGGCAAGGTTCAGCGTGTGGCCGCGTGAATCGCGAGATAGCAAGCTTAAACCCCGGTAGTCGCAAGACCGCCGGGGTTTTTCATTGCCCGGGCGCCCGGACGCCCGGGCGGGGTTCGGCAAAGTCCGCTTGCGCCGCAAGAATGGGATGCCATGAGCATTACGTTGGATACCCCGATCGCGTCCCTGATGACGAACAAACGGCGTGTCGGCGCGCTCAAGGCATTGGGCGTCGTCACGGTTGGCGACGCGCTGACCTACTATCCGTTCCGCGTGACCGAACCCGTGCCGTTGAGGTCGCTGCGCGAGGCGCGCATCGGTGAGGCGATGGCGTTCGCCGCCGTGGTGCGCGGCCAGCGCGTGACGCGCACGTCCGGCTACTCGTACCGGCTCGAAGTCGTCGTGGACGATTCCAACTTCGCCCCCGAACGCCGCACGTCCGGCGCGCTCGCCCGGCTCGTCTATTTCTCCGGCAAGAAGCAGTTCATCGACTGGAAGGCGATGGGCCTGCGCGAGGGCGCCACGATCGTCGTCTCCGGACAGCCTAGCGAATTCAACGGGCAGCTCCAGTTCACCCATCCCGAAACGCTCACCGTTGCCCCCAACGCGGATGATCCCGACGGCGACATGTTCATCCCCGCCTCGTCGTCGCTCAAGTACGACGCGGACACGATCGAGGCCGGTCTGCGCCGCGTGTGCCGGCCGCGGCCCGTCTACCACGCCACGTCGCGCATCTCCAGCGAGCACATCCACGAATCCATTCTCGGCTTCCTGCGTCTGCTGGAAGGCGAGAATGCGGACGCGGGCGACGGCGCTGCGCTGCCTGTGTCGCTGGCATCGCCGACTTCGCCTGCGCCGCCGCCATCGTCCGCGTCGTCCTCCGCGTCGGCGGCCTCGTCCCCGGCCGTCTCGTCGGCGCAGGTTGCGTCCGCACAGCGCAACGCGGTCGAAGCGGACCGACTCGCCGCCGCCATCCCCGACATCCTGCCCGAATCGGTCCGCGCGGCCCGCGGACTCATGCACCGTGCCGAGGCGTTCGCCGCCATCCACGACCCACAAACCACGGCCGACTTCAGACGCGGCATCGACGCCATGCGTTACGAGGAGGCGTTCATCTGCCAGACCGCACTGCTCAACGCGCGCCGGCACGCGCACCACGCCGCCGCCGAACCCTGCCCCGACACCGAGCTGCGCGACCGGTTCATCGACGCGCTGCCGTTCACGCTCACCGGCGGACAGCGCGGGGTCATCGACGACATCGCCGCCGACATGGCCCGCGACACGCCGATGCAGCGCCTGCTACAGGGCGAAGTCGGATCCGGCAAGACGGTCGTCGCGCTCGCCGCCATGCTGCAGGCCGTCGGCTCCGGCCGACAGGCCGTGCTCGTCGCGCCCACGCAGGTCCTCGCCGAACAGCACGTCGCCACGATCTCCCGCATGGTCGCCGGGCTGGACGACCCGGCGGGCGGCGACGGTGAGCCCGACCCCGCCGGAACGGCGTCGTCGGCGGGCTCGTCGGCCAAACGCAAGACGCGCACTGCCGGCGGGAACGGCAGCGACGGTCGCGCCGGCATCCCCGTCATCCTGCTCACCGGCGGCATGAAACTCGCCGAACGACGCCGCGCGCTCGCCATGGCGGCCAGCGGCGAGCCGTGCATCATCGTCGCCACGCACGCCGCGTTCTCCAAAACGTTCCAGGCGCCGAACCTGGCGCTCGCGGTGATCGACGAACAGCACCGGTTCGGCGTCGAACAGCGCGAATCGCTGCGCGCGAAGACGGACAAGGCCCCGCATCTGCTCGTCATGACCGCGACGCCGATCCCGCGCACGGCCGCGATGACGTGGTTCGGCGACCTCGACATCTCGTGGCTGACCGAACTGCCCGGCGGACGCAAGCCGATCCGCACGTTCGTCGTGCCGGAAGCCGACGTGCGCACGATGGCGAGCATGTTCGCGCACATCCGGCAGCGCATCGACGCGGGGGAGCGCGCGTACGTCGTCTGCCCGCGCATCGACGCGGACGATGACGACGGCGAGTCCGGCGCGGACGGCTCCGAAACCGGCGTGTACGACGTGTCCGACGAGATGACGCGCGAAGCCCGCTCGTCGTTGGTTGCAGGCTCGGCGGGTCGGGGGACCGCCGGCGGACGGAATGGGGCCGCGTCCGACGCCGACGCGACAGAGCGTCCGCCGCTGCACGCGGTGACGGAGATCGCCGCGCGACTCGCCGCGCTGCCGCAGTTCGCCGGCATCGCGTTCGCGACGCTCACCGGCCGCGACGACGACGAGACGAAGGCGCGCGTGATGGCCGACTTCGCGAGCGGCAAGACGCCGATCCTCGTCGCCACGACGGTGATCGAAGTCGGCGTGGACGTGCCGCAGGCCAGCTGCATCGTGATCTTCGACGCCGACCGGTACGGACTGTCGCAGCTGCACCAGCTGCGCGGGCGCGTGGGCCGCGGCGGCACGAACTCGTGGGCGTTTCTGATCTCGCGTGCTGAACCGGGCTCGCCGGCCGAAGCGCGCCTGCAGGTGGTCCAGGGCACGCTGGACGGCGCGGAAATCGCGCAGGCCGACTTGGAATTCCGCGGCGCGGGCGACGTGCTCGGCGACGCGCAGTCCGGCGGCAAGTCGAGCCTGAAACTGCTGCGCGTCGTCAAGGACGCCGACATGATCGCCGACGCGCGCTCGCGGGCGGACGCGCTGCTCAACGCCGATCCCGACCTGACGGGTGAAGTACAGCTCGCCGGCGCGGTGCTCGACTTCACGCGCGGCAACGAGACGTTCCTGACCTCGTCGTGATCGGGGCGGGTGCGTGGGCGGGCGCATACGCCGCTAGAGTAGGGCGTATGCGCGTGATTTCAGGACGATTCAAGGGCGTGGCGCTCACCACGCCGAAAGCAGGCACCCGGCCCACCACCGACCGCACCAAGGAGGCGATCTTCTCCCGCCTCGACTCGTGGGGCGTGCTCGACGACGCCCGCGTGCTCGATCTGTTCGCCGGCACGGGGGCGCTCGGCATCGAGGCGCTGAGCCGCGGGGCACGCGAGCTGGTCGCCGTGGAGGCGAACGGGCCGGCGGCCGCGCTCATCGCGAAGACGCTGACCGCGCTCAAGCGCAACCGGTCGTGGGAACCGGACATGTCGGCGCGGGTCATCAAGGCGAAGGCGGAGAAGTATGCGGCTCCGTCTGCGGGTGGTTCGGTGGCCGGTGCTGCGGGTGCGTCTGGTGTTGGTGTGGCAGGTGCTGCAGGTGCGGCAGGTGCGGGCGCGGTGGGCCGTACGGTGGGCCGTACGGCGGGCGCGGACCAGTCGTTTGATGTGATCTTCATCGACCCTCCCTACGCGTTCGAGACGTCGGCGTGCGAAAGCCTGCTGGCCGATCTGGTCGCGTCGGGTATGGCGGGGGAGCGGACGCTGATCGTGCTCGAGCGGTCGGCCCGGTCCGAGGAGCCGGCGATGCCGGCGGGCTGGTCGATCACCGAGCGGCGTGACTATGGGGAGACCGCCGTGTTCTATGTGGAGAGGAATGTTGAGTGAGTGATGGGGGCCGGTGAGGGCCGTGTGAACTGGTGGGTGCTGGGGGCTGGTTCCCGGGATCATTGGCGAAAAATCCCGGGAACCGGCCCTGTTCGTTTGTGATGGTGTGCATGGCGGAATCGCAGGGTTTGCCGATGTTCACTTGTTTGATCATGTGCGTTTCCCGGTTCCCGGGATGTTGCCGCCCGATCCCGGGAACCCGGCGACCCAAAAAATTCCTCTGACAGCGGATCCATCAAGATACACACGCAATACCTCGTATCGTTATATCCGGAAGATATATCTCGAATCGAGATATATAATGATCGAGACATAATAAGCGAAACGAAAGGACACATCATGTCGAACTTCGTCGAGGATCTGCAGAACCGCCGCTCCCAGTACGCGCTGACCAGCGCGTCGCCGATCAGCGACCAGGAGATCGTCAAGCTGGTCGAGGACGTCACCGTCGCCGTGCCGAGCGCCTTCAACTCCCAGCCGCAGCGCGCCGTCGTGCTGTTCGGCGATGCCAACCAGAAGCTGTGGAGCATCGTCAAGGAGACCCTGCGCAAGGTCGTGGGCGACGAGGAGGCCTTCAAGGCCACCGAAGCCAAGATCAACGCCTTCGCCGCCGGCCACGGCACCGTCCTGTTCTACGACGACACCGACGTGACCAAGACCCTGCAGGAGAACATCCCGGCCTACGCCGCCAACTTCCCGGGCTTCGCGCGCGACGCCGCCGGCATGCTCCAGCTCGCCGTGTGGACCGCGCTGGCCGACAAGGGCCTCGGCGCCTCCCTGCAGCACTACAACCCGCTCATCGACGAGGCCGTGACCGCCGAGTTCGGTCTGCCGGCCAGCTGGAAGCTGCAGGCCCAGATGCCGTTCGGCACCGTCGCCCAGCCCGCCGGCCCGGTCGACAAGCAGCCGGCCGACGCCCGCGTCAAGGTCTTCGGCCTGTAAATCGCGATTTTCGTCACTCTGTGCGCGTGATAACGACATCGACGCGCACACAGTGACGAAAACGGTGTCTGAAACGTCACTCTGTGCGCGCCGACGTTGCGTTCGCGCGCACAGAGTGACGTTTTTGTTTATCGGCGCCGCGGATGCGCGCCGGAGACCTCCCAGCCGAGCGCCATCAGCGTCTTGCGGTCGGCCTTGTCGAGCGCCTTGCAGTCGAGCTGCGCGATCAGATCCGGACGGAGCCCGTTCGTGCGTTCCAGCGCCTCGTCGCGGCGGAACCGGTCGACCTTGCCGTGATCGCCGGACAGCAGGATGTCCGGCACGCGAATGCCGCGCCATTCCGCCGGTTTGGTGTACTGCCGGTGCTCGAGCAGTGCGTTCTCGCCCGTATACGATTCCTCGACGATGGACTCCGCGTTGCCCATGAATCCGGGCAGCAGGCGCGTGATCGCCTCGAGCATGACCGAAACGGCCACCTCTCCGCCGTTCAATACGTAGTCGCCGATCGAATACTCGCGCACGTCCACGCCCTGCGCCCGGTAGTACGCGGGGATGCGCGCATCGTAGCCCTCGTACCGGCCGCAGCCGAACAGCAGATGCCCCGCATGCGAGAGTTCCGTCGCGTCGCGCTGCGTGAACAGCGGCGCCGACGGATTGGGGAAGATGAGGACGGGGCGATCGGCGGGGACGGCCGGCGTGCCACTGACATCGGCGGACTCGTCCGATGAAGGAGCCGCATCGACTGCGGTTGCGATGATGTCCGGTGACGCATCCTCCGTGGTGACGTCGGCCATGGTCGCCACATCGGACGTTGGGACTTCCGTACCGGCCGTACCGGCCGTGTCGGCCGCGTTGACGGTCGCTTCGACGACCGTCGGCTCCAACCCCAGCAGATCGTCGAGGCACTCCGCCCACACTTCGGGCTTCATCACCATGCCGGCGCCGCCGCCGACGGGCGTGTCGTCCACCGAATGATGCACGTCGTGCGTCCAGTCGCGCAGATTGTGCGCCTTCACCTCGACCAGTCCCTTGGCCTGCGCCTTGCCGAACAGCGACAGGTTCAGCACGTCAAAATATTCGGGAAACACGGAAACGATATCGATCTTCATGAACCCCTAGCCTAGCGTGTGGGCTGTCGGACCGCGTCGCGTGGCGGAAAACGTTCGCTGACAGCCATGTCAGCGAACGTTTTCCGCCACGCGACGACCGTCACAGCGCCGTCTGGTCCGCGACCATGCGCGCGTACGTGCCGCCCGCCGTCATCAGCGACTCGTGCGTGCCCTGCTCGACGATCCGCCCGTGCTCGAACACGACGATCAGGTCCGAATCGCGGATCGTCGACAGCCGGTGCGCGATCACGATGCTCGTGCGCCCCGCGGTCATGCGCATCATCGCGCGCCGGATCGACTGTTCGGTCACCGTGTCGACTGCGCTCGTCGCCTCGTCGAGAATCACGATCGGCGCGTCGGCCAGCATCGCGCGCGCGATCGTCAGCAGCTGCCGCTCGCCTTGGCTCAACGCACTGCCGCCGCCCGTGAGCACTGTGTCGTACCCGCGCTCGAGCCTGCCGATGAACGCGTCCGCGCCGGCCGCGCGCGCCGTGTCGCGAATCCGCCCTCGCGTCGCGTCGGGCCGTCCGAACGCGATGTTCGCCGCGACCGTGTCCTCGAACAGCGACGGCTCCTGCAATACGCTGCCGAACGCGTGCCGCAAACTTGCCATCCGGTAATTGCGCAGGTCGCGCCCGTCGAGCAGGATCCTTCCGGCGTCCGGATCGTAGAAGCGCGTGACCAGATTCACCATCGTCGTCTTGCCCGAGCCGGTCTGCCCGACGAACGCGACGCGCGAACCGGCCGGGATCGTAAGCGTTACGTCGTGGATCACCGGATGCGCCGGATCGTAGCCGAACGAGACATGGTCGAACACGATGTCGCCGCGCGGATTATCGACGTCGACCGCGTCGGGCGCGTCGGCCGGCTCCGGCTCCTCGTCGATGATCTGGAACATGCGTTCGGCGCCGGCCACGGCCGTCTGGAACGTGTTGTAGATGTTCGCGATGTCGACGAACGGCCGCGAGAACTGCCGCACGTACAGCAGGAAGCTCGACACGACGCCGATGCCGATCATGCCGCGCGCCGCCATCACGCCGCTGACGACGGCGACCAGCAGGAAGCCGAAGTTGTTGATCGCGTTCGACAGCGGCATCATGAACCCGGACCAGGTCTGCGCGCGCGTCGCCGTGTCGCACAGCCGCTCGTTGAGCCGCTCGAAGTCGTCGATCATCGCCTGCTCCTGGCCGTACGACTTGACCGTCGCCATGCCGGAAACGGTCTCCTCGACGTGCCCGTCGAGCTCGCCGAGCACACGCTGCTGGCGCGCGAACAGCGGGCGCGTGCGGCGCGTGACGGTGCGCGCGAGCAGCAGCACGAGCGCCACGGAGACGAGCGAGACGGCGGTCAGCGGCGGGCTCAGCCACAGCATGCAGGCGAGTGTGCCCGCGATCGTGAACGCGTACACCATGAGCTGCGCGAGCGAATCGGAGATCGTGGAGCTGATGTTGTCCACGTCGTTGGTGAGCCGGCTCATGAGCTCGCCGTGCTGGTGCCGGTCGAAGAAGCGCAGGGGGAGGCGTTCCATCGCCTCGAACAGGGAGACGCGCAGGTGCAGCACGATGCGCTGGCCGACCGCGGCCATCATCCACTGCTTGCCGAAGTCGATGAGCCAGTCGGCCGCGTACAGTACGGCCAGCAGCGCGAGTGCGAACGTGAGCGATTCGCGTGCGGAGATGCGGTCGATGACCATGCCGATGAGCAACGGCGAGAGCACGCTCGACGCCGCGCCGAGACCGGACAGCGCGAACACGCGACCGAGTCCGCGGCGATGCCCGCGCGTCGCGTCGAGCAGCCTGTGCAGCGTGCCGCGCATGTCGTGCGGCTTGACGACGGGCGCGCCGCGGCGGGCCATGCCGCCGCCGAACTGCGGCCCGCCGGTGCGACGGTCGAAGGCGGGGGAGGGGGCGTTCATGACCGGTCACCTCCGATCTGCGACTTGGCGATGGCCTGATACAGTGCGCACGATTGCATGAGGTCGTCGTGTGTGCCGATGCCGGCGATGCGCCCGTCGTCCATGACGATGATGCGGTCGCACGTGCGCACGGTCGCGATCCGCTGCGAGATCACGACGACGCCCATGCCGTCGCGCCTGTCCGTCGTGCCGCCCCCGGTCAGCGAACGCAGGTTCGCGAGCACGTCGTGTTCGGTGACCGCGTCCAGCGCGCTCGTGCAGTCGTCCAGTATCAGCACGCGCGGCCCGCGCACGAGCGCCCGCGCGAGATTCAGCCGCTGCTTCTGCCCGCCGGACAGGTTCACGCCGCCCTGACCGACGCGCGCGTCGTAGCCGTCCGGCAGCGCGTCGACGAACTCGCTCGCGCACGCCAGCCGCGCCGCGCGACGGATGGCCGCATCACTGGCCGCGGGGTCGCCCCAGCGCAGGTTCGAGGCGACCGTGCCGGTGAACAGCGTCGGCTTCTGCGACACGAGCGCGATTCGCACGCGCAGTTCGTCCACATCCCAGTCGCGCAGGTTGCGCCCGTCGATGAGCACCGAGCCGGACTGCGGGTCGTACAGCCGCGGAATCAGCGAGACGAGCGTCGACTTGCCCGAGCCGGTCGGTCCGATGATCCCGAGCGTCGAGCCGTGGTCCATCGCAAAGCTCACGCCGCGCAGCGCGGGCGCGCCGGCCTGCTCGTACGCGAATGTCACGTCGCGGAATTCGACGGCCGGCGGCGGGCATCGGCCGGAACTTGCCGCGGTCGCGTCATTGCGGCTGCGTCGGGCGTGGGCGCCGCCGCGCTCCGCGAATTCGGCGGGGCAGTCGAAGATCTCTTGGATGCGCGAGGCCGAGGCGCTCGCGCGCGTGGCCGAATTGACGATCATCGACACGCGGTTCAGCGCGAACAGCACCTGCGTCATGTAGTTCATCGACGCCATGAGCGCGCCGATGTGCGCCGCGTCCTGCGCGCGCGACAGCCACAGCATCGCGACGATGCCGAGATTCACGCTCAGGTTGATAAGCGGCCCGTACGTCGCGTTCACGCGCGTCGCCGCCACGTTCGCATCCGCGAACTGCCGGGACGCCGCGCCGAACCGCGCGCGCTCCTCGTGCTCCATGACGAACGCCTTGACCACGCGGATCGAGCGCAGGAACTCGCGGCTGACGATGCCGAGCCGGTCGAGCGCGCGCTGCACGGCGAGGAAGCGCGGGAAGCTCACATGCATGTTCGCCCAGATCAGCACGGCCGCGATCGCGAGGATCACCGCCACCGTGGGCGTCTGTTCGGGAATCTGCATGACGATGAGCGCGATCGCGCCCACGCAGGTGATGGGTGCCTTGAGCATGATGCGCATGAGTCCCTGCGCGAAGTTCTGGATCTGCACCACGTCGTTGGTGATGCGCGTGATGATCGCGCTCGGCTGGAGCCGGTCGATGTCGTCGAAGCCGAGCGACATGACCTTGCGGTACGTGTCGGAGCGGATGTCGCGGCCGATGAGCTGCGAGGCGCGCGACGCGTAGATGTTGCGCATGGCGGCCGCGCCCGCGCCGACCACGGCGACGGCGAGCATGACCATGCCCCAGCGCAGCACGGTGCCGACGTCGCGGCGCACCACGCCGCGGTCGACGATCATCGACATCAGCGTCGGCTGCAGCAGATCGCCGATCGTCTCGACCAGCAGGAATCCGGCGGCCGTGAGCGCCATGCCCCAGTGCCGCCGGACGTAATGGAATATGAGCCTCACCGTCGCACCCCCGCACCCCGCGTCTTCGTATCGGAAGTCGATGATACTCGTGCAAGCGCTTTCCTGCGGTCCTGCGCTCACTGCGCGGCAGAAACGAAACGGCCGGCGTCGACGCGTTCGATGATGAACGCAAGCCGACGCCGGCCGTGTGATCGGTATGACCGATCGGTATGACCGTTCGGTACGGGAGCCGGTCAGTACGCCAGTCCGGGAATGAGCCCGCCCGGCGGGTCGATGGTCAGATACTGTTCGTCAAGGTCGATGTCCGGCACGAGCTCGTCGACGAACGGCACGAGCGCGCTGTTCTCCACGACCTCGCCGGTCTCGGGATCGCGCACCGGATTCGCGAGCCGCACCTTGAGCAGCGACTGGAAGCCGTCGAGCACATCCACGACCTTGCCGACGACCTGTCCGGCCGGCAATCCCAGCCCGTTGTCTTCGGCCAGACGCACTTCGAGGCCGATCAGATCCTTCGGATACCAGGCGTCCTCTTCGAGCATGTCTTCCGGGTCGTCCGCCTCGCCGTACAATTCGACGCCGTTCGCGGCCTCCGAGGCGTCGCGGTCATCGATGCCCTCGAACTTGACGATCCAACGGTTCTTGAAGGTTCGCGCTCGTTCCACGACGTACTCTTCGGAGCCGTCGCGCGTGTACAGCACGGAACCGGGAGCGAACCGGTATTCCGGTTCGTCCGTGAAACTCTGGACGGTGACTTCGCCCTTGAGCCCCTGAGCGCGGCCGATACGACAGACCCTCAGCAGTTCGAGCTGCTGAGGGTCGTCTGAGAATTCTTCTCGCACCACGTTGGGGTTCACCTGCGCACGTCCATGATGTCGACGCGCACCTTGTGGTCGGCCAGAGCCTGCACCACGGTGCGGATCGCGTTCGCCGTGCGGCCGTTGCGGCCGATCACGCGGCCGATGTCCTCGGGATTCACGCGCACGCGAATAAGCTCGCCGCGCGGATTCTCGTGGGACTTGACCGAAACATCGTCGGGAAAATCAACGATGTTCTTGATGAGGTGTTCCACAGCCTGTGCGAGCATGATCACTCAGCCTGCGCTTCCTCAGCGGCTTCCTCGGCCGGGGCCTCAGCGGCGGCGGCTTCGGCCTCAGCCTTGGCCTTCGCCTCGGCTTCGGACTTGGCGGCCTTGAGCTTCTGGGCCTCGTTCTCGACGGCGGCGACGCGAGCGGCGGCATCCGGGCCGGCCTCAACGGTCTTCAGGGTGCCTTCGGCGCCCTTGAGGCCCTTGAACTTCTGCCAATCACCGGTGATCTTGAGCAGCTTGAGCACCTGCTCGGTCGGCTGAGCGCCAACGCCGAGCCAGTACTGAGCGCGCTCGGAGTCGATCTGGATGGTCGAAGGCTGGGTGTTCGGGTTGTAGGTACCGATCTCCTCGATGGCACGGCCATCGCGCTTGGTACGCGAATCCATGATGACCACGCGGTAGTACGCGTAGAACTTCTTGCCCAGACGCTTCAGACGAATCTTGGTTGCCAAAATGGCTCTCCTTGTAATACTAGGGGTGTGGTTTCGGTTTGCAGTGTGGGGCACAGCGCGCCGAGCCCACGTGTTCCTCACGGCAAGCGGGATAGAGGGCACCGCCGGTCGCGAATAACCGGGCCATTATAGCGCACGGGGGTGGAACTCGCGACACGCTGGTGGTATGGCCGGTATCGACGGAACCGCCCGCCTCAATGCTCTTCGCTCCCCTTGCCAGGGGATCTGGCCGCGAAGCGGACTGAGAGGTGGTCGAACCCGGTGCATGGGATGCCGGAACCCTTAGTCGAGCGCCACCGTCGCCACGAGCGCGAGATGGTCCGTGCCTTCGATCGGGAACGATTCGACGCCCGTGAACCGCGCGCCCTTGGTCGCCAGCGCATGGTCGAGCACGATGCGCGGCCACGGGATCCAGCTCGGGAACGTGGCGCGACGGCCCTCGCCCAGACTCAGGTTCGCGTCCGCGAAGCCCGACCTGAGCAGCGCGCGGAAGCTCGGATGGTCCGGGCTCGAGTTGAGGTCGCCGAGAATGACGGCGATGTCGTGGTCGGTGCGTTTCGCCGTGTCCGCCAGCGTGCCGAGACCGCGGATGCCGGCCGACCAGTCGCGGCAGCCGCGCATCGGCGACTTGGGATGGGCGGACGCGAACGTGATGTCGCGCATCGGGTCGACCTGCAGCGTGACGGACGGCACGTCGGCGGCCGGAATCGGCACGGCCGACCGTTCGGCCGACTTCGGGTCGACGCGGATCCAGATGCCGTTGAAGCCGCCGTTGTCGGTCTCCTTGTCCTCGCCGAGCTGGTGGTACGACATGAGCATGTCGAGCCCGTTGTCGTCCAGCTCGCGCACGAGATCGGCGGTGAGCTCCTGCAGGGCGAGCACGGTGACGTTGCGGCTGAGCACCGTGGCGACGATGTCCTTCGCGTTGGCACGCCCGTACCGGCAGTTGAGCGTCATCACGGTGAACGACGCGGACGACGACGTGCGCTGCGCGAGCACGTCCGACGCGGTTTCGCTCGCGTTGATCTCGGTTTCGCGCCGGGCCTCGCGGATGTCCGCGAGCAGTTCCTCGGTGCTGCGCTGACCGTGCGCCGGCTTCTTCTTCGCCGCGCCGTTGCGCGCGTTGCCGTTGCCGGAGTCCGGCTTGGCAAACAACAGTCCGAGCAGATCGCGCGACGGTGACCAGTGCGACCAGTAGCCGACCTCGCGCATCTGCGAGGAGAGCGCGACCGCGACCGCCAGGCACAGCAGTCCCCACTCGCGCATCGCGATCGCGGCGACCGCGATCGCCAGCGACGGCACCCACATCAGCGGAATCAGCGCGATCATGTACGGCAGCGGCATATGCGCGTCCGCGCCGGCCGGCAACGCGCCCAGCGCGATCCACGCCGCAAGTATCAGCAACACCATGCTCAGAACAACAACAATCACAATCCTTGATTATGCCTTGGCCGCGCGGACAGCGCGCATCCCAAGCACGGTTCTTCGCACAATCACAACCACCACGATCGCCGTGATTGCGTATGGGAAACCGCGCCTGTCATTGTTTGTTGACGAGGAGAGGCGGTATGCGGACGGCGTTGCTATATTCGGTGTCTGGGAGGGACGGCCGGCGCGACAATCCGTGTCGGCCGTCGGGGATCGTGGCAAGGAGCCTGAGATGACAGCTGCAAACGGGCGGTTCTTTGCGGTGAGGAGGGGATGTCCTGAACAAATATCCTCTTGATGTTCTTTTGTGTGGTGCCGATGGTCCTCTTTGACGTCCTATCGGTCTCAGTGAGACCTGCGAGCATGGATGGGAAGCGGCTGTGGGCATAGACGGTACATGAGACTGGCACAACGATGGGAAACTCGTCAGATCATCTTCATTCGTGGGCATAAGAGGGACATGATGATGCCTGAAATGTGGGCATAAGTGGGACATCTGTATGGTCGTGGGCATAGACGGTACATACAGGAGATGTTTTGGACCAGTTCATGGTCGGTCTATACCCACATGTGCTTCTCATGTGTGCCGGTTATACCCACGATCGGTTCTCCGTGGTTCCGGGGCGGCTCCGACCCGTTCCGTTATTCGTCCGTACGGAAAAGGGACCTCCTCACCGGAGACCAGATCCGGAAAGAAGATCCCTGTGCCATGCGTGCACAACGATTGAGGTGGATGCGGGGAAGCCGCTGTCCGTCTCAATCGATGAAGCGTCAGCCCAGCAGGCCGGACAGGCCGCCGCCGAAGTTCGGCGGGAGTTCGCCGCCGTTGGCTTCGAGGGCCTGCTGCAGGCCGGCGGGCAGGGCCGGGTTCTGCGGCTTCTTGGCGAACGCGGAGCCGCCCGACTTGCCCGAGCCGGAGCCGGACTTGCCGGCGAGCTTGTCGCGCAACGCCCGCTCTTCGGCCTCGCGCTTCATCGGGTTGCCGGACTTGGAGCCGCCCTTCTTCTTGCCCTTCTTCGCGTTCTTCTTCGCGCCCGGTCCGCCGAAGCCCGGAATGCCGCCGCCGACGCTGTTGCTCATGCGCTTCATCATCTTCGCGGCCTGATCGAAACGCTGCAGCAGCGCGTTGACCGCCGACACCGTGTTGCCGGAACCGTACGCGATGCGCGCGCGGCGCGAACCGTCGATGATCTTCGGATTGCGGCGCTCCTCAGGCGTCATCGAACGGATGATCGCCTCCGTGCGGTCGATCTCGCGCTCGTCGAACTGCTCCAGCTCCTTGCGGTGCGCGGCCATGCCCGGAATCATGCCGAGCAGCGACTTCATCGAACCGAGCTTGCGCACCTGCTGCAGCTGCTCGAGGAAATCGTCCAGACCAAACTCGCCCTCGGCCATCTTGGCCGCGGCCTCGCGCGCCTTGTCCTCGTCGAACTGCTTCTGCGCCTGCTCGATGAGCGTCAGAATATCGCCCATGTCGAGGATGCGCGAGGCCATGCGATCCGGGTGGAAGACCTCGAAATCCTTCAGACCTTCGCCGTTCGAGGCGAACAGGATCGGCTTGCCGGTCACGCTCGCGACCGACAGGGCCGCGCCGCCACGCGCGTCGCCGTCGAGCTTGGAGAGCACCACGCCGGTGAAATCCACGCCCTCGTCGAACGCCTGCGCGGTCTTGACCGCATCCTGACCGATCATCGCGTCGATCACAAACAGGATCTCGTTGGGGCTCACGGCGTCGCGAATGTCACGCGCCTGCTTCATGAGCTCCTCGTCCACGCCGAGACGGCCGGCGGTATCGATGATCACCGTGTCGTACAGCTTCTGCTTCGCGAATTCGATCGAATCGCGCGCGACCTTCACCGGGTCGCCGCTCGTCTGTCCCGGAGCCGACACCGCGTCGCCGCCGTCCGACTGCACGCCCTTTTCCGGCGCGTACACCGGCACGCCGGCGCGCTCGCCGACCACCTGCAGCTGCGTCACCGCGTTCGGACGCTGCAGATCGGCCGCGACCAGAAGCGGCGTGTGGCCGGCGTCCTTGAGCCAGTAGCCGAGCTTGCCGGCGAGCGTGGTCTTGCCGGCGCCCTGCAGGCCGGCGAGCATGATGATCGTCGGCGGATTCTTCGCGAAGTTCAGCGGACGATCGACGCCCGCGCCGAGAATGTCGGTCAGCTCGTCGTTGACGATCTTGACGACCTGCTGCGCCGGATTGAGCGCTTCGGACACTTCGGTGCCCAGCGCGCGCTCGCGCACGCGCGCGGTGAAGGAACGCACCACTTCGAGCGCCACGTCGGCGTCGAGCAGCGCGCGGCGGATCTCGCGGATCGTGCCGTCGATATCAGCCTCGGAAAGCTTGCCCTTGCTCTTCAGATGCTTGAACGCATTCGAGAGACGGTCTGTAAGAGAACTAAATGCTGCCATAATGCGCACCAGTCTAGCCGTGGCGGGGGAAAACCGGGCGTCCGTGCGGTCGCCGAAAACCGGACACGCGCCGCCCGTCCGTCGATCGGACGATTTCGCTTGGAACGCAACGCCGAATCGAACCCTTTCGCTACCATGGAAGGGCAATAATCCGTGGATATTTGGAATGCCTATGCTGTTTTGAATTCCCTCGGACACCACCTATACGCAGACTGCCGTGCGCCCTCGCGAATCGAGCCGAACGGCCGGAACCGCGATGTTTGCGACGTTCCGGCGGGCAGGCCAGTGAAGTAGCGGGCCAACGCAGACATGCCGTGCAATATGGAAGGCCCGCCCTATGCCACAAAAAAGAATAGAACGCAAAGCCCTGATCGTTGGCATCGTCGTCAACGCGCTGCAAGTCGCGGCCGGCATGGCCGTGTTCTTCATGACCGGCCTCAAGGCCATGTTCCTCGACTTCTCCTTCACCGCGATCTCCGTGCTGTCCGGCATCGTCGCGGTCTACCTGTCCTCGCGCACCGTGCGCACCACCGAACGCTTCCCCAACGGCCTGTTCGCGCTCGAACCGATCTACGCGATCTGCAAGGCCATCTTCACGCTGTCGCTGCTGCTGTACTCGCTGCTCGACGTCTCCCAGGTCGCCTACGACTACTTCGTCCTCGGCCAGGGCGAGCGCATCGAAACCGGACCGGTCGTCATCTACGAAATCCTCACCGTCATCGTGTGCTTCAGCCTGTACGTCTACTATCGTCGCGAAAACCGGGCGATCCGCAACTCGAGCACCATGCTCACGGCCGAGTGCAAGAGCACGCTCGTCGACGGCGCGATGTCGTTCGGCATCGGCGTGGTCGCCGTCGTGCTCATGTTCCTGCCGACCAGCGGTCCGTTCGACTTCCTGCACTTCACCGGCGACTTCTTCATCACCGTCGGACTCGTCGCCTGCACGATCAAGGAGCCGTTCGGCGTGCTCAAGGACGCGTTCATCGAGCTGGTCGGCGGCGTGCACGCCGCCGACGAGACGAACGCGTTCGTCGAGACCACCGCGCAGCGCCACCTGCCAGCCAACACCGAATACGAGCAGACGCTGATCTTCAAGACCGGCATGAACTACACGGTCGACGTGTACCTTTCCGGCACCGGCGAGACGATCGACGTGGCCGATCTGGTCGAATGCAAGCGTTCGCTCGAACGAGAACTGCGGCACCGGCTGCACATCGTCGACGTCGACTTCGTGTTCGACTGAGACTGTCGGATCGACTGTCGGATCCGTCCTCGGCTTTTTTGGCTGAGAATGCCGTCGGCAAAGTCGGCTGAGGGGTGTTATGGCAACGGAACGTTCCGAAGCTGCTGACTACCCCTCAGTCATGCTGCGCATGGCAGCTCCCCTGACAAGGGGAGCTGAGGATGAGCTGAGGATGGCCTACTTGAGGCTCCAGGTGCTGCCCTGCGGGCCGTCCTCGATGGCGATGCCGGCGGCGCCCAGCGCGTCGCGGATCGCGTCGGCCTTGGCGAAGTCGCGGGCCTTGCGGGCCTCGGCGCGGGCGGTGAGCTGCTCGGCGACCAGCGCGTCCAGCACCTCGTGCTCGCGGTTCTCGCCCGCGCCCGCGGCACCGGCCGCAGCGCCGCCGCCGATCCACGGCTCGGCCAGCGGGTCAAGGCCCAGCGTGTCGAGCATCGCGCGCACCGACACGAGCGCCGCGCGCACCTCCGCCTTCGCCGCGTCGGAATCGGCGCGGTCGGCCAGCTGCGAGAGCAACGTGTTGCCGTTGCGCACGGCCGTGAACACGGCCGCGGTCGCGCCAGACACGTTGAAGTCGTCGTTCATCGCCGCGACGAAATCGGCCGGCAGATCATCCGCGCGCACCGCAACGATCTCGTCGCGCGACGGCTGTCCGCCCAACGCCACGCCCGCGCGCTCGATGAAGTTCGACACGCGATCGTACGCGGCCTGCGCCTCGACCAGCGCCTGATCCGACCATTCGAGCATCGAGCGGTACTGCACCGAACCGAGCGCGTAGCGCACCACCCACGCGGAATGTTCGGCCAAAACGCTCGGCACCGACAGGCCCGTGCCCAGCGACTTCGACATCTTCTCGCCCTTGGCCGTCACCCATGCCGAGTGCATCCAGTGCGCCGCCGAATCGTAGCCGGCCGCGCGCGTCTGCGCCATCTCGTTCTCGTGGTGGGGGAAGCGCAGGTCGAGGCCGCCGCCGTGGATGTCGAACATGTCCTTCAAATAACGGTGGCTCATTGCCGAGCATTCGATGTGCCAGCCCGGGCGGCCCACGCCGAACGGCGTGTTCCAGCGCGCGTCGAGCGGATCGGTGTCCTTCGGGGCCTTCCACAGCGCGAAATCGCGCGGATCGTGCTTGTCGGGCGACATGTCGGCCGGGTCGATCGGATTGTACTTGTCGTCGCCCGCCGCGTCCACGCTCGGGCCCATGCGGTCGGCCACGGCCGCCGCCTCGTCCGCTTCCACGGAGCCCTGCTTCTGGTGCGTCAGCTCGCCGTAGTGCGGCCAGCTCGGCACGTCAAAGTACACGTTGCCGGTCGGATTGCCGTCCGCGTCGCGCACCACGTAGCCGTGTCCGTTGTCGATGATCTTCTGGATCAGGTCGATCATGTCGATCATGTGGCCGGTCGCGCGCGGCTCGTACGTCGGCGGCAGCACGCCGAGCGTGTCGTACGCCTGCGTGAACTCGCGCTCGTAGTGGTACGCGCGCGCCCACCATTGCTGTCCCGCGGCCGCGGCCTTGTCGAGGATCTTGTCGTCGATGTCGGTCACGTTGCGCACGAATGTGACGTCGTATCCGAGCTTGAGGAACCAGCGGCGGACGACGTCGAACGCGACGGCCGCGCGGATGTGGCCGATGTGCGGCGACGACTGCACGGTCGCGCCGCACACGTAGATGCCGACCTTGCCGGGCTTGATCGGCGTGAAACGCGCGACGGCGTGCGTGGCCGTGTCGTACAGCTTCAGATCGGCCGCAGCCTTCGCCACGGTGGAGGCCGAGTCGCGGCCGGTCGCGGCGACGGTTCCGGACTGGACGCTGGAAATGTTGGAATCATGCGCTTCTTGAGCTTCTGTCATACTGCAAAAGCGTATTCAGATTGGCCGACATGCGCGGCATTTCCATGCCGGATTTCGGCCCGTGGCTGATCGCGAACCAGCCGCGAACTGACGTGGCGATGCGAAACGTCGAATTCGCTTTACGTGGGTGATGCCACAATAGGAACCATGACGCAACCGCAAGTGTTGATTCTGCAGCACGTCCCGTGGGA
This sequence comes from Bifidobacterium miconis, assembly GCF_019331735.1. GTDB lineage: Bacteria > Actinomycetota > Actinomycetes > Actinomycetales > Bifidobacteriaceae > Bifidobacterium > Bifidobacterium miconis. The sequence continues at coordinate 36,512 of NZ_JAHBBH010000008.1, forward strand.
GAAGCCGGGGCGTATTTTGACGAACCTCGAAGAGCTGGGGTTGGACACGCTCACCCTGAACATCGCCAAAAAGAAGAAACCCGACCTGCCGGACTTCGACCAGGTGGCCGGCGTGGTCATCATGGGCGGGCCGATGGGCGCCACCGACTATGACGAATACCCGGGGCTCAAGGTCGAGGCGAAGCTCGCCAAGGCCGCCGTGAGCGTCGGCAAGCCGGTGCTCGGCGTGTGCCTCGGCCATCAGATCATCGCCACCGCGCTCGGCGCGAAGCTGAGCCGCGGCGACGCGCCGGAAATCGGCTTCGGCCCGATCAAGCGCGTCGACAAGCACGACTACTTCTCCATGTGGGACAAGCAGATCAACGTGCTGCACTGGCACAACGACGTGGTCGGCCTGCCTGCCGACGCGCAGTTGCTCGCCCGTTCGGCCGGCACCAAGGTGCAGGCGTTCCGCTTCGCCTCCGCGCTGGGGCTCCAGTTCCATCTCGAGGTCAGCGCGCCGATCCTCGAGGAGTGGCTGGCCGAACCGTCCATGGTCAAGGACCTCAAGGCCGTCGGCGGCTCCAAGTCGCAGCTGCGCGAGGACTTCGCGCAATACGATCCGCAGATCCTGCCGCTCGCCGAGCAGGTGTTTTCCGGGTTCGCCGCGCGCTGCAACACGTACGCCAAGACGCTGGGCTGAGCGGCCGGCGAACGCCGATGGACCGTAATCGCCGCGCTTCCCTTCTTGGCTCCCCTTGTCGGGGTAGCTGTCACGAAGTGGCTGAGGGGCAGTCAGGACCCATCGCATGAGGTTCGGCAGAATACCAAGCTGGTCTGCCGGTCGGTCCGATGCCCGGTGGTGCCGCTAAGTTAGTGGATTATGCCGACTTACGATATTGGACTGGAACACGTTTCGCTCGCCTTCGCCACCAAAACCATCTTCACCGATGTGACGCAGGGCGTATTCGAAGGCGACCGCATCGGCATCGTCGGCCGCAACGGCGACGGCAAATCCACGCTGCTGCACCTGTTCCGCGGCACGCAGGAACCGGATTCGGGCCGCGTCACCAAACGCAACGGGCTCACGTTCGGCATGCTCGACCAGCGCGATCCGCTCGACGACGACGCCACGATCCGCGAAGCCGCGCTGGAGGGGCGCGCGGACTACGAATGGGCCGCGGAGACGCGCTCGCGCGAGATCGTCGAAGCGCTGCTCGGCGGCATGAGCCTCGACGCGAAGATCGGATCGCTGTCGGGCGGCCAGCGCCGCCGCGCCGATCTGGCCCGCCTGCTGCTGCGCGACTGGGACATCCTCGCGCTCGACGAGCCGACCAACCATCTGGACGTGGTGACGATCCACTGGCTCGCCGAACACCTCAAGAACCGCTGGTCTCGCGGAGAGGGCGCGCTGCTGCTCGTCACGCACGACCGCTGGTTCCTCGACGAGGTGTGCGAATCCATGTGGGAGGTCCACGACGACCTGATCGAGCCGTTCGAGGGCGGCTATTCCGCGTACATGCTCCAGCGCGTCGAACGCGACCGTCAGGCTGACGTACGCGAGACCAAGCGCCGCAACCTCGCCCGCAAGGAGCTCGCATGGCTCACCCGCGGCGCCCGCGCCCGCTCCACCAAGCAGAAGTTCCACGTCAAGGCCGCGCGCGAGCTCATCGCCGACGTGCCGCCGGTGCGCAACACGCTCGAACTCAAGCAGATGGCGACCTCGCGCCTCGGCAAGCAGGTCGTGGACCTGATCGACGTGACGCAGATCTTCGAACACGTGCAGGGCGGCGCCGACAGTTCGGTCGCGGACGCTGCGGCGGCCATCGACCCGGATGTGGCCGCGATGGCCGACTCCGCGTCGCGTGTGGACGTGGTGCGTCCGATGTACGCCGAACCGCAGGTGCACGGTTCGGTCGAAGTCGCCGTGACCGACATGGACGATCCGCGACTCGTCGACGCCGGCGTGCCCGAGGCGGTCGAAGCGGCGAAAGTCGCGCGCGAGGCTGCCGAACAGGCGCGTGTCGATGCCGGCGTCGCCGCGATCGACGACGGCGATCGTGCGACGCGACGTCGACTGACCGGAGGCGAGACGATCGGCGCGGACGACGCCGACGTCGAATCGGCCGCCGACGCGACGTCCGCGGCGCGCAGGATCACCGTCACCGGACGCAAGATCCTCGACGACGTGACGTGGCTGATCGGCCCCGGCGACCGCTTCGGCATCGTCGGCGCGAACGGCGCGGGCAAGTCCACGCTGCTGCGTCTGCTCGACGGCACACTCACCCCGACCGCGGGCCACGTGAACATCGGCAAGACCGTGCGGTTCGCGGTGCTCTCGCAGCGGCTTGACGAGCTCGAGAAGCTCGGCAAGTACAAGATCAAGGAAGTGCTGTCGCGCTACAAGCCGAGCTACATCGTCGACGGCAAGGAGGTTACGCCCGGTCAGCTCATGGAACGGCTCGGCTTCGAGTCCGCGCAGTTGATGACGCCGATCCGCGACCTGTCCGGCGGCCAGAAGCGCCGCATGCAGCTGCTGCTCATCCTGCTCGACGAGCCGAACGTGCTCATCATGGACGAACCCGGCAACGATCTGGACACCGACATGCTCGCCGTGATGGAGGACCTGCTCGACACGTGGCCGGGCACGCTCATCGTCGTCTCGCACGACCGGTATCTGCTCGAACGCGTCACCGACGAGCAGTTCGCGCTCATCGGCGGCAAGGTGCGGCATCTGCCCGGCGGCGTGCAGGATTATCTCGACATGGTCGAGGATCTGAAGAACGGCAAGCCGCTGCCGTCGCTCGAACCGGCGTACGGCAAGAAGAAGGGCAAGGGCGGTGCCGGTTCCGCTGCGGCTTCCGGCGCTTCGTCCGATGTCGCTGACGCTGCGGCTGGACGGGATGCCGCTGCCGAAGACGATTCCGGCGAGGGCGGCGGCACGCCCAAGCTCACCGGCAAGGCGTTCCACGACGCGAGCAAGCGCGTCGCCGCTATCGACCGCAAGCTCGCCAAGCTCGAGGAGCAGAAGGCTGATCTCGAATCGCAGATGGCCGCGCACGACCCGAGCGACTACGAGGGACTGGGCAAGCTCAACGAGCAGCTCAAGGCCATCGCCGACGAGTCCGACGAGCTGACCGCCGAATGGATGGAGCTCTCCGAACAGCTCGAGTAGCGGGGGGCGGCGTGACGGAGTGGCGGCGCGGAATCGTCCGGTTCTCGATTGTCCGGTTATCAGTGGCGTGACGAAACATCTGCTGAAAGGAACGACATGATGGACATTGAGGACATGACGAATGCGAATGACGGTGCCGCCGCTCTCCGTGCTCTGGTGGAGAATTCCCTTGACTCCGAGGGATTGACCTATATGGACAACCCGGACGAGGGCACGATCGTGTATGACATTGATCTTTCGTTGGCGGTGGGCCCCGTCAACGTGGTGATCTGGGTGGAATCGGGCCGAATCGGCGTCGGTGCCGTTTCCTCGTTCGCATGCGACCCCACGGATCGGGAAACCATGCTGGCACTTGCCGAATACGTGTGCCGCGTCAATGCCGGGTTGGATCTGGGCGGTTTCCATCTCGGCTTCGACGACGGCGACGTGTGGTACTGGAACGTGCTGCTCACCGGTGGCGGCAACCCGTCCCGTGAGCTGATCCAGCAGACGGTGTTCACGCCCTGCCTGATGTGGAAGCGGTATGGCGACGGTTTTCTCAAGGTGGCCACCGGCACATGTACCCCGGAAGAGGCCGTGGCCGAGGCGGAAACTCCTCATGCGGATGACGATGAGCGGTAGTCTCGGAAATTTCGGTGCATTCCGGTATCGGCGCGTCGCCGGCCATCATCCGGCGTGATTGCGCCGGCGGCGATCACAGCCGGCTTTTGCCTTGCATGGCGATCGCCGATACCGTTGGCTCATGCAGTTGCCGGCTCGCCGTTGTCCCAAGGATTGACCAGCGTGACGCCGGTGTGTTTGAAATCCTTGACGTTCCTTGACGTTGCGCGTGGCAAGCGTCGCCCCGCGCGACCGTGCGATCGCCGTGATCATCGCGTCCTGCACGTCGATCGGACGGCCGCTACAGTTCGGCCTCATTCCAACGGTCGGCGGCCGGAATCGAACGCACGGCCGGCATCGCCAGCACGATCGCCACGTTGGCGGCCAGCGCGAGCAGGGACAGCGCGACGGTCATCCGGAAGCCGATCGTCGGCAGCAACGAGCCGGCAATCGCCGAACAGAACATCGTCGGCAGCAGGCACATCAGATTCGACGACGAATTGACGCGCCCCTGCATCTCGGTCGGCACCTTGGCGAAGATGAAGCCCATAAGCAGCGCGTTGATCGTCGGCACCGGCAGTCCGCACAGCAGCGACGAGACGAGCATCACCGGATAGGCGTCGCTGACGATCATCGGCGCCAGCGTCGCCAACGCGGCCACCGACATGACAACCAGACCGGTGCCCACGGCAAGCCGATCGCACACGCGCGCCGCGATCACCGCGCCGATCAGCATGCCCGCGCCGACCGCCGTCGACACGAAACCGATGCGCACCGAATCCACGCCGGAACCGACCAACTGCAACTGCACCGCCTGGAAGATCCCGTTGACGCCGAAATTCAGCAGCGCGGCGATAGTGGTCAACGTCATCAGCGTGCGCCGGCGCAGCGTCCAACGCCAGCCTTCTACGAAATCGTCGACGAACGAACCGCGTGCGTCGGCCGAGCCGCCCGCAGCCAGCTCGTCGTCGTGCGCGTCGCGCTCGTCGCGTCGGATCGCATCACGCACATGCTCGTCAACGCGCAGCATGCCCGCGCTGATGCCGGCGATCGCGTACATGATCGATGCGACGGCGAATGGCACCCACATGCCGAACGCGTACAGCACGCCGCCGAGCGGCGAGCCGGCGAGAGCGATCACCGAATCGCGTCCCTGATTGAGACTTTGCGCCTTCGGATAGTCGGCGGTGGGGATGATCGAACGCAGCATCGCGTTCGTTGCGCTGCCGAGCAGGCCGTTGATCGTGGATGCCGCGACGATGACGACGGCGAACGCGGGGAACGTGAGCAGGCCGCTCGCCAGCAATGCGAACACCGCGCCCCACAGCACGGCGCCGCATACGGCGTTGAGGATGATGAGCCGCTTGCGGTTGTGCCGATCGACCAGCGTGCCGCCGAATACGTCGGCGGTCTGCGCGGCGATCATGCTCGCCGTGGCCAGCCAGCCGGCCGTGGGCAGGGACTTGGTGAGCGAGAAGGCGACCAGCGAGATTGCGAAGCCCTTCATCGCAAGGCCTATCGCGGATGCGGTGTCGGCGGTGAACCACGCGCGGTACTGCGGATTGCGCCACAGCGAAGCGTGCGTGGTGCGTGCGGGGGACTCGTTGCCATTGGCGATGTCGGTCATGATCAGCTCCTTTACACCAGATAGCGGAAGGCAGACAGTGCGACCATGACCTGTTCTGAGCCGTCGCCTTCGGTGTGCCGGTCGCCGACTGTGTTGATCCACTTGTCGGCTACGGCCAGCAGTTCCTGCTGCATCTGGCTGAATTCCGCGTCGGTCAGTCGGATGATCGACATGCTGTCCAACGAGTGCCGCCACGGTTCGGGCAACGACGATTCCGCGCGATAGTAGCGCAGTCGCGCTTCGGTGGCCGCGGTGGACGCGGATTGCGCGAGGGCTTCGACGGACGCCTGGTCGGTGTCGCCGTCCGCGTTGACGATGAGTTTGGGCGTGCTGGCCTGCCAGTAGCTTTTGCGCGCGTCGCCGTCGGGGGAGGGGACCTGCTCGACGAGTCCGGCCTTGGCGAGCTGCCTGAGATGATAGCTGATCGTGCCCGCCGATTCGCCGATGCGTTCGGCGATGTCGCCCACGGTGCATGCCTTGCCGGGTTCCATCATGTTCATGATGCGGATGCGCGTCGGATGCGATACCGCGCGCAGCTGCGTGAGATCGGCGTGGTGCCGTGTGTTGGTCATGGTGACCTCCTTGCTGGATCGGCGGGCGATGATCACCCGCCCTATTTCACAAGAATCATTGTACAACAAATCTTGTATAAATCAACAAGAACTCTTGCATTTTGGTGTGGAAGCAATGGAGGCAACGAAAAAGGCTCCTCGCCCGGGCGGGGAGCCCATAAGCGAGGAGCCTGTAACAGTGCAACGGCAGCGAGCCGAAGCCAGAAAGAGAACGTCAGCGGCCGGTGATCTCCGAACCGACGACCTTCTCGGCCAGCGCGCGCGGGCCGCGCGTCACCGCAACCGCACCGGAACGCACCAGTTCGATGATGCCGTAGTGATCAAGCAGGCCGAGCAGCGCGTCGATCTTGCCCTCCGCGCCGGTCGCCTCGATCGTCAGCGACTCCGGGTTCACGTCGACCACGCGCACGCGGAACAGGCGCACGATCTCGAGCACGTCGGAACGGTTCGACTGGTCGGCCGCGACCTTGATGAGCACGAGCTCGCGCTCCACGGTCGTGTCCGGATCCAGATCGACGATCTTGAGCACATGCAGCAGCTTGTTGAGCTGCTTGATGATCTGCTCGAGCGGCAGGTCGTCCACCTCGGCCGTGACCGTCACGCGCGAGATGTCCGGGCGTTCGGTGGGGGAGACGGACAGCGAGTCGATGTTGAACGCGCGGCGGGCGAACAGGCCGGCGATGCGGGCCAGCACGCCCGGACGGTTCTCCACGAGCACGGACAGCGTGTGGCGCTTGGCGCCGGGCTGGGAAGCGGGATAGTTAGCCATGAGAGATTTCTCCTTAACCCTTCGCGAACGAACGAACTAGAAACCGGCCTCGCCGAGCTCGACGGCGCCGGCCTCGCCCTGCGGACGCAGCGGCTGCGTGCCCGGACGGTACGTCACGTCGTTGTTCGACGCGCCCGCGGCGACCATCGGCCACACCATCGCGTCCTTCCACACACGGAAGTCAATGAGCACCGGGCGGTCGTTGATCTCGTTCGCCTTGCGAATCGCCTCGACGGCCTCCTCCTGCGTGAACGCGCGCATGCCGACGCAGCCGTACGCTTCGGCCAGCTTCACGAAGTCCGGCACGTCGAAGAACTCGGGAGTGCCCTCTTCGGCCTCGGTGTGCGCCTCGCCGTCGAGCAGGTTGGTCTGCGAATAGTGCTGGTCGTAGAACAGTGTCTGCCACTGGCGGACCATGCCGTACACGGAGTTGTTCAGAATCGCGATCTTGACCGGCGTATGGTCGAGGAACGCGGTAGCCAGCTCCTCGCTGGTCATCTGGAACGAACCGTCGCCGTCGATCAGCCACACCGGCTTCTTGCCGGCGAAGTCGCGCGCGGAGCCGACCTGCGCGCCGATCGCGGCCGGCAGGCCGAAGCCCATCGTGCCGAGGCCGCCGGAGGAGATCCACGAATGGGGCTTCTTGAAGTCGATGAGCTGCGCGGCCCACATCTGATGCTGGCCCACGCCCGACACCCAGATCGTCGACGGGTCGGCCATCTTGGACAGCTGCTCGACCACCCACTGCGGCTGCAGCGTGCCGTCGGTCGGCTGGTCCTCCGGCTCGTCGTAGTGGATCGTGTACTTCTCGCGCAGCGCGTTGAGTTCGTCCCACCACGGCTTGAGGTTCGGCTTGCCGCCGATCGCCTGCGAGCGCTTGATTTCGGGGATGAGGTCGTTGAGCACGGTCGCCACGTCGCCCACGATCGGCACGTCCGGCGCGCGGTTCTTGCCGATTTCGGCCGGATCGATGTCGATGTGGATGACGCGCGCGAGCGGCGCGAACGCGTCGAGCTTGCCGGTGACGCGGTCGTCGAAGCGCGCGCCGATCGCGACGAGCAGGTCGCAGCGCTGGGCGGCGGCCGTCGCTGCGACGGTGCCGTGCATGCCGAGCATGCCGAGGTTCTTCGGATTATCGTCCGGCACGATGCCGCGTGCCGGCAGGGTCGTCACGATCGGCGCGCCGGTGATTTCGGCCAGTTCGGCGACTTCCTTGGACGCGTTGGAGCGCGACGCGCCGCCGCCGACGTACAGCACGGGGCGGTACGACTGCGCGAACAGCTTCGCCGCGTCGGCGAGCACGCGTCCGTGCGCCTTGGTGATCGGGTTGTAGCCGGGCAGGATCATGCGCTGCGGCCACGAGTAGTACATTTCGCCGACCTGCGCGGTCTTGGTCAGGTCGACGACGACCGGGCCGGGACGGCCGGAACGTGCGATGTAGTGCGCTTCGGCGATGACGCGCGGGATGTCCTGCGCGCGCGTGACCAGATACGAGTGCTTGACGACCGGGTAGGTCGCGCCGACGATGTCGGCCTCTTGGAACGCGTCGGTGCCGATCGCGTTCACGCCGACCTGTCCGGTGATGACGACGAGCGGCACGGAGTCCATGTTCGCGTCGGCGATCGGCGTGATCATGTTCGTGGCGCCCGGGCCGGACGTGACGATGCACACGCCCACGCGGCCGGTGGCCACCGCATAGCCTTCGGCCGCGTGACCGGCGGCCTGCTCGTGGCGCACGAGCGTGAAGCGGAACTTCGTGTCGTCGTTGATCGCGTGGTAGACGGGCAGGATCGCGCCGCCGGGAAGGCCGAAGACGTCCTGAACGCCCAGGTCCTCCAGCGCGCGGACCAGCGCCTGCGCGCCGGTCATCTTTTCGCCGTCGACAATGGTCTGCGTGTCGTCCGCGTGCGTTTTCGGCACGCCGCTGAATGCCTGAAGGGGCGTTGGTGTCGCCATGATTCCTCTCAACTTCTCGTAATCGACTGAATGATCGTGAAGGTGCGCGTGCCGTGCGGCGGCCGCAGGATGGTCGGCCTGCCCGACGGCGGCCGGCGTCGAACGCGGTCGCGGAACTTGTGGCCCCGCGCGCGGGATGCCGGGCGATGATTCACCCCATCCTAATCACAGGCGCTGAGATACGGCGATTCTTCGCCCATATGCTGGCTGGGGCGGGAGGCGCGGCCGGTCTCGTGACGGACGGTGCGGACGCGCGCGGATCCAACCGCCCCGTCCGCCATCCGTACGACGCTACTTGTCGAGCGCCTTCCACGCGACCTCGGCCGCGGCCAGCTGCGCCTTGCGCTTGCTGGAGCCCTCGCCGACGCCCCACACGGTCTGCTCGTCGTCGCCGAGCGTGACGCGCGCGGTGAAGATCTGCGCGTATTCGGGGCCCTTCACGGACATGCGATAGTGCGGGTCGCCCTTGCCGAGCCCGTGCGACTTGACCTCCAGCGACGTCTTCCAGTCGAGCGCCGGGCCTTCGGTCGCGACTTCGGCGAGCGTGTCGTCGATGAGCCGGTGGATCACCTCGCGCGCGCCGTCGATGCCGTGCTCGAGGAACGTCGCGCCGATGAGCGACTCGACGATGTCGCACAGGATGGAGCTTTTCTCTGCGCCGCCCTCCTTCGCCTCGCCGTGGCCGAGCAGGATGTAGGGGCTCACGTGCAGCTTGGTGCGCGCGATCGCGCTCAGCGATTCCTCGGAGACGGCTTTGGCGCGCATTTTCGCGAGCTGGCCTTCGGTCATGTCCGGGTGGGCGGCGAACAGCGTTTCGGTGGAGACGAGTTCGAGCACCGCGTCGCCGAGGAATTCGAGGCGCTCGTAGTTCGGCGCGCCCGGATGCTCGTGCGAGAACGAGCGGTGGGTGAGCGCCTGCACGAGCAGTTCGGGGCTGATCGTGGTGCCCAGCGCCTCGAGTAGCACGTTGGACGGGCTGATCGGCGCCGGCGTTGCGTGCTGCGCGTCGTGCTGCGTGGCGTGCTTCGTGTTCTGCGATGGTGCTTGCGATGCTTCTGCGGTCATGGTCACCTATCTAGCCCGGAGCGCGGACAGTGGGCCCCGCAAGCGACCGCCGTCCGCCGCGTGGAGGTTTTCGTTCGCTGAGACCGCCCTCAGAGAGCGATCTCTGCCACTCGGGATTTCGCGTGGCGGTTTTGGCTCGCTGCCGGATCCCGCAGCCAAACAAAACCGCCACCGGTGAGCCAAAATACGAAAAAGCCCCGCCACCCGTCGATGGCAGGGCTTTGCGTTATCGCTTGGTTACCGCGAACTCAGGCTCACTTGGTGTGGGCGGAGCGGATGGCCTCACGGTAGGTGCGGCCGCGGAAGTTACCGCAGCTCGGGCAGGCCATGTGCGGCAGCGCCGGAGCGCCGCAGTTCGGGCAGCTGACGGTCTGCACAGCAGACGCCTTCCAGTTCGCGCGGCGCGAGTGCGTGTTGGCGCGCGAGGTCTTGTACTTAGGCAGTGCCATTTGTATTCCTCTGTTTCGATCGAACGATTGAGCTTAAGCGTTCGGTATCTTAGCGCACCGGGCGTACAAAGTCCAGCGGCGAGCCGCATTCGCCGCTCGATTGCCGCTGGAGCACGTTCGACAGGAGTGTTTGCCGATGATGCGCGAAACGCCGTCTGATGCCACAGGAGCCCCCTCTGATGAGGGAGCTGTCACGGCTTGCCGTGACTGAGGGAGAGATGGAATCTACTTGCCCGACTCGAGCTTCGCCTTGAGCGCCGCCAGCGAGGCGAACCGGTCGTCGACCACGTCGTGGTGATGGTCCGGATCCTCATTGAGATCCGCGCCGCACTGCGGGCACAGGCCGAGGCAGTCCTCGCGGCACAGCGGCTGCAGCGGCAGCGATTCGGCCAGCGTGTCGCGGATCAGCGCCTCGAGATCGGCGAACGCGCCGTCGGTGCTGAGCGGATACGTGTCCTCCGACTCGTCCTCGCCGGCGATGATGTCCACCTCGCCCTTGTCGTCGCGACCGCGGCCGTTTCGCCCGCCGCGTCTGCCGTTGGCGTCGGCCGACTCGTACGGGAAGAACGTGGTGACGTCCACCGTCCAGTCCTTGTTGATCGGCTTGAGGCAGCGCGTGCACTCCGTGCTGATCGGCGCGCTGATGCGCGCGGTCAGGATCAGCCCGTCGACGATCGAGTCGAACGAGCCGACCACGTGCACGTCGGCGCCTTCCGGAATGCCGACGATGCTGTCGCCGATGCCGCTGGGCGCGGGAAACACGGCGTCGATGGGCTTGCTTTGGCCGGCTCGCGACGCGACCTGCGCGACGGGCACGGCCCACTGGGAATCTTCGGGACGTGGCATGGATCAGCCTTCCGGATAGTCGTTGTTGTTCAGATGGGGGAGCTGTTCGCCGGCGTTGCGCTGGCGTTCATACAGTACATTAAGGCCGGCCTGCACGTCGCGGTCGAGCTTGCCGAGCTGCTGCTGGAGGCCTTCCATGACGGTCGTGCAGTACTTGTCGGCGCCCTGCGTGAGCCGGTCGGCCTTGGCCTGCGCCTGATCGAGGATCACGCGCGCCTTCTGCCGGGCCAGCTCGGTCACGTTCTCCTGTCCGGCGAGGAACTGCGCCTGGTCGTTCGCGTCCTTGACCATGTCGGCCGCGCGGCTCTGCGCCGAGGCGATGATCGCGTTCGCCTGCGTCTGCGCGGATTCGAGCCGGCGCTCCGCCTCGCGCATCAAAGCCGAGGCGCGTTCGAGCTGCACGGGCAGCATCTTCTTGAGATCGTCGAGATGTCCCACGAACTCCTCTCGGTCCACCTTCACCACGCCGGGCGCGAAGAAGCTGGTCTTCGCCTCGTCCAGCATGGATTCCATCTGGTCGAGGATGTCGTACACGGTGGTGAACTCGTCGCGCGGGTTCACGCCGTCCGCGTCGCCATCGGACGAGCCGTCGCCGGACTGTTCGCGCAGGTCCGGCAGCGAGTCCATCAGGAACGCCGGTCGGGACGCGCCCTGGCCGGCAGGATCGGCCTGCCCTGAGGACTGCCCGGTCTGCCCGGTCTGCCCGTCGCCGTTTGCATCGGACGTCGCGCTCGCCGACTGTCCGTCCGCGGCCTGCGCGGCCTGTACGTACGGCTGGCCCGCCTGTCCGTTCTGCTGATACACGGACGGATCGATCGGCTGATCGGCCGGCTGGTACGCGGCCGGATCGGCGTTCGGATTGACCGGCATCGGACGGAACGGCTGGAACGGTTGCGTTGCGGACTGCGCAGCCTGCGCGCCCGGCTGCGTCGCGCTCGCGTCGGCCTGTCCGGCCGCGTCGCTGTTCACTGCATCATCGGTCATCACTATTCCCCTCCTTCGCGCCGCGCACGTTCGCGGCGCAACGCCTCCGTGAGCATCGGCACCACGCAGTCCGGGACCATGCCGGTCACGTCGCCGCCGTGGCGCGCCACGTCCTTGACGATCGAGCTGGAAATGTGCTCGAGGATCGGATCGGCCGGCAGGAACAGCGTCTCGATGCCGGCGAGCTTGCGGTTGACGAGCGCCATGCCGAGCTCGGCCTCGTAGTCGCCGTTCTGGCGCAGGCCCTTGACGATCACCGTCGCGCCGACGCGCTTGCAATAGTCGGTGATGAGCCCGTCGGTCGAGGCGACGGTGATGTTCGAATATCCGTCCTTGGCGATGGCGCGGCGGATCACCTCGACGCGCGTGGATTCCGGAAACATCGGCGTTTTCGCGGCGTTGACCGCCACCACCACATGCACCTCGTCGAAGAAGTGCGCGCATCGTTCGATTACGTCCAAATGCCCTGCGGTGACGGGGTCATACGATCCTGGGCACACTGCGATAGTCATAAGACCATAGCGTACCCCGTCGCGGCGAGTTCGGCGCGGCGTTTGCCGCCGCTTGCGGCGCGTGTTGGCATGTTGCGGTGCGCACGGTTCGTCCGGCAGTTGCGCGCGCGTATGGTCGCCGCACGTGGGCCGATGCCATCAATGCCGAGCGAGATGGGGGCGTGCGGGCGGGAGATGCCGTGATCGTTGCGCAACCGTGCGGCAATTCGTTGGCGGATGGTGGGAACGGTCTTATGATGGGGTTGATTGTTGCCCACGAGGATGGAGTATGCGATATGTCCGCTGAGATGATGACGGTTGCGATGGTGACGCCGGCGGCTGCGATGACGGCCGGCGTCGCGCGCGATTTGGCCGATCCGGTCTCGCCCCTGTCCACGCCGGATCCGGGCACCGGTACGGCCGTGCTCGAACGTCCGGAGACCAAGGAGCAGACGCAGCGCGACGACGGGGGCGACGCGGACCGCTACGCGCACTACGTGTCGAAGGACCGCATCGCCGAGTCGCGCATGACCGGCCGCCCGGTGGTCGCCCTGTGCGGCAAGGTGTGGGTGCCCAAGCACGACCCGTCCAAGTACCCCGTCTGCCCCGACTGCAAGCGCATCTACGAAGAGATGATGAAGTAATGTCGCGTGGCGGAAATGGCTCACTGACGAACCGTCAGTGAGCCATTTCCGCCACTCAGCGCATCCCCGTCAGAGAACGGTAGTCTCAGTAGGAATCACCGGTTCGCCCTTCATCAGGGACTGCGCGGTGATCGGCAGTTCGGCGAGCGCCTTCGCGCGGTACTCGTGCGCGGCTGTGATCGCGTCGTGGCCCTGCCAGCGCGGGTCGATCTCGCCGTGGTCGACGAAGTCGACGAGCAGGTCCTTCCATCCGTCGGCCGGACGGTACGCGGCGAGCGCGTCCTCCGAACCGGAGATGACATGCTCGCAGTCGGCGAGATTGTACTCGTACGAACGGTAGGCGAGCTTGCGGCCGGGCACGGTCGCCTTGTTCTTCGACTTCTTGGCGACCGGCTGCATCACGCCGTCCGCGTTTTCGCGTTCGGTGAGCTTGTACACCATCGCGCACGTCGGCGCGCCCGATCCGGTCACGAGCATCGTGCCCACACCGTACGAGTCGACGGGCGCGGTCTGCAGCGCGGCGAGCGCGTACTCGTCGAGGTCGTTGGTGACGGTGATGGTCGTGTTGGTCGCTCCCAGCGCGTCGAGCTGGTTGCGCACGCGCTGCGCGAGCGAGGCGAGGTCGCCCGAGTCGATGCGGATGCCGCCGAGTTCAGGGCCGGCGACCTCCACGGCGGTTTTCACGGCCTCCTCGATGTTGTACGTGTCGACGAGCAGCGTGGTGTTCTTGCCGAGCGCGTTGATCTGCGACTGGAACGCCTCGCGTTCGGAGTCGTGCACGAGCGTGAAGCAGTGCGCGGCGGTGCCGATGGCCTTGAGCCCGTACATCTGCGCGGCGAGCAGGTTGGCCGTGCCCTTGAACCCGCCCACGACGGCGGCGCGCGCGGCGGCGACCGCGGCCCACTCGTTGGTGCGGCGTCCGCCCATGTCCATGCACGGGCGGTCCTTGGCGGCCGACACCATGCGCGAGGCGGCGGAGGCGACGGCCGAATCGTAGTTGAGGATCGACAGGATCAGCGTCTCGAGCAGCGTGCATTCGCCGAACGTGCCCTCGACCTGCAGGATCGGCGAGTTCGGGAAGAACATCTCGCCCTCCCGGTAGCCCTTGATCGACCCGGAGAAGCGGAAGTTCTCAAGCCACTTGATCGTCTCGGGGCTCACCACCTTGCGGTCGGACAGGAACCGCAGGTCCTCGTCGTCCAGATGGAACCGTTCGAGCGCGTCGAGGATGCGCCCGGTGCCGGCCACCACGCCGTAGCGGCGGCCTTCCGGCAGATGGCGCGTGAACACCTCGAACACGCACTTGCGGTTCGCCGTCCCGTCGCGCAGCGTCGCGTCGAGCATCGTGTATTCGTACATGTCGGTCATCAGGGCCGGTGAATAGTCCATGGAATCTCCCTCGTTTCGGTTGCTCCCAGCCTACTCGCTCCGTCCGCGCTCCGGCAACGGGGCCGTCCGCCGAATTCGGCGGGTTCCCGCAAGCGCGACCCGTGCGCGTAGACTGGCCGGTATGAGATTCTTCGCGGGTCTGTGGCGGCTGGCGATCGCCGCGCTGTGCTTCGTGGGCACGTATGAGGCGTGGCAGCGCCCGGTGCTGTGGGTGTACTTCACGTTCCAGACCGGGGCCGTGCTCGGCTTCGTGATGCTGTGGGCGGGCGCGGCCACCATTCTCAAGGGCATCCAGCCGCCGGCGTGGCTCAAGGGCGTGGTGACCCTGTACGCGGTCGTCACCGCGGTGGTCGCGTTCCTGCTCATGCCGCCGGACGACCCGAACTACGTGCCGCAGATACTTGGCATCATGACCAACACGATGCTGCACCGCATCGCGCCGATCATGGCCGTGGCCGACTTCATCCTCTTCGACCCGCACCGGCGCTTCCAATGGCATTACATGTTCAGCTGGCTGATCTACGTGCCGGTCTGGTTCGCGTTCGTCATGGGCCGCGCGTGGCTCGCCCCGACCCTGCTCGGCTCCGGCCCGGCCGCCGGCGGCAACCCGTACCCGTATGCGTTCATCGACTTCAAGGCGCTCGGCTGGCAGCAGTTCGGCATCAACTGCCTTGAACTGGCGGGCGCGTTCTTCGCGGTCTCGCTCGTCCTGTTCGTCATCGACCGCATCGAGCCGGCCAAACCGCTGCTCGGATGAGCGACCGCACGCCGCTTCGCCCGGTCACATAGCGTGCGCCCGCTTCGCCGGCTGGTGCTAGGTTGGGCCTCATGGCTCAGATCAAAGATTTGCTTGGAAACGATACCGTGCTGCGCGGCGACGGTCGCGCGGTCGACCAGCTGCGCCCGGTGCGCATCACCCGCCGCTTCACCGATGTGCCGGAAGGCTCGGTGCTCATCGAATGCGGCAACACGCGCGTGATGTGCACCGCGACGTTCACGCCCGGCGTGCCGCGCTGGCGCAAGGATTCGGGACTCGGCTGGGTGACGGCCGAATACTCGATGCTGCCGCGCGCGACCGCGGAGCGCACCGACCGCGAGTCCGTCAAGGGCAAGATCGGCGGCCGCACGCACGAGATCAGCCGACTCATCGGCCGCTGCCTGCGCGGCGTCGTCGACATGAAGGCGCTCGGCGAGAACATGGTGCAGATCGACTGCGACGTGCTGCAGGCCGACGGCGGCACCCGCACCGCGTCGATCACCGGCGCGTACGTGGCGCTCGTCGACGCGATGCGCTGGGCGGAGCGGAACAAGCACATCAAGTCCGCCGACCGCGTGCTCAAGGACGTCGTGTCGGCCGTGTCGGTCGGCATCATCGACGGCACGCCGATGCTCGACCTGCCCTACCCGGAGGACAGCCGCGCGATGACCGACATGAACGTCGCCATGACCGGCTCCGGCACGTTCATCGAAATCCAGGGCACCGCCGAACACCGCCCGTTCAACCGCTCCGAGCTCAACACGCTGCTCGACCTTGCGGAAAAGGGCAACCGCGAACTGCAGGCCGCCCAGCAGGCCGCCCTCGCGCAGGATTAGGGCTTATCTCGGCTCCCCTTGCCAGGGGAGCTGTCGCGCGAAGCGTGACTGAGGGGTAGTCAGAAGCTTTGGAACGTTCCGTTGCTTTGACGTTTCCCCAGTCAGCTACGCTGACAGCCCCCTCAACCGAGGGGGCCAAGAAATGGAACGGAGGCTTTTTCATGAAACTCATCGTCGCCACGCACAACGAAGGCAAGCTCGCCGAAATCCGCCGCATCCTCGCGGCCGGCCTCGGCCAGGACGCGGAGCGCATCGACCTCGTCTCCGCCGGTAGCCTGAACCTGCCCGACCCGGTCGAAACGGGCGTCACGTTCCAGGAGAACGCGCTGCTCAAGGCGCGCGACGTGGCCGAACGCACCGGCTGCCCGGCCATCGCCGACGACTCCGGACTGATCGTCGACGTGATGGGCAACGCTCCGGGCATCCTGTCCGCGCGCTGGGCCGGCCGTCACGGCGACGACGAGGCGAACAACGCGCTGCTGCTCGCCCAGATCGCCGACATCCCCGACGACAAGCGCACCGCGCGCTTCCGCTGCGCCGCCGCGCTCGTCGTGCCGCAGGTCGACGCGCTGCCGGACGAAATCCCGGTCGTCGTCGCGTCCGATTCGCCGGCCGTCGAAGCCGAACTCGAACACCGCTATCCGATCGCCGAACAGGTCGTCGAAATCGGCGACATGACCGGCCGCATCATCCGCGAGCCGCGCGGCGCGCACGGTTTCGGCTACGACCCGCTGTTCGTGCCCGATGACCAGCCGGCGCGCGCCGCGACGGACGGCACCGACGGCACGCTTACCAGCGCCGAGCTCGAACCGGCCGAAAAGAACGCGATCTCGCACCGCGGCAAGGCCCTGCGCGCGCTCGTGCCGGCCGTCGAACGACTGCTGCGCTGACCACGGGCCGGACTATGGGGCGGCCTGTGACACCGCCCCGTGGTCCGGTGGAAAGCCGATTCGAGCGACGGTCCACAGGCCGCCACCCGGCGCCGCTCAAGCGCAGCCCAGTGTGAAGAGGCTGTGCGCTCGGGAGACGCCTCGGGCCGGCACGGGGCGCCGGTGCTAATATCGGCTGAGCAATCCGTGCGGGCCCGCAGCGTCCGGCATCCATCATGCCCGGCGCTCATCGGACGCACGGGACACCGAGTCAAAGGACGGTTTCCACCAGTGCGCTCGTTCACTCTCGCCACGCTCACCCCGGACGAATTCGACGCGTTCTCCGCGTCCCATCCGCAGGGCAACTTCCAGCAGACTTCGGCGATGGGCCGTCTGCGCGCCGAGCAGGGCACCGAAGTCGAATACCTGGCCGTGCGGGAACACGGCGCGACCGTCACCGCGGCGCTGTTCGAAACGCACCGTTCGCGGCTGTCCACGTTCGCGGCCGTTCACGACGGCCCGCTGTGCGACTGGCATGACCGCGAACTGACCACGTATTTCGTCAGCCAGCTGCGCGCCCACGCCAAGGCCAAGGGCGCGGCCCAGCTCGAAATCACCCCGGAAACGCCGTACCGCCTGCGCGGCTCCCACGGCGAGCCGCTCGCGTCGGGCACGCCCGCGCCCGCCAGCGAACCCGCCGACGTGAACCCGGGCGAGCCGGCCGACGACATCGTGAACCTGCTGACCGGGCTCGGCTTCGAGCACGGCGGCTTCACCGTCGGCTACACGGCCGTGCCGCGCTGGCGCTATCTCAAGGACCTGGGCGGCATCGACGACGAATCGTCGCTGCTCAAGTCGTACGACAAGCGCACCCAGTGGAGCGTCAAGCGCGCCGCGTCGATGGGCGTGCACGTGCGCGAACTCGCCGACGACGAACTCGGCGTGTTCGCCGCGATCGAACAGCAGACCGCCGAACGCCGCAGCTTCGAATACCGCGGAGAGGCGTACTTCCACCGGTTCAAGCGGGCGTTCGGCGACAAGGCGCATTTCATGGTCGCCGAAATCCACATCGCCGAATACGTGGCCGACATGCAGGCCAAGCGCGCCGTGCTGCAGGAGAAGGTGGACCGGCTTCAGGCCAGGTACGACGAGCGCCCAACCACCAAAATCGAACGCCAGCTCGGCGAGGAGACCCGCAATCTGGCCGCCGCCGACAAGCGCCTCGCCGAAGCCGCCGCGTTCGCCAAGCAGGGCGACGTGCTGCCCGCCGCGGCCTCGCTGTTCGTCGAGCACCCGCGCGAGGTGATCTACCTGTTCTCGGGCAGCGTCGAGGAATACAAGCCGTTCTACGCCTCCGCGCTCATCCAGCACCACGCGATGCTGCACCTGTGCGTGGAACGCGGCGTGAAACGCTACAACTTCTATGGCGTCGACGGCGTGTTCGACGATCCGGACGACGAGGGCCGCGGCGTGCTCGAGTTCAAGCAGGGATTCAACGGCTACGTCGAGGAGCTGACCGGCGAGTTCACGCTGCCGGTCCGGCCGCTCGTCTACCGGCTCAAGAACCTCGCGCATCGGCTCGCCGGCCGGTAGGCGCGGAAGGAACGTCTCCGCGCGGATGATCGCGAGGACGCCTGCGGATGGCCGCGGGTGCCGTGGACGCCCGCGCGGAGACGGACGGTACCGGACCGGCCATGGGAGAGGGATGGCCGGCCCGGCAAAGGCATGGGGGAGTGCGGAAGGGGAATGATCGACACGCATATCGCAGGAATGTGAGGAGTAATCATGCGGTTGCAAACGGATAATGACATGGTCGGCAAGCGCTGGCGTTCGAGGGCGCTCACGGACGACGAGTTCGACGCGCTGTCCGCGGCGAGTCCGGAGGGCGGATTCCAGCAGACCGCCGCGATGCGCCGCATGGTCGAGCAGGAGGGCGCCGCGCAGACCGAACTGGTCGGTCTGGTCGACGCCGACGACAAGCCGATCGCCGGCGCGATGGTCGCGTACACGCAGGGACGGTTCGGCCTCGAAGGGTCGATCTGGCTCGGCCCGCTGTGCGACGCGCACAACGAGCATCTGCTCACCGCGATGACGATGGCCCTGCACGTCGCCGCGCACAAGCGCGGCGCGATCAGCGTGTCCTGTTGGCCGGACGACGTGTACCTGCGTCGCACGTCCGACGGTGAGCCCGACGGCGAGCCCGACGACCTGCTGGTCGGCAACTACGAGAAGCTCGGCTGGCATCACGCTGGCTTCGACCGCGGCTACGGCTCGATCGTGAACCGCTGGGTGTACGTCAAGGACCTATCCGGATTCAAGTCGGCCGACGACCTGCTCAAGTCGTATTCGAAGAACACGCGGCGCAACGTGAAGATCGCGCGCAACAGCGCGGTCCACGTGCGCAGGCTGGACCGCGACGAGCTCGGCGTGTTCCACCACATCTGCGAGCTGAGCAGCGTCAAGCAGCATTTCCAGAACCGCGACCTCGCCTACTTCGAGGGCGTGTGGGACGCGTTCGGCGACCGGGCCGAGTTCATGGTCGCCGAGATCCATCTCGACGAATACCTCGCCGGCTGGCAGGACAAGTACGCGAAGTTCGCGCGCGAGGCCGACCGTCTCGAGGCGGCGTTGCCCGAATCGAAGTACCCCGACGACGTGCGCAAGAAGCTCGACACCGCCCGCCGCAACGTCGAATCCGCCGAACACCGCATCGCGGACGCGAAGGAGCGCATCGAACGCGACGGCCACGTGGTGCCCGCCGCGGCCGGCCTGTTCATGTGGCATGAGCGCGAGCTCGTCTACTTCTCGTCCGGTTCGGACGAACGGTACGCGAAGTTCTACGCGCCCACCGCGATCCAGCACGAGATGATGTCCCGCTGCCTCGAACGCGGACTGCACCGCTACAACTTCTACGGCATCTCCGGCGTGTTCGACGACCCGGACGACCCGGGCCGCGGCGTGCTCGAATTCAAGCAGGGGTTCAACGGCTACGTCGAGGAGCTTCCGGGCGAATTCACCCTGCCCGTGGACCGCATCCGCTACGGGCTCAAGGCCGCCGCCGCTGCGGTGCTGCACCACTGACCTGCGGCCGCTGAGACGGCATGCGGGCGCCGTCCGCCAGATGGTCGGCCGGCGTCCGTTGCCGTCGCCGTAAGGCAGGGCTCATGCTAGATTGACGACTTGCGCGCGCGTGGCGGAATTGGTAGACGCGCAGGATTTAGGTTCCTGTGTCTTGTACGTGTGGGTTCGAGTCCCATCGCGCGCACTTCCCCGACCGGCTCTGCAAGACGCGGCCCGCACGCCGCAGTACGGCGGCCGGGTCGAGTACGGGAGAGGAAGCACGACATGTCCGCCATTCTCAAGCCCATCGCGTTCCTGATCATCATCTTCGCCGCGTATCTGGTCAAGCGCGCCGGACTGTTCCGCCCGCGCGACTATCGTGTCATGCAGGTCGTCGTCTTCGACTTCACGCTGCCGGCGTCCATCATCGTCTCGTTCGCGACGAATCCGCACCATCCGAGCATGCTGCTCATCTCCGGATTCGCGTTCCTGTGCGCCCTGCTGCCGCTGCCGCTCACGTTCCTCGCCTCCCGGCGCAAGCCGGCCGCCGACCGCGCGTTCCTCATGCTCAACGCGTCCGGCTTCAACGTGGGCAACTTCTGCTTTCCCGTCTTGCAGGCGTTCATGGGCCCGTCCGCGCTCGTGACGGCCTCCATGTTCGACATCGGCAATTCGGTCATGGTCACGGCCGGCACCAACGTGATGACCACGTCCATGCTGCACATCGACATGGATAAGCCGATCACCGAACAGCACGCCGGCAACGCGCCCACGCTGCCGTACACGCGGCCCAAGGACCGCGATGCGCGCCGGCTCGCGCGCCGCGCCAAGCTGCGCAAGATCGCCAAGGGCTTCCTCACGTCGGTGCCGTTCGACATCTACATGCTCATGCTGGTCGTGATGTTCGCCGGGATTCCGATCCCCTCGTTCGTCCCCACGCTGCTCGACCCGGTGGCGAACGCGAACTCGTTCTGCTCGGTGTTCATGGTCGGCATGCTTATGGATCTGCCGAAGACCGGCAAGGACGTGCGCGACGTGCTGCGCGTGCTCGCGTGGCGACTGCCGCTGGGGATCGCGTTCGCCGCGATCGCATGGTTCGCGCTGCCGTTCGACGCAAGCGTGCGCAAGGCCGTGGTGATGCTCGCGCTCGCGCCGACGGCCGTGTTCTCGACGCTGTTCACCGACCGCGTGCTCGGCAACGCGAAGCTCGCCGGCTTCACGCTCGCCGCGTCCGCGATCGTCGCGATTCTGCTCATGACCGGCGTGCAGTTCCTGCTGCCCGCCTGATCTCCCTTAACGAGCCAAAACCGCCACTTCCCATGTTGCGTGGCGGTTTTGGCTCGCTGTGGTATACGGGCTCTTCGCATTTTGGCGTGTATGAATGGGTTCGGTGAGGTGCGGCTCTGTGGTATCGAGATCGCCGCACTGTTCGTGCGTCCGATGCTGTTGTTGTCGTGAGATTGCGCGAGAGCGCAATCTCACCATCGCGCACAGCGCGATGAAAACGGCATTGCGCTCTCGCGCAATCCAGTGTTTCCAGCGGCAGCAACCGCTGCCGCGCCCGAACGGTTGCAACGCTCCCGGATACTGGCGGCAGCTCTCGGCCTCGGCTAGGCCGAGCCGTGAAGAAAACGCCGGAGGCGTTTGTAGGCGAGGAGCGAGCGACAGCGAGCCAGCAAAACGCGGCCGTCAGGCCGTCCTTAATTGCTGAACGCTCCCGGCGAAGCCGGGTGGGGGGCGTCGCGGCGCTACGCGCCGCCAACAACACAGCATCGCGCGCAGCGCGATTCCGATACAACAGGCATGCGGCCATATACGCCAAAATACGAAGAGCCGCACATCGTCCCTTGTTGGACCACCTATGCCCACAACCGTCCTGTCGATCGCTCTCTTGAGAAGAATCAAAAACGGTCGTGGGCATAGAACGTACATTTGCGAGACACAGCGGCGAGGTGATCCGCTCGATTCCACTCATTCGTGGGCATAGGCGGTACATTATGCCGCGCCGGTCGTGGGTACAGACCAACCATTTGCACGATCGTGGGCATAGACCAACCGCGAACAAGCCATTTTCGACCTCTACGCATCCCGTCTATGCCCACAATCTGTTGATTGCAGGTCAGACCTTCGATCCCACTGGCAGGGAATCCGGTCAGGACCGGGATATTCCGTTTACGTCAGTGAACGAAAACCGCCACGACAATCATTGGGCACCGATGGTCGCCGGACCCCGATGAGGGAGCCTGGATGCAGGGAGTTGGATAAACACGGAATAAACAAAACCCCGGCCGTTGGGGCCGGGGTTGTGGAGGGAGCCACTTGACAGAATCGAACTGTCGACCTGCTCATTACGAGTGAGCCGCTCTACCGACTGAGCTAAAGTGGCTTGTTGCCCGGATCGCATTCGCTTTCCGCGCACAAGACTGAAAGCATACAGCATGGCCAGTGGTTTGCCAAATCGTGTTGCGCACGGTGTGTCGCGTTCGCCGTGGCGCCCGCGTTGACGTCGTTGTACCGGTTGGAGCGGCTTGTTGCCCGGAACGCGAAAGCCCACTGTATTGCGATCGTTTGCTTTCGGTTTACCGGTACGTTGTCAAGCCGTTGTTTTGTGTAGTTATGTCTGCTTTTGTGAGTATCTTGTGAGGTGAAGTAACCGGAGTGGCATTCGGCCGTCGTCAGGTTGGCCGAAGCGCCGCGCCGCTTCGCCAAGTGATGATGAAAGGACCAATACCTATGGCCATCAATCCTCCTATTGACGCCACGAAGACCCCGGCGTGGGTCGCGCTGCAGAAGCACTACGACGAGCTGCAGGCCGAGGGCATCAGCCTCAAGAAGTGGTTCGCCGAGGATCCCGACCGCGTCAAGGAGCTCAGCTTCGACGCCGGCGATCTGCACTTCGACCTGTCCAAGAACCTGATCACCCCGGAGACCCTGCGCCTGTTCACCTTCCTCGCCGACGAGGTCAAGCTGGGCGACCGCATCAAGGCCATGTACACCGGCGTCCACATCAACAACACCGAGGACCGCGCCGTGCTGCACACCGCGCTGCGCCGCCCGGTCGAGGACGAGGGCAAGTACATCGTCGACGGCCAGGACACCGTTAAGGACGTGCGCGAGACCCTCGACAAGATCTACGCCTTCGCCGACGAGGTCCGTTCTGGCAAGTGGACCGGTATCACCGGCCGCAAGATCGAGACTGTCGTCAACATCGGCATCGGCGGCTCCGACCTGGGCCCCGTCATGGTGTACGAGGCGCTCAAGCCGTACGCGGACGCCGGCATCTCCGCCCGCTACATCTCCAACATCGACCCGAACGATCTGGCCGAGAAGACCAAGGGCCTCGACCCGGAGACCACCCTGTTCATCATCGTCTCCAAGACCTTCACCACGCTGGAGACCCTGACCAACGCCCGCGAGGCCCGCACCTGGCTGCTCGAGGAGCTCGAGGCCAACGGCGCCATCGCCGCCGGCGACGAGGCCCAGCGCGCCGAAGCCATCAAGAAGCACTTCGTGGCCGTCTCCACCAACCTGGAGAAGGTCGAGGAGTTCGGCATCGACCCGGCCAACGCGTTCGGCTTCTGGAACTGGGTCGGCGGCCGCTACTCCGTCGACTCCGCCGTCGGCACCTCCCTCGCCGTGGTCTTCGGCCCGGCCCGCTTCGAGGAGTTCCTGCACGGCTTCCACGAGATCGACGAGTACTTCGCCAACACCCCGTTCGAGAAGAACGTCGTCGTGCTGCTCGGCATGCTCAACGTGTGGTACCGCAACTTCTTCAAGGCCGCCTCGCACGCCGTGCTGCCGTACGACCAGTACCTGCACCGCTTCCCGGCCTACCTGCAGCAGCTGACCATGGAGTCCAACGGCAAGTCCGTGCGTTGGGACGGCACCCCGGTCACCACCGAGACCGGCGAGATCTTCTGGGGCGAGCCGGGCACCAACGGCCAGCACGCCTTCTACCAGCTGATCCACCAGGGCACCCAGCTTATCCCGGCCGACTTCATCGCGTTCGTCAACACCCCGAACCCGACCAAGGACGGCGACCAGGACGTGCACGAGCTGTTCCTCGGCAACTACCTCGCGCAGACCAAGGCGCTCGCGTTCGGCAAGACCGCCGACGAGGTCCGCGCCGAGGGCACCCCGGAGGAGATCGTCCCGGCCCGCGTGTTCAAGGGCAACCGCCCGACCACGTCGATCTTCGGCGTCGCGCTGACCCCGTTCTCGCTCGGCGAGCTCATCGCCCTGTACGAGCACATCACCTTCGTCGAGGGCACCGTGTGGGGTCTGGACTCCTACGATCAGTGGGGCGTCGAGCTCGGCAAGCAGCTCGCCAAGCAGATCACCCCGGCGATCTCCAAGGACGACGAGGCACTCGCCCAGCAGGATGCGTCCACCCAGGCGCTCATCCAGTTCTACCGCGCCAACCGCGAGTTCTGATTCCCTGGGGAATCAGAACGCAGTGTCCGGTGCGGACGCGTTGCGTCCGGCTACGAACAGTCCACTGGACTGTTCGTCACGAGTTCTGATTCCGTCGCGTAACGGAGTCTGACTGAGCATGATGGTCTCCCGCCTTCATTGGCGGGAGACCATTTTGTTATGTGCCGTCGCGTGATACGATGACCGCAATTCGGAAGACGGGGGAGTGCGATGACGGACGATCAGATTCCTTGGGACGATGCCGCAAACCGTGCCGGCGGCGACGCCGATTCCGCACGTCGCGGCAATCCGTACGTTATCGGCGACCATGATGCCCGCCACGGCCGCAGTGACGGCGATGATGAGGCCGACGATTCGTCCGAAACGGCTGCGGACGATGATGCCGACGACGCTGACGATGACGGCGATGACCTTGCGTACCGTCCGCGCATGCCGCGATGGCTGGCGCTGCTGATCGCCGTGGCCGTGATCGCGGCCGGCGCGGGCGGGTTCGCGTTCCGCCGCGCACGGCAGGGCGGTTCGGCGATCAACTGCTCGTACAGCGAGTCGGCCGACCAATGCTACGGCGGATTCACGCCGCTCACGCCGTCCGGCGAACGCCTTGCGACGAATGCGGCCGCCGCGGACTACTTCAGCACGGCCGTCGCACCGGTGTATCCGGCCGACGAAGCCCTGCGCAAGGCGGTATTGTCGGGCGATCTCGACGTCGTCCACCACACCGCGAAAACGGCCCGCGACACGACGCTGCGGGCCGCACGCACGCTGGCCGCCCGCACCTGGCCGAGCGCACTCGACAAGCCTATCCGCGCCGCCATCGCCGAATACCAGCAGCGCGCCTCCATCTACGCCAACCTCACCGGCAACACCAACCGGGAAGCCATCGAAGACCTGCTGTTCCGCACGCTGTCCGCCACGCGATCGTCCTCCGACGTGCAGCGACTCATCCGCGCCAAGCTCGAACTCGACCCCACGCCCGAGCCGGCCCCGCCGTTCGACGTCACCGCGGTCAAGGACGCGGGCGACTGCAACCAGCTCACGTTCCTCGACGGCAAAGAGCGCACCGTGACGCGGCACTGCGTCGCGATCACCGTCACCAGCCGCGTGCCGGCCGACGTGCCGTATCTGTCCATGCGGCTCAACCTGCTCGACAAGGACGGCACGGTCGTCGCAGGCGACCTGCATGCCTCCGGCATGTCCGACGCGGACGATCCAAACTCCATTCACGACGGCGGCACAGTTACGCTCACCGTCGACATCAACCCGCGCATCGTGCGTTCCGGCTACCGGCTCGCGGCCGACGGCTGGTCCGTGCACACCGCCGACGACCTCATCATCAGCGACGACTACACGCCAGCACAGGCGGCCGCGCTCGCGCCGCTCAACGCATTCCGCATACCGTGAGAGGAAGAACGACCATGAGCAACGCAACATCGTCGTCCGACACGCCGCACGCGACCGCGACTCCCGCATGGAAACCAAGCGTCTGGACGTTCCTCGTGCCGGCCATCCTTGCGGTCGCGGCGCTCGGCGGCGGCTACCTGCTCGGCGGCGTGCAGGCGATCGGCCGCGACGTGTGCCTGTCCGACGCGATCTACGACATCAACGGCCGAACGCCGTCGCCCGTCGACCTGCCGACGTACCACGGGCCTCGTCTCACACGGCAGGCGGCCGGAGCGTACTACGTCAAAGCCGTCGACGCGTCATGGAACGACATCCAGCACGCGTTGCCGACGCTCGCAGGCAACGACCTCGCCGCCATCCACGAACAGGCCGCCATCGTCGCGAAAGCCATGAACCGCACGGCCGACATGCTCACCGCACGCACATGGGACGACTTGGGCTACGACGTCACCGACGCGCTCGACGACATCGTGCGTCAGTACGGCAACCTCGCGCAGGACGCGCAATATGCGGCTGCATCAATCGACATTCAGGACGCGAACAATCTCATGCGCGACCTGATCATGTTCGGCAACCACGCCGACGCGGCCCTGCGAGACGATCTCGGACTGCCCGCCGGCACGCCGTTCACGCCGCCGTTCGACATCGTCGCCGTCGCCGACCGCGGCATCTACGACGCGGCCGCCAACGACGACGACCGCTCGATCGACGACGGCAAGCACATCGTCGACGTGACCGTGCGCAGCAACGTGGCCGGCATCGTACGGTCGGTCAGCCTGTCTCTCACCGTCACCTCGGCCAAGGGACGCACCGTCGGCACCGCGGACGGCGGCATGGACGGCCTCGCGCTCGCGGCCGGACAGTCCGTCGTCGTGCCGGTCGCGATCGATCCTGAACTCGCGACGAGCGGCGCGACGCTGTCGCTGAAGACGCTGTGGATGCGCAACGGCAGCTCGTCCACCATCATCAGTCTGGAAGATGCCGACGGCGGCGCCGCGCCGGCCGACGACTCGCTGAGCCGGCTTGGCGCGCTCGCCGGCTTCCGCCTTCGGTGATGATCCCGTGCGTGGCGGAAAGCGCTCGCTGGCACGCCCCTCAGCGAGCGAAAACCGCCACGCGCGAACGGCGGAGCGCAGGTAACGCGGACTGAGTATTCTGGAGCACGGGAGTAATCAATGAAGCAAGGAGGCAGCATGGTAACGACCTATCAGACCGACTATCCAATGGCGTCCAAGGTCTATTTCACGCGCGACATCAGCCCCGCCGGACTCATGCGCGTCTACAGGGCGCTCGGCGCCCGGCCGCAGGGCAAGGTGGCTGTCAAGCTCAGCTCAGGCGAGGGCGGCAACAAGCACTATCTGCAGCCGTCGCTCATCGCCGACCTCGTGCACGAACTCGACGGCACGATCGTCGAATGCAACACCGCATATCCGGGCACGCGCGACACCAGCGAGCATCACTGGCAGACGATCCGCGAGCACGGCTTCGCCGACATCGCGCCGTGCGACATCCAGGACGAGGAGGGCGAAATCACCATCCCCGTCGCCGGCGGCAAGCGCATCACCGGCGACATCGTCGGCTCGCACTTCCCGAACTACGACTATTACGCGGTCCTCTCGCATTTCAAGGGCCACACGATGGGCGGCTTCGGCGGCGCGCTCAAGAACATCTCGATCGGCATGGCGTCCTCGAACGGCAAGCGCCGGCTGCATTCGGGCGGCGACAAGATCCTCAACAACCCGTTTGGCGGAGACCAGGACGCGTTCCTCGAGGCCATGGCCGAGGCGGCGACCGCCGTGTTCGACGCGCTCAAGGGCAACATGCTGTTCATCAACGTGATGAACAACCTGTCCGTCGACTGCGACTGCGACGGCAACGCGGCCGCGCCGTGCATGCACGACATCGGCGTGTTCGGCTCGCTCGACCCGGTGGCCGTCGACCAGGCGTGCGTCGACCGCATCTACACGTCCGACGAGGACAATTCCGCGATGATCGAGCGCATCGAATCGCGCCATGGCATCCACACCATCGAGCACGCCGTCGAAATGGACCTCGGCAGCCGCGAATACCAGCTCGTCGACCTCGACCAGCGCTGAGGCCGGCGCGTTCGCCGTGGCCGCGTTCGTCGTCGCGTCACGTTCAGCCGAAGAAGGAGACAATCAATATGCAATCCAACGAAACCACCCAATCCCGCATGTTCACGGCCGCGCTGCCGTCCGTGAAGTTCCAGACCGCGGCGGCGATCATCGCCGTGGTCGCGGCCGTCGCGCTGCCGCAGGTTTTCCACGTCGCCGGCGCGGCGCTCGGCCTCGGCACGATGATCGGCCAGACGCTGCTGCCGATGCACCTGCCCGTGCTGCTTGTGGGCCTTTTGGCCGGACCGTTCGCGGGACTCGCGACCGGCGCGCTCGCCCCGATCGCGAGCTTCGCGTTGACCGGCATGCCGATGGCCCCGATGGTGCCGTTCATGATCATCGAACTCGCGTCCTACGGCCTGTTCGCGGGGCTCCTGCGCGGCGTGCGCCTGCCGGCCACCGTGCCGTCGCCGCTCGGCTGGCTCGCCAAGCTGGTCGGCGCGCAGATCGCGGGCCGTATCGTCGACGCGCTGGCGATCGCCGTGGCCGTCTCGCTGCTCGGCAACACGAGCATGACCGTCGCGTCCGTTGCAGCCGCCGTCGTGACCGGCCTGCCGGGACTCGTGCTGCAATGGGTGCTTGTGCCCGTGGTGATGACCGCTGTGGATCGCCGCCGCGACTGATGGTCGGGCGGGACGTGCGCACCGCGTGAAACCGTGTGATGATGGCCCCTCGTTCGCGAGGGGTCATCGCATGAAAGGAGACATCGATGACCGATTCGCAGATGGCGGCCGATCTCGACCTTGCGAAGTCCGCGCTGCTGGGCGACGATGCGCTCGGCTGCGTGGCCTGCCGCACCGACGAGGCGACCGGGCGGGCGACGACGCTGACCGGCACGGGCCGCGGCGTGCGACCGTTGCTGCAATGGCTGGCCGCCGGACAGCGGCTCGACGGATACGCCGCCGCTGACCGCGTGGTCGGCAAGGGCGCGGCGTTGCTGTACGCGAAGCTCGGCGCCGTGGCCGTGTACGCGCAGACGATGAGCGAGGCCGGATTGGCGACGCTGCGCGCGAACGGCATCGAGGCGGACTACGGCACGCTGGTGCCGATGATCCTGAACCGCGCGGGCGACGGCATGTGCCCGATCGAACGGTCGGTGGCCGGCATCGACGATCCTGCGGCCGCGGAGCCCGCCATCCGCGTGGCGGTCGCCAAACTGATGCGCGGCAAATGACGGCCGACGACAAGTGACGTCGACAATGTCCGTAAAGCGTCATAGAATTGGCGATTGCTGTGTCGAAAGCCGGGTCGCCGCATAAGCCCGGTTTTCCGAAGGGTCCAGCCGGGCAGTCGCTCCGGCGGATTGGCAGGCTTCCCGAGGGCAGACCCGAGGGATACCAAGAATCGGTCGCCCATCGCGGGCGGTCGGGCGCGGATGCCGCGTCCGTCACCGTGCAACACGCGAGGCAGACCCCTGACTGTGGCTGATATGCGGCAGCGACTAAGGAATGAACATGGCTAACGCTATCGACGCATTTGACGCCAAGCACCTCAAGCCGGCCGAGGAGATCCCGGCCTTCCGTCCCGGCGACACCGTCGACGTGAACGTGAAGATCAAGGAAGGCAACAACTCCCGTATCCAGACGTTCACCGGCGTGGTGATCGCCCGTCACGGTGCCGGCGTGCACGAGACCTTCATCGTCCGCAAGATCAGCTTCGGCACGGGTGTCGAGCGCCGCTTCCCGGTGCACTCCCCGTCCATCGACTCCATCAAGCTGGTCCGTCGCGGCCGCGTTCGTCGCGCGAAGCTGTACTACCTGCGCTCCCTGCGCGGCAAGGCCGCTCGCATCGTCGAGCGTCGCGACAACTCCGCCAAGTGAGTTTCGCCTAGCGCATGAACGAACAGCCCGGACCGTCTGGTTCCGGGCTGTTCGCGTATTGTTCGCGTATTCGTCCCGTATGATGGGATGCCGGATGAATCGTCGGATGCCGGAGCCCGGAGCCCGGAGCTCGGGCGTGCCCGGCGAACCGC
Source organism: Bifidobacterium miconis (assembly GCF_019331735.1). Lineage (GTDB taxonomy): Bacteria > Actinomycetota > Actinomycetes > Actinomycetales > Bifidobacteriaceae > Bifidobacterium > Bifidobacterium miconis. Next base: position 66,522 of record NZ_JAHBBH010000008.1, read on the forward strand.
CCGCGCCGGAATGGACAAGGAGTTGCACATGCAGTCGAACGACGAGGACCGGCATACGCTGATGGTCTCCGACCACGGGGTCAACCCGGAACCGCTGCCGTCGCGCGCCGAGTTCGAGGCAATGGCCGGCGGCGCGAACGGCGAGCCGAACAGCGCGCGGAACGGCGGCGCGCAGGGCGACGAAGACGGGCAGTCCGGCTGGCGCGATTTCCTGATCTGGTGCGGCGTGCCGGTGCTCGTCGTGCTGCTCGTGCGCATCCTGCTCATCGGCTGCTACGTCATCCCGTCCGGCTCCATGATGAACACGATCGAACCCGGCGACAAGGTCGTCACCAGCAAGCTCACGCCGCGCGTCTTCGACCTGAAGCGCGGCGACGTCGTCGTGTTCAAGGATCCCGCCAACTGGCTGTCCGCCGAGTACAGCGGCAACTTGGGCGGCGACTATCTCATCAAGCGACTCATCGGCCTGCCCGGCGACGTGGTCGAATGCGAGGGCGCCGGCCAGCCGGTCAAGGTCAACGGCGTCGCCGTCGACGAAACCTCCTACCTGCGCCCCGGCGTCGAGCCGAGCGCGTTCCCGTTCCGCGTCGAGGTCACCGCCGGCCACGTGTTCGTGCTCGGCGACAACCGCGCGAATTCCGCCGACTCCCGCTACCATCAGGACGACGGCGACCACGGCCTCGTGCCGGTGGACGACGTGGTCGGCGTCGCCGTCGCGCGATACTGGCCGATCGACCGCATCGGCCTGTTCGCCGACCATCGCGACGTGTTCGCCGACGTGCCGGACGGCAGCGAATCGCAGCAATCGTAACGAAAGGACGGCCATGTCGATTCAGGAAATACCGACGCTGCGGCTGGAACGCGAGCTCGCCGACGGGGGAGCGGAGCTGATCGTTGGCTTCGACGAGGTCGGCCGCGGCTCGCTCGCCGGCCCGGTGATGGTCGGCGCGGCCATGATCCGCGCGCGCGACCTGCCGTCGCTCGACGTGCCCGACGGCGTGGCCGACTCGAAAATGCTCACCGAACGCCGGCGCGAGGCGATCTACGACGAACTCAAGTCATGGTGCGCCGCGTGGGCCGTCGGATCGGCCAGCAACGAGGAAATCGACGCATGGGGCATCTCCCATGCGCTCGGCGTCGCGGCCCTGCGCGCGCTCGCCGAAGCCGAACGCAAGCTGGGGCTCGCCGACGGCCCGATCGACGCGGGAGGAACCCAAGCCGTGCGCGTCGCCGGCATCCTCGACGGGCCGAACGACTACATCACCAAAACGCTCGACACCTTCGACGCGCCCGACGTGCCCGCCCCCGCACGCATCACCACGCTGGTCAAGGCCGACCGGCACTGCGCGACCGTCGCCACGGCGGCGGTCATCGCCAAGGTCACGCGCGACCGGCTCATGGTCGATCTCGCGAGGTCCCATCCCGAATGGGCCGCGTACGAATGGGAACACAACAAGGGCTACGGTTCGGCCGCGCATCGCGCCGCCATCGCCGAACTCGGGCCCACGCCGCTGCACCGCGTCAGCTGGAAGCTCACCTGAGAGTTCGCCTGAGCCGAAACGCAAACTTCCGCAATTTTCGCAATTTTCCGCGATTGTGAGCGTTCTCACCGTGTTGCGCCCGCGGACGCGGTAAGCTCGGAGACACCGATGCCGAAGCAGACATGCGGGGAGGTTTACGTATGGCAGGCAAGCGCGGGGCGGGCAAGCGTCCATCCATGTTCGAAGTGGCCAAGCTGGCGGGGGTCAGCCATCAGACCGTATCCAGAGTCATCAACAATTCCCCCGACGTGTCGGACGCGACCCGTGCCAAGGTGCAGGCCGCGATCAAGCAGCTCGACTATCATCCCAGCAATTCCGCCCGTGCGCTCGCGTCGCGCCGGTCGCGCACCATCGGCCTGATCGCCGGCGGCCTGCGCTTCTTCGGCCCGATCTCGGCGATCACGTCGATCGAAACGCTCGCCCGGCAGCACGGCCTGTTCATGTCGGTGATGATGGTGCACAGCGCCTCGTGCACGCAGGACGAATTCGAGGACCTGTGCGGCACGTTCAACGAGCAGAATGTCGACGCGTTCATCTTCCTGACCCCGACCGACGCCATGTTCGAGGCGGCCTGCCGCACGCGTGTGAGCCAGCCGCGCGTGTTCGTCACGTCCACGCACGGCTCGCTGAGCGTGAGCGAAGGCCTGCGGCTGATCCGCTCGCACGATCACGGCAAGGTGTCGATGGTCGGCATCGACCAGTGGGGCGCGATGGAGGAGGTCGTGCGTCTGCTCGGCGAGTACGGGCACCGCCGCGCGCTGTATTTCGCCGGACCGTCCGAATGGCGCGACGCGGCGACGCGACTGGACGCGTGGGTGAAGCGGTCGCGCGAGAAGGCGATCAGTTCGGTCACAGTCCGTTGCGACACGTGGGATTCGTCCGAGGCGTACGGCCGGATGAATCATCTGCTCGATTCGATCGGCCGCTCCGGCGGCGTGCTGCCGACGGTCGTCGTCGCCGCGAACGACGCGATGGCGGTCGGCGTGGCGCGCGCGCTGCACGAGCACGGCGTGCGCATTCCGCAGGACGTGAGTTTGGTCGGGTTCGACGACATGCCCGCGATGGACAACATGTATCCGCCGCTGACCACGGTGCGGCCCGATTTCGAGCAGCTTGGCCGCGCGGCGATGCGCGAGGCGCTGCGGCTGCTGGGGGAGGGCGAGGGCGTGGCCCTGCCCGAGTCCGCGCACGGTGTGGGGCTGATTCCGGCGTCGGTGATCAACCGCGCGTCGCTGGCGCCGGCCGCGCCGCGCCGCTGAGGCCGGGCGGGCCGATCGGGGCTGGGTCGCGCCGGTCATAAGGCCGGTCGATATCCCGTTATCAATGCGAGACACGGCGAGCTTGTGCTCATCCGCTGACCTCGCTACAATGAAACCGTTGATGTGAGCGCTAACAGTTCTCCGATGGAGTAGATGCGGCGCTTGGGAACTTCAGGTAAGGATAGGAGTCCGCACTATGGCAGCAACCGTGAGCGACACCGAACAGATCGCCGGCATCGCCGAGAAGATCCGCGCCGGCAAGACCTCGCTCGGCATCGAATTCGGATCCACGCGCATCAAGGCCGTGCTGATCGACGACACGTATTCCACCATCGCCTCCGGCGACTACAGCTGGGCCAGCCACCTCGAGGACGGCCTGTGGAGCTACTCGGTCGACGAAATCTGGAAGGGCCTGCAGTCCGCCTACGCCGCCATGGCCAACGACGTGCACACCGCCTACGGCGAAAAGCTCACCAAGATCGGCCACATCGGCTTCTCCGCCATGATGCACGGCTACCTCGCCTTCGACAAGGACGGCGAACTGCTCGTGCCGTTCCGCACCTGGCAGAACACCAACACGCACGAGGCCCACGAGAAGCTCTCCGAGCTGTTCCAGTACAACATCCCCGAACGCTGGTCCATCGCGCATCTCTACCAGTGCGTGCTCAACAAGGAGGAGCACGTCTCCAAGGTCGCGTACTTCACCACGCTGGCCGGCTACGTGCACTGGAAGCTCACCGGCGAGAAGGTGCTCGGCATCGGCGACGCCTCCGGCATGTTCCCGATCGACCCGACCACCCACACCTACGAGCAGGCGTTCATCGAAAAGTTCGACGCGCTGCCCGAGGTCGCGGCCCAGCTGTGGAAGCTCGAAAACCTGCTGCCGACCCCGCTCGTCGCGGGCACCCCGGCCGGCAAGCTCACCGAGGCCGGCGCGCTGCTGCTCGACCCGACCGGCACCCTCAAGCCGGGCATCGTCCTCGCCCCGCCGGAAGGCGACGCGGGCACCGGCATGGTCGCCACCAACTCCGTGCGCGTGCGCACCGGCAACGTCTCCGCCGGCACCTCCATCTTCGCGATGGTCGTGCTCGAGCACAAGCTCAAGGCCCTGCACCCGGAAGTCGACCTCGTCACCACGCCGGCCGGCGACCTCGCGGGCATGAGCCATGCCAACAACTTCACCTCCGACCTCAACGCGTGGGTCGGCCTGTTCGGCCAGTTCGCGGCCGCGATCGGCCAGCCGGTCGACGCCGGCACGCTGTACGGCACGCTGTTCCGCACCGCCATCTCCGACGACGCGGACGCCGACTGCGGCGGCCTGATCAACTACCCGTTCCGCTCCGGCGAATTCCTCGCCGGCCTCGAGGAGGGCCGCCCGCTCTTCGTGCGCAACCCCGAAGCCCGCATGAGCCTCGCGAACTTCATGCGCGCCCAGCTGTTCAGCGCGTTCAGCCCGGTCAAGATCGGCATGGACGTGATGACCAAGGACGAGCACGTCGAAATCGACTCCCTCGTCGGCCACGGCGGCATCTTCACCACCCCGAAGGTCGCGCAGAAGATCCTCGCCGCCGCGTTCGACACGCCGATCAAGGTCATGACCACCGCCGCCGAGGGCGGCGCCTGGGGCATGGCCGTGCTCGCCGACTACCTGTGGAACACCAACGAGGACCACACCAACCTCGCCGACTACCTCGACGGCCGCGTGTTCAAGGACGCGCAGTCCACCACCGAGACGCCGGACTCGTCCGACGTGGCCGGCTTCGAGCGCTTCTTCGAGCGCTTCGGCAAGGGCCTGCCCATCGAGAAGGCCGCCATCGCCGCGGTGCCGCTGGAAGGCTGAAATCGAATCGCGCCGCGCGCGATGCCGCGCTGGCAGGCGGTCTTCGACCGCGACGCTCCCTCAGTCAGCCTGCGGCTGACAGCTCCCTCAGCCGAGGGCTCCGCCAGCTTCACGAACGTAACAAACGCAACAAACGTCAACAAGCAATACCGAAAGGAAAACCATCATGGCAACTCTGGCTGATTACGGTCCGGAAGTCCGCGCCGAAGTCAAGCAGGTGCGCGAGGTCGTCGCCACCCTGCACGAGCAGCTCATCAAGTGGAACCTCGTCGTGTGGACCGCGGGCAACGTCTCCCAGCGTCTGCACACCGCCGACCTCATGGTCATCAAGCCGTCCGGCGTGCGCTACGAGTATCTGACCCCGGGCTCCATGGTCGTGTGCGACCTCGACGGCAACGTCGTCGACGGCACCGAGGCCCCGTCCTCCGACACCGCGTCCCACGCGTACATCTACCGCCACATGCCGAACGTCTACGGCGTCGTGCACACGCACTCCACCTACGCCACCGCGTGGGCGGCCACCGGCCAGAACATCCCGTGCGGCCTGACCATGATGGGCGACGAGTTCGGCGGCCCGGTGCCGGTCGGCCCGTTCCGCCTCATCGGCTCCGAGGCCATCGGCGAGGGCGTCGTCGAGACGCTCAAGAAGTACCCGAAGTCCCCGGCCGTCCTCATGCAGAACCACGGCCCGTTCACCATCGGCAAGGACGCGGAGGCCGCCGTCAAGGCCGCCGCCATGACCGAGGAGGTCGCGCACACCATGTGGGCCGCCAAGCAGCTCGGCGACATCATCGAGATCCCGCAGGCCGACATCGACAAGCTGAACGACCGCTACCAGAACGTCTACGGCCAGCACTGAGATAACGGAGCGTCCTCGTCGTTGCTCCTCGGTCGCGGTACTCAGTACCGCTTCCCTCGATGCGCCTCGAGGCCGCACGCGTTATCTCAGCGCTGACTTCGCCAGCACTGAGCACACAAAATTTTTCACAACGAAGTAACAAAGGAGCCAATCATGGCAATGGAAAACCCCTTTGAGGGCAAGGAAATCTGGTTCGGCGTCGGCTCGCAGGACCTGTACGGCGAGGAAGCCCTTCGCCAGGTCGCCGCGCACTCCGCGGAAATGGTCGACTACCTGAACAAGACCGGCAAGATCCCGGCCAAGATCGTCCTCAAGCCGACCCTGAAGTCCTCCGACGGCGTCAAGCAGTTCATGGTCGAGGCCTCCGCCAACCCGAACGTCATCGGCGTCATCGCCTGGTGCCACACCTTCTCCCCGGCCAAGATGTGGATCCGCGGCCTCGAAGTGCTCACCAAGCCGCTGCTGCAGCTGGCCACCCAGCACCACAAGGAGATCCCGTGGGAGACCATCGACATGGACTTCATGAACCTGAACCAGGCCGCCCACGGCGACCGTGAGTTCGGTTACATCGTCTCCCGCCTCGGCATCCCGCGCAAGATCGTCGTCGGCCACTACACCGACCCGGAGGTCGCCGAGAAGGTCGGCACCTGGGCCCGCGCCTGCGCCGGCTGGGACGCCTCCAACAACATGAAGGTCATGCGCTGGGGCGACAACATGCGCAACGTCGCCGTCACCGAGGGCGACAAGACCGAAGCCGAGCGCGTGTTCGGCGCCTCCATCAACACCTGGGCCGTCAACGAGCTCGTCGCCGCGTACGACGCCGTCAAGGACGATCAGGTCAAGGAGATCATCGAGGACTACAAGGCCAAGTACGACGTCGATCCGGCCCTGCTGGACGCCAAGTACGACTCCCTGTTCATCGCCGCCAAGGAAGAGGCAGCGATGGTCAACATGATGCGCGCCAACGGCTGCACCGCCGGCGTCGACAACTTCGAGGACCTCGGCGCCCTGCCGCAGCTGCCGGGCGTCGGCCCGCAGCGCTTCCCGTCCGAGTACGGCTGGGGCTTCTCCGCCGAAGGCGACTGGAAGACCGCCGTACTCGTGCGCATCGGTGCCGTGATGGGCTATGGCCTCGACGGCGGCGCCTCCCTCATGGAGGACTACTCCTACAACTTCACCGAGGGCAACGAGCTCGACATGGGTTCCCACATGCTCGAGGTCTCCCCGTCCATCGGCACCATCGCCAAGCCGAAGCTGGAGATCCATCCGCTCGGCATCGGCGGCAAGGCCGACCCGGTGCGTCTGGTCTTCTCCGGCAAGCCGAAGAAGGACGCCGTCGTGGTCTCCATGGCCGACGAGCGCGAGCGCTTCCGCCTGCTCATGGACGTGGTCGACGTCGTCGAGCCGCAGGGCTCCCTCAAGGAGCTGCCGTGCGCCCGCGCCGTCTGGAAGCCGCAGCCGAGCCTGAAGACCGCCGTCCAGTGCTGGATCACCGCCGGTGGCTCGCACCACACCTGCATGACCACCTCCGTCGGCCGTGAGGCTTGGGAGGACTTCGCCCGCATCGCCGGCGTGGAGCTCGCTGTCATCGACAAGGACACCACCGCCCGCCAGTTCGAGAAGGAACTGCAGCTGTCCGAGATGTACCATCGTCTCAACAACCAGCACTGATTACGATCGCCTGATCGCTGATCGGTAACAGAAAGGCCGCCCGACATCATGCCGGGCGGCCTTTCGCGTCATGGAAGACGCGGAAGAAGTCCTGATTACCGGGCCGCGGCGACGAACGCGTTGAAAATGGCTTGGGAGCGCGGATCCACGCGGTACAGGAATTCGGGATGCCATTGCACGGCCCACAGGAACCGGCTGTCCGGTCGCCACAACGCCTCGACTATCCCATCCGGGGCCGTGGCCATCACACGCAGTCCCGGAGCCAGTTCGCGCACGGCCTGATGGTGATAGCTGTTGACGGCGATCTCCCGCTGCCCGGCGAACAGCTCGGCCAACGGCGTGCCGGGCACCAGATCCACATGATGTCCGAACGCGTCATACGGCGGATTCATGTGATGCTCCACCTCGCTGGGATGCTCGGTGGGCAGATCCTGCCACAGCGTGCCGCCCAAATACCGGTTGATGAACTGGATGCCGCGGCAAATGCCCAGAATCGGCTTGTCCAGCCGCATCACGGCGGGCAGCAGCAATGATTCCATGCGGTCGCGCTCCGGACTCAGCGCCTCATTGCGGCCGGTATCGTCCGGAAGACTCGCAGCACTGTCTCGTCCCAAGTTCGGTTTCGCGTCAGGCTTGTCTCCGGTATCCGATTGGTCTTCCGGCCCAACGTTCGGTCCAGCGTTTGGTCCAACGCCGGATTTCACACCCGATCCGACGCCCGGCCCCACATCCGGCCCGCCCGTGAACAGGAACGCGTCGAACCGCTCCGCACACTGCGCCACCGCATCCGCGTCATCGGTCAACGGCAGCATCACCGGCGTGCCGCCGGCGCGCAGCACCGCGTCCATGTACCCGGGCAGCATCCACAGGCTGTCCCGCCCGTAGTCCATCAACGGCGTCACGGCGACGAGCGGTCGATCGGTCATCTGCAACCCCCCCCATTCCAAACGGATCGTCAACAGGCCGCAGTCCACACCGCGGCGATACCGTCACTCTAGTACTTCGTCGGACATGCACGGCTGCATTCAGACCATCGGCAGCTTGAGTAGTACGGCCCATACGGAGTCGTCGTGGTTGACGGTGAATTCGCCGCCGGCCGCGACGGCCGTGTGACGGCAGCGGTCGAGCCCAGTACCGCCGCTGAAGATGCCAGCCGGCCGGAAGATCCCGTTGGACGCGGACAGCGTGGCCAGTCCGGGCGCGAGCGTGACCACGATGCAGTAGCCGGCGGCCGGGTCGGCGTATTTCATCATGTTGCCGACGATTTCGTGCAGGATGTCCAGCAGTGCGGACCTGCGCTCGGCGGTGCACGAGCAGCTCGGGACGCCGCCGACTATGATTTCGCCGGTCAGTCCGTGCGCGTGCAGCCGTTCGTCGTACGTCGCTGCGATCGATTGCAGTTCGTCGTTGCCGAGAGTGGTGAGCGGACGGCGCTCGGCGGAAACATGACCGATCGGCGTCCTGTGCGACGCATCGCCGGCCCGGTCCAGCCCGGCGATGAGCGTGCGCACTTTGGCGAGGGATTCCTGTGCGGTCCGTTCGATGATCGCCGCTGCGTCCACACGCTCTCCGCCGTCGGCGCGCGTCGCCGTCCGCAGCTGGCACGCGAGCAGCAGAATCGTCGTCAAATCGTTGGCGACCGAATGATGCAGCTGTTCGGCGAGCCGCTGATCCGCGACGCGACGCAGCAGAGCGGCGCGCTCCAGCTCATCGGCCTCCTGCCGTTCCCGCCAGCTCATCATCGAACCGAGCCACAGTGCGACCATCAGAAACGCAGCCGTGGCGCATACGATCGCAAACACCGACGAATCCCACGGATACAGCCATATGCGCGCCGCCGTGGCGGCCTCCGCGGCGATCGCCGCCGCCAGCGCCATCGCGATGCCCAGATACGCCATGATCGTGACGGCGACCAGCAGACAGAACAGTATCGACAGCGGCGTCGTCTCCGGCACGAAGCACCTCGCCGCCCACAGCGCGACGATCGCCCAGCCGCCGATGCGCGGCAGCAACGCCATCAGCAGGCATCCGACGACGGACAGCAACGCGAACAGCGTCGTCGCGTCTCCGCCGTCGCCGGTCCCGCGCAAATACAGAGTTTCGACCGCCGTCGGAATCGACGCGCACGCCAGCAGCACGCGGGTCCGCCAATCCCAGAGCAGTCGCTTGTCAATGCGTTGTCCGAACATCATCGCGCTTTCCATTGGTCGCTGGTTGTGGGTTACGTTGTTGCGCTGTGTTTCGCGCTGTGTTTCCGGCTGATCCATGCCGAGTCAGCGTCGCGTCGCCGGTGATGCGACGCCGGCGACGCGCTGTTGGCGATACGCCGGAGACCGTGTGCCGACCTCGTGCCCGAGACGCGCTGCGACGAGCGCGACGCAGGCGAATCCGTTTCACATGCGCAGATATCGCCGGCACAGGGCGACCGCCTCGTCGCGGTCGCGTGCGTGCAGCTTCTCGCGCACGCGCGCGACCTGCGAGAAGATCGTGCCTTTGGTGATGCCGAGCGCGGCGGCGATGTCGTCGGTCGACCGTCCGTCCGCATACATGCGCATGATGGCGGACTGTTGCGCGGACAGTGCGAACGATCGCTCCGGTTGCGCCCGCGACGCGTCCGCGCAACCGGAACGGACGGGCTGTCCAGACGAACCGAACGTTCCGGCCAGATCGGCCGGCCCGTCCGCTTCATCCGAACGAACGACGTCGGCGGGGGAGCCTGCGACCGGCGCGGCCGGTGCGCCCGTCTGCCGCGCGTCGACGGGAAGTCCGGCAGTCGCATCGGACCGTCGGCATGCGCACGCTCCGCGAACGGCGTCGGCGATCGCCGAAACATCGTCCTTGCTGAGCACCGCGATCGCCCCCGCGGCGACGGCCGCATCGTTATAGACGGCCGGATCGTTATAGACGGCCGGATCGTAGGCGGTCACGCCGATCATCGGCAGCGCCGGCGCCCACCGGCGCGCCGCACGGCACACGTCGACGCCGGTCATGTCGGACAGCGCCATGTCGACCAGCAGCACGTCCGGACGGTCCTGGGCGCGGATGCAGCGCTGGATCGCGCTCGCGCCGAGCTGCGCTGTCCACATCACCGTGCAGCCGTCGCGGGCCAGCAGCGACGACAACGCCATCAACGCCATGCGATCGTTGTCCACGATCGCGATCGAAACCGGTTTGCGTCGCGCATGCTGTTCCATGCGGTCCAGTCTAGGCGTGCGCGACACGGCGGCGGCAACTCATGTCATGCACCGCATGTCGTGCCGTGGCGCGGGACAATGGAACCGTCGTAGCGTGGCAGTATCGGCGATATCCGACCGATCGGCGGCCGTTCCGACATACGGCCTGATCGAAGGAGGTCATCATGAACCCCACGGCGATGCGCAACGGGCGGCGGTACATCATTCTTCCGTCCGTGACAGGCGGTAACGACGAGCCGCTGCGGGATGGTCCGCGCCGCAACGATCCGCAGCATGACAGGCTTCAGCGTGACGATGCGCGACGCAACGAATCGAATGCCCGCGGGACCGTATCGGAGACCGGCTCCGGCGCTTCCGCCGGCCGGCCGATGTGGTGGTGGTTGCTCGCCGCGTTTCTCGCGTTCGCGGTGATCGTTACCGGCGCGTTCGTCTGGCAGCGTGCCACGCGCGTCACTGCGCAGAAGATCTACGACGAACTCGTCTCGCTCGAACCGAACGCCACCAAGGACCAGCTGACCGCACGCGGCTACGCGTACGGCGGACGCGCCGCATACGGCTGGCGGACGGTCGACGACGACGAGTTCCCGACCTACGACGGTCCCGACGAAGCGCCGATCGACGCGTTCATGAACGACGTGCGCGCCGGGCGAGAATCCGTGCTGCGGCTGGTCGTCGACGGCATCGGCCCGTCCCGGAAGACTGGCACCGACGAGGTCTCGGACGGCACGTCGGTGCGCATCCTGTGGTTCGACCCGACCGCCGACGCCGACTGGGCCGACAAGGACGATCCCCGCCAGCCGGCCTCCATCCATCACGACGGCAAGGGGCAGATCCGCGAATGGTGGTGGCGCGACGGCGAGGTCGTCGTCTCCGACAAACGGTTCTCGCGGGCCATGCAGCGGGACGACGAGTACGCGGACCGCACCTACGTCCTCAAACACCAGCCCGCGATCCCGTCCGACCCCGACTCGACCAGCACCGTCATCGTCGCGTACGATGAAAACCTCTACTCGCGCGGTTCCGGTTTGGGCTCAGTTTCCGGTTCCGGCACTGGCTCCGACTGATGGCCTTCTCGGCCCCTCCCTGCTCGCCACGCTGGGATCCGGCTGGTGGAAAAGTCTCGCTGAGCATCGTCTCAGTGAGACTTTTCCACCACGCCTCAGCGCTTGCCGGCGTAGATCCGCTGATCGATCACGTCGGCGAAGACGCGGTTCACGGCCGGCCGCACGACCTTCAAACTCGGAGTCAGGCACTTGTTGTCCTGCGTGAACCGCTGGTCGAGCACCACGAACTTGCGCACCGACTCGGCGCGCGACACGGTCGCGTTCGCCTTGTCGACGTAGCGCTGGATCTCGTCGTGCACGTCCGGCAGCTGCGCGGCGTCGGCGATCGGCAGATCGGCCGCGAATCCGTGCGATGGCAGCCACGCGGCCAAACCGTCCGGGTCAAGCGTCACGAGCGCGCCGATGAACGGCCGCTGGTCGCCCACCACGACCGCATGCTCGACGATCGGGCACTTGACGATCTCCTGCTCCATTGGGATCGGCGACACGTTCTTGCCGCCGGCCGTGATGATGATGTCCTTCTTGCGCCCGGTGATCGTCACGCGGCCCTCGTCGTCGATCGACGCGAGATCGCCCGTGCGCAGCCAACCATCCTCGGTGAACGCCTCCGCCGTTTTCTCCGGCAGGTTGTGGTAGCCGCGGAACACGTTCTCGCCCTTCACCTGCAGCTCGCCGTCGTCCGCGATGCGCACCGACGAACCGGGCGCGGGCTGACCGACCGTGCCGATCACGTTGTCGTCCACGCGCGTCACGGTGAACGGGGCGGCCGTTTCGGTCATGCCGTAGCCCTGGATCATCGTCAGGCCGATGCCGTTGTAGAAGTGCGCGAGATCCGGGTCGAGCGGCGCGCCGCCGCACGCGACGAACCGGATGCGCGGTCCGAGCGCGCCGCGGATCGTGCGGTAGACGAGCGCCTCGTACGTCGCCCGCTCGGCGATCGCCTTGGCCGAATGCGGCGTACCGCTTTGTTCGTCGCGCGACCACTGACGCGCCGCGGCCACGGCCTTGGCGAACAGACGACCCTTGAAGCCCATACCGGCCTTCTGCGAGGCCGCGTTGTACACCTTCTCGAACACGCGCGGCACGCCGAGCAGATACGTCGGCTGGAACGAACGCAGGTCAGGCAAGAGCGAATGTGTATCCGGCAGGTAGCCGACCACGCCGTCGTCGGAGCCGATCGAGCAGTACTGGATGTAACGCGCGAAGCAGTGCGCGAGCGGCAGGAACAGCAGCAGTCGCGGATGCCCGTCGCAGATCATCTCCGACAGGCACTCGTAGCCCGCGCGCACGATCGACAGGAAGTTGCGGTGCGTGAGCTCCGCGCCCTTCGGAGCGCCGGTCGAGCCGGACGTGTACACGATCGTCGCCAGATCGTCGGCGCGCACCGACGCGATGCGCTCGTCGAGCTCCTCGTCGGAGACGGTGACGCCGAAGCCCTGCAGCGCGCCGAGCGCGTTGCCGTCCATCATGAGGATCTGCCGGAGCTCCGGGCAATGGTCCTTGACCGAGTCGAGGCGGTCGAAGCGCTCGCGATCGTCGGCGATGGCGAGCTTGACGGCGGAGTCGTTGAGGATGCGCTCGGCCTGCGCGGCGGAGTCGGTGTCGTAGATCGGCACGTTCACCGCACCGATCGCGGCGAGCGCGAAGTCGAGCACGCCCCACTCGTAGCGGGTGGCGGAGAACAGGGTGACCGCGTCGCCCTTCTTGATGCCGAACGCGATGAGGCCCTTGGCGGCGGCGAGGACGAGCTTGTGGAATTCGCCGGTGGTGATGTCGTCCCAGCGGCCCGGTCCGAGTTTGCGCGAGGCGATGACGGTGTCCTCGCCGGTGCGTTCGATGCGTTCGGTGAGGAGTGAGTAGAGGGTTTCGTCGTCGCGTACGACGATCGAGCCGGGGGTGGTGTATTCGGTGCGCATGATGTGCCGTGTTCCGTTTCCGCGGTGGCGTTGCCGCCGGCCGCTGCTTGTATTGTGCTGGTGTGCTGTGTGTGCCGTGTCGCGTCGTGCCGCGTCGTTTCCTGCGCGATGCGCGTGATGCGTTGCGTCGCGCGGCGTGTGTGGAGTGCGTTGCTCGTCTCGTGACGCGCGCGATACGGAGCACACGGCTGACGTTTGCTGCTGTTCCGTCAACTAACTTACGATGCCGTAGGTTGCGCCGCGTTGTACGCCGCCACGAATTCCGGGCCGCGCGTTTGTATGCGGGCACAAAACCGGGTGTTGCCGAGTGTTGGCCGGACGGGCGGTGCGTGATGGACGGCGGGGCGGCGGCGGTGCGGATCAGTGCCGCCCGCCGAATGGCTGCGATCCGTTCGTGCCGCATGATCGGCGCGTATGTGTGCGGGGATGGCGGAAACTGTTGCGGTTTTGTGACATACGTGAGTTGAATCGTGTGCGAAAACGACTAATATACGTTCAGGTTTGCGATTGTTAGCGCTCACGAAGCATGCATGCGGCATGCGCGGGCGTGCGGCAACCGCCCAACGAGAACAGAGAACAAGAAAGAGGACGCGCGGTTCGCCGCGCCATGTTTTCAAGGTGAATGAGGTATTTCGCCATGGGCAATCCCAATGATTCCATCGCGCTCGAATCGGACGAGCGCAACCAGCGCGGCTCCGGCCGCTACATCGTCGGCCTCGCGCTGAGCGCGGGCCTCGCCGGTCTGCTGTACGGCTACGACACCGTCTCCATCTCCGGCGCCATCGACTTCCTGCAGACCAAGTACTCCCTGAGCCCCGCGCTGCAGGGCATGGTCATCTCGTCGATCATGATCGGCGGCGTGATCGGCGCCGGTTTCTCCGGCTTCCTGTCCGACCGCTACGGCCGTCGCAAGCTGCTCATGTTCGGCGCCGCGTTCTTCTTCGTCGCCGCACTGTGGTCCGCCTTCACGTTCAGCCCGGTCACGCTGATCCTCGCCCGCGTCATCGGCGGCATCGGCATCGGTCTGGCCGCCGCGCTCGCCGTCACGTACATCACCGAATCCGCGCCGACCAACATCCGCGGCGCGCTTACCAGCGCGTACCAGCTGCTTACCATCTCCGGCATCTTCCTGACCAACGTCATCAACTACTTCATCGCCTCCTCCGGCTCGCACGACTGGGGCGTGAACATCGGCTGGCGCTGGATGCTCGGCATCGGCGCGATCCCGGCCGCGATCTTCTTCGGCGCGCTGTGGTTCAGCCCTGAGTCCCCGCGATTCCTCGTGCAGGCCGGCAAGGTCGACGAGGGCTTCAAGGTGCTCGAGCGCATCAACGGCACCGAGAAGGCTCGCCACGACGTCGAGGAGATCCAGAACCAGATCGCCGAGGAGCGGAAGGCCAACGCCCAGTTCTCCGACCTGTTCAAGCCGGGCCTGCGCAAGGCCCTGCTCATCGGCATCTTCCTCGCCATCTTCAACCAAGCCATCGGCATGAACGCCATCAGCTACTACGGCCCGGTCATGTTCAAGGACATGGGATTCGGCGGCAACACCGAATTCCTCGCCTCCTCCTGCGTGGGCGGCATCGAGCTCGTGTTCACCGTCGTCGGCATGTACCTGATCGACACCGCCGGCCGCAAGAAGCTCATGGCCGTCGGCTCGGGCCTCATGGTCGTGTTCGCGCTCGGCATCAGCTTCGCGTACGCCAACAACTACCAGCTGCTCATGCTCATCTTCGTGATGTGCTTCACCTCCGCGTTCGCGTTCTCGATGGGCCCGATCCCGTGGATCATGATCCCGGAACTGTTCCCGACCTACCTGCGCGGCCGCGCCACCGGCATCTGCACCGTGTTTCTGTGGGCCACGAACTGGGCGATCGGCCAGTTCACGCCGGTCATGATCAGCTCGATCGGCGGCATGGGCACGTTCCTCGTGTTCGCCGGCACCAACCTGCTGTGCTTCCTCGGCGTGGTCACGTTCGTGCCCGAAACCAAGGACAAGACGCTCGAGGAGATCGCCGAGCTGTGGAAGCCGAAGTCCGAGCAGTCCAACGCGCAGCTCGAGGTCGTGCGCGCCACCGCCGACCTGCGCCAGGCAGAATCCGACATCAGGGCCGCCGAAGCCGAACTGGCCCGCGCCCGCCGCGCCAAGGAGCGCGCGATCGCCACCAAGGCCGCCGCCGAGGCGCTCGTCGCCGCGCAAAAGCAGCGCTGACCGGCTTTTCCGGTTTTCGAAAAGGATATCTGCGAGTTGTAGATCCCCCGATCCGCGTGCAGGCGCATCAGGGTCAATGGAGGCAGCCGAAATCGGCCATTTCTTGGTATGGCCGATTCGATGCAACCGCCGGGCAACCCCACAAGGGACCTACAACTCGCAGATATGCGATCCGCATGGCCATCACCTTGCCTGTGACGTGGTCTTGGCCACTCGGCCGCTCGTCCGGGCCGACGTCGTTTCGCCGTCACGTCACAGGTCGTAATCCGGCTCTTCGTATTTTGGTGTGTATGAGTGGGTTCGGTGGGGTGTGGCTCTGTGGTGTCGGTATCGTCCGCACTGTTCGTGCGTCCGATGCTGTGTTGCCGTGAGATTGCGCGACAGCGCAATCTCAGCATCGCGCACAGCGCAATCTCAGCATCGCGCACAGCGCGATGAAACGGCATTGCGCTCTCGCGCAATCCACTATTCCCCGGCGGCAGCCATCGCTGCCACACCCGAACGGTTGCAGCGCTTGTGATGCTGGCGGTAGCTCTCGGCCCCCTCGGCTGAGGGGGCTCCCGGCGAAGCCGGGTGGGGGAGCGTCGCGGCGCTACGCGCCGACAACAACACGGCATCGCGCGATAGCGCGATTCCAATACCAGCATGCGCCCAGTATCCTAAAAACCCATGAGGGAATACCAGCGAACTAACACGCCTCTCGCCCGACAACTGCGCAGGAACATGACCCCGTGGGAAAGAAAACTCTGGTACCGATTCCTCAGAACCCACTCCTTGCGCTGGCAGCGGCAAACACCGGTCGGCAGGTATATTGTCGACTTCTATTGCGCGAAAGCCAAACTCGTGGTCGAACTCGACGGCAGAGGCCACTATATGCCGGAACAACAGGCGAAGGATACCGAACGCACCCGGGAATTGGAAACGAAAGACCTCTTGGTGTTGCGGTTCGCGAACAATCAGGTGGATTACCAGTTTGACGCGGTGTGCGCGAGGATCGACCGGATCGCGAGGGAACAGGTTGAGGAAAGATCGCGACTGTCACGGCCTTGATTATGGAATCGCGCTACGCGCGATGCTGTGCTTGTTAGCGGTGCGTGGCGCCGCGACGCTCCCCCAGTCACGCTGCGTGTGACAGCCCCCTCAGCCGAGGGGGCCGAGAGCTGCCGCCAGCATTAGGGAGCATTGAAACCGTGTTGAACGCGGCAGCTATCGCTGCCGCCGACAGCACAGCATCGCGCGACAGCGCGATTCCGATACAACAGGCATACGTGCCATACACACCACAATGCGAAGAACCCGTAATCCTCGAACGGGGCCGCCCCATGCTTCCCCAGACCTCCCCACGCCTCCGCCGGACGCGAATGTTGGCGGCGACCTTGATGACACCCCTAGCGAAACCCAACACTGATTGTTAGTGTGGACACGGTGATTTTCGCGGCGCGGTACGGCCGCTCGGACGCACGGGTTCGCCGTGCACGACAGATGTTGAGGTGGGGAATGTTCGACAAGCGGTTGTTTGCGCTCGCTGACGGCATTGGCCGGCTCGTTGCCGGCAAGGTGGCGCTGATGTGGCTGGGGCTGCTCGCCAACGTCGCGTTCGTGGCGACGTTGGTCATGATGCTGGGCGATCTGCTGTGGTGGTTCGACCCGACGGCCGCGGTGCCGGCCATGTGCAAGGTCGATCTCACGATCGACCCGTCCGGAGGGTGCATCGACCTGCACGACCCTGCGCACGGCACGTTCGGATGGGCCGCGTTCGCCGCGCGGCTGCCATGGTACCTGCTCGCGCTCGCGCTGATCGCGGCCGTGCGGTACCTCACCACGCGCGGCGCGACCAAGCTCGGCTTCGAAGCCGCCGAACGCGTCAAACTGTCGCTGCGTGAAAAGCTCTACCGCAAGATGCTCGCGTTTGGCCCGTCCTACGGGTCGCGCGTCAAAACCGCCGACGTGGTCCAATCCGCCGGCGAGGGCATCGAGCAGATCCAAAGCTTCTTCGAACTGTTCCTGCCGCAGCTCTTCTACTCGGTGCTCGCGCCGCTCACCCTGTTCGCGGTGCTGCTGCCCGTCAACCTGCCGGCCGCCGTCACGCTGCTCGTGTGCGCGCCGCTGATCGTGGTCATCGTGGGACTCGTGGCCATGCGCGCGGCCCGTGTGTTCAAGAAATACTGGGGCAAATACACCGACATGGGCGCCGCGTTCCTCGACAACCTGCAGGGGCTTGAAACGCTCAAGATCTTCGACGCCGACGAGCGCGCCGCCCGCGACATGGACCGCAAGGCCGAGGAATTCCGCGTCATGACCATGAACGTGCTGCAGATCCAGCTGCGCTCGCTCACCGCGATGGACACCGTCGCCTATGGTGGGGCAGCGGCCGGCATCGGCGTCGCGGTCTGGCAGCTGATGTCCGGCTCGCTCGGCCTGCCCGGCGCGATCATGATCGTGCTGCTGTCCGCCGACTTCTTCATCCCGCTGCGCCAGCTCGGCTCGTTCTTCCACGTCGCGATGAACGGCATGACGTCCACCAAGCGCATCTTCGCGCTGCTTGACGCGCCCGAGCCGCGGCATGGCTCCCAGACGCTGGAAGCCGACTCCGGTGCGCCCGTCGTCACGTTCGAACGGGTCGGTTTTGCGTACGGGAACGATGATTCTGCAGCTGATTCCGCTGCCGGTTCCGACTCCGGCACTGCAATGCAATCATCTGTGAAACCTTCCGTGAAACATTCGGGCTCGGCTGGTGAAGACGTTGGTGCGCATGCCGACACGTCCGATTCATCCCGGGTGCCGCATCCGGCGCTCGCCGATGCGACGTTTATGGCCAATCCCGGTCAGGTGACCGCGATCGTCGGCGTGTCCGGTTCTGGCAAGTCCACCGCGGCTGCGCTGCTCGCCGGCACCACCGTCGGCTACACCGGTTCGATCGCGCTGTTCGACTATGCAGGACGCCACGAAGTGAGCGACCTGACCGACGAATCGCTCATGCGCGCGGTCACCGTCGTCGGCGCGCGCAGTCACCTGTTCGCCGGCACACTGCGCGACAATCTCCTGATGGCGTATCGCACGGCCGCGCACCACGGGCCGTCCGCGTCGCCCAGGCCGTCCGCGCGGTCGACTGTTGCGTCCGTTCCCTGCGCCACGGCGTCGGGTTCCGTGGTCGGTTCTGCGAACCAGCCTGCAGTTGATCCCGCCGCGGAAGCCGTCATGTGGGACGCGCTGCGCCGCGCCCGCATCGACGACTTCGTCCGCGCGCACGGCGGACTCGACATGACGATTGAACCGGACGCGGCGAACCTGTCCGGCGGCCAGCGCCAGCGCATCGCCATCGCCCGCGCGCTGCTGCACGACAGTCCGGTCATCGTGTTCGACGAGGCGACCAGCAGCGTCGACGCGGACAGCGAATCGCTGATCCTCGCATCGATCCGTGACCTCGCGAACGCCGGCAAAACCGTCATCATGATCACGCATCGCATGGCGAACGCGGCCGACGCGGATACGATCGTCGTGCTCGACCACGGCCACGTCGTCGAATCCGGCAGCCACGTGCGCCTGCTCGCCGCCAACGGCACGTACGCGCGGCTGTTCCGCACGCAGCAGGCCGTCGAACGGGTCGGTCGGCGCGACGGGGCGGGCGATGCGGGCGCGGCCCGCGCTGAGGCATCCGAGTCAAGCGAGTCAAGCGCCCGCGCCACCGGGCAGCGGACTGGTTCCAAGGCGAATGTGACGAACAAGAATCGTCGCCGTGCCGGTGCGTCAGGCAAGGCCGGTAATGCCGGTAATTCCGCCGCTGCCGCCACCGCCGCGGCGGGAACCATTGCGGACGCCAGCGGGACTGCCGCCAACGCCGCGACTGAAACCGTCGCCGCGCCCTCAGCGCCCCGCCCGTACCGCCTCATCCCGCGCCTGCTGCACGAGGCCGCGCCGCTGTCGCGCTTCATGATCCTCGCCTGCGTGTGCGGCACGCTCGGCCACCTGTCCGCCACGTTCCTGCCGGTCTTCGGCACCATGGCGCTCCTTGCCGTCGCCGGGCACCCCGTGTGGGGCATGGGCGTGGTTCCGGCCGTCATCGCGATGGCCGTGTGCGCGCTCGTGCGCGGACTCATGCGCTACGCCGAACAGTTCATGAACCACAACGTCGCCTTCCGCCTGCTCGCCCTGTTCCGCGCGAAGGCGTTCGCGGCGCTGCGTCGGCTCGCCCCCGCCAAGCTCGACGGCAAGGGCAAGGGCGACCTGATCGCGCTCATCACCACCGACGTGGAAATGCTCGAAATCTTCTTCGCGCACACCATCTCCCCGGTCGTCATCGCGCTGTCCACCAGCGTGGTGTACGCGCTCGCCCTGTTGCTGCTTGACCCGTGGGCCGCGTTGCTGCTTGTCGCGGCGCATCTGGCGGTCGGCGTGCTGCTGCCGTGGCTGTTCTCGCGCGGCGTGCGCGGCATCGGCGACGGACTGCGCAAGGCATCGTCCGCGCTTGACGATCAGGTGCTCGACGGCATGCGCGGCATCGGCGAAATCATCCGGTTCGGCGCGGGGGAGCGGCGCGTGGCCGACATCGTGACGCGCACGCGCGACTTGTGGACGCGCCGCGCGAAGCTCAGCCGCATCAACGGACATTACGCGGGCGTCGGCGGCGTGCTGGTGCTTGTCTTCACCGCCGCGGCCGCACTGCTGGCGGTCGCCGGCGCGGCCGGCGTGGCTGGTCTCGCCGGCGCGACTGGGGCTGCCGGTGCGCTACAGGGTGCGCCGAAGCTGATCGTCGCCGTCGTGCTCATCGCCAGCTCGTTCGGACCGACGCTCGCGCTCGCCGCGTTGCCCGCGAACCTGACGAACACGTTCGCCGCCGCGCGCCGACTGTTCGCGCTGATGGACGAGGTGCCGGCCGTCGTCGAAACCGGTGCCGATCGGCCCGCGTACGACGGCATGGCGCTCGACCATGTCACGTTCGCGTATCCATCGGGAGCGGCCGATGCGCCGGAGACGGCCCCGGTGCTCGCCGACGTGTCGCTCGACGTGCCGCGCTCCGGCATCCTCGGCATCCAAGGTCCGTCCGGCCGTGGCAAATCCACCATGCTCAAACTGCTCATGCGCTACTGGGATCCGCAATCCGGGCGCGTCACGCTTTCCCGCGAGCCGCTGCCGGACGTCGACGCGCACCACCGTCGGCGCATCCAGACCATGATGAGTCAGGAAACCGCCCTGTTCGACGGCACCATCCGAGACAATCTGCTCATCGCCCTGCCCGACGGGCAGTCGGGCGTGTCGGGTGGCGCATCGGCCGGCGGTACGTCCGGTTCCGTCGACGACCTGCTGCGCGACGCATGCCGCAAGGCGTCCGTGCTCGATCTGATCGACTCGCTGCCCGACAGGCTCGACACGCCGGTCGGCGAGCTCGGCGACCGTCTGTCCGAAGGCGAACGTCAGCGCATCGGACTGGCCCGCATCTTCCTGCGGCAGTCCGACCTCGTGCTCTTCGACGAGCCGACGAGCCGTCTCGACGCGCTCAACGAGGCGGTGATCCTCCAGTCGATCAACGCGCTTGCCGGCGAACGCGACGCCGCCATCGTGCTCGTCTCGCACCGCGAGTCCGCCATGCGCATCGCCGACCGGGTCGTCGCGGCCTGATAATCGCGGCCTGATAATAAGGCATACGGTCGTTGTTGCTTGATCGCCGTGCGGGCATACGGTCGTTTCGACGTGCCGAAACGACCGTATGCCCGCAGGCCCGTACCGACTGTATCTATCCCGCGGCGGATCAACCGCGTCGGCCGACTTTGTTGGTGTTCTGCTGTAACATAGCCGTTGCAAGTGATACACTGGTGTACCAGCAACGTATGAGAAAACCAAGGACGGCGACACGACATGACGACCACTACCATGAACACAACCCCGAACACGGTCTCGGGCTTGACCCCAACCCCGGCCGCAACCGGCGGACGCAGGCCCTTCCGCTGGCCCGCACTGCTCACGCCGAACGGCAAGGGCATCGCCTACGGCGGCGACTACAACCCCGACCAGTGGCCGGAAGAGACGTTGGACGACGACATCCGTCTCATGAAGCAAGCGCACGTCAACACCGTGGCGCTCGCGATTTTCAGCTGGGACCGCATCGAACCCGTCGAAGGCGAGTTCGACTTCACCTGGCTCGACCGGGTGATCGGCAAGCTCGGCGAGGCGGGCATCGCGGTCGATCTCGCCTCCGCGACGGCCACCGCTCCGCTGTGGCTGTACGAGCGGCATCCCGAAGTGCTGCCGCGCGACAAGTACGGCCATGTCGTCAACGCCGGGTCCCGCCAGTCGTGGCAGCCCACCAGTCCGGTCTTCAAGCGGTACGCGCTCACCCTGTGCCGCAAACTCGCCGAACACTACAAGGACAATCCGACCGTCACCGCATGGCATCTGGGCAACGAATACGGCTGGAACAACCGTTCCGACTACTCGGACAACGCCCTTGCCGCCTTCCGCCGCTGGTGCGAGGCCAAGTACGGCACGATCGACGCGCTCAACAAGGCGTGGGGCACCGATTTCTGGGGGCAGCACGCCAACGGTTTCGACGAGGTGCTCATTCCCCGTCACATGGGCGCCGATGCGATGGTCAACCCCGCACAGAATCTTGATTTCATGCGCTTCGGCAACGACATGCTGCTCGACTTCTACAAGGCCGAACGCGATGCGATCGAGGAAATCTGCCCGGGCAAGCCGTTCACCACGAACTTCATGGTCTCCACCGACCAGTGCTGCATGGACTACGCGCAGTGGGCGAACGAAGTGGATTTCGTGTCCAACGACCACTACTTCCACGAGGGCGAGTCGCATCTCGACGAGCTTGTCTGCTCCGACGCGCTCATGGACGCGTTCGCGCTCGGCAAACCGTGGTACGTGATGGAACACTCCACGTCCGCCGTGCAGTGGAAGCCGCTCAACACTCGCAAACGCAACGGCGAGCTCCTGCGCGACTCGCTCGCCCACATCGCGATGGGCGCCGACGCGATCAACTTCTTCCAGTGGCGTCAGTCCGCTTCCGGCGCAGAGGCGTTCCACTCCGCGATGGTGCCGCACGCGGGTGAGGACAGCAAAGTGTACCGCGGCGTGTGCGAGCTCGGCGCAGCGCTGCGCACCCTGTCCGACGCGGGCGTGCAGGGCACCGAACTGCGCCGCGGTGACACGGCGATCCTGTTCCACGCCGACTCCGAATGGGCCACGGGATCCAAGACCCTGCCGAGCATGAAACTCGATCATTGGCATGATGTGCGTGACTGGTACCGCGCGTATCTGGACGCGGGGGAGCGTGCGGACGTGGCGCCGCTCGCCTACGACTGGGGCGGATACCGCACGATCGTGTTGCCGAGCGTCCTCATGCTCTCCGACGCCGATGCGCGCCGCATCGCCGCGTTCGTCGAAGCCGGCGGATGCGTGATCGTCGGGTATGCGACCGGACTGGTCGACGACAATTTCCGCGTCGGCCTCGGCGGGTATCCGGGTGCGGGCGACGGCCTGCTGCGCGAGGTGCTCGGCGTGCGCAGCGAGGAGTTCAACATCCTCGGCTCCGAGGCGGCCGGCGAACCGGATGAGATCAGGCTCACGAACGGGATGACGACGCGCCTGTGGCAGAACGACGTGACGTCCGTCGCGCCGGACGCCGCCGTGGTCGCCTCGTATGCCGGCCCCGACGCCGCCGACTGGGAGCTGGACGGCACGCCTGCGATCGTGCGGCATCCGTACGGCAAGGGCGAAGCGGTGTATGTCGGCTGTGACCTGAGCCGCGAGGACATCACGCGGCTGCTGGCGGAACTGGGACTGGTCACGAACGGCAATGACGCGGGCACGGCCGCCGCGACCGATCCGTGCGTCATCCACACCGTGCGCGAATCCGACACGTTCCGCTTCGACTTCTACCTGAACCGCGGCCGCGACGCGATCACCGTACCGAACGTCATCGGCGAGCCGGTGCTGGACCATCGGGCGCATGCGCTCGCGGATGGCGAGGACGGCGCGTCCGGCACGTACGTCATCGACCGCAATGGCATACTGGTCACCAGAACCAGCCGCAAGTAGCCGCAAGCAGACCGCAGCACCAACCGAGGAGAGGAATCATGGGCGAAACCGCCGCAACCGCCGGAACGGCCGCGACAGCCAAGAAGCGCGTCACGCTGCGTGACGTCGCCCAGGCGGCCGGCGTGTCGCTCAAAACCGCGTCGAACGTGATCAACGGCAACGGGCGGATGAGCGGCGAAACCCGCGCGCGCGTCGAACAGGTCATCAAGGACCTCGGCTACCGGGTCAACGTGGCCGCGCGCAACCTCAACCGCGACCACACCGGGTTCATCACGCTCGCCGTGCCGTCGCTCACCGCCCCCTACCTCGCCGAACTCGCCAACCGCATCATCGACGCGGCCCGCAGCCACGACTACCTCGTCTACGTCACCACCTACGCGGAAGGTTCCGCCAAAGGCGCGCGCGACCTGCTGCGCAACTTCAACTCCACCGTCTCCGACGGCATGATCCTGTCCATGAGCGAGGTCGAGGACATCACTCCGGAAGACCTCGCCGTAGACTTCCCGCTCGTCGTGGTCGGTGCCCGCACCACGTGGGGCGTGGCCGACCACGTCACGCCCGACGACACGGCCGCCGCGGCCACCGCCGCCGGATACCTGTACGACCACGGTTCGCGGCGTCTCGCGGTGGTCGGCGCACGCGGCGACTACGACGAAGCCGCATTGCTCAAGGCCGAAGAAGGCAACGCGCAGCTGCGACTGCGCGGATTCATCGAGGAAACGCACCGGCGCGGCATGGCCGTCGACCCGCGCCTGATCGGCGACACCGGGCAGGATTGGACGATCGGCTCCGGCGCGCGCGTCACCCAGCGGCTCATCGACTCGGGCGTCCCGTTCGACGGCGTGGTCGCGCTCAACGACCAGCTGGCGATCGGCGCGATCGCCAGCCTGCGCGCCAACGCGATCGACATTCCCGGCCAGGTGCAGGTGATCGGCTTCGACAACATCGAAGAGGCCGAATACCTGCAAATCCCGCTCACCACCATGGATTCGCGGCTCGAATGGACCGCGCCCACCGCCGTGGAACGCATCCTCGGACGCATCCGCGGCGACATCAGCCAGCCGGAACTGCTCACCACGCGGGCCGAAGTGATCCCGCGCGCCTCCACACGATCCGAGCGGTCCACGCGCTGACGACGCGACGACGGCAGCGCGATGCCGACAGCCGAATGAGCCCCGGTGTTATTGTGAGTTGCAGGACTTACCGACACAACCACTGCAAGGAGGCTGCCATGACGAACGCCAACGAAACCGCGCCCGCGAACGTACCCGCTATCCCCAAGATCACCCTCAACGACGGCAATGCGATCCCGCAGATCGGCCTCGGCGTGTTGCGCATCGACGACGACGGCGTGGTCCCCGTCGTCGAATCGGCGCTCGCCGCCGGATACCGCCACATCGACGGCGCCGCCGGCTACAACAACGAGGCCGGCGTCGGGCGTGCGCTCGCCGCAACCGGCTACAACACGGGCGAGAAGCGCCAGAGCCTGTGGCTGACCACCAAGCTCAAGGACTCCGAGCAGGGCTACGATTCCGCCCGCCGCGCCTTCGACCGCCAGCTCGGCCTGCTGCAGGTCGACTACGTGGACATGTACATGCTGCACTGGCCCACCCCGTTCAACTGGCGCAGCGGCGAAACATGGAAGGCGTTCGACGAGTTCCGCGCCGAGGGCCGCGTGAAGACGCTCGGCGTGTGCAACTTCCTGCCCGAGCACCTCGAACGGCTGCACGCCGAAACCGGCGAATGGCCGGCCATCGATCAGATCGAGCTGCACCCCACTTGGCAGCAGCGCGACGTGGTGGCCTTCTGCAAGGAGCACCGCATCGCCGTCGAAGCGTACTCGCCGATGGCCCGCGGCGCCGACCTCAACGCCGGCGACGGCACGATCGCGCGCATCGCCGCCGCGCACGGCGTCACCGAAGCGCAGGTGATCCTGCGCTGGCACATCGAAAACGGCACGATCATCATCCCCAAGTCCGTGCACGCCGACCGCCAGAAGCAGAACCTCGACCTGTTCGGCTTCTCGCTCACGCCGGACGAGCACGCCGCCATCGACGCGCTCGACGGCCCCACCCGCGCCGGCCACGACCCGCTCACCTTCACCTACGCCTGATCGCCGGGCGTTCGGAATCCGTCCATGCTCCGTCGCCCCACGCACTTCCGCAAACGACGGTTCGACCCGTCCACGCCCGGCGGTCGCATCCTGACGCTGCTGTTGGCCGCCGCGTTCGCCGGCGTGGCGGCCGGACTGCTCCTGCCGCACGTCAGCCCGACCGTCGGCCAGATCGTCGGGCTGTATACGGCCAGCGGCCCGGCCGCGGACGCGCTTGCAACGCTCGTTGTCGACGACGAGCCGAGCACGGCCGGCTACGATCGCGACCTGTTCGCCTACCGACAGACCGACGACGACGGCAACGGTTGCGACGTGCGCGACGACGTGCTCGCCCGCGACCTGACCGACGTCGCGTATCGCGCGGCCGGCAGCTGTCAGGTCCAGTCCGGCACGCTCGACGACCCGTACACCGGACAGACGATCCGGTTCGCGCGCGGGCGCGACACCAGCGCGGCCGTGCAGATCGACCACATCGTCGCGCTCGAAAACGCATGGCAGTCCGGCGCGCGCGATTGGGACGCGGCCACGAGACGCCGGTTCGGCAACGACATGAACAACCTGCTCGCCGTCGACGGTCCGGCCAATCAGGACAAGGGCTCCGCGTCGGCCGCATACTGGCTGCCCACCAACGCCGACTACCGCTGCGAATACGTGGCACGGCAGATCGGCGTCAAAGCCGCGTACGGACTCACCGTCACCACCGCGGAACAGCGGGCCATGCAGGCCGTGTTGCGCGCGTGTCCGGCGCAGGAGCTGCCGTAACCGACGCCGGCAATCGACGTCGTAACATACGCGCGCTATAACGGGCCGCGCTATGGAAGAGAATAATCAGATCGAACAATCCGTCAGTGAACTCGAGGTGGAACGCGCGCACGTCGCGGAACAACAGCGCACGCGCGGATCGAAACGCACCAACGGTCGGCACGGGCATGCGCTCGCGTCCATCCTCGGCCCCGCGTTTGTGGCGGCCGTCGCCTACGTGGACCCGGGCAACGTGGCCGCCAACATCACGTCCGGCGCACGATACGGCTACCTGCTCGTATGGGTGCTCGTGCTCGCCAACGCGATGAGCGTGCTCATCCAATACCAGTCCGCGAAACTCGGCATTGTCACCGGCAAATCGCTGCCGGAACTGCTCGGCGAACGCCTCAGCGACGCCGGCCGGTTCATGTTCTTCATGCAGGCGGAAGTCATCGCCATCGCCACCGACCTGGCGGAGGTGATCGGCGGCGCCATCGCCCTCAACCTGCTGTTCGGGCTGCCGCTGTTCGTTGGCGGACTCGTGATCGGCGCGATCTCCACCGTGCTGCTGTGGTTCCAAGGCGGGCGCACGCACCGGCTGTTCGAGAAAATCGTGATCGCCCTGCTGCTGGTCATCACGTTCGGCTTCATCTTCGGCCTGTTCATCGCGCCGCCGAACCCGGCCGACGTGCTCGGCGGCCTGATCCCGCACTTCACCACCACCGACTCGGTGCTCATGGCCACGTCCATGCTGGGCGCGACCGTGATGCCGCACGCCATCTACCTGCACTCCACGCTGGTCAACGATCACTACGGACCGGGCGAGAAGAAGCCGAGCGTGCGCCAGCTGCTGCACGGGTCGAAGATCGACGTGGCGTGGGCGCTGCTCTTGGCCGGCAGCGTGAACGTGGTGCTGCTCATCATCGCCGCGAACTCGCTGCACGGCATGGAAGGCACCGATTCGATCGAAGGCGCGCAGCACGCGATCGTGTCGGTGCTCGGGCCGGTTGTGGGCACGATCTTCTCGATCGGCCTGCTGGCTTCGAGCCTGAGCTCGACATCGGTCGGCACGTACGCCGGCTCGGAGATCATGCACGGGTTGCTGCGCATCAAGGCCCCGATGTGGGCGTGCCGCGTGGTCACGCTCGTGCCGGCGCTCATCGTGCTGTGGTTCGCACCGAACCCCACGCAGGCGCTGGTGGTCGGGCAGGTGATCCTCTCGATCGGCATCCCGTTTGCCATCATCCCGCTCATGCGCTACACGCACGACCGGGAATTGATGGGCGAATACGTGGACGGCACGGCCAAGCATGTGGTCTTCATCGCCGTGGCGGCGTTGATCGTGGCGCTCAACGTGCTGCTCATCGCGCTCACGCTGCTTGGCAAGGCGTGATGTTGGATGGAATGGGGCGGAGGCTTGGCTGAATCTGCCCGAAAACCTGGCTGAAGTCCACGAGTTTGACGATCGAGAGGCT
>NZ_JAHBBH010000080.1 GCF_019331735.1 Bifidobacterium miconis
GTGGTCAGCTTGCTGGTGAGAACCTTCAGCTCGGCAGCATCGGCGGTGTAGAAGTGCTCGCCGCCCTTCGACAGACGATGAACCGTGGTGTCGCCGTACAGGTCGGCACCAGTGTTGTGAGCGAACACGAGCTTCTCCCAAGCGGCCTTCAGCTCGGTCACGATCTTGGTCGAAGTGGCCTTATCGATACCGGAAGCCGGAGCCTGATACTTGGCGGTCTCGTACTCCTTGTAGATCTTGTCGTACGCAGCTGCGTAATCAGCCCAAGACTTCGCAGTGAACAGCTTATTGCTCTTCACGGAACCATCGACATACTGCAGAGCAGCCTCGACAGCGTCAGCGGAAACCTGCTTCCACACGGCCTCAAGTTCGAAGTCAGCGGTCTTGTCGCCAACCTGCCAATCCAGGGTCACCAAATCGCCAAGAGTAAAGATTTTCTTGGGATCATTGGTGAGGATCTGGTTCCCGGAGACCTTGGTCAGCTTCCAGCCGGCGAGGTAGTAGCCGTCACGGGTCCACGCCGGAGCGAGGGACTCGTCAAGGAACGCGCCACCAGCAACCGTCTTCGACACAGAAGCCTGATGACCCTTGTAGGAAGCATCCTTAAACGTGACCTTGATACCGGTGGTCTTGTTGTACCACACAGCATTGAACGTCGTGTTCTCCTCGATCTTGATGTTATTGATCGCGTCGTTCTCCGTGGTCACCAGAACGTTCTCAGCCTTGCTGACGTCCACGCCCTGGTTCTTCAGGTACGAGGTGAGCGCGGTCTTGAACTTGCCGTCCTTCGGCTGCCAGCCGGCGAACGTGAAGCCGTCCTTGGATGGGGTGTCCTTCGGCAGGGCTGCCCACTGCTCGCCCTCGGAATTCACGTCCTGAGTGCTGACAGTGTTGCCGTCGACCACGAAGGTGACCTTGTACACCGCAGAAGTGCCGCCTGGCACGTACGTGACATCACCGTTGCTAGCAGTGTTGCTGATCTTCCAAGAAGACACGGTCTTCGTCGTGGCGTTCGGATAGGCGTCAGTGTCCTGCGGGATTGTGAACCACGCTGGAGCGGCGGCCTTCGACGCGTCAGTCACATCAACCTTCAGCACGCTATCAGGAGTGCCGTCGGACTTCGCGCCAACCGGATAACCAAAATCAGTCAGATCCTTGTTCGGGTCCGTGGAAGTGGCATCGAATGTAGCGATCTTTGCATCGACCTGATCGCCGGCCTTGATGGTAAGAACCTCAGCCTCATCGCCATTCGGATCAGCGACTTCGAGGCCCTTGAGCTGGCCCTTGACGCCATCGATCGAATAGTTCGTGTACAGATGATGATCGACAACGTCCTTCGGCAGAAGGTTGTCGGACAGCTTCGTGCCCTGAGCAACATACACCGCGTACTCGGTGCTTTCAGCGGCATCACCCTTCTTCGCGTCCTTCGCGTAGGAGGCGGTCTTGCCGAACGGGGTCTGCACGCCAGCGATACCCTGCTCGAAGTCAATCTTCACGACGCCAAGGTTCTCCAGCTTCGCGCCGTAGTACTCCTCAAGCTCGATCGGCTTGAGCGTCACGCTGCCGGTCAGCTTCGTGTTGAAATCAACCGGGGTCTTGCCATCCAGCGACCAGCCGCCGAACACCTTGTTGTCGCCGGCAACGTTCGCGTAGCCCGGGATGTTCGCGTAGCCGCCGATCGCGTCCGTGATCGTCTCGCCCGCATACGCGGAATAGGACGTCGAATTAGTGGCCTTGTCGAACTTCACCGTAACCGTCTTCGCGGCCGGATGAGCCACCGAATTAGCGGCGTTCGCGGTACCCGCGGCGACGCCCATCGTGGCCAGCATGGCCAGCGAGGCGAGGCCGGCGAGCGGCGCGCGCCAAACCTTGTTGTTTCCTGTCATAGTCAGGAACCTTTCTTCTAGGG
>NZ_JAHBBH010000081.1 GCF_019331735.1 Bifidobacterium miconis
CTCGTCCTTGTGAGCCGACACGGTCAGATACCCGTTGTTCAGCTCAAGGGAAATGTCGTTCTTGTCAAAGCCCGGCATATCAATGTCCACGTCGTAGCAGTTGTCCTTCTCACGCACGTCCGTCGACATCATGTTCGCCGGCATCGCGGCCGCCGAACCATTGTCTGTGTTGCGCCAACCCTCGAAGAACGGATCATCGAACAGATCGGAAAACATCGTATCGTTCATCAAAGCCGGAAACATTGCCATAATCGGTACTCCTTGACATAAAGCATGCATGGAGTGGAACGGCTTGGCTCGCCAGCCGACCGGTCCACACGGATCCCGCCTTGCGACGGCATCCCACGGAACCCGGCCGGACCGGCTATCGTGACCGCTCCCGGAACCCCTCCCGGAGCTCCTGCCTTGTCCTTTCACCCCACACAATAGGCAATCCCCGACAACCATTCCCCGGTTTTACCCACAGTGAAAAACCTGAGCCAGTAAGACTCAAGTTTGCATTCGCGTTGATTGTGTGTAAGGCGATTGCGCGCTGTGTGGTCTGCCTGATGCTGCAAGCTGCTGTCGGTTTTGGTATGCCGGCTCATGATTGTCTGGACCTGCACGTTTTGGTTGCTGTCTGACGCAATCGTCGTTGGATTACGCCACCGGCTCTTCTGTCTGCAGCAACAGGTCGCGAATGGACCGTACGTTGACGTCATGGTCGGTGTATGATCTGTCGACGCGCGTGGCCACGGTGCGGTTGTCGTCCGGGACGTTGAGCAGCGTGCTGATCGAGCGCAGGTGCTTTGCGAATCGGTCATGATACATGCGTCCTGATTTGATTTCGATGAGTTCCGGCTCGGTCTGGGAATGCGTGCAGTCGACGAGATCGACCTCGATTTTGCTGTCGTCGCGATAGAAGTACAGTTCCGGGGTTTTGAGCGCGTTGTAGTACCGCTTGACCGTTTCCGATATCACGAGATTCTCGATGATTTCGCCGAACAGCGGATGCTCCTGAAGGTCCTGCACCGTGTTGATGCGCAGCAGATGGCAGAGCAGGCCCGTGTCGTGGAAGTACAGTTTCGGCGTTTTGGTCAGCCGCTTGTTGAGATTGCCGTAATACGGCGGAAGACTGAACGTGATGTAGCTCGATTCGAGAATCGACATCCATGATTTGACGGTGCGATATGTGGTGCCGAGTTCATTGGCGAACGTGGTTTCCTTGATCAGCCCTCCGACGTGCTGGGCGCACAGTCGCAGGAACGTGCGGAACATGGTCAGGTTGCGCACGTCGAGGTAGTCGGCGACGTCGCGCTCGATATAGCTGTTGACATAGCTTTCGAAAAAAATGCTGCGCGGTACGTGCGCATCGTGCAAATGCGGGTAGCCGCCGGTGAGCATGAACTCTTCGATGGTGAGTTCGGGTTGCGCCGCAAGTGCTTCCGTGTACGATAGCGGCAGGAGTTTCAGCACTCCGGCTCTGCCTGCCAGCGACTGCTTGATTTGCCTGAGCAGCAGGAAATTCTGGGAGCCGGACAGGATGAATTGTCCGGGTTGTTTCGTTTCGTCGGAAACCACCTGCAACATGGAGAACAGGTCCGGTGCGTATTGCGCTTCGTCGATGATCAGATGGGTGGAACGGTCCCGGATAAAGCTGATCGGATCGACGTTTGCTTGGTTGCGCAGTTCGGGGTTTTCCAGATTGAGATACGCGTAGTCCGGAAAAGCGTGCTGAACGAGCGTCGACTTGCCGCTTTGACGCGGTCCGGTGACGGAAACGATCGGAAACCATGCGGCGGACCGTTGCACCTGTTCGGTAAGCAATCGTGGGATCATGCAAGGCTCCTTCAGCTCGGAAAACCAAAACCTTGCT
>NZ_JAHBBH010000082.1 GCF_019331735.1 Bifidobacterium miconis
TCGGCTACTCGCTGGCCACCTACGTGTTCACCTACAACACCAAGGCCGGCGCCCTGAAGGACATCGCCGTGCGCAAGGCCATCAGCCAGGCGTTCGACAACGAGACCTGGAACAAGATCGCCTACCAGGGCATGGACTGGAACCCGGAGCGCCCGGGCTCTGAGGTCTTCCTGCAGTTCCAGAAGGGCTACAAGAACAACCTCCCGGCCGACGCCCAGAAGTACAGCGTCGACGCCGCCAAGAAGACCATGGAAGACGCCGGCTACAAGCTCGGCTCCGATGGCTACTACGCGAAGGACGGCAAGACCGTCGAGGTCTCCTACGTCTACTACGGCGACTCCTCCACCACCAAGGCCAAGGCCCTCGCCTACCAGGCCATGATGAAGAAGGCCGGCATCAAGGTGAAGGTCGACAACCGCGCCACCTCGCAGTGGTCCGACGATATGTCCAAGCACAACTACGAAGTGATGGGCATGGGCTTGACCGCGACCAACCCGTTCGGCCAGACCTCCATCGTCCAGCTCTACGGCTCTGACTCGCCGTCCAACTACGCGCAGATCGGTTCCGACGAGGTCGACAAGCTCGCCGCCATCCCGGGCACCATCGAAGATAACGATAAGGCTGTCGAGGCCGGCAACAAGGCCGAGGCCGCCGCGTTCGAGCTCTACGGCACCATCCCGACGGACACCCCGCCGAGCTACGTCGCCGTCAAGAAGGGCCTCGCCAACTACGGCCCCGCCGGCTTCCAGACCAAGCACTGGGAGAACATCGGCTGGCAGAAGTGAGCATGATCCGCGCATAACGCGCGAGGAACCAACTTCTACTTAGGGCATCGGGAAGGGTCCCTGCAGTTCGCTGCAGGGACCCTTTCTTGTATCCGGAATCGCGCTGCGTACGATGCTGAGCGTATTGACGGCGCTATTGCGCCGTGACGCTCCCCCAGTCAGCCTAGCGGCTGACAGCCCCCTCAGCCGAGGGGGCTCCTGTGGCTCCGACGGTGCCGATACCATGCAACGGCATTGATGTTCGCAGGAGCTCCCTCTGACGAGGGAGCTGGCCGCCGCAGGCGGACTGAGGGAGAGAATGCGGCACGCCAGTGCCGCCGGCAAACGCAGCATCGCGCGCGGCGCGATTCCTTGATTTCGCGACGGGCGGAAAAGGGGTTGAATCGTTGCAAAGTCGCGGCAACACGCACGGAATCAACGGGTTGAAATCACCTGCCGTTCGCATAGACTAGACGGCGTTTGCGAATCCGAACAGGGGTTTCGGCCGGCGAGGAGAGCGTCGGTTGCGGAATACTCGAGAAACACGACGGTCGTGAATCGTGGCGGCAGCGAATGCCGCGTGCGGTGGGAGAAGCCGCACAGTAACCACAAGCAAACAAACAAGAATGCGGGGATTTCCTCACATGTACGTCGACCCGACGAAAAACCAAGACAAGGGCAATCTGCGTTGGATCCTGCCCTACTGCAAACCCGACCTTCCGCGCGTGGCGGGAGCGCTCGTACTGTTCTGCGCGAACAACACGATGGCGCTGACCATCCCGCTCCTTTCCGGCATGCTCGTCGACCAGGTCATCACGCAGGGCCACACCGAACGGCTCGCGCACCTGTGCATGCTCATGAT
>NZ_JAHBBH010000083.1 GCF_019331735.1 Bifidobacterium miconis
CTGGTCGCGGTCGCCGGCCGGCCAGCCGGAGGCCTCGTCCCATTTCTCGATCTTCAGGCTCGGGGTCATGTCGGGCGTGTGCGTCTCGACCTGGTTGGAAGGCCGTTTGGTGCCGTTGAGGGTTTCGTCGAACCGGTTGGCGATGTGTTCGCCGGTCTTGACGCGCTTGCACTGGATGAACGCGGTCCATGCCTGCTCGCTTTCGTCGTTGCCGCTGATGAGGTCGAGCATGCGCTGGGTCGCAGTAACGGTGACCACGCCCTTGTCGTCCTGCGCGAGGGTGAACAGTTCGCCGCCGTATGCGCCGGCGTCGAAGCTGCTGCCGGCGATCTTCATGCCTTTATGGGCGATCACCTTGCCCTGTTCGGTCAGGTCGCGCATGGCGTACACGGCCCATTGGCCGGTGTACTGGTCGTGCTCGGTGTCGAGCGGGTCGGTGATGCTCCAGTCGGTGACCTTCTGGTAGGCGCGGTGCGCGGGCAGCACGGAGCTGTCGAGACGGTAGAGGAACAGGCTGTTGAGGTACACGCTCCGCTTGTCGATGGATTCGCCGTCCACCTTCACGACCACGTCCTTGGACGGGTTGACGGGTTTGAGGGGGTTGGCGACCTCGTTGGTGTCCTTGCGGGTGTCGTTGACGACCTGCGTGGCCTTGTTCTTCACGATATGTCCGTCGGTGACCTTGATGACGGTCATCGGCAGGATCACCTCGTAGCTCGTGCCCAGCATCGACTGGTCGATGGCTGGCTCCTTCAACGGGTCGTGGTCCTTCTTTTCGGCGTATTCCTTGAGGTTCTTGGGCTGGGGGTCGCCCTTGATGGTCTCGCCGGTGGCCGGCACCTTCGTGTCCGCGGTCTTGGCGTACACGTAGGCGACGCCGTCGATCGCCGCGATGTTGAACTTCGCGGTCACGTCCTTGCCGGTCGCGGTGTCGGTGACCTCGATGCGCTTGGCGTCAAGGGAGAGGTATTCGTCGTCCCAGTCGTCGGTCATGCCGAGTCTCCAGACCTTGTAGGCCTGGTTGGTTTGCTTGGCGTCGATAATCACGCGGTAGTAGATCCGGTCGCCCAGCAGGGCGGTCTTGCCGTCGATGCTGATGGACGGGTCGGCCTGGGTGTCCTTCTTCACCGGCGTGAAGTCGGGAGGCTCGTTCCACACCCTGTTGCTCGGGGTGACCATGTTGTTCAGTGTCAATGCCCACTGGTTGCCGATTTTGGTGTCCGTGGGCGCGTCCTTGGCGACCGTGCCCTCGAAGCGGACGATGATGCGCGGGTTCGCGCCGTTGCGCCAGTTGGTCTTCACATACCCGTCGGAGAACACGAGGCGCACCGCGTGCTGCGAGTCGTTCCACTGGGTCTCGTACTCGGTTTTCGGGATGAACCTGCCGGTGGACAGGTCGGTGACCTCCAGGGTCTGCTTGTCCACTTCAAGATGCTCGTCGTAGGTGTCGGTGACCGCCACC
>NZ_JAHBBH010000084.1 GCF_019331735.1 Bifidobacterium miconis
GGGACTGTCCCATTAAGTGTGTAACTGGCGGTTTGGTTATTGGTTCTCGCTGGCGGGCCAGCGATCGGCGAAGGTGATGGCGAACGCGTTCAACGCGGGTTTCCACCGTGCCGTCCATCGTACCTGTCCCTTGCCGGTCGGGTCCAATGACCTGACGGTCAGATACAGGCACTTCAACGCGGCCCGCTCGTCGGGGAAGTGACCACGCGCCCTGATCGAACGGCGGAACCTCGCGTTGAGGCTCTCGATCGCGTTCGTCGAGCAGATCA
Source organism: Bifidobacterium miconis (assembly GCF_019331735.1). GTDB lineage: Bacteria > Actinomycetota > Actinomycetes > Actinomycetales > Bifidobacteriaceae > Bifidobacterium > Bifidobacterium miconis. The sequence continues at coordinate 270 of NZ_JAHBBH010000084.1, forward strand.
CCCGACGGATCTCCACGTCGTAGTCGAGGAACGGCACGAACCGGTCCCACGCGTTGAGCCACAATCCCCGGATGGCCGGGTACTTGCCGTCCCACTTGGCGAGCATCTCGTCTCGCGCCCGTTCCGCGGCCGCCTCGTTGACGGCGGTGTAGACGGGCTTCAGATCGCGTTTGAGCGCGTCCCAGTCCTTCTTCGACGCGTACCTGAACGTATTGCGCAGCAGGTGGATGACGCAGGTCTGCACGACGGCGAGGGGCCAGACCACCCCGACCGCGTCGGGAAGGCCCTTCAACCCGTCGCAGACCAGGAAGAACACGTCCTCCACGCCCCGGTTCTTCAATTCGGTGAGCACCGCGAGCCAGTACTTCGCGCCCTCGGCCGCGGGCGAGCCCCAGATGCCCAGCACGTCCCGGTTGCCCTCCAGGTCCACTCCGATGGCCGCGTAGAACGCGCGGTTGGCGACCTGCCCGTCACGCACCTTGACCACGATCGCGTCGATGAACACGGCCGCGTACACGGCATCCAGGGGACGTGACGCCCACTCGTTCATCTCCGAGACGACCCGCTCGGTGATACGGCTTATGGTCTCCTTGGAGACCGAGGCGCCGTAGATCTGACTGAAATGGGCGCTGATCTCGCCCGTGGTCAGGCCCTTGGCGTACAGGGAGAGCACCACCTCGTCCACATCGCCTAGGCGGCGCTGCCGTTTCCTGACGATGACGGGGTCGAACGAGCCGTCCCGGTCGCGCGGCACCTCGATCGTGACCGGTCCGACCGCCTCCGTCGTCACGGTCTTGACGGTGGTGCCGTTGCGCGTGTTCGCGGCCCGGCCCTCCGCGCTTTTCTCGTGCTTTCCTCGGCCGAGGTGCTCGGTCATCTCCTCGTCGAGGGCGCTCTCCAGCACGGTCTTGGTGAACCGCTTCAACAGGCCGTCGGGGCCGGTCAGGTCGAGTCCCTGCTCCTTGGCACGGCGGATCATCTCCAACACGAGCTCCCGCTCGGCCGGGGTTGATTCCGCGCCCTTGCGTTTACGGGGGTTCGCCGCGGCTTCCTTGCCGGCGGCAGTCTTCGCTGTCATGGTTTCCATTGTCTCAGTCGGCATGCTCATCACAGGCCCCTTTCCCGCCGGCCTCACGACCGGCGATCAAAGCCAGTTACACACATTCCGAGACAGTCCC
>NZ_JAHBBH010000085.1 GCF_019331735.1 Bifidobacterium miconis
GTGTGTTGGGGCATGGTTGACGGTTGGTGTGCGTGTACGGCGTTGGTAGTCGCGGGTGATGTCGAAGGTTTGTTCGGCGAGGATTTCACCGGTGGTCGGGTCGATGACGGTGGCGATGCCGTGGCTGATTTCTAGTTCCACGGTCTTGCCGGCGTTTTCCTTGCCGATGTTGAAGGTGCGTCGCATGCCCATGATGTCCTGCATGACGCATCCGCGTCGGTCGGTCCTGTGGAGTTTGGCGGGGACGGTGATGTCGTTGGCGTGTCCGGGTTCCGTCCTCTCGGCGACGAGGGCTGGTTTGCGGCGTCGGGTCTTCTTGTTGGTGGTTGTGTCTTGTTCGATCGCGGTTCGTGCTTCCTCGTCGCGTCTGGCCTGTTCGCGGGCGGCGATCTCGGGGTCGGGGCCGGCCTTGCCCTTCGCCTCGTACGCTTCCTTGGGCGTGCGCCGGTTGAGCGCGCGGTGGGGGCGTTCCCCGTTGTACTCGAGGCGGAACTCGTCGAGTTGCTGGTTGAGCGCGTCGAGGTCAGAAGCCAGAGGGCGTGCGGTAAGCCATTGCTTCAACGTGCGGTGCCATCGTTCGATCTTGCCCTGCGTCTGGGGATGATAGGGTTTGCCGTTCTTCTGTCGCACGCCCATCAGGGCGAGCAGGCGTTCGAACGACCCGGGATCGGCCGACAAAAGCCTGGTCGTGTACACGGTCCCGTTGTCGGTGAGCGTGGACGAGGGAATCCCGTACACGGTGCACGTCTGGCGGAACGATTCCTCGACCGTGTTCATGGTGACCGTCGAGAACGCGCGCGAGTACAAGAGAAAACGCGAGTGATCGTCGAGCCAGGAGACGATCAGCGCGTCCGTGCCGTCGCCGATCGGCCAGTGGGTGAAGTCCGACTGCCACGTCTCGTTCGGCAATACGGCCTCGAACCGCGTGTAGGACGACTTCGGCCGCTTGCGCGGCTCGGGCCTGACCAGGCCGGCGTCCGTGAGGATCCGGTGGATCGTGGAGTTCGCGGGAGGCGTGACGCCCTCGCGCTCCAAACGGGCGGCGATGGACTCCGCGCCAGCGTCCAATCCCCGGGACGCCAGTCCACGACGGATCGTGACGATCCGTTCCACGAGCCGTTTATCGGTCTTGTTCGCGATCCGGTGCGCACGACGAGAACGCGGCAGAAGCCCGGCCTCGCCCTCTCGTTCGTATCGGCGTTTCAACTCGTACGCCCACTGGCGCGTCACCCCGTGACGACGGGCCGCCTCCGCCACCGGCAGGCCCGCGATGATCGCGTTGACGATGGCCTTGTTACGCAGGAACTCGCTGCGAACGTCCCCGTTGTTTTCGATGGATGATGATGCCGACTGCTGTTGTGATTGTGTATCCATGCACCAGTCAACAAGCGACGACATGTAAACCATGCCCCAACACAC
>NZ_JAHBBH010000086.1 GCF_019331735.1 Bifidobacterium miconis
GGTGGTCGTTGGGTTGGGTTGAAGTATTTCAACCAGTTCTTCACGTCGCCGATGTTCAGCAAGGTCATGATCAACACGATCAAGATCAGTCTTGGTACTCTGGTGCTTGGTTTCATCGCCCCGATCGTTTTGGCGCTGCTGATCAATCAGATTCATAGCACGAAGGTGAAGGGGTTCGTGCAGACGATCACGTACATGCCGCATTTCATCTCGACGGTGGTGATCGTGGCGATGCTGAACATTTTCCTGACGCCGAACACGGGGTTGTTGGGCCGGTTCTTCGGTGGTACGAGCTTGTTGGACAATCCGAACATGGTGGCGCCGATTTACTGGCTGAGCGAGGTGTGGCAGCATTGCGGTTGGAACGCGATCATCTATCTCGCGGCCTTGTCTTCGGTGGATGTGTCGTTGTATGAGGCGGCGAAGATCGATGGCGCGGGCCGCATGCAGTTGATCCGTTACGTGGACATCCCGACGATCATGCCGACGTGCGTGATCCTGCTGATCATGAACATGGGCAGCATCCTGAGCGTTGGTTTCGAGAAGGTGCTGCTGATGCAGAACGCGATGAACCTGCCGGGTTCTCAGGTGATCGCGACGTATACGTACATGATCGGTTTGAAGTCGTTCCAGTTCTCGTATGCTACGGCGATCGGCTTGTTCAACACGTTGATCAATTTCGTGTTCCTGATTCTGGCGAACTGGATCTCGAAGCGCGTGTCGGACACGAGCATCTTCTAAGCGGTCGTCAAGGAAAGGCAAGGGTTAGAGCGTTATGAGCACCGCAAGTGTTTCCCCGGCCGTGAAGCGGTCCGGTGATGATATTCCGTTCAACAAGCATGTGGCGCAGCACCGGGAGCCGGGCGACTGGGTCGCGGACATCGTGATCTGGGTTTTGCTGGCTTTGATCGTGGCGGTGGTGATCTACCCGTTGTGGTTCGTGGTGATCGCGTCGTTCTCGAATCCGGCGATGGTCTCGACGGGCAAGGTCACCGTCCTGCCGGTGGACATCAGTTTCGGCGGCTACGAGAAGGTGTTCTCCGATAGTCGTATTTGGATCGGCTATAAGAACACGATCGTGTATTCGGTGGTGGGCACGGCGTTGAACATGATCGTGACCCTGCCGGCCGCGTTCGCCTTGTCGCGTGTGGATTTCAAGCCGCGTCGCGTGATCCTGTTCCTGTTCACGTTCACGATGTACTTCGCCGGCGGCCT
>NZ_JAHBBH010000087.1 GCF_019331735.1 Bifidobacterium miconis
GCTTGGAGCCGCTGCCGTCCGGCCGGCCGGGCCGAGTGCCGGTGAGTTCGCCGGTTTCCGCGACGTGGATCCATGCGGAGGCGCCATCGTTTGCAGGATCGTCGCTCAGGTAGCCGCCGGAATTGTAGATCGAGAAGCCGGCAAGGTACGATGCGGCGAACGATCGCAGCAGGTCGGGATCGTAGTGCCTGCGTTCGAGCGCCCAATCATAGATCGTCCACGCGCCGAGCTGGGTCATGTAGCTGACGTTCCAGCCGCTGTCGCCGCAGCCGCGCAGGTCGGTCATGCCGAGCGCCCAGTCGGGCTGGCGGCCGCGGTTGGCGAGCGCGACGCGCATGGACGATGCCATGACGCGTTCGTCGCCGATGGCCGCGCCGTAGCCGTACACGGCTTCGTACGCGGTGGAGTCGTAGGCCATTTCGGAGCCGTACGGATAGTCCTTGCCGGCGAAGTACCATGCCTTTTTCTCGACGAGCCCCCGCACGCGGGTCGCCTCCTCGTTAAGTCCTTCGGCGCGCAATGCATCCGCCAGGTGCATGGCGAGCACGCTTTCGCCCATGTTGGCGTAGTGGTCCGCGCCTTCGCCGTCGGGGAACATCCAGTAGTCGAACATGGCGGCGAAGTAGCGTGCGGCGCGTTCGAGCCAGTATGTCGGTTCGTTGAGCCACGGGTATTCGGCGCGGTAGCGCTTGGCGATGCGGTACATGTTGAGGAACGTGTTGGCGACGTGCACGTAGTTGAACGCGCGCCACACGTCGTCGGCGCCGCGGCCGGCCCACGGTTCGAACATTGTGAACCACGGCACCATGCGGTGCACCTTGTATCCGGGCTGTTCGGTAAGCCGTTGTTCGATGAAGTCGCGGCAGTAGCCGTCGAGCACGCGCAGCTGCTCCTCGTTCGGCCGGTAGACGTTCCATTCGGAGAGCATGAGTCCGGAGACGAGGCCGATTTCGTCGCTGCCGCCGGCCATCCAGCTCGGCAGGTCGGGGTTGAACGTCGCGTTGATGCGGCGACGGTTGGTCAGATCCCACATGAGCAGGCCGTGATAGCACGGGTCGGCCGGGTCGGTTTCCCACTGGTTGCGCGCGACGAACGCGTTCTGCTTGCGATAGATGGTTTCGGGCGGCTCGATGCCGAAGAACGTTTCACGTGAAAC
>NZ_JAHBBH010000009.1 GCF_019331735.1 Bifidobacterium miconis
GCCGTCATTCCAAGATCAAGCGCGCCCCGTTCCGCCGCATGGGCCGCTGACCCGGGTCACTGACTTGGGCCGTTGACCTTGGCCGTTGGGCGCCGCATAACACAAGTGGCGGTTTTCTTTCGCTGAGCGTGACTCAGCGAAAGAAAACCGCCACTCGTGATATCACAGGAGGGCAGTCGGCCGCCTCCGCATCATTACCGCGCGTCGGCCGTCCTGTACTGGTGCAGCGCGGTGAACGAGGTCTTGTAGATCAGGATCATGATCAGCGAGTCGGCCATGAGCGTCAGCGCGCTGATCACCGCCAGCACCACGAGCTGGTACTTCGCGGCCGTCAGCGGGTCCGCGCCCGCGATCACCTGGCCGGCCATCATGCCCGGGATCAGCACGATGCCGCTCGACGCGAGCTGCGAGATCGTCGGGATCATGCCGAGCTTGACCGACGAGATGATCGACGGCTTGGCCGCCTCGAACGGCGTGGCGCCAAGGCTGAGCAGCATGTCGATCTCGTAGCGGCGCGCATCCATGTCGGAGAAGAACCGGCTCATCGCCACGGCGATCGCCGACACCACATTGCCCAGCAGCATGCCGCTCATGGTCGCCAGCACGGTCGGCGCGTACCACGGATGCGGGCGGATCACCATCTCCGTGACCACGCACACCTGCAGGATCACGCTCGCCGTGAGCGTCAGGAACACGGACGGCATGACGGAGCGCGGAATGTTCGACGCGCGCGACATGGTGATCTGCACGGCCGCGAGAATCATCACGGCGATCAGGGCGAACACCAGCCACGGATTGTTCTGCTCGATGACGAACTTGAGGATGTATCCCATCGCCAGCAGCTGGATGAGCGAGCGTATCGTCGCCCACAGCATCTGCCGGTGCACGCCGAGCCGCATCGCGTACGACAGGCCGGCGGCCACGGCCACCAGCAGGATGGTGATGATCAGACCCCATACGTCGATGGGGTAGGAGCCTGCGCCCGTGCCGTTCATCGCGTCGCCTCGCTTTCCCTGAGCTCGCCGCCGTGCGTAGCCGGCACGGCCGCCGCATTCGCCTTGATCTCCGTCAGCGCGCCCGCCTCAAGATGCAGCGTGCGGGTCGCCCGACCGTCCGCGCTGCGATGCCGCACGCGCACGATCGCCATGCCCTTCTCGCGCGCCGCGTAGGCGAGGATCTCGCCCACCTTGTCCGCGTTCTCGTCGTCCAGACCGGCGTCCACCTCGTCCGCCAGCATCACCTTCGGCAGCGTGAGCAGCGTGCGCAGCAGACACACGCGCGCCTGCTGGCCCACCGACAGATCCTGCGGCGAACGTTCCAGCTCGATGTCCGAGCAGCCCACGTTGTCCAGCGTGCGGCGCAGCGTCGCCTCGTCCGGCCGGCGCTCCTCCAGCGGCGAACCGTCGTCGGCGACGCGATGCACGCGCAGCGAGAACGGCATGAGGATAGCCTCGCGCACGGTCGCGCCGGTCAGCGTCGGCCGCTGCGGCAGATAGGCGACCTCGCGCCGCCAGCGTTCCGGGCTCATCCTCGATGCCGGAACGCCTTCGAGCGTCAGATCGGCGTTCGCGTGCGGGTTGAGCTGCGCGATCGTCGTCAGCAGCGTCGACTTGCCCGAGCCCGACGGTCCGACCAGATCGACGATGTCGCCGCTCGACAGCGAGAACGACAGGTCGGAGAAAATCGTCTTCATCTCCCGCGTTTCGGGATGCCTGTCCGCGCGGCGGAACAGCGACGGCAGCCGGAGCGTCTCGTCCGCCTGCGCGGTGACCTTCGGCATGCGGCACGTCGCATGGGCCACGTCCAATAATCGATTCGGTTCACTCATAGCCGCCATGCTACGAACCGGACGCGGTTATGGCGAACCGACGGCGATTCTGAGTGCTTTCTTAGTGAATCTTAGCGAAAACGATGATGGTGGTTTCCGGATCTCGGCCCCGATGCGCACGCGGACTTAGCATAGTCTGAGACGCGATGGAGTCCGGTGGGACGGACGGTGCGGTGTGCGGGACCGTGGCGGAATCGCGGCCGCACACGAAGAGAAGGCATACGGACAGGCGCGGCACACCGGCGCGCGGAAAGGAACGTGAACGATGATGACCGCCAGCGATACGACGACGGGAGCGAACGATCCGGTCGCGCTGCGCGATCCGGCGCGGCTGCTGCTGCCGGCCGTGCTGCTGATCGAAGACGATCCGAACCTCGGCGCGATGACCAGCGAAATGCTGCAGCCGGACTATCGCGTCGACTGGGTCGAAACGCAGGCCGCCGCACGCGACAGACTGCGCCGCGCCGGCTACGACGCGCTCATCGTCGACCGTCGGCTGCCCGACGGCGACGGGCTCGACCTGGTCCGCACGCTGCGCGGCGGCGGCATGACCGTGCCGGTGCTCGTCCTGACCGCGCTGTCCGGCGTCGACGACATCGTCACCGGCTTGGACAGCGGCGCGAACGACTACCTGTCCAAACCGTTCCACTTTGTCGAACTCGAAGCCCGTCTGCGCGCGCTGCTGCGTGGATTCCACGCGCAGTCGGCCAGCATTTCCATCGGCGACTGGACGCTCAAGCCCGGCTCGAACGCCGTCGAGGACCCGGACGGGCATAGCGTGGCGCTCACCGACGCGGAAACGAAGCTGCTCACGGTGATCGCCGGCTCGCCCGACCACGTGTTCAGCCGCGAGGAGCTGCTCGGCCGCGTGTTCAACGAGGGCGCGGACATGGGCACCGTCGACGTGTACGTGTCGTACGTGCGCGGCAAGACGACGCGAGGGATCATCGACACGGTGCGCGGACGAGGCTACCGCATCGGCAGTCCGGTCGCGCAGTGAGACGCCGCGGCGGGGCAACTCGGCCGATGACGGCGGACGGTGGCGAAACGCGGGATGCGTACACGATTGACGACGGAAGGACGGAACCATGGACGATGATCCGAACGGCGGCACGACGAAACCGGGCGGGCGGGCGACGGGCTCGCCGCTGAAACGACTCACCCTGCACGGGGGAGCGGCGGGGCTCATCAGCCTGCGGATGACGGCCGCCATGGCCGCGATCACCCTGTGCGGCGGCGTTGCGTTCGTGCTCGGCGTGCTGCTCGGCTCGCGCCACGAGTTCAGCGAACGCGGCCTCGACCCGAACGCCATGTCCGTGACCGAACAGTTCGGCTCGGGCATGATGGTCATCGACACGCGCAAGGCCGTCGCGTTCACCGTCCTGTTCGTGCTCGGCGTGATCGCCGCCGTCGCGCTCGTCGGCTGGCATTATGCGCGCCGCGAAGTCGAACCGCTCGAACACGCGCTCGAACTGCAGAAGGACTTCGTCGCCGACGCCAGCCATGAGCTGAAAACCCCGCTCGCCGTCATCTCCACGCGCATCGACCTCATCGACTTCCGCCGCGCGCACGGCCAGCCCATCGACCAGCCGCTCGACGACCTGCGCGGCGACGTCGACCGCATGAACGCGATCCTGACGGACCTGCTCGTCGCCGCGCGCGGCGCGGTCAACACGCAGCCGGTCGCGCTCGCCGGAGTGATCGCGCAGTCCGCCGACGCGGTCCGTCCGCTCGCCGACAAGCACCGCGTGTCGATCGTGACGCGCGTCGACGGCGACCGCGGCCACTTCGTCGTCAACGGCAATGCGGTCGGCCTCTCGCGCTGCGTGGTCGCCGTGCTCGACAACGCGATCGCCCATTCGCCGGACGGCTCCGACGTCGTCGTCTCGCTCGGATACCGGCACGGCGACGCGGCCATCCGCGTCACCGACCACGGGCACGGCATCGGGGAGAATCCGGAACGCCTGTTCCGCCGGTTCGCGCGCGACGACGACGGCACCGCGCATCAGGGCTACGGGCTCGGCCTCGCGCTCGCCCGCGACGTGGCGAACCGCTACGGCGGCACACTCGACGTGGAATCCACGTCCGAACACGGCACCACCATGCTCATCACGCTGCCGCTCGCGTCCTGATACGCGGCGTCGTTTCCGTCCGGGCCTGTCCTAAGATAAACGGGGCATGGACGTAAACCCGCGGGCGTCTCCGCGGGCGGGCAGGGAAGGAGACGACACATGCGCACTGGAGGAGGCGTCAGAGCCAAGGCGTTCGAGACCGCGCTGCCGTTGACCCTGCCGATCGCCGCCGGATTCCTGTTCCTTGGCTGCTCGTACGGCCTGCTCATGCATGCCAAGGGCTTCGCGTTCTGGTATCCGGTGTGCATGGCGTACTTCATTTTCGCCGGGTCGATGGAGTTCGTGACCGTGAACCTGCTGCTGTCCGCGTTCAACCCGATCGTCGCGTTTCTGCTGGCGATCATGGTCAACGCCCGCCACCTGTTCTACGGGCTGTCGATGCTCGGGCCGTACCGAGGCACGGGCTGGAAGAAGCCGTATCTGATTTTCGCGATGTGCGACGAATCGTTCGCGATCAACTCGTCGGCGAAGATCCCGGCGGACGTGGACCGCGGCTGGTTCATGATGTTCGTGAACCTGCTCAACCGCTGGTATTGGATCATCGGCACGGCGATCGGCTGGCTGGTCGGCGGTCTGCTGCCGTTTTCCACGAAGGGCATCGAATTCGTGCTCACCGCGCTGTTCCTGGTGATCTTCCTCGACCAGTGGATGGGACAGCCGCGGCATGTGCCGGCGATGATCGGCGTGCTCGCGTCCGCGCTGTGCCTGGTCGCGTTCGGCGCGGACCGGTTCATGATCCCGTCGCTGGCGTTGATGCTGGCGCTGTTCGTCGTGCTGCGGCCATATCTGGACAACCCGCACGACGACACGTCGACCGAGCCGAAGGTCGGCGAGCCGATCAAGACGGCGAACGAGACGGCAATGGAAGGGGAGTCCCGATGACCATGACGTTCTGGCAGTCCGTGGCGACGATCGCGGTCGTCGCGATCGGCACGATGCTCACCCGGTTCATCCCGTTCCTGCTGTTCCCCGAGTCGAAGGAGCCGCCGCGGTTCATCCGCTATCTCGGCGACGTGCTGCCGTACGCGATGACCGGCCTGCTCGTCGTCTACTCGCTCAAGGACGTCTCGCTCGTCTCCGGCTCGCACGGCGTTCCCGAGGCGATCGCCATGCTCGCCATCATCGGCCTGCACCTGTGGAAGAAGAACATGCTGCTGTCGATCGCCGGCGGCACCATCCTCTACATGGTTCTCGTGCAGCTCGTCTTCGTCTGACTGCCGCGCGGCTGAGGATATCAGGCGGCGAGTCCCGTCTCGTATTTGAGGGTCATGACGCGTTCGGCCGCACGCGTGGCCTTGGCGGCGAACGCCGCGTCCGCGCGCGCCCGAGTGAGCAGGCCATCAAGAATCGGCTGCACGTACGTCAGATCGCCGATGCACGCCAGGTCGCCGCCCGCCTCGACGAACCGCACGCCGAGCTGGTCGGCCGGCACGCCGCTCACGGCCGTCGCCGACAGCGAATCGGAGGTGACCACGCCCTCATAGCCGGTTGTGCCGCGCAGATAACCGTCGATGATCGTCGGCGAGAACGCGGCTGGATGCTCGGCGTCGATGTGCTGGTAAGTCGCCAGCGACATCATCACCATCGCCGGTCTGGCCTCGCGGATCACGCGCGTGAACGCGCCGATTTCCGGGCCGTTCAATGCCGTGGTCGCGTCGACGATGCCGTCCGCGGTGAAATCCGTGTTGCCGCTCACCGCGCCCAGCCCGGGATAATGCTTGATCGACGCGGCCACGCCGGCGTCCCGCATGCCCTGCACGAACGCGATCGCATGATCGGCGTTGCCGTTCGCATCCAATCCGAAATCGCGATCCAGCGCGCCGATCGGAGCGTTGGCGGCGCGGTCGCCGACCACCGTGTCCACGACCGGCGCCAGATCGACGTTGACGCCGGCCTGTGCGAGCTGCGCGCCCCACGCCGCCGCCGACGAGCGCAACGTTGCCGCGTCCATGAGCCCCTGACCGACCGCCGACGGCATCGCGTCGAAGCCCGGCCCCTGCAGATGCTGCACGAGCCCGCCCTCCTGATCGGCGGTGATCAGCAGACGATTCCCGTCCGGAGCATACGATTGCAAGGCATCGGTCGCGGCGCGCACCGACGCGACTCCGCCGTTCCAGTTGCCGATGAGCAGCACCGAGCCGACGTGCCGGTTCGCGATCAGATCCTGCAGCACGGACGGAGCGCTGCCGGCGAACAATGGCGCCATGATGAGCTGGCCGATCCGCTCCTCGAGACTCATCGCCGCGACCGCGCGCTTCGCCTTGCCGGCGGGCGAATCGTCGCGTGGCTCGGGCACGGCGTTCGCCTCATGATCGTCGCGGTTCGGCGATGACTGCGGTTGATTCGTCGGTTCCTGACGAGGGGACTGCGTCGCGGACTGCGCGGGCTTGTTGCCGTCCGCCGTCGTCTGCCCCGCCTGCGCGCACCCGGCCATCGTCACCGCCAACGCCGCGCACAGCGCCATCGTCAGCATCATGCGCATCCGCGCTCCGCAACGTCTCGTCATCAGCCCTTCCATGCGCCCGATTATCGCACATGCCTCGCAACGACTCCATCATGCACCGTGCGCATGCGAGCCGTTGCGGGACGCCGGATCGGCCGCAGACCGCCGCCCCGGCGTCGTACAACCCCGGTACCGCAACATCGCAAACGACAGGATGCCGAAAACCGCGAGAACGCGGGAAAAGCTCTGGGCGAAGGCCCTTCCGCACCTGACGATACGCTGGGAGGCATGTCATTTTTCGATGCTTTCGGACCTCTATTCGACCCTGACGAACGCCCCGGCGCCAGCCGTCGCAAGGCCACGGACGACGATCCGGTGATTTTGGACGTGCAGACGGACGGCGACGACGCCTCGGCGCGTCAGACGTACGACGGCGCCGCCGGCCAGCCTCCGCGCCGCCCGACCAATCCGCGCATCGCGCGCCGGCCCGGCCGGCCCAAACCGAACCGCGGATCGGCGATCCTCATCGGCGTCGTCGCGGCGCTCGTGATCGCCGTCAGCCTGTTCTTCGGCCTCGCGCAGTTCCTCACCGACCTCATGTGGTACGGACAGCTCGGCTTCCAAAGCGTCGTGTGGACGCAGCTGGGCACCAAGGTCGGCCTGTGGGTCGCCTACGCGCTGCTCATGGCCCTGACCGGATTCGTGTCCGCCATGCTGGCGATCTGGGCGCGCCCCGACTCGTCCGACGGTTCGACGATCCGGCTCAACGGCGACGTGATCGAAATCGGCAAGGGCGTGGCGTCCCAGACCGCCCGCCGCGTGGCCGTCGTCGTCTCGCTCGTCGTCGGCGCCGTGTTCGGCTCCCAGTTCAACGCGAACTGGGCCGACGTGCTGCTCATGTTCAACGCGCAGCCGTTCGGCACCACCGACCCGCAGTTCGGCCTCGACAACGGCTTCTACGTGTTCGTGCTGCCCGGCCTCAAGCTCGTCGTGGCCGCCGTCTCCATGCTCCTGTTCATGGGACTGCTGTTCTCGCTCGTCACGCACGTGCTCATGGGCGGCGTCCGCTTCACCATGCCCGTGCACGGCCGCGGCATCCTCGACGTGACCAAGCGCGCCCGCCGCCAGATCGCCGTCTGGTTCATGCTCAACATGGTCGCCTGGGCCTCGCGGCAGGTCATCGGCGTGTTCACGCACCTGACCGAACAGGGCAGCCGCATCACCGGCGCGACCTACACCACCGTCAACGCGACCATCCCCGTTACGTTCGTCATGGCCGCGATCACCGTCATCCTCGGCGTGTTTCTCGGCATCTGGCTCATGCGCTCGCACGCGCTCGAAGGCCCTGCCAAGCCCACCGTGCGCGCCGCCGCCGCGCTCAAGGCATGGCGCGCGCCCGTCGTCGCCATCGCCGCCGCGCTCGTCGTTTCCATGGTGCTCACCGTCGTCTGGCCGATGCTGCTGCAGCGCTTCAAGGTCAACCCGAACGCGCAGGAAATGGAATCCACGTACATCCAGCGCAACATCAAGGCCACGCAGCAGGCGTACGGGCTCGACAAGGTGAAGGTCGAACAGTATCAGGCCACCACCAAGGGCGAATCCGGCGCGCTCGCCAGCGAGGCGGACACCACCGCGCAGATCCGACTGCTCGACCCGCAGATCGTCTCGCCGACGTTCAAGCAGCTGCAGCAGTCCAAGCAGTACTACACGTTCGCCGACACGCTCGCGGTCGACAAGTACGAGGTCGACGGCGAAAGCCAGGATACGGTCATCGCCGCGCGCGAGCTCGACCTCGACGGCCTCGACAACCGCAACTGGGTCAACGACCATACCGTGTACACGCACGGATACGGCGTCGTCGCCGCGTACGGCAACAAGGTGACGGCCGACGGCCAGCCGAAGTTCTTCGAATCCGGCATCCCGACCCAGGGCAAGCTCACGGATTCCGAGCAGTACGAGCCGCGCATCTACTTCTCGCCGAACGCGACCGAATACTCGATCGTCGGCGCGCCGGAGGGCACCAAGTCGTGGGAGTTCGACTACCCGACCGGCTCGGAGGGTGCGACCACCACGTTCAAGGGCGACGGCGGCCCGTCGGTCGGCAACATCTTCTCCCGCCTGCTGTACGCGATCCGCTTCGGCTCCGACCAGATCCTGTTCTCCGACCGCGTGACCAGCGCGTCGCAGATCCTCTATGACCGTTCCCCGAAGGCGCGCGTCGCCAAGGTCGCCCCGTATCTGACGCTCGACGGCCGCGTCTACCCGGCGGTCGTGGACGGTCGCGTCAAGTGGATCGTCGACGGCTACACGACCTCCGACGCGTACCCGTATTCGCAGATGACCGATCTGGGCGCGGCCACCGCCGACTCCACTACGGAAACGTCGGACACGGTGCAGGGCCTCGGCTCGCAGCAGGCCAACTACATCCGCAACTCGGTCAAGGCCACCGTCGACGCGTACGACGGCTCCGTCGACCTGTACGTGTGGGACACGTCCGACCCGGTCATCAAGGCGTGGCAGCAGGTCTTCCCCGGCCAGTACCACCAGCTCTCCGACATCTCCGGCGACCTGATGAGCCACCTGCGCTACCCGGAGAACCTGTTCAAGGTGCAGCGCGAGTTGCTCGCCAAGTACCACGTCTCGTCGGCCAACCAGTTCTTCTCCGGCGAGGACTTCTGGCAGACGCCCGTCGACCCGACCGAATCCGAGGCCGCACAGGCCAAGGACATCCTGCAGCCGCCCTACTATCTGACGCTGCAGACCGGCGGCACGAACGAGCCGATCTTCTCGCTGACCTCCTCGTACATCCCCGCCGGCACGTCCACGCGCGAAATCCTCACTGGCTTCCTGTCGGTCGACTCCGACGCCGGCAACGAGAAGGGCGTGATCGGCGCGAACTACGGCACGATCCGCCTGCAGGAACTGCCGAAGGACTCCAACGTGCCCGGCCCCGGACAGGCGCAGAACAACTTCAACGCGGACGCGGACGTGTCCAAGGAGCTGAACCTCCTGCAGTCCGGTTCCACGAACGTGGTGCGCGGCAACCTGCTCACCCTGCCGCTCGGCGGCGGGCTCGTGTACGTGCAGCCGGTGTACGTGAAGTCCAGCGGCTCGACGTCGTTCCCGCTGCTCAAGAAGGTGCTCGTCGCGTTCGGCGACCAGGTCGGGTTCGCCGACACGCTCGACGAAGCGCTCGACCAGGTGTTCGGCGGCGATTCCGGCGCGTCCGCGGGCGACGCGGAGAACGCGGCCGGAGGCGGGAACGGTTCCGCGTCCGGTTCCGGCACGACGGACGGCTCGACGACGGACGGCGGTTCGAACACGTCGAACGGCGCGTCCGGCACGGACAAGGGCAACGGCGGCGGCACGACGGACGGCGGTTCGGCATCCGCGAACGCCGATCTCAAGGCCGCGCTCGAAGACGCCGCACAGGCGATGAAGGACTCCGACGCAGCCCTGAAGAAGGGTGACTGGTCCGCCTACGGCGACGCCCAGAAGCAGCTGCAGGAGGCGATCAACAAGGCGCTCGAGCTCGAGCAGCAGTAGGCGCGAGTTGCTTTCGGCCATCACGGGCCGACAACGACGAGGGGCCGCGGCCCATCCCGTTCATGGATGGACCGCGGCCCCTCGCGCGTCCTGTCGCTGCGTCATGTCACCGTGCGCATATCAATATCACCGTCGCCACGTGAACGGCATGACGATCACTCATCCGGATTCTCGTCGTTCTCGACCGGCCCGAGCAGGACGCGCTCGCACACGTTCACGATGGCCATGAGCAGCACGGTCAATGCGACGATCACGATCGTCGCGGAGAAGATCAGCGGCGTGCGGAACGAGTTGTACGCGGCCTGCAGCCAGATGCCAAGACCCTTGCGCGCACCTAGATACTCGGCCGTCGTCGCCGTGGCGAAAATGTACGCGGCGCTGATGCGCACGCCGCCGAAGATCTGCCGGGCCGCCACGCGCAGCTTGACATGCCACAGCGTCCACACCGGGGTCGCGCCGCAGGTGAGCGCCACGTCCGAATAGAACTGCGGCACGGCCTTGAGCCCGCGGATCGTCTGCACGGCTATCGGGAACAGCCCCCAGAACGCGGTGATGACGATCTTGCCGGAAATCTCGAACCCGAACCAGATCAGAAACAGCGGGGCGATCGTGATCAGCGGCATCGTCTGCGCCGCGTACAGCAGCGGGTACAGGGCCGCGTTCAGCGTGCGGAAGCAGTAGAACGCGATGCCGACCAGAATGCCGGCCAATACGGCGAACGCGAAACCGACGAATCCCTCGAACGCGGTCACCCGAGTCGCCGGCCACAGGGTCGGCCATGCGTCGATCGTCGCCTGCACGATCTGCGTGGGGGAGGAGAACATGCTCGCCGGAATGTGCGCGAGCCGCACCCAACCCTCCCATACCGCCAACAGCACGATCACGGCCGTCGTCGTCGCGATGCGGTCCTTGATGCGTTCGCGGCGTTCCTCTTGGTCTTTGCGCTGAGTATCCATCGTCACCTTCCCCTTTCCGTGGGGGTGTCCCATTCATCACAGCCGGAAGGCGACCTGCGGTAAGGTGAGGAGCCCGCGCGCCGTTCCGTCCGAATCCCAACAAGCCGTAAGCATACGGCCATATGGCCATGACCCATTATGAACGGTTCGCGGACTTTGCCCGAACGCCGGCCCGGATTGTCTGGCGAACCGGTACAATGGCAGTGCTTCAGCGCCAATGTGTGGCAAACCGGCCGGAATGGATTGAGAGTGACGACCGGGGGCATTGGGCAAGCGGAATCAGGCCCTCCGGTCGTGCTCTGCCGAACTCCGCTTGAAAGCGTCCCAGAGCGCGGCGCGCGGCTTTGCCGCGTTGGGAGAAGAAACTGATTTAGGGAATCATCATGACCTTCACGTCAACCATGCGTACCACGCTCACCCGCGTCTTCGCGGCCGGAGCCGCCGCGGCCATGGCGTTCGCCGTCGCCGGCTGCGGCAACACCGCCAACGACGCCTCCGACACCTCGTCGAACAAGCTCACCAAGGTCACGTTCATGCTCGCGTGGACGGCCGACACCAACCACATCGGCGTCTACGTGGCCAAGAACAAGGGCTACTTCAAGAACGCCGGACTCGACGTCGACATCGTCGCCGTCGCGCAGGCCGGCGCCGAACAGGCCGTGAACAACGGCGTCGCCGAATTCGCGCTGTCCAACATGTACAACGCGGCCAGCTACACCGACCTGAAGGGCGCGCACATCAAGCAGGTCCTGCAGGTCCAGCAGAAGCCGAGCGCCATCTGGTGCGCGCTCGCCAGCAACACCGCCATCAAGTCCCCGAAGGACTTCGACGGCAAGACCTTCGCCACGTTCGGCGGCAACGAGTCCGACATCGTCATCAAGCGCATGATCCAGAACGACGGCGGCAAGGGCGAATTCGACAAGGTCACCGTCGGCACGTCCACGTTCAAGACGCTCGAATCCGGCAAGGCCGACTTCGGCGGCTTCTACTCGACGTGGGAGGGCGTGCAGGCCGAAATGTACGGTCCGAAGCTCAACTGCTTCAGCGAGCCCGACTACGGCGTGCCCGGCAACGGCGACGCGATCGGCATCATCACCAGCGACAAGATGATCAAGGAGAAGCCGGACGTCGTGCGCAAGTTCGTGCAGGCCGCCCAGCAGGGCTACGAGTACGCGTACTCGAACCCGGACGACGCCGCGGCCATCCTCGCCAAGGACGCCGCCGACTACAACCTCGAGGAGGCGTTCGTCAAGAAGAGCATGCACGTGATCGTCGACGGCCAGTACTGGGGCGACCCGGCCAAGATCAAGGACGGCTCGTTCGTGCTCGGCACCAACGACTTCGTCGAAACGCAGAAGCGCTTCGACTTCCTCGGCGAGGGCCACGCCTACACCGACGCCAACGGCAACCCGACCGACAAGGTCCCGCAGGCCAAGGACGGCGCCACCAACGAATTCCTGAAGGGAGCCAAGTAGCCATGACCCGCCTCGTGCTCGACGTCGACACCGGCATCGACGACACCCTCGCCCTGTGCTATCTGCTCGCCTCGCCCGAGGCCGAGCTCATGGGCGTCGTCGGCACCTACGGCAACGTGACCGCGCGCGACTCCGTGCGTAACAACCACGCCGTGCTGCGACTGTTCGGGCGCGAGGACATTCCGGTCATGCTCGGATGCGAGGCGCCGTCCTGGGCCGACCTGTTCGAGGTCGACGAGGGCTGCGCCCGCTTCCATGGCGCCAACGGACTCGGCAACGTCGATCCGGCCTGTTATCTGCCGGACGACGACGCTGCCGAGGTCGGCGAAAGCCGCGACGATACGAACGCGGCGCATGATGCCGCATGCGATGGCGCGGCTGATGTCCGCGACGATCGCGCGTCGGCCGCGCGTCCATCCGTCGCCGCATTCCGCGACCGGCTGACCAAATCTGTCGGCGGCGAACGCGTCGACGTCGCGACGACGGCCGCCGACGCGGCGCTCGCCGACGCGGCCGCCGCGTCGCGCGAAGGCGACGGCGTGCGGTTCATCGTCGACGCGGTGCGCAAACACGGCCGCGACGTGACGATCGTCGCCACCGGCCCGCTCACCGACGTGGACGCGGCCATCCGGCTCGCGCCCGACATCGTGCCGAACCTGCGCCTCGTCATCATGGGCGGCTCGCTCACGCAGGAGGGCAACTGCTACGACCTGATCTGCGAAACCAACATCTTTCAGGATCCCGAGGCCGCGAACCGTGTGTTCCGCTCCGGCGCGGACGTGACCATGATCGGCCTCGACGTGACCCACCAGTGCCTGATGACGCGCGCCGACGCCGACCGGTGGCGTGCGACCGGCACGCGGCGCGGCGCGTTCCTCGCGGACATGGTCCGCTTCTACATCAACGCGAACGAGGCCAGCGATCCGATCTTCCTCGCCGGCAGCCCGCTGCACGATCCGCTCGCCGCGGCCGTCTCGCTCGACCCGACGCTCGTCGGCCTGTTCGACGTGAACATGATGACCGAAACGGCCACCGGCAACGGCCACGGCTTCCGCGGGCGCACCATCGGCGACCCGACCCGGCTGCGCGAGCCGCGCAAAACCGCGCACGTCGCGCTCACCGTCGATGCGCCGCGTTTCACCGCGCGATTCCGCGACCGGCTTGCGGGCTTGTGCGCGGCGTAAGACGGGCGACCGGCCCCGGTCTGCGCGCGCGACCGGTTGCGTTCGTGACGCGATGATGCGCGACGCGCGTGACCCGATGCTATCGTCGGTAATCATGCTGAACTATGAGATTCGTCCCGCCGAGGACGCCGACCTGCAGGCCATCACCGACATCTACAACGAGGCGGTCATTCGCGGCGGCGCGTCCGCCGACCTCGAACCTGTGTCGCTGGACGCGCGCCGCGCATGGGTCGACTCGCATCAGCCGCGCGGCAAATATCCGGTCGTCGTCATCGAGGTGACCGATGCGGCGACCGGTGCGCGCACGACCGCCGGCTTCGGTTCGCTCTCGAAATTCCACCAGCGCGCCGGCTATGACGGCGTCACCGAACTGAGCTACTACATCGCCGGCGAATACCACGGTCAGGGACTCGGCACGACAATGGTGCGCTGGCTGCTCGACGCGGCGGTCGAACGCGGATTCCGCCACGCTGCGACGATCATCTACGCCGACAACGCCGGCTCGGTCGCGCTCATGCGCAAGTTCGGCTTCACCCGCTTCGGCCTGCTGCCCGCGGCCGTGACCACCGCCGGCGATGACGCGCCGCACGACATGAGCTACTGGTACAAGAAGCTGTGACCACAGCCTCCCCACGTCCGGCGGCACGGTTGCGATGACGTCGGGAACGGGTATGATTCCTGTGTTTGCGCACGATATGAGACGCCGTGACGGTACGGCGCACGGACGAACAGGGGAGTGACATGGCATCCGATTTCTGGCTGATCGTAGGACTGGGCAACCCGGGCAAGAAGTACGAGGACACGCGGCACAACATGGGATTCATGACCGCCGACGTGCTCGCCGAACGCTGGTCGGTCGCCTTCTCCGACCACAAGGGCCTCGCCATGCTCGGCAAGGGCGCGATGAGCCTGAACGGCCGCACCGTCAAGTTCTTCCTCGCCAAGCCGCTCACCTACATGAACGATTCGGGTAACGCGGTCGCCTCCATCAGCGCCTACTACCAGATCCAGCCTGACCGCATCGTCGTCATCCACGACGACATGGATCTGGAATTCGGCCGCATCAAGGTCAAGGCCGGCGGCTCGGCCGGCGGCCACAACGGCATCAAGTCCATCGACCGTTCGCTGGGAACCCCGCAGTACGCGCGCGTGCGCATGGGAGTCGGCCACGCCAAGCGCGGCGCGAACGCGCACGACAACACCGTCAACTGGGTGCTCGGCGGATTCGGCCCCGACCAGCGCAAGCAGCTGCCCGAATTCCTCATGGACGGCGCCGACGCGTCCGAAGACATCATCTTCAACGGCCTTGCGAAGACGCAGGAGAAGTTCAATGGCCGATAAGGCGAACGCACAACAGGGCAAGACGGGCAAGACCGACGCGCGCATCGCGAAACTGTCCGACGGATCCCTCGCCGGCGTGCTCGCCGCGCTCGACCAGGATCCGCGCTTCCACGCGCTTGCGGCCGGCGAAGTCGAGTCGTACGTCGACAAGGACACCGACCCGACCATCACCGTCGGCGCACCCGAAGGCATCCGACCGGCGCTCGCCGCGGCCGTCGCACGCCGCCTGCCGGTCGTGCTCGTCGTCGCCTCAGGACGCGAAGCCGAGGAAACCGTCGCGTCGCTGCGCTCCTGGTACGACGGCGACCCGAACGACATCACCCAGCTCGAAGCATGGGAGACGCTGCCGCACGAACGGCTCAGCCCCCGCGCCGACACCGTCGCCAGCCGCATGGCCGTCTTCCGCCGGCTCACGCATCCGGACGCGTCCACCCCCATGTTCGGCCCCATCCGCATCCTTGTCATGCCGGTGCGTTCGCTCATCCAGCCGGTCGTCAAGGGACTCGGCGACGTCGAACCGCTCGTCTTCACGCAAGGCGAGGAGCTGCCGCTCGACGAAGCGTCCGCACGACTCGTCGAAAACGCGTACACGCGCGTCGACCTCGTCATGGACCGCGGCGAATTCGCCGTGCGCGGCGGCATCATCGACGTCTTCCCGCCCACGGCGCCGCACCCGGTGCGCATCGAATTCTTCGGCGACGAAATCGACACGATCAGGGAATTCCACGCATCCGACCAGCGCACGTACGGCGACAGCATGCGCACGATCTGGGCCACACCCTGCCGCGAACTGCAGCTCACGCAAGCCGTGCGCGACCGTGCGAACAGCCTGATCGGCCGCATCCCCAACGCCGACGACATGCTCGAATCCATCGCCAACGCGATTCCCGTCGAAGGCATGGAATCGCTCATGCCCGCGCTCATCGACGACATGGAACCCGTCTCAGGCATGTTCGACCGGCATGCGCTCGTCATGCTGTCCGATCCGGAAAAACTGCGCCGCGCCGCCGAGGACCTTGCGAAAACCGCGAACGAATTCCTCGCCGCCAGCTGGCATGTCGCCGCGTCCGGCCACGGCGCGGGAGCCCCGATCACGTTCGACCAGGCCAGCTTCCTCGACTTCGAGGAGACGGTCAGCGCGCTCGCATACTCCAGCCACGACGTGTGGAAACTGTCCAGCTTCGGCGTGGACGCGAGCATGCCGAACCACGTGCAGCTGTCCGCGCGCACGCCCGGCGAATACCGCGGCGACGAGGCGAAGGCCGCGGCCGGCATCGAAGGCCTGATCGACGCCGGCTACCACGTCACCGTCACCGCCGCTGCGCAGGGCACGCTCGCGCGACTGAAACGCGCGATCAACGAAACCGGCATCGCCACGTTCGACGTGATCCGCTCGCAGGCCGTCGACGGCTTCGTCGACGAACCCGCCAAAACCGCGCTGCTCACCGAACGCGACCTGACCGGCCGCTCGTCCGCCGCCGGCGTCGCGAAAACGCCGAAACGCCGCCGCAAGGCCATCGACCTGATGGAGCTCAAGCCCGGAGACTTCGTCGTGCACGAACAGCACGGCATCGGCCGGTTCATCGGCATGAAACAGCGCGAAATCGGCGCGGGCAGGAACAAAAGCACGCGCGAATACCTTGTGCTCGAATATGCGCCGAGCAAACGCGGCGCGCCCGCCGACAAGCTGTTCATTCCCACCGACCAGCTCGACCAGATCAGCAAGTACATCGGCGCGGAAGTCCCCAAGCTCAACAAGCTCGGCGGCTCCGACTGGGCCGAAACCAAGGCGAAGGCGCGCAAGCACGTGCACGAGATCGCCGAGGATCTGGTCAAGCTCTACTCGGCGCGCCAGCGCACGCCCGGCTTCGCGTTCAGCCCCGACACCCCGTGGCAGAAGGAGCTGGAGGACGCGTTCCCGTATCAGGAGACCGCCGACCAGCTCACCACGATCGACGAGGTCAAGGCCGACATGGAAAAGCCCGTGCCGATGGACCGTCTCATCTGCGGCGACGTCGGCTTCGGCAAGACCGAAATCGCCGTGCGCGCCGCGTTCAAGGCGATCCAGGACGGCAAGCAGGTGGCCGTGCTCGTGCCGACCACGCTGCTCGTCCAGCAGCATTACGAGACGTTCACCGAACGCTATGAGGGCTTCCCGGTCACGGTCGCGGCAATGAGCCGCTTCCAGACGACCAAGGAGATCAACGAGACGATCGAGGGGCTTGAATCCGGCGCTGTCGACGTGGTGATCGGCACGCACAAGCTGCTCAACCCGAAGATCAAGTTCAAGGACCTCGGCCTCGTCATCATCGACGAGGAGCAGCGCTTCGGCGTCGAGCACAAGGAGACGTTGAAGGCGTTGCGCACGAACGTGGATGTGCTCTCGCTGTCCGCGACGCCTATCCCGCGCACGCTCGAGATGGCCGTGACCGGCATCCGCGAGATGTCGACGCTGGCGACCCCGCCCGAGGACCGCTTGCCGGTGCTCACGTACGTCGGCGCGTACGAGGACGCGCAGGTCACCGCGGCCGTGCGGCGCGAGCTGCTGCGCGGCGGCCAGGTGTTCTACGTGCACAACCGCGTGCAGGACATCTCCAAGATCGCGGCGAAGATCCACGAGCTCGTGCCCGAGGCGCGCGTCGGCATCGCGCACGGCAAAATGGGCGAGAAGCAGCTCGACCAGATCATCCGCGACTTCTGGCATCGCGACATCGACGTGCTCGTGTGCACGACGATCATCGAAACCGGCTTGGATATTTCCAACGCGAACACGCTCATCGTCGACCATGCGGACAAGTTCGGACTCTCGCAGCTGCACCAGCTGCGCGGACGCGTCGGCCGCGGCCGGGAGCGTGCGTACGCGTACTTCCTGTACGATCCGACCAAGCCGATGACCCAGCAGTCGCACGACCGTCTCGCCACCATCGCGCAGAACACGGCGCTTGGGTCGGGCTTCGACGTGGCCATGAAGGACCTCGAGCTGCGCGGCACCGGCAACCTGCTCGGCGACGAACAGTCCGGACACATCGAAGGCGTCGGCTTCGACCTGTACATCCGCATGGTCTCCGAGGCGGTCGAAGCGTACAAGGCGCCGGAGACCAGCGCCGAACCGTTGACGGTGACCATCGACCTGCCGATCGAGGCGTCGATTCCGGTCGACTACATCGACTCGGACAAGCTTAGGCTCGAGGCGTACCGCAAGCTCGCCGCCGCGCGCGACGAGGACGACCTGCACGAACTGTCCGAAGAGCTCACGGACCGCTACGGCAAGCTGCCGGAGGAGTTCGAGACGCTGTTCGGCGTGGCGCGCCTGCGCATGAAAGCCCGCAAACTCGGCATTTCGGAGATCATCGCGCAGGGGAAGAACGTGCGCGTCGGCAAGATCGACCCGCCCGAATCCATCCAGATGCGCATCAACCGCATCTACAAGGGCGCCCAGTACCGCGCGCTCACGCACGCGTACCTGATCCCCGCCCCCTTCGCCGGCTCGCTCGGTTCCGGACCAATGAGCGGCGAGATGGTCATGGACTGGACCTCCGACCTCCTCAACGATTTCGCATGGACGCCGGCGTCAAGCAAACGGCAGAGCCGTTTGTAGCCGGCGTGCGAGCCGACAGGCGAGCCGGCAAAGCGCGGCCGTAAGGCTGTCCGAAATTGCAGGACCGCCGGCGTCGGACAAAGCGACGTCTCGTGGAGATTGCCGTCGCGGTCAGGCGCCGGCCAGGCCGAGCCGATCCGCCAGATCGTCGGTGAGACGGAGCGAGCCGTCCGCGTTCGCGGAGGCGGCCGGATTGCGCTTGGCCGCGTCGGTGACGGGGAACGTGCTGAGCGCGGGCGTCAGCTGCGCGTACGTGCCGTCATCGTAGTGCGCGAGAAAGAAGACGTATTCGTCTCCGACGGTCAGTTCGCCCGCGCCGGACGCCTTGGCGGTGTAGCCGTGCACGGCGACGGCATCGCCTGCCCGTGGAACGGCGTCGCCACTGGCCTCGCCGCCGCCCGTGACCGCGCTGATCGTGTCGAGCGTGATGAGCGTGTCGTAGCCGGTGTCGCCCGGCTTCGGACGGGCGCACGACGCGATGCGCGCCCGGACGATCACGTCGGCGGATGCGCCGAGATCGTCGATCGAGTCGTACCACGGCCAATCGTAGCGCGTCTGCGAGTCGCTGCCGGTGCAGCGTGATCCCGTCATGCTGACGTTCGCGCCGCATGCGGTCAGCGCCGGCGACAGGCACAGTGCGGCCAGCGTGATTGCGGTGGCAATGGATTGCATGGTCCTGTTCATCGTGGCCTCCCTGCTCCCCGCGCACGGTTCCGCGCGTGGTCCGTGCAATGCGCATGGAATGCAATTCCATTGTCCGGTATGCCGTGGCGGGCGTTCGCAACTCGTCATGCGACGCATTACACTGAACGACCATGAGCGACGATTTGGAGTACGTCGAAACGACGACTGACGGTCAGGGGCGCGGCGTGCACATCCGCCGCGCCGAGGCACGGGACATCCCGCAGCTGCACAAGCTGTTGCGCGAGGTGCTGGAAGTGCATCACCGGGGGCGTCCGGACCTGTTCAACACCGGCGTGACCAAGTACACGGACGACGAACTGGCGGGGATCGTCTCGAATGATGAGACGCCGGTGTTCGGCGCGTTCGCCGACGACGACACGACGCTGTACGGCTATGCGTTCTGCGTGTTCGAACGGCACGAGGACAGCCATATCCTGACGGATGTCACGACGCTGTACATCGACGACATCTGCGTGGACGAGGCGGCGCGCGGCCGTCACGTCGGCACCGCGCTGTACCGGCACGTACTCGATTTCGCGCGGGGCGCCGGCTGCTACAACGTGACGCTCAACGTGTGGTCGTGCAATCCGGGCGCGCAGGCGTTCTACGAACGCATGGGACTTACTCCGTACAAGATCGGCATGGAACAGGTGCTGTGACGCTGCCACCGGCCGATCCGCAGCCGATCGGACGGTCGGTGCGGCGCGGCCGCGGCATGTAGCTTGGCCGATGTGACACGTAGGCGCATGATGGGCCGCGAACGGGAAACGTGAACGGAGCATGAATGGCGGATGGCCGGCAATATGGCGCAGCCGCAATGATATGAGCGCTCACAATTTCGTGTCGCGCGCTCTTGCGTCTCGTCCATCAACCCCGGTATTCTTAAGGCTGTCATCACAACCTATACGTTAAAGGAGTAGTTGTGGCAGCTATTGAAAGCGTGTACGCGCGTCAGATTCTCGATTCCCGTGGCAACCCGACCGTTCAGGTCGTGCTCGACACCGAGGACGGCGCCCAGGGTCTGGGCCTCGTTCCGTCCGGCGCCTCCACCGGTGAGGCCGAGGCTTGGGAGCGTCGCGACGGCGACAAGTCCGTCTACGGCGGCAAGGGCGTTCTGAACGCGGTCAAGGCCGTCAACGAGGAGATCGCTCCGAAGGTCATCGGCATGGATGCCTCCGACCAGCGCGCTCTCGACGACCTGATGATCGAGCTCGACGGCACCCCGAACAAGGGCCGTCTGGGCGCCAACGCCATCCTCGGTGTCTCCCTGGCTGCCCTGTACGCCGCCGCCGAGTCCGCCGAAGAGCCGCTGTACCGCTACATCGGCGGCACCAACGGC
Source organism: Bifidobacterium miconis (assembly GCF_019331735.1). Lineage (GTDB taxonomy): Bacteria > Actinomycetota > Actinomycetes > Actinomycetales > Bifidobacteriaceae > Bifidobacterium > Bifidobacterium miconis. The sequence continues at coordinate 20,527 of NZ_JAHBBH010000009.1, forward strand.
CACATCCTGCCGGTTCCGAACATGAACATCATGAACGGCGGCGCCCACGCCGACTTCGCGACCGACATCCAGGAGTACATGATCTCCCCGTACGGCTTCGACACCTACTCCGAGGCTCTGCAGGCCGGCGTTGAGGTCTACCACACCCTCAAGAACGTCCTGAAGAAGGAAGGCCTGAACACCGGCCTCGGCGACGAGGGCGGCTTCGCTCCGAAGATGAAGTCCAACAAGGACTCCCTGAACTACATCATGGACGCCATCTCCGCCGCCGGCTACGAGCCGGGCAAGCAGATCGGCATCTCCCTCGATGTGGCCTCCTCCGAGTTCTACAACAAGGAGACCGGCAAGTACCACTTCGAGGGCGACGACCGCGACTCCAAGTACATGCTCGACTTCTACGAGCAGCTCATCGAGGAGTACCCGATCGTCTCCATCGAGGATCCGTTCCAGGAAGAGGGCTGGGAAGACTGGACCGCCATCACCAAGCTGCTCGGCGACCGCCTGCAGTTCGTCGGCGATGACCTGCTGGTCACCAACCCGGCTCGTCTGGCCAAGGCCATCGAGCTCGGCGCCGCCAACTCCCTGCTGGTCAAGCTGAACCAGATCGGCACCGTCACCGAGACCCTCGACGCCATCGAGCTGGCCACCGCCAACGGCTACACCTCCATGGTCTCCCACCGTTCCGGCGAGACCCCGGACACCACCATCTCCGATCTCGCGGTTGCCAAGAACACCCGCCAGATCAAGACCGGTGCCCCGGCCCGTGGCGAGCGCGTTGCCAAGTACAACCGCCTGCTCGAGATCGAGGAGGAGCTCGGCTCCACCGCGAAGTACGCCGGCTACAGCGCGTTCAAGGCCTGCAAGAAGTACCTCGCCAAGTGAGCCGGCACGCGTGACGCGGCGCATGGCCGCGTGACGCTCCGGTGATCATTGGTACCCGTCGCATTCCCCGTCGAATGCGACGGGTATTTTTATTGCCTATGAGTGCACGATCCGCCCGGGAACGATCCGGCAACGCCGGAAAGACGTCGAAACCGTCGATATGGTCATCGTCGGCCAAGTCAAAGCCTTCGGCGAAATCGTCGGCGAAACAGGCGAAAACGGCGTCGCGCACGCGATCCGGCCGCACGCGCGGCTCCTCCGGTCCCAAGGCGAAAACGCGCAGCAGCGGTCCGATCGTATTCTTCATCGCGCTGTTCATCGTCGCGCTCGGTTCCATCCAGCTGCTGTCCACGCTGTACACCTACGCGATCAACCTGTCCGAACTCAACGGGCTCAAGCGGCAGGAAGCCGCGCTCATCGCCAAGAAACAGGAACTGGAAAACAGCATCGCCCGCTGGAACGACGACGCGTACGTCGCCGCGCAGGCGCGCGAGCGTCTCGGCTTCGTGTTCCCCGGCGAGCAGGCCGTCACGGTGCTGCACCCCGAGGCTGTCACCGGCAAGCCGCAAAGCGACGGCGACACGTCGTCTCAAGCCGAATCGGACAAGAAAACGCTGCCTTGGTATAGTGAACTGGCCTATTCGATCGAGAAGGCCGACAGCGCCGACACCTCGGCCACCGACATCGGCTCCGCCGCATCCGGCTCCGGCAAGCAGACTGACGCCAAGAACTCCGCAGGATCCTCAACGGACCAGTCGAACCAGACCAGCCAGGACAACACGGATTCCAGGGCGAACGGCACGACCACCGACAGCAAGAAGGACCAATGACCGAAACGAACACCGCACCGACAACCACCGACACCAGCGCCGCCAACGATGACGCCCTCGCGCCGTTCGCTGACGCCGCCAAAGCCCTCGTGGACCGCTGCCTGGCCGAGCCGGCAAGCGACGAGGACATCGCCATCGTCGAACGCCAGCTGGGACGATACCCGCGCGGCATGGTCGCCGTCGGCGCGCGCTGCGCGTGCGGACGCCCGCTTGCGGTCGTCACCCGCCCCATGCTGCCGGGCGGCATCCCGTTCCCCACCACCTGCTATCTGACCAGTCCGGAAGCCGTGAAGGCCGCGTCGCACGTCGAGGCCGAAGGCGGCATGCGAGACTACAACGAACTGCTTGCCGAAGACGAGTCCGTGCGCAACGCGTACCACGACGCCCACCTGCGCTATCTCGCCTTCCGCCATGAGCTGGCGCTGCGGCTCGGCGACAGCGAGGAGCACATCGCCGACACCAGCGCCGGCGGCATGCCGACCCGCGTCAAATGCCTGCACGCGTTGCTCGCCCAGACGCTTGTCATGGGACCGGGCGCCAATCCGATCGGCGATCTGACGCTGGAACGCATCGCGGGCGAATTCAGCCCGACCGTCTGCCGCTGCGCGGTCGAAGACTGACCGGACAGCGGCCGCAACGGGCCGGACATCGGCATCCGGCGGCACAAACCCAATAAGGAACACCCAAGACAGGGGGAGAGGAACATCATGAGCGAACCCGGCAAGCGTTCCGTGACCGTGGCCGGCATCGACTGCGGCACGAACTCCATCCGTCTGAAAATCGCGCGCGTGGACGCCGACGGCGTGCACGACATCGTGCCGCGCACGCTGCGCGTCATCCGGCTCGGACAGGACGTCGACAAGACGCACCGGTTCGCCGACGAAGCGCTCGAACGCGCCTACGCGGCGGCACGCGAATTCGCCGGCATCCTCGCCGAACACCCGGTCGACGGGCTGCGCTTCGTCGCGACCTCCGCCACGCGCGACGCCGCCAATCGCGAGGAATTCGAAGACGGCGTCGAATCCATCCTCGGCGTGCGCCCCGAAGTGATCCCCGGCACCGAAGAGGCCGACCTGAGCTTCCTCGGCGCGACCAGCGTCGTGCCGCGCGACCTCGCCGCGCCGTTCCTCGTCGTCGACCTCGGCGGCGGATCCACCGAACTCGTGCTCGGCGGCGACGGCGTGCACGCGCCGGACACCAAGGTCGAGGCCGCGTTCTCGATGAACATCGGCTCCGTGCGCATGACCGAACGCCACCTGCACTCCGACCCGCCCACGCAGGCGCAGATCGACGAGGCCGTCGCCGACATCGACGAGCACATCGACGAGGCGTTCCGCACGGTCCCCGCCGGCAAAACGCGCACCATCATCGGCGTGTCCGGCACCGTGACCACCATGACCGCACTCACGCTGGGGCTCAAGGAATACGACCACCGCGCGGTCGACGGCGTGCGCGTGCGCTACGAGGACGCCTACGCCGTCGACGACCGGTTCCTGAGGATGACGCGCGCCGAGCGCGCCGAATACAAGACCATCCACCCGGGGCGCATCGACGTGGTCGGCGGCGGCGCGCTCGTGTGGAGCCGCGTGCTCGCCAAGGTGTCCGAGGCGGCGCTGGCCGACCACGGCGAGGCAATCGACACGTTCGTCGCCAGCGAGCACGGCCTGCTCGACGGCATCGTGCTCGACTACGGGCGCCGGCTGCTCGCCGCCTGAACGCCGTCCGAACGCGGGATCATCGGGACGGACCGCGCATCGTCCGTCTTCGGGGTGCGCTGCGGCGCATAGTCCCGTTCCCACCGTTTTCCCCGGATGTTCCCGGCGAACGGTCACGCAACGTATCAATGTGGGGGTAACGTGAACAGTATGGAAAAGATGGATACCACAGAATCCGCCAAGCCGTCGCTGCTCGACGGTTGGAATGCGCCGCCGAATCTGGTCACCTATTCGCGCATCGTGCTGGTCGTGATCTTCCTCGGCCTGTACATCGCCGCCGGCCCGTGGGGCGCGCAGAACTATGCGATGCGCTGGGCCGCCGCGATCCTGTTCATCGTCGCCGCGTCCACCGACAAGCTCGACGGATGGATGGCGCGCACATTCGACCAGGTCACCGAACTCGGCAAGCTCATGGACCCCATCGCCGACAAGCTGCTCACCTGCGCCACGCTCGTGGTGGCCGCGGCGTTCGGCGAGCTCGGACCGACCGTGCTGGGCTGGGTCGTCGTCGCGCTGTTCCTGCTGCGTGAGGTCGGCATCACCGTCATGCGCTTCTTCGTGATCGACACGGGCGGCAAGGTCATCGCCGCGGCATGGCCCGGCAAGCTCAAGACGCTCTTCCAGTGCATCGGCCTCGCCATGCTGCTCCTGCCGTTCTGGCAGTTCGCCGGCGGCTCGGGCGACAACCCGATGTGGCTGACTGTCTACCTGTTCCTCACGTATCTGATGATCTACGTGGCGCTGGTGCTGTGCCTGTACTCGGGTGGTGTGTACCTGATCAACACGTTCGGCCACGGCAAGTCCGGCAAGTCAGGCACGGGCGACGCGCCCGAGGCGAAGCGCAAGTGACGTTGCGCCCGGCGCCCCGTCCGGTCCGCCGCCGGCACTCCGCCCGGCGCATGACCGGCGCATGATGTCACCCCTCCCGCCCAGCGGGAGGGATTTTTCATAGAAGGAGAACGACATGACGATGATCGACGATGACGGCGTGGCGCGGCGCTGCGACGAGCTCGCCGCCGGCATATTGCGATGCTGCGAGGAGCGCGGTCTGAAGATCGCCGCCGCCGAATCGTTGACGGGCGGACTGCTCGCCGACGCGTTCGTGCGCATTCCCGGCGCGTCCAACGTGTTCCTCGGCTCCGCGGTGACGTACGACATTCGGGCGAAGGCGTCGGTGCTCGGCGTGGACCGCGGGCTGCTCGAACGCGAAGGCGCGGTGCATCCCGAGGTCGCGCGGCAGATGGCGGCCGCGACCGCGCGCCTGTACGCCCAGCCCGAATACGGCGATCGCGTCATCGGCCTGTCCACCACCGGAGTCGCAGGACCCGGGCCGGACGGCGACAAGCCGGCCGGACTCGTCTACATAGGCCTCGCAATCCCCGGCGCGCTCGCCTCGGACGGGCACGGCCGCCAGGTGTGGAAGGAACTGCGCCTGAGCGGCACGCGCGGGCAGGTGCGCCGGCTCACCGTATTGCGCGTTCTGGAAAACCTGAGCCTATTTACAGCAAGTTCTCAGGAATAATGCCGCGGCTCGGGTGTTGAAGATAGTGGAAACACGAAATGTCGACGAGCACTTAAGGAGGGTTGCGATGGAAACGATGACCCGCAGCGCAGCAACAATCAATGTCGAGGAGATCAGCCCGGTGGCGGCCCGTCCGGGCAGCGCGCGCATGCGCGACCTCACTCCGGCGCAGCGCAGGGCGGTGATGTTCGCCCAGCAGCAGGTGCTGGCCGCCCGCGCCGCCAAGAAGGCCAAGGACGAACGCAAGGCGGCGCTGAACCGCATGTGGCAGGAGGAGGATTCCGAGACCCATACCAGAAGCGCATCCCGCACGGTGCGCGACGCGTCCGCGGACGTGCGTGACGTGTCGTTGCGCGAGGCCATCGGCCACGTGCTGCGCGAACTGCGCACCCGCGACCGCAAGACGCTGCGCGAGGTGAGCGAGAAGGCCGGCGTGTCGCTCGGATATCTTTCGGAAGTCGAACGCGGGCAGAAGGAGGCCAGTTCCGAGTTGCTCAGCTCGATCGCCGAGTCGCTCGGCGTGAGCACCGCGCAGATGCTGCGCATGGTCGCCGACTATCTGGATTCGGTGGAGGCATAGCGCGCGTGCGCCCGCCGTGACGCCGCGGAGCGCGTCCGGCGTTGGGCGATGAACGATGACGGCATGACGCGGCCCGTCGCCGAGAGGATCGGCGGCGGGCCGCATGCGTATGCGGCGGTTATACGGCGGATGGCGCCACGGCGGTGGCGGCGAGCCCGGGGCGCATCGTCCGCGGGCCGGGCTGTAAACTTGGATGCCGTGAAGGAACGTGAATTCTGGCAGCTGGTCGAGGAAGTGTTCGGCCGCGGATACGGCAGGAGCCTCGCGCACGATCAGGGACTGTCCCGATTGGGCGGCATGACGGCGGTCGAGGCGCTCGCCGCGGGGGAGCAGCCTCGCGTGGTGTGGAACGTGCTGTGCGACCAGATGGACGTGCCGGATTCGCGGCGATGGGGCGACGATCATGCCGCGCCGCCGTTGCCGGTCGGATTCGCCGATCGCTGATCCGACGCGCCGGGCGTCCGTGCCGGGCATGGCGCGGGATTGTCCGGTTTCCCTACGGTGATGGCGACTTTGTCGCTGTGCCGTTGCGTTGTTTTGTCGCTGTGTCGTTGCGGACGCAAGGCTGGCAAGACACGCGGTTCGAACAAATGTTCGTCATATGGGGTAAGGTTATCCACAGTGACGATTCGCCGTCCCGTACGGGTTTCGGCCGGTCGAACGGCCGAAAAGCGTTGCGTCGCAAGGTCTGGGAGTCCCTGCGACACGCCCGGGTGCAAAGCGTTCGACCACAGGGGCCGAACGGGCTTGCGGACGGGCCGCATGGCCCATACCGTGAACGGTGAACCCGACGTCCACGACATACAAGGAGCAGATCATGGCACAGCAGACAGGCGCGGCGGCGAAAAAGACGCCCGACGCGAAGCCCGGCATTGATCCCCGCCGCCAGGCGGCGCTGGACACGGCGCTGGCGCAGGTGGAAAAGAGTTTCGGCAAGGGCTCGGCGATGAGGCTGGGCGACCGGCCTGAACAGAACGTCGAGGTCATTCCCACCGGTTCGCTGGCGCTTGACATGGCGCTCGGCATCGGCGGTCTGCCCAAGGGGCGCATCGTCGAGATCTACGGCCCGGAATCCTCCGGCAAGACCACGTTGGCGCTGCATGTGGTGGCCAACGCGCAGAAGGCCGGCGGCGTGGCCGCGTTCATCGACGCGGAGCACGCGCTTGACCCGGTGTACGCGCGCAAGCTCGGCGTCGACACGGACTCGCTGATCGTCTCCCAGCCGGACAACGGCGAGCAGGCGCTCGAAATCGCCGACATGCTCATCCGTTCCGGCGCGCTGGACGTCATCGTCATCGATTCGGTCGCGGCCCTGGTGCCGAAGGCCGAGATCGACGGCGACATGGGCGACAGCCACGTCGGCTTGCAGGCCCGACTCATGAGCCAGGCGCTGCGCAAGATGACCGGCGCGCTCGCCCAGGCCGGCACCACGGCCATCTTCATCAACCAGCTGCGCGAAAAGATCGGCGTGTTCTTCGGCAGCCCGGAGACCACCACCGGCGGCAAGGCCCTCAAGTTCTACGCATCGGTCCGCCTCGACATCCGGCGCATCCAGACCATCAAGAACGGCGAGGAGGCCATCGGCAACCGCACCAAGGTGAAGGTCGTCAAGAACAAGATGGCCCCGCCCTTCAAGTCGGCCGAATTCGACGTGCTGTACGGCGAGGGCATCTCGACGGAGGGCTCGGTGCTCGACATGGCGCTGCAGTGCAACGTCGTCAAGAAGTCCGGCTCGTGGTTCACCTACAACGGCGACCAGCTCGGGCAGGGCCGTGAGAACGTGCGCCGATTCCTGCGCGACAACCCGGACGTCACCCACGAGATCGAGAACAAGGTCAAGGTCGAGTTCGGCCTGATCCCCGCCGAAGACCAGTTCGCCGAAGGCGCCGGCGAAGTCTCGGACGGTGATGGCGATGCGAAGGATCCGGGCGCCGGTGCCGCGGACAAGGCCGGCAAGGCCTCGGACAAGGCTTCATCGGCGTCGGGGACCGCCAAGAGCGGCGAGTCCGGCGACAAGGCATGATCGTTCGACGATGATCAGCGCCGAGGAGTTTCTGCGTCGGCATCCGGCCGATCCGACGGCGGTCGACGATGCGCGGCACGCCGCGGATGCGGGTGCCGCAGCCGGGATTGCGGGCATGCCGGATGATGATGGCATGCGAGCGGTCGGCGCGGATGGTCGGGGCGATGATGGCCATCGCCGTTATGGACGGTCCCGCCGTTCGCGCCGGTCACCGCGCTCGGCGCCGCGTTCGACGTCCCGTTCGTCATGGGCCGCAAGAGAGGCGGACGATCCCTCGGACGCGGACGCCTGCCGCGAGGCGGCATTGCGGCTGCTGGACGCCGCGCCCCGTTCCTCCGGGACGTTGCGCGAAAAGCTGTCCGATCGGGGCTACAACGCCGAGGTGGTGGAGGACGTCATCGCGCGGCTGCGGCAAGTGCAGCTGATCGATGACGAGGCATACGCGCGTGCGGCCGTGCGCTACTGCGCCGGCCGGCTGATGGGCGGCAGGGGAGCGCTGACGGAACTGTCCCGCCGCGGCGTGGAGCGGAACCTGGCGCAGATGGTGGTGGCGCAAGCCGAATCCGAAGGCGTGTTCGAGGACGCGGCATGGGAGCTTGGCCGCAGGTATGCCGCGAAGACGGAGGGCATGGAACCCGACCGCCGCCGTCGCCGTTTCTGGTCGGCCGGTGGCCGCAAGGGCCATAATCCCGACACGCTGCGGCGTGTTGCGCAGGAACTGTTGTAGCCCATGCCGCCGGACCTATGCCGCCGACATTGCACGAATAACGCGTTCCTCGCCGCCATTGCGTCGAGGCCTGTTCGACGACGGGAGAAGGAAGGCCTCGACAATGCCAAGAGCGCGTTGCCATGCATGCCGACGATGCCGCCGGGTGCCCTACGCATCGGGGCGTCCGGCATCATTGGCATGCATGGCCCTACATGCCAACCGCATGCAGGGGATACGTTTCGTAAACAGGTGATTGAGACCCCTTATACCCCGGGTTCTGTCACGCCACGCGAACGCGGCGCGGACGACCATCCATCTCGACCTGACGTCGCCGTCAGGCTCCAGCAGCCTACCCGAAGGCATCGGGCGAGCAGCCCTCAAACGCCTTCTGCTTGGCCTTGCTCCCGATGAGGCTTGCCATGCGGCCGACTGTTGCCAGCGGCCCGGTGGTCTCTTACACCGCCGTTTCACCCTTACCAGCCGAAGCTGGCGGTCTGTTCTCTGCTGCGCTATCTCTCAGGTCACCCTGGGCGGACGTTATCCGCCATCGTGCTCTGCGGAGCCCGGAAGTTCCTCAGTCCGATGATTCGGACCGCGGCCGTCAAGGGGTCTCAACCGCACCACTATACACGACGGCACGCCGGGGCGGAGCAATGGGGAGGCGATGCGAGCCGAATTTTCGCAAAAGCGGGGATGCTCACGAAACGCGCGGGAAACGCCCATTTTTCTTCGGGCGAGTTCCCCATTGTTCACCGTTCATTCGGCTACAATAAAACATACCGACGGCGAAGTCGCCGCCGGACCGCAAATAGCGGGCAACACCGCTTGAGTCATAGGAGGTCCACATGGAAATCGTCGTTACCGGACGCCACACGCAAGTCAAGCAGAGGTTCCGTGATGTCGTCGAAAGCAAGATGAATCGTGTGACCGCTATCGCTCCGGACGCCCAGCGCGCGCAGATCGTGCTGACGCACGAGGGCAACCCGCGTCAGGCCGACACGGCCAAGCGTGTGGAAATCACCGTCATCGCCGGCAGCACCGTGGTGCGCGCCGAGGCGTCGAGCACGGACGAGTTCAGCGCGCTCGACATGGCGCTGGACAAGCTGACGCTGCGCCTGCGCCGCACGCGTGACCGCCGCAAGGACCATCGCCGCGGCTACACGAACCCGGTTCCGGTCGACATGGGCGTGGTCGAGCCCGAAGTCGAGGAAGAGGCTCCGGAGGAGGAGCCGAACAACAGCCCCGCCGCCGCGGTTGCGTCCGACCTCGGTCCGGGCGAATCGGTGGAGGTCCAGGTCGGCGACACCCCGATCGTCATCCGCCGCAAGCTGCACATCGCCGAGCCGATGACCATCGACGAGGCTCTGTACGAGATGGAGCTGATCGGCCACGACTTCTTCCTGTTCGTCAACAAGGAGACCGGCCGTCCGTCCGTCGTCTACCACCGCCATGGCTGGAGCTACGGCGTGTTCGAGATCGACACCCCGGAAAACGTGCAGAAGTGAGGCTCCGCCGCGCAACCGGCATAGGGTCGTGACGCGGCGATGAATCCAAGGGCCCGCGTGGAGGAATGTCCGCCACGCGGGCCCTTTCGTGCGCGAAAACGGACATCTACCGGCGAAAATCGGCGTGTCCGCGTATTATGAACGAAGTTTGTGCCCGACTTGCACGAGGTTGGGCTATGCTCGTTTACGGTAACAAACTCTACAGGGAGCAAAACGTGGTAGATATCGTTGACAAGGCCCTTCGCATGGGCGAAGGCCGTCAGATCAAGAAGCTCGAAGGCGTGGCGAAGGCGGTGAACGCCCTCGAGGACGAGATTTCGGCCCTCAGCGACGAGGAGCTCAAGGGCCAGACGGCCAAGTTCAAGCAGCAGCTGGACAACGGCAAGAAGCTCGACGACATCATGCCCGAGGCGTTCGCCACCGTGCGCGAGGTGTCCAAGCGCACGCTCGGCCAGCGTCACTTCGACGTGCAGCTCATGGGCGGCGCCGCCCTGCATTGGGGCAACATCGCCGAAATGAAGACCGGCGAAGGCAAGACCCTGGTCGCCACCCTGCCGAGCTATCTCAACGCGCTCGAAGGCAAGGGCGTCCACGTCGTCACCGTCAACGACTATCTGGCCAGCTACCAGAGCGAGCTGATGGGCCGCATCTACCGCTTCCTTGGCATGTCGGTCGGCTGCATCATCACCGATCAGAAGCCGCCGGAGCGCCGCAAGCAGTACAACGCCGACATCACGTACGGCACCAACAACGAGTTCGGCTTCGACTACCTGCGCGACAACATGGCGTGGGAGAAGAACGAGCTCGTCCAGCGCGGCCACCACTTCGCCATCGTCGACGAGGTCGACTCCATCCTCATCGACGAGGCCCGTACGCCTCTGATCATCTCCGGCCCGGCCGAGGGCGACGTGACCCGCTGGTACCGCCAGTTCGCGCGTCTGGTGCCGAAGCTGACCCGCGACGAGGACTACGAGGTCGACGAGAAGAAGAAGGTCGTCGGCATTCTCGACCCGGGCATCACCAAGGTCGAGGACTTCCTCGGCATCGACAACCTGTACGAGCCGAACAACACCGCCCTGATCGGCTATCTGAACAACGCCATCAAGGCCAAGGAGCTCTTCCTGCGCGACCGCGACTACGTCGTGACGGGCGGCGAGGTCCTCATCGTCGACGAGCACACCGGCCGCATCCTGCCGGGCCGCCGCTACAATGAGGGCCTGCATCAGGCCATCGAGGCGAAGGAAGGCGTCGAGGTCAAGGCCGAGAACCAGACCTTCGCGACCATCACCCTGCAGAACTACTTCCGCATGTACGACAAGCTCGCCGGCATGACCGGTACCGCCGAGACCGAGGCGGCCGAGTTCATGGGCACCTACAAGCTGGGCGTGCTGCCGATTCCGACCAACAAGCCGATGATCCGCAAGGATCAGGACGACCTGATCTTCCGCACCAAGAAGGAGAAGCTGGCGGCCATCGTCAAGGACGTCGCCAAGCGCCATCACAAGGGCCAGCCGGTGCTGCTCGGCACCGCGTCCGTCGAGTCCTCCGAGGTCGTCTCCACGCTGCTTGACGTGGCGAAGATCCCGCATCAGGTGCTCAACGCGAAGCAGCACGACAAGGAGGCCGCCGTCGTGGCCGTCGCCGGCCGCAAGGGCGCCGTCACCGTGGCCACCAACATGGCCGGCCGTGGTACCGACATCATGCTCGGCGGCAACGTCGAGTTCCTCGCGGACGCCAAGCTCAAGTCCGAGGGCTACTCGCCGGAGGACACGCCGGACGAGTACGAGAAGCGTTGGCCGGGCACCCTCGCCGAGATCAAGGAGCAGGTCAAGGACGAGCATGAGGAGGTCGTCAAGCTCGGCGGCCTGTACGTGCTCGGCACCGAACGCCACGAGTCCCGCCGCATCGACAACCAGCTGCGCGGCCGTTCCGGTCGTCAGGGCGACCCGGGCGAGTCCCGCTTCTACCTGTCGCTCGAGGATGACCTGATGCGCCTGTTCAACACGCAGCTCGTCGCCCGCGTCATGGCCAAGGGCATGCCCGAGGGCGAGCCGATCGAGTCGAAGAGCGTGTCCAAGGGCGTGCGCACCGCGCAGAAGGCCGTCGAATCCCGCAACTTCGAGATTCGCAAGAACGTCCTGAAGTACGACGACGTGATGAACAAGCAGCGCACCGTCATCTACTCCGAGCGTCAGGCCGTGCTGCAGGGCGAGGACATCCACGAAGACATCGAGCGCTTCTTCGCCGACACCGTCGAAAGCTACATTAAGGGCGCCAACAACAGTTCCGAGAAGCCGAAGGACTGGGACTGGGAGGGCCTGTTCAAGGCCCTGCGCACCGTGTTCCCGATCGAGTTCGACGTCGAGGCCGCCAAGGACGCCGCCGGCAAGGCCAAGGGCGAGAAGGCCGTCGAGGCCGTGCGCGACGCGATCGTCGAGACGATCAAGGCCGAGTACGCCAAGCTCGAGGAGAAGATCGGCGCCGAGGGACTGCGTCAGCTCGAACGCCGCGTCGTGCTCGCCGTGCTCGACCGCAAGTGGCGCGAGCACCTGTACGAGATGGACTACCTCAAGGACGGCATCGGCCTGCGCGGCATGGGCCAGCGCGACCCGCTGGTCGAATACCAGCGCGAGGGTTACCAGATGTACAACTCCATGATCGAGGCCATCAAGGAGGAAAGCGTCCAGCTGCTCTTCCACGTGGACGTCGAGCAGGTCGCCCGCACCGAGGACGTCACGACCGAGTCCGACGAGGATCAGGCCGTCGATCAGGCCGAAGCCGCGATCGGCATCGATGGCGCCGAAGCCGAGAGCGAGGCCGCCGACGAGGCGTCGTCCGTCACGTCCGAGCCGAGCGAGGACGAAAATAACGAAGTCGACGAAGAGCAGGCGGCCGCCATCGCTGAAGCCGCGAAGGAGTCCGAGGCCGGCGAGGCGTCCGCTCCGGTCGTGGTCGGCCCCGCGCCGATCAGCCATGCCGAAGGCAAGGTGCCGGCTTCCAAGAAGCCGAAGAGCGAGGAGCTCCGTACCCCGTGGTCCGACGGCCGCACCTTCCCGGGCACGCCGAAGAACGCGCAGTGCCCGTGCGGTTCGGGCCGCAAGTACAAGATGTGCCACGGCCAGAACGAACAGTGACGCATTGCACGGCATCGTGCGATGCGTGACATGACTCAGGGTTCCCGAAAGGGAACCCTGTTTTGCTATATGGAAGATCGTGTTCGACGAAACGGCGGCCCATTACAATAAGCGGCGATAATCATCAACAGCGGCGCGAAGCGCCAAGGAGGCATCATGGCAGAGATCACATGGAAGTCGATTCTCACCAAGCTGGTCGGGGGAGACCATCTGAGCGCGGAGGAATCGGAGTGGTTCGTCGACGACCTGATGCAGGGCAACGCCAATCCGGCCGCCGTCGGCGCGGCGCTGGCCATGCAGCAGCAGCTCGGCCTGACCGCTGACGAGGTGTCGGGCGCCGCCAAGGCCATGGTGTCGCACGCCGTGCCGCTTCACGTCTCCGGCGAGACCACCGACATCGTCGGCACCGGCGGCGACGGATTCGCCACCGTGAACCTGTCCACCATGGGTTCGGTCGCCGCGGCCGCGGCCGGCGTGAAGATTGTCAAGCACGGCAATCGCGCCGCATCGTCCAAGTGCGGCGCCGCCGACGTGCTCGAAGCGCTCGGCCTGCCGTTGGGACTGTCTCCCGAAGCCGTGGGCGAAATCGGCGACGAGGTCGGCATTACGTTCGCCTTCGCGCGCACGTTCCATCCGGCCATGCGCTTCGTCGGTCCGATCCGTGCGGCCCTCGGCATCCCGTGCGTGTTCAACGTGCTCGGCCCGCTGACCAATCCGGCCAAGCCGGCGCACGTCGCCATCGGCTGCGCCAACCGTCGCATGAGCCCGATCATGGCCGCCGTCTACGCGGCCAACGGCCAGTCCGGCATGGTGTACACCTCGCATGAGGGCATGGACGAGCTGGCCCCCACCGGCCCGGTGTCCGTGTGGGAGATCCGCGACGGCAAGGTCACCGAAACCGAGTTCGACCCGACCGTCGAACTCGGGCTGGCGAAGATCGACGTCGCTGATCTCAAGGGCGGCGAGCCGGAGGTCAACGCCGCGGCGTTCCGCGACTTCGTGGCCGGCAAGGACGTTCCGTCGCGCACCACCGCGCTGCTCAACGCGGCGTCCGCGATCGTGGCCGACGGCCATCTGGTCGGCGACGGCACGCTGGGGGAGCGGTTCAAGGAAGCCTACGATCTGGCCGCCAGAACCGTCGATTCCGGCAAGGCGCAGGCGCTGCTCGACCAGTGGATCGCTACCGCCAAGAGCAAGGCGTGACGAGCGACGCGTGACCGTCATGCGTCGCCGCAGACGCGGGGCACGACGGTCACGCGCGACGATACGCACATAATAAGGCCGGGCGGAACACATCGCGCTGCATGGCGATGTGTTCCGCCCGGCCTTCGTCGTCATGACCGTCGCGCGCCTTTGCGCCCGACCGGCAGGCTACACGCGCGCCCCGTCGTCGTCATAGCCGTTGCGCGTCTGCGTATGCCCCTTGTGCTGCACGATCAGCCCGGCGGCCCCGATGACGGCGCACGCGCCGAACACCGTGCCCAGCAGGGAGGCCAGCGCCGGCACGAACACGCTGGCGATCACGCCCGCCACGCCGGCCACGAGCAGGATCCAGAACACGAGCTTTGCCGGCTTGATCGGTCCGAGCTCGGGATTCGGCGGCGTGAAATCGTCGCCGTACCGGTCCATCACGTCGTCCGTGTCCAGCCAGCTGGAACTCGTGTTGTCGCGCGGCCCGCGCACGCGCTGGTTCAGCGGCCTGAGATCATCGGTGAACACGCCGTTGTCCAGATCGCTGACGGAAACCAGCTTCTCCTTCTCCTTGCGCTGCGCGTGGCGTTCGAACCGTTTCGCATTGCGCGACTGCTCCACGTCCTTGAGGTCGTCGGCATGCGCCTCGGCGAACGCGGCCCATGCGCTGTCCAGATCGTCGCCGCCATTCGGCGTGGGGTTTGGGCGTTCGCCGCCGCCGTTGCTATTGTTGAGGTCAGTCATATCCACTACTGTAATCAGCGGCAAAGCCAAGCTTTGGAAAGGAGCGCCGTCATGCTCTACTGGTTCTTCGTCAAAGTGTTCGGTCCCATCGCCCGCCATCGCCTCGGGCCCAGCGTGACCGGCAGGGAGAACATTCCGCGCCACGGAGGCGCGATCATCGCGGCGAACCATCTGGCCGTCATCGACGATGCGCTCATTCCGATCACCTGCCCGCGCATGGTGCATTTCATGGGCAAGGCCGAATACTTCGAGGGCAAGGGCATCAAGGGCAAGTTCAAGAAGTGGTGGTTCACGTCCGTGGGCGTGTTCCCCGTGGACCGTTCCGGCGGCTCCAAGTCGCTGGGCGCGCTTGAACACGCCCGCGAAATCATCGAGGCCGGCCACCTGTTCGGCATTCACATCGAGGGCACGCGCAGCCCCGACGGCAAGCTGTACAAGGGACACACCGGCGCGGCCCGCCTCGCGTTCGAGACCGGCTGCCCGATCGTGCCGACCGCGATCATCGGCTCGCGCGAGCTGCAGGCGCCGGGCACGGTGATTCCGGCCAAGGGCAGGACGCAGGTGATCTACGGCAAGCCGATTCCGGTGGCGAAGAAGCTCGACGTGACGCACGACGAGCTGCGCGAGCTCACCGATCGCGTCACCCGCGAGATTCAGGCCATGAGCGGTCAGGAGTATGTGGACGAATACGCGCAGAAGGTCAAGGCCCGGCTCAAGGAGCAGGCCGAGGCCGAACAGGCGGAGCGCGATGCGGCCCATCAGTGAGCCGTAGCCGAGCCGCCGGACGGGCCGGCTACGGACGATCGACGACTCGGCGCGGCGTGGCGTATCCATGACGAAGGAGGGGGTTAACCCGGAACATCATCCGGGTCAACCCCTCCCTTCGTTCGCCGTTCGTGCGCGCCGCGCGAACGGCGCGAGGACAACGGAACCATCACGCGATCATACGATGGTGAGCGTGACGACCGTCTTGTTGCCGTCCTCGTCGCGCAGCCTCGTTTCGCCGCTGGCGCTCTGCTGCTGCACGAGACCGAGAATGTCCAGCCCGGACGTCTTCACCTCGAAACCGAGTTCCTGCAGTGTCTTGGTCGCGGCGGACTTGGTCTTGCCGACCAGATTCGGGATCTTCGCCATTTCCGGTCCCTTGGAAACCACCACGTCGACCGAATCGCCCCAGTACAGTTCCGCTCCGGCCTGCTCGGACGCGGAGATCACCGAACCGGACGGGATCTTGTCGTCGTACTTCTCGGTGACGTTCGCGGTGACGTGGATTTCGTCGAGCGCCGCCGTCATCGCGTCCTTCGTCATGCCGACCACGTCCGGCATCGTCACGGGCATCAGTCCCTTCGACAGCACGACGGTGATCTTCGCGTTGTGGTTCATCGTCGCGCCGGACTGAACGGCCGCGCCGGACTCGTCGGTGATACTCAGCAGCGCGCCGGCGGGCACCGACATGTCGTACTGGTCGTTCGCCTCGTCGTGCGCGACGTTCGTGAACCCGGCCTTCTTGAGCGCGTCCAGCACATTCGTGCCGTCCGTCGAATTCGCGTTGAAAATGCCGGCCGGCACGGTGGCCTGCTTCACGCCCTTCGACACCACGACCGACACGGTGCCGCCGGTGCGCTTGCTCACGTGCGCGCCCGCCACCGCCGGCTTCGCCTCGATGACGTCGCCCTTGGCGACCTTGTCGTCGTAGCGTTCCGTCGCCTGATACGGTATGCCCGCGGATTCGAGCGTCTTGCGGTACTTGACCCAGTTCGTGCCGGCGATGCGGCACTCCTGCCCCTCTTCGCAGGCCACGTCGGTCGGTTGCGGGACCAGCCAATAGCTGCCCGGACCGCGGTAATACCACCATGCGTAGCCGCCGCCCGCGCCGCCGAGCACGGCGACCGCCAGCACCGCCGCCAGCACGGCGACCAGCGTTTTCCTCGACTTGCGCTTCGCGCCGACCTTGAGCGGCGAATCGATCGCGTCGGGCGTCACGGACAACGCCTGCGTGGCCGCCGTGCCGATGGCCGTGGTGGGCGCGGTGCCGTCGGCCGGACGGTCGAACGCCGTGGTGGCCGCGTCGGAGGAAGCGGAACCGGTACGAGCCGTGGCGCTTTCCGCATCGCCGGAGGACGGCGCCGTCTTGCCCGCGCCCGCATGCGCGTCGTCGGACGGCGGCAGCGGGGGAGCGGGAGCCACGGCGGCCGCCTCTCCCGCCGCCACGGGCACGGCCACGGTGTCGTGGTCCTCGGCGCTTTGCGGCATTTTGCGGTACGTCCAGGCCGCCATGTCGAGCTTGGGTCCCAGCGCGCGCAGTTCGTCGGCCGCGACCCCCGCATCGGCCGGACGGTCCTCGACCGCGCGGGCGGTCAGGTGCGCGACGAACGCGGCGACCTTCGGATCGATGCCCGGGCAGGGCACGGTGATCGGCGGCACGTCCTCGTGCACGTGCTTGAAGACGAGCGTGACCGGATTATCGGACGTGAACGGCACCGTGCCGGCCAGCATCTCCCACGCCATGATGCCCACCGAATACAGGTCGCCCTGCGGCGTGGCCTGATTGTCCTCGATCATTTCGGGCGCCAGATACGCGGCCGTGCCGAGCAGCATGCCGGTCGACGACAGCGTGGCCTGCGAGGCGGCCTTCGCCAGACCGAAGTCGGTGATCTGCACGTGGCCGCGGTCGTTGAGCAGAATGTTCTCGGGCTTGATATCGCGGTGCACGACCCCGGCCCGGTGCGCCGACGCGAGGCCGTCGAGCGTCTCGCCGACGATGCGCAGCGTCTCGCGCACCGTGAAGGTGCCCTCCTCGTTCATTTCGCGGCGCAGATTCACGCCGTGCACGAATTCCATGACCAGATAGTCGAGTCCGTTGACCTCGCCCGTGTCGTACACCTGCACGATGTGCGGGTTCGCGATCGCCGCCGCCGACTTCGCCTCGCGGCGGAACCGCTCGACGAACTGGGCGCGGTGGGGGCCCTGCGCGAGCTGCGTGTGCATGATCTTGATGGCGACGGTGCGTTCGAGCCGCTCGTCCATGGCCTCGTACACGCTGGCCATGCCGCCATCGGCGATTTTGCGGATGATGCGGTATCTTCCCTCGATCATCGGCGTTTCGATTGCGTTCGCGGCTTCACTCATCTTGCGTGTCTGGTCCCTCGTCAAAATTCACGGAATCTCACAACAGTGTACATGCACGTCTACATACTGCGCCGGAACCACGCGGATTTACGCAAGAGGTACAAATCGGGCGCACGCCTCCGCGAACGCGCGGTCTTCGGGGGCATCCGCGCCGCAGCGTTCGGCGATGGCCGAACGGGACTCGTCCCACAATGCGGCGATGCGTTCGCGGGAACGCGCCACCGCGCCGGTGGACTCGAACAGGCCGATGACGCGGCGTACCAGGGCCTCGTCGCGCGAAGGCGCGCAGAACGCGTCCGCCAGCTCGTCGCGCTCGGCGGGGGACGCCATGGCGAGCGCGTCGGCGAGCAGCACCGTGCGCTTGCCTTCGCGGATGTCGCCGCCGACCGGCTTGCCGGTGCGTTTGCTGGAACCGACGACGTCCAGCAGATCGTCGGCCAGCTGGAACGCGAGCCCGAGCGGGCGGCCGATGGCGAGTGCCGTCCGTCGCGACTTGTCCGGATCCCCGCCCGCGGCGAGCAGCGCGAGCTCGATCGGCGCGATCGTCGTGTAGCTGGCGGTCTTCCATCGGAACACGTTCAGCGACGCCTCCGCCAGCGATTCCGGATCGTCCAGCGGCGCAAGCTCGACGGCCAGATCGAGCACCTGGCCGACCTCGACCTCCTTGTGCATGTTGAGGAACGCCGCGACGACGCCGTCCGGCGAGCCGAGACGGCGGGACGCGTCGTTCGCGATGTCCACGCTCGCCGTGGCCAGCAGATCGCCGAGCATGATGCCCAGTCCGCGGCCGATCGCGTCGCTGCGCGTCGCCGTGGACAGCGCGCGGTGCGCGGACGGCTTGCCGCGGCGCAGATCCGATTCGTCGATGATGTCGTCGTGCACGAGCGCGGCTGTTTGGAACACCTCGATGGCGCAGGCCAGATCCAGCATGCCCGATCGGGCGGGCTGCGCGGCGTTGCCTCGCGTGGCCTGATCGAACGCGGCGAGGGCGAGCCGGGCGCGCAGCCGCTTGCCGCCTTCGCTGGACGTGAGCGCCTGATCCAGCACGGCGTCCAGCACGCCAGCGCAGGAGCCGGCGACTGCGTCTCCCGGACGCAGGGCCATACTGTGGCGGATCAATTCGGCGATTCTTGGCTCGATGGACGTCATTTCTGCAGCAACACTCATGCCCCCAAGGTTATCCACATCGTTTCTCGAACACAAGATCGGCTTCGTTCCAACGAAAAGGACCGTTCGACCACAGGGGTCGAAAAACGCGATGCGGCGACGGAAAATACGGCATAGTGGTGTTCTCCCCGACGACGGGCGGGGTGCGCGGCCGGCTTGGACGGACACGGAGCCGGAGCGGAATCGCAGGAAAGGGGAACGCCATGACCACGAACACGAGGCAAGACGGGGCGCGACGGCGTGACGACGCGATCGGCGCCGACGGGACGGATGCCGGCCCGAAGGACGCGGCCTATCTGGAGATCCTGACGCAACGGTTCCGCGACGGGCGCAGGAAACGCGGCTCCAAGGCGGCCGTCTCGGCATGGCTGGACCGTCCGTTCGGCGAATGGCTGACCGGGTTGCGCGCCGATCCCGGAGACGAAGACGCGCTGCACGAGTCCAGCGTCGCCGCGCTCGCCGTGGCCCTGCGCGAGACGCTGTCCTCGCGCGACGCGATGATTCTGTCCCTGATCGCCCGGGACGCCTGCGACCATGCGTCGATGATCGTCTTCGCCTCCGATCCGCACGCCGTCCGTTCCAGACGACGGTTCACGGCGCTGCTGTCGTCGTCGTTCGAAAGCGAGGAAGGACCGGACATCGACCGGTGCGAGGCCGGGCTGGCCATGCTCCAGCACATCGCGGATACGGTGCCGGACCGGTGGCGCGCCCAACCCTGCGCCGTTATGGCCTATGTGCTGTGGTGGCTGGGGGACGGCCGGGCGCTGCGCTACGCGGTCGAGTGCCTCGTCTGCGACGACGAGTGCACGCTGGGCGGCATCGTGCTGTCCCTGCTGGAGCGGGGCGCATGCCCCGCCTGGCGACGATGAGTCGTCCGTCAGAGGGCATGATGCGGGAATAATCGTCCTTGGAAGGTGGTTTACTCCAATAGTTGACGATTTGCCCTTGCCAGAAGTGTGTCTTATGTGGTATAAGACGCAGCGGGCAGGATCATGCAGGAGGATGGACTTGGCCAAAAAGGATGCGACGGCGGTTCAGGACAACGTCGAGGAGGAACAGACGACGTCCCGTAGGAAGGCTGCCGCCACGGCGAAGAGGAAGCCCTCGACGAAGGGCTCCTCGGCGAAGAAGGCGGCATCCGACGTCAAACGCGAGGAGACCGCGAAGGAGGACGCGCTCAAGGAGCGCGAATCCGCGGTCGACGACGCCTTGGAAGACGATGACGATCAGGACATGGACGCCGACGACCTCGACGAGCTCGAGGACGACATCGACGACGAGGACGACTCGGACGACGACGATGATCTCGACGACGAGGACGACGGCGATCTGGATGACGACTCGTCCGATGAGGACGACGAGGAGGACGCCAAGCCCAAGGAGATCGAAACCCCGAAGGAAAAGGGCGCGTTCGTCGTGCGCGACGACGATGACGACGACAACCTGACCCCCTCGGGCAACCCGAAGCGCCGCGTCATCGCCGCGGGCGCCACCGCCGACCCGGTCAAGGACTACCTCAAGCAGATCGGCCGCGTGAGCCTGCTGAACGCCGAGCAGGAGGTCGACCTGTCGGAACGCATCGAGGCGGGCCTGTACGCGCAGCACCTGCTTGACACCGAATCCGACAAGATGGACTTCAAGCGCAAGCGCGAGCTCAAGTGGGCCGCGAACGACGGCAAGAAGGCCAAGGACCACCTGCTCGAGGCCAACCTGCGACTCGTCGTTTCGCTCGCCAAGCGCTACACCGGCCGCGGCATGCTGTTCCTCGACCTCATTCAGGAAGGCAACCTCGGTCTGATCCGCGCCGTCGAGAAGTTCGACTGGAAGAAGGGCTTCAAGTTCTCCACGTACGCCACGTGGTGGATCCGCCAGGCCATCACCCGCGCCATGGCCGATCAGGCGCGCACCATCCGCGTGCCCGTGCACATGGTCGAGGTCATCAACAAGCTGTCCCGCGTGCAGCGCCAGATGCTGCAGGACCTCGGCCGCGAGCCCACGCCCGACGAGCTGGCGCGCGAGCTCGACATGCCGGTCGAGAAGGTGCAGGAAGTGCAGAAGTACGGCCGCGAGCCGATCTCGCTGCACACCCCGCTCGGCGAGGACGGCGACTCCGAGTTCGGCGACCTCATCGAGGACACCGACGCCATCGCGCCGTCCGACGCGGTCGCGTTCTCGCTGCTGCAGGAGCAGTTCAAGCAGGTGCTCGAGACGCTGTCCCCGCGCGAGGCGGGCGTGATCAAGATGCGCTACGGCCTCGAGGACGGCCAGCCGAAGACGCTCGACGACATCGGCCGCGTCTACGGCGTGACCCGCGAGCGCATCCGCCAGATCGAGTCGAAGACCATGTCGAAGCTGCGGCACCCCTCGCGCTCGCAGACCCTGCGCGACTTCTTGGATCAATGATCCGCTTTCGTGCTCCCCGCAAGGGAGCACGTTTTTGTCTTACCCGGACTTGAATCACGGACTTGAATAAGGAGAACCATGCCCGAATCCTACGGCGCCGACAGTCTTACCGTGCTCGAAGGCCTTGACGCGGTGCGCAAGCGCCCCGGCATGTACATCGGCACGACCGACAGTCAGGGCCTTATGCACTGCCTGTGGGAGATCATCGACAACTCCGTGGACGAGGCCCTCGCCGGCGCGTGCGACCACATCACCGTCACCCTGCACACGGACGGTTCGGTCGAAGTGGCCGACAACGGCCGAGGCATCCCCGTCGACGTCGAGCCGAAGACCAAGCTCACCGGCGTCGAGGTCGTGCTCACCAAACTGCACGCCGGCGCCAAGTTCGGCAACGCGTCGTACAACGCGGCCGGCGGTCTGCACGGCGTCGGCTCGTCCGTCGTCAACGCGCTGAGCTCGCGTCTCGACGTCGAGGTCGACCGCGACGGCAAAACGCACCACATGGCCTTCCATCAGGGCCATCCGGGCGTGTACGCGGACGCCGACCCCGCGCATCCGTCCCCGGATTCGCCGTTCAAGCGCACGCGCAAGAACAAGCCGACCGAGCTGGAGATCATCGGCAAGGTCAGCCCCAAAACCACCGGCACGCGCATCCGCTACTGGGCCGACCCCGAAATCTTCAACGACACCGCGCGGTTCAGCTACGAGCAGCTCATCGACCGCGTGCGCCAGACCAGCTTCCTCGTGCCGGGCCTGAAAATCACCGTCGTCGACGAGCACATTCCCGAAACCGGCGACGAGAACGTCGACGAACTGCGCGAAGTCGACGACGCCGCAGCCGACGCGACTCCCGACGTCAATGACGTCAACGGCGCGTCGCCGCTCGACGGATTCGACGAGATCGGCGGCGAGCGCGACGACCGCGAGGAGAGCCGATCCGGCGAATCGGCCGCGGTCACGATCGCCAAGGCCGACGCCGCGGGCCACACGCACCGCCGCGTCGAGGAATTCTGCCACACCGGCGGCGTCAGGGACTTCGTCGACTTCCTGTCGAACGGCGAACCCGTCTCCGACATCTGGCGCATCGGCGGCCAGGACACGTACGTCGAGGAGACGCAGGCCGTCGGCGAGAACGGCGAGCTGCACGCGCAGAAGGTCACCCGCGACTGCGGTGTCGACATCGCCATGCGCTGGGTGAACGGCTACGACACGGTGATCCGCAGCTTCGTCAACGTCGTCGAGACGCCGGGCGGCGGCATGCACGTCGACGGCTTCCTGCTGAGCCTGACCAAGCAGATCCGCAAAACCGTCGAGGACAACGCGCGCAGGCTCAAGGTCAATCTCAAGGACCCCGCGCAGAAGGTCGAGCGCGACGACATCATGGCCGGACTCGTGGCCGTGGTCACCGTGCGCATCGCCGAACCGCAGTTCCAGGGCCAGACCAAGGACGTGCTCGGCACCGCGCAGGTCAAGCCGATCGTCACCCGCATGACCGACCAGCAGTTCGGCGAGATGATCACCGGCTCCAAGCGCGGCTACAAGGAGCAGTCAGGCCGCGTGCTCGACAAGATCGTCGGCGAAATGCACGCGCGCATTCAGGCGCGCAAGACCAAGGAGGTCACGCGCCGCAAGAACGCGCTCGAATCCGCGTCCATGCCGCCGAAGCTGTCCGACTGCCAGCCGGGCAACGACGACGTGGCCGAACTGTTCATCGTCGAGGGCGACTCCGCGCTCGGCACCGCCAAGGCCGCGCGCAACTCCGCGTTCCAGGCGCTGCTGCCGATTCGAGGCAAGATCCTCAACGTGCAGAAGGCGTCCCTCGCGCAGATGCTGTCCAACAAGGAATGCGCGGCGATCATCCAGGTTGTCGGCGCCGGCTCCGGCCAGAGCTTCGACATCGATCAGGCACGGTACAACAAGGTCATCATGATGACCGATGCCGACGTCGACGGCGCGCACATCCGCATCCTGCTGCTCACCCTGTTCTATCGGTACATGCGGCCGCTCATCGAGCACGGCCACGTGTACGCGGCCGTGCCGCCGCTGCATCGCATCGCGCTCGCCGGCTCGCACAAGGGTGAGTTCATCTACACGTACTCCGACGACGAACTCGCCGGCAAGCTCGCCGACCTTGACCGACGCAAGATCTCGTACAATCCGGACATCCAACGGTACAAGGGTCTGGGCGAGATGGACGCCGACCAGCTGGCGGACACCACCATGGATCCGCGCACGCGCATGCTGCGGCGCATCCGCATGGAGGACGCCGCGCAGGCCGCGGGCATCTTCAGCCTGCTCATGGGCGACGACGTGCCGCCGCGCAAGCAGTTCATCGTCGACAACGCCGACGACTTCGACCGCTCCAAGATCGACACCTGATCGGGAGCGCGGCTAGGCGCGCACGATCGGCGAAGGGCCGGTGCGAACGGGATTTCCCCGTTCGCACCGGCCCTTCGCCGTAAATGCGTGTTCCTGATGTGTGCTGCGCGGCGTCACTCGTGCCGTTCGCGGCAGGTCTGGCCGAGCCGGCGCGACAGGGCGATCGGGTCGAGCAGCGCGTCGAGCTCGTCGGCCGGCAGGTCGGTGCGCTCGCCGGCGACCTCGCGCACGGACCGGCCGCTGACCGCCGCCTCCTTGGCGATGTCGGCCGCGTGCTCGTAGCCGATCGCGTCGTTGAGCGTCGCGGCGATCGACGGCGAGTATGCGGCGTACCGGCGGCCCACCTCGGCGTTGATCGTGATGCCGTCCACGCAGCGCTCGCGGAACATCGCCATCGCGCGCGTCAGCAGATCGATGCCGCCGAGCAGCGCGTGGATCATCACCGGGTCGAACGCGTTGAGCTGCAACTGGCCTTCGGACGCGGCCCACGTGACCGTCGTGTCCATGCCGAACACCATGAAGCAGCACTGGTCCACGCATTCGGGAATCACCGGGTTCACCTTGCCGGGCATGATGCTGCTGCCGGCCTGACGCGCCGGCACGTTGAGATCGTTGAACCCGTCGTGCGGTCCGGAGTTGAGCAGGCGCAGGTCGTCGGCCGCCTTCTTCAAATGAACCGCGAGGTTCTTGACGGTCTGCGAGACGGCGATGTACGCGCTCATGTCGGTCATCGCGGCCACAGGGTCGGGTGCGGCCGTGATCGGCAGGCCGGTGATGCGCGCCAAGTGCTCGGTGGCGGTTTTGCGGAAGCGCAGGTCGGCGCAGATGCCCGTGCCGATGGCCGTGGCTCCGAGATTGAGCGACATGAGTCGAGGCACGACGCGCTCCAGTTCGGCGAGATCGGTTTTCAGGAAACTGGCGAACGCGTGGAATTCCTGTCCGTACGTCATCGGCACGGCGTCCTGCAGCTGCGTGCGTCCGATCGTCACGTCGTTGATGTGCCGGTCGGCCAGATCGTGGAACGACTTGGCGAGTCGCTTCGTTTCCTCCGCGAGGGGCCCAAGCGCATCGATGAGCGCGAGCTTGCACGCGGCCGGATACGTGTCGTTGGTGGACTGGCTGTGGTTGACGGTGTCGTTCGGGTGGATGACCGCGTAGTCGCCGCGCCGGCGGCCGATGATTTCGAGCGCGCGGTTGGCGATGACCTCGTTCATGTTCATGTTGGTGGACGTGCCGGCGCCGCCCTGCAGCACGTCGACGGGGAACTGGTCGGCGAGCTTGCCGCCTTCGATTTCCAGGCACGCGGCGACGATGGCGCGCGCCTTGTCCCCGTCTATCAGACCGAGTTCGGCGTTGGCTTCGGCGCACGCGCGCTTGACGGTCGCGTAGGCGCGCACGAGCTGCGGATGGGCCGAGTCGGGGATGCCGGAGACGGTGAAGTTGCCGATGGCGCGTTGCGTGTGGATGCCCCAGTAGACGTTCGCGGGGACTTCCATGGTGCCGATGCAGTCGTGTTCGAGCCGCGTCGGGCGTGCCTCGTGCGCCGCGTTCGCCGCGTGCGTTGCGGATGCCGTGGGTGTCGCCTGTGCTGGCTGATGGTCGCTCATGATGTGCTCCTTGCTGGTTGTCTGACACCATCATGGCGGGTTTGCGCGGGATATGCCATCGTTCGCCGTGCGCGAATGGCGATTGACTGCGGGCGGGATTTCCCGTCGCGACCGCGGCCGTTCGTTCGACGACACGCCAGCTGATTACCTGACGGTAATTATCGAGCCGGTTCGCTATCGTATGTACGAACGTACAGCATGAATCGTGTCATGACGCACGGCGCTCCGCGCGCCGCCGCCAACCAACGCACAAGGAGAACAGAGTCGTGGTCAACCTGCTGCTCGCCGTGATCTACCTCGCCTTCATCAGCCTCGGCCTGCCCGACGCCCTGCTCGGCGCCGCATGGCCCACCATGAGCCAGGATCTGGGCGCGCCCGTCTCATGGGCGGGCGGCATTTCCATGACGATCTCCGCCGGCACCATCGTCTCCGCGCTCCTGAGCGACCGCATGACGCTGCGCTTCGGCGCCGGCCGTGTCACCGCCGTATCGGTCGGCATGACCGCCGCCGCGTTGCTCGGCTTCTCCGTCGCGCCGAACTACTGGGCGCTCATCGGCATGGCCATCCCGTACGGCCTCGGCGCGGGCGGTGTGGACGCGGCGCTCAACAACTACGTCGCCATCCACTACGAAAGCCGGCACATGAGCTGGCTGCACTGCATGTGGGGCGTCGGCACGCTCGTCGGCCCGTATGTCATGGGCTATGCGCTGTCCAACGGCCAGGGCTGGCCGTGGGGCTACCGGTACATCGGCCTGCTGCAGATCGCGCTCACCGTCATGCTGGTGGTCAGCCTGCCGTTGTGGAAGTCGCGCAAGGCGACCGGCGGCGATGCCGCGGAAGGGCTGGGCGTCGTCTCTGCGGGTGCCGTGTCCGGCGAAGCCGCGGTCGAGCCGCGCAAGCCGTTGGGTGTCAAAGGCGTACTCGCCATCCGCGGCGCCAAGGAGATCCTCGTGATGTTCCTGTGCTACTGCGCCATCGAACAGACCGCTATGCTGTGGGGCAGTAGCTACATGGTGCTCGCCGACGGCGTCGACAAGGTGACCGCCGCCAGCCGCATCGCCGTCCTCTACTTCGGCATCACCATCGGGCGCGGGTTGAGCGGGTTCCTGACCATGCGCCTGTCCGATCCCGCCATGATCCGCCTCGGTCAGGCGCTCATCCTCGTCGGCGTCATCGTCATGCCGCTGCCGCTGCCGAACCATTTCGGCGTCTACGCCGGGCTCGCCGTGCTCGGCCTCGGCTGCGCCCCCGTCTACCCGTGCATCATCCACTCGACGCCCGCCTACTTCGGCGAGGAGAACTCGCAGGCCATCGTCGGCGTGCAGATGGCGTGCGCCTACGTCGGCACCATGCTCATGCCGCCGCTGTTCGGCCTCATCGCCCAGTACGCGACCATCCGCCTGCTGCCGCTCTACCTGTTCGCCTTCCTTGCGCTCATGGTCTTCATGCACGAGTCCCTGCGCCGCAAGCGCGGCTGACGCGTTTCGCCGGCGGGGCCCGTTGTGGCTGTTATTGAACTTGCATATCGAAAAACAATAGATTACTATTGAATTACGATTGATAATAATCGTTTTTCGATGGCAGTGACGACAAGGCTGGTGATCGACATGGGAAACGTTGGTTGGCTGCACGGCCGCACGGCATCCGCGGCGACGGCAGGGGAAGGCGACACTCGGATGTGGACGGAGTTTCATCCGCGGGCGATCAGGGCGCTCAGGGTGCTGATCGTGCTGTTCGGTCTGATCTGCGTGTTCGGGCAATACCTCGTGTACTCCATCGCGGAAGATGTGGTGAGCGTGTATCCCGAGACCGCGCCCGCACGCTGGCCGTACACGATCGCCGGCATACTCGGCGTCGCCTGCTTCGAGGCGGCGCTCGTACCCCTGTGGAAGCTGCTCGATCTGGTCAGGCGGCGCGACGTGTTCTCCGGCAGGGCCCTGCTGTGGGTCAACGTGATCATCGGCTGCGCCGGCGTTGAAGGGCTGCTGGTCTTGTTCGTACTGCTGTTCGGCGGGTTCGCCCGATTCGAATACTGTGATCCGACGAGCGGCGAATGCTTCCCCGCCGCCGTAACCATGCCAGCGATGGGGCTTGGGTGTTTGGTTGCATTGCTGCTTATCGCCGCGTTCATTCTGCTCATGCTCGTCATGCGCTCGCTGCTCGCCGCCGCGATCGCCCAGCGCGACGAACTCGAGGCGGTGATCTGATGGCGATCCGGGTGAACCTCGACGTGATGCTCGCCAGGCGCGGAATGGGTGTGAACGAGTTCGCCGAGCGCATCGGCATCACGCCGGCCAATGTGTCCGTGCTCAAAAACGGCCGCGCCAAGGCCATACGGTTCTCCACGCTCAACCGCATCTGTGAGGTGCTGGACTGTCAGCCCGGCGATGTGCTCGAATGGGTCGACGGGGATGGCGGTGAGGCCGCCGCGTAGATGTCTGCGCGGTTGCAGCCCCTGCGTGTCGGATCGTCCGCGGCGACAGGCATAATCGAACGTATGTACGAATGTTTGGATCTGTTCTCGACGCCCACCAAGGCATGGTTCAAGCATGCGTTCAAGGAGCCGACCGATGCGCAGCAAGCGGCGTGGCCGGCCATCCGGTCCGGCAAGAACGTGCTGGTGATCGCGCCCACCGGCTCCGGCAAGACCCTGTGCGCGTTCCTTTCGGCCATTGACCGGCTGATGGGGGAGCGGGCCGCGCGCTCCGCATCCGAACGGGGCGCGGCGACGGCGGACGGCACGGCATCGCCGGGCGTACGAGCCTCCACGCAATCCACCAATGGGATCGCGCAAGGCAAACGCCAGGGTGGACGAACGCGGCGGACCGCGGCCAAAGGCGTCACGGTGCTGTACGTTTCGCCGTTGAAGGCGCTCGCCGTCGACGTGGCCAAGAACCTGCAGGCACCGCTCGACGGCATCGCCGCGCAATGCGAGGCCATGGGCATGCAGCCGCCGAGCATTGCGGTGGCGACCCGCAGCGGCGACACCACGCCGCAGGAACGGCGGGCCATCGTCTCCCATCCGCCGGACATCCTCGTCACCACGCCGGAATCCCTGTACCTGCTGCTCACTTCCAAGGCCCGGCGCATCCTCACAACCGTGGACACGGTGATCGTGGACGAGGTGCACGCGCTCGCCGGCACCAAGCGCGGGGCGCACCTCGCACTCAGCCTCGAACGGCTCGACCTGCTGACGGCGCGGCCGGCACAGCGCATCGGGCTGTCGGCCACGGTGAACCCGCCCGAGGAAGCCGCTCGATTCCTCGGCGGCGTGCAGCCGGTGACCGTCGTCAACCCGGGGGAGCGGCCTGCAATGGACCTGCGCGTGGTCGAACCATTGGCGAACATGCGCGATCTGCAGTCAGCCAACGTTCCCTCCCGCGCAGGCGGCACGGAAGCGCAGAAGGCAACGGCGCAGCACATTTCCGGCGTCACGCCGGCCATGCAGCGTCTGGCCGAACGCCGCGGCATCGCCGGCATGGCAGTGGATGGCGGAACATCGGCGTCGCCGGCGGGCGGGCGGACCGTCGGATCGGATTCGATCGCCCTGACGGGGGCGGCCGGAGAGCGCACTTCCGGTTCCATCTGGCCGGTCGTGGAACGCAGCATCCTCGACGAAATCCTCGCACATCACACCACGCTCGTGTTCGTCAATTCACGCGGGCTGGCCGAAAAGCTCACCGCACGGCTCAACGATCGGTACGCCGACATGCGCGGCACGGGCCACGCCATCGCCTCGCCGGAGGGACGTGAAGAGTTCGCGCAGCACTATGACGCGGTGGTCGGCTCGACGACCATGCTTGTCCAATCGCACGGCGCCGACGACGTGATCGCGATGGCGCATCACGGCTCCGTGTCCAAGGACCGGCGCAAGCAGATCGAGGAACAGCTCAAACGCGGGCAACTGCGCTGCGTGGTGGCCACGAGCAGCCTCGAACTCGGCATCGACATGGGTTCGGTCGATCTGGTCATCCAGGTCTCGCCGCCGTTGTCCGTCGCATCCGGCCTGCAGCGCGTGGGCCGCGCCGACCACCGTGTCGGCGGCGTTTCGCACGCGCTGTTCTACCCGCTGACCCGCGAACAGATCGTCGGCGTCGCGGCCAGCATCGAAAGCATGACGGCCGGCGACCTCGAACCGCTGGCCGTGCCGCGCAACCCGCTCGACATCCTCGCCCAGCAGACCGTCGCCGCCGCGGCGATGGACGATCTCACACCGGACGACTGGTATGCGACCGTGCGCAAGGCCGCGCCGTTCGCCGACCTCGGCCGCGACATGTTCGACGCGGTCATGGGCATGATGACCGGTGCCTACAACACCGAGGAATTCTCCGCATTCCGCCCGCCGCTCATGTGGAACCACGACGACGACCTCATCGCCGCACGTCCCGGCGCGCAGCGGCTCGCCGTCACCAGCGGCGGCACCATCCCCGACCGGGGACTGTACACGGTCGTCCTGCCCGAGGCCGACGCCGGCAAAGGCCCCCGCCGCGTCGGCGAACTCGACGAGGAAATGGTCTACGAATCCCGCGTCGGCGACGTGATCACCCTCGGCACCTCCACATGGCAGATCCAGGAGATCACCCGCGACCGCGTCATCGTCACGCCCGCGCCGGGACGCACCGCGCGCCTGCCGTTCTGGCACGGCGAGGAAAGCGGGCGCGACTACGGATTCGGCAAAGCCAAAGGCCGGTTCCTGCGCGAAGTCGCCGGAGGCTTGCAGTCATCGGCAACGATTGCCCACGTGCCGGGTGGGGCGGAGACCTCCGGCGGCGCGGGAGCCCCCGACCAAGGCCCTCGTTTCGACGAGGCCATCGAGCGGCGATTGCGCGGCGACGGGCTCGACGACAACGCCATCGACAATCTCGCACGGCTGCTCGCCGAGCAGCAAGCCTCAACCGGCATCGTGCCGAGCGACCGCGCCATCGTCATCGAACGGTGTCCGGACGAGGAGGGGGACTGGCGCGTCATCATCCATTCCCCGTTCGGCAGGCGCGTGCACGAGCCATGGGCCATGGCGATCACCACCCGTCTCAAGCAGCGCTACGGCTTCGACGGACAGGCGTACGCCGCCGACGACGGTATCGTCTTGCGTCTGCCTGAAGGCGAAGGCACCATTCCGATCCGGGAGCTGGTGACGTTCGACCCCGACGATTTGCAGCGCGTCGTCGAAACGCAGGTGGGGGAGAGCGTGCTGTTCGCCGCCCGATTCCGCGAATGCGCGGCGCGATCCCTGTTCCTGCCGCGCACCGAACCCGGCAAACGCGTGCCGTTATGGCAGCAGCGGTTGCGCGCCGCGCAACTGCTCAACGCCGCCCGCCTGAAGCGCAACTTCCCGCTGCTGTTGGAAACCGCGCGCGAATGCCTGCAGGACGTGTATGATCTGCCTGCGCTCAGGGAGATCATGACCGGACTCAACGCAGGCACCATCACCTTGCGCGAAACGGATACGCAGACGCCGTCGCCGCTTGCCGAAAACCTGCTGTTCGGCTTCGTCGGTTCCGTCATGTACCAGTACGACGTGCCGCAGGCCGAACGCAGCGCGCAACTCCTGTCCATGGACCCCGACGTGCTGGAACGCCTGCTCGGCACGACGGACCTGTCCGCCGTGCTCGACCCGGACGTGATCGCCGAAGTCGAAGACCAGCTCGCCCAGCGCACGTTCTGGAACGAACTCGCCGCCGACGACATCGACGGCCGCGTTGCCCGCTACGCCAAAACCCACGGGCCGTTCACCGCCGACCGGCTCATCGGCGACCTGCACATCGACGCGACGGAAGCCGTGCATGCGCTCGACCGGCTCCAATCCCAAGGCGAACTGCTGAACGGCGCATTCCTGCACGGCATCACCGCAAGGCAGTGGCTGCACAAGGACGTGTTCCGCCGCATCCGATCCCGCTCCCTCGCCAAGGCGCGCGCCGCGATCAAGCCGGTCGCCCCGGACATCTACCAGGCGTTCCTGCTCGACCGGCAGGGCGTCGGACCGGTCGGAGGAGAACGATATCACGGCGAAGACGGGCTGATGCGCGTCATCGAACAGCTCGAAGGCGTCGCCCTGCCCCTTGACGTGTGGGAAAACGGCGTGTTCCCCGCGCGGGTGGGCGATTATGCGCCGTCCATGCTCGACGAGCTCGTCGCGGACGGGGAAGTGACGTGGATTGGCTCCAAAATCGGAGACACCAAAGCCGACGAACCGGGAATGGTCGCCTTCCACCCATCCGATTCGGTGATGCTGCCCGTCATCGACGGTGCCGAGCACTCAACGCGCGTCGCCGCGGCGTCCGCAGCATCCGCCGCGGCCGTTGAACGGGCCGATGAAGCCGAGGAGGATGCGCTCACCATTCCCGACGCCATCCTGTCGGTGCTCTCATCCGGTGGCGCCTACCGAGCCGACCAGCTGGCCGTAATGACCAACCGGCTCTGGCAGGAGGAATCCACGGACGTGGATCCGCAAACCGGCGAGATCCTGCCCCGCGCATGGTCGGACAGCCAGTTCGAGGAAGCATTGTGGTCGCTCGTCTGGCAGGGGAAGGCCACCAACAGCTCCCTGACTCCGATTCGGGCGCTTGCCGCCGGAACCCGCAAAGTGCGTGCGCCTGCCCGCGCGTCGCGTCGGCGCGTGCGCGTGCAGGTCGGCGTTCCGGCACGCATGGGCGGACTGTGGTCGCTGGTCGGCAACGGCATGGCGACGCCTGAACCGGCGACACCCGGCCCATGGACGATTCCGAGGGAAGCCGTGGGAAACGCCGTTTCGGGAGAAGAATCGGCGGTGGTCTCGGCAACAGGTTTCGGCCGGCAGGCGGAGGCCGGATCTTCCGGCGAGACCATATCGCCCGAACAACATGTCATCGCATTGACGGAGGCATTGCTGGACCGCTACGGCGTGATCGCACAGCCGCTGGTGGATCAGGAAGGAATACCCGGCGGGTTCTCCGCATTGTATCCCGTGCTCAAGCGCATGGAGGAAACCGGGACGCTGGTGCGCGGCATGTTCGTGCGAGGCTTCGGCGCCGCCCAATTCGCCGACAAGGATACCGTGAACGCGCTGCGCGACGCGGAACATGGACACAGCCAATCCAACGTGGCCCTTGACGCCACCGATCCGGCGAACCTGACCGGTTCGGCCATCGCATGGCCGGCCATCCCTTCCGCAATCCGGCAACCGTCCCCGGAGACGGAACGGACCGCCGCGGATGCCGGGAATAGCGCTCCCGCCTATGAGAAGGGAGCGGCAACCACAACGATCCGACGAACCGGAACTGCGGGCAGGCCGGCACGCCGAGCCGGCACCATCGTCGTGCTCGGCCAAGGCAGACCGGTGCTCTACGCGGCGCCCCGCACGCACCGGATCATCGCCTTCGACCGCACCGAAACCGTATTGCGCCCGGCATGTTCGGAACTGGCGTTCGCCCTGCGCCGCACGCTCGACAACGGCACCCGTACAGGCAACGCCGGCGGCATCACCTTCGCCGACCTCAGCGGCGAATCGCTCATCCGCGGCGGCGACGCCGCCCGCATTCTGCATGCCGCCGGCTTCACCCCCTGCCCTCAGGGCATGAAGCTCTACCGATGACCGTCGCTCGCCTTCCGCATGCTCGCCGAGCCTTCCGTGTCGAGACGCGCGTGGAACAATGCCCCTGAACGCATGGCATGACGCAGGGGATGGAAGACCTGCTCCTTCCATCCCCTGCGAACCGTAAGTCGGCCGATATTGTGTCTCAGCCGACGAACGCGATCGGCGCCGCCAGATCGACGCCGGAACCGTCGCGGCGCATGTCCGGCGCCGGCAGTGTCACCGCGGAACCGGATTCGGTGGAAGCGTGCAGCGGCCATGCGCCCACCCATGCAAGGATCAGCGTGTTCTGCCCCTTGAGGAAGCGCTGCGAGCGCACGCCGCCCGTGCCGCGGCCCTTGGTCGGATACAATTCGAACGGCGTCACCTTCGCACAGCCGTTCTCCGTGCCCGGCAGCGCGTCCTTGTCGCCGGCGACCGTGAGCACCACGGCGCCCGAAGCGTTCGACAGATCGGCGTCAGCGCCGTTCTCCCCGTCGCCGTCCCCACCGGTCCACGCGATGCGTCCCGCCGGCACCACGTTGAACGACACCGCCGCGCAGCCCTTGGCCAGACGGATGCCGGCCATGCCGCCGGCCGTACGGCCCTGCGGACGCACGTTGGACGCCTCGAACGTGAGCAGCGACGAATCGGACGAGACGAACACAAGACGGTCGTCGTCGGCCGCGTCGGCCGCAAACAGCACTTCGTCGCCGTCCTTCAGGTCGATCACGTTCCACGAATCCATCGTCGTCGGCGACTCGCGGTTCCAACGCTTGACCACGCCGCCGCGCGTGCCGATCGCCAACGGGGCGAGTACGGCGCCATCCGGTCCTGCCGCACCCTCCGGCGACTCCACGCCGTTCAGCGTGCCGGTCATCGCCACGGCGGCGACCACGCGCTCGCCGGGCACCGGATCGGTGCTTTCGGTCAATCCCAGCAGTTCGTTCGCGCGGATGCCGCCCATCGTGCTCAACGTGTCGGACGCGGCCAATGTGGGCAGTTCGACCGCATGCGCGAGCACCAG
Organism: Bifidobacterium miconis; assembly: GCF_019331735.1. GTDB lineage: Bacteria > Actinomycetota > Actinomycetes > Actinomycetales > Bifidobacteriaceae > Bifidobacterium > Bifidobacterium miconis. Next base: position 54,623 of record NZ_JAHBBH010000009.1, read on the forward strand.
TCGTCCCGCCGACGTGATCAGGCCGTACGACGAACGCGTCGTCGTACGGAAGATCGACGTGATCTGATCGTCAGGCCTGCGCGCGTCCGCGACGGAACGCGACTCCCACACGTCCCAAGCGGCCGGCGACGTACGCGCGATCAGACCGGAGGCGCTCAGCATCACCACGCACGGCTCGTCGTCGATCTGCAGCGCGGCGGCCGTCGCGTTCTCCTCGCCGGCCTTCTTCGCCGCCGCGGTCGCCGCCGCCACGTCAGCCGCGGCCGACGACAGTTTCGTCGCGGTGCGGGCCGCCTCCAACGCGGCCGTCGACGCCGAGTCGTCGCCGTGCGGCGTCACCGGGGTCAGCGTGCCGTCCTCGCCCTCGTCAAGCAGCACGGTGCGACGCGGAGAGCCGTACGTCTTGACCGCCGCGTCCATCTCGCGCACCACCACGCGGTCGAGCTCCTTGTCCGAAGCGAGAATGCGCTCCAGTTCCTCGATGCGCTGCTTCAAATCATCGCGTTCCGCCTCAAGCTCGATGCGGCTCATCTTCGTGAGCCGCCGCAGCCGCAGGTCGAGAATGTACTGCGCCTGAATGTCGTCGAGGTCGAACACGGCGATCAGGCGGCTCTTCGCGGCATCCGCGTCGTCGGACGTGCGGATCACCTGAATCACCTCGTCAATGTCGATCAGCGCGAGCAGCAGGCCCTCGACCAGATGCAGCCGCTCCAGCGCCTTCTTGCGGCGGAACTCGCTGCGCCGGCGCACCACCACGCGACGGTGGTCGATCCACACCTGCAGCAGTTCCTTCAGACCCATCGTGTGCGGGCGGCCGTCCACGAGCGCCACGTTGTTGATCGTGAAATTGTCCTGCAGCGGCGTGTGGCGGAACAGCTGCGCGAGCACCGCGTTCGGGTCGAACCCGGTCTTCACCTCGATCACGAGACGCGTGCCGTTGTGCCGGTCCGTCAGGTCGATCGCGCCCGAAATGCCTTCCAGCTTGCGGTTCTTCACGCCTTCGGAAATGCGCTCCAGCACGCGTTCGGGGCCGACCATAAACGGCAGTTCGGTCACCACGATCGCCTTCTTGCGTGCGGTCACGTTCTCGATGTGCGTCTTCGAACGCGTGGTGAGCGTGCCGCGGCCCGTCGCGTACGCGTCGCGAATGCCGTCGCGGCCGATGACGATGCCGCCGCCCGGCCAGTCCGGCCCCGGCACGTAGCGCATCAGCTCCTCGAGCGACGCGGTCGGATACTTCATGAGATGCTTGGCGGCCGCCACAACCTCGCCGAGGTTGTGCGTGGCCATGTTCGTCGCCATGCCCACGGCGATGCCCGAACCGCCGTTGACCAGCAGGTTCGGAATCGCGGCCGGCAGCACGGTCGGCTCCTTGAGCTTGTTGTCGTAGTTCGGCGTGAAATCGACCGTGTCCTCGTCGATGTCGGCGTTCATGCCGAGCGCCGCGGGAGCCAGACGCGCCTCCGTATAACGCGAGGCGGCCGGGCCGTCGTCGAGCGAGCCGAAATTGCCGTGGCCGTCCACCAGCGGCAGACGCATCGCGAACGGCTGGGCGAGACGCACCATCGCCTCGTAGATCGCCGAATCGCCGTGCGGATGCAGCTTGCCCATCACCTCGCCGACCACGCGCGCCGACTTCATGTACGCGCGGTCCGGAGTCAGGTTCATTTCGCCCATCTGGTAGATGATGCGCCGCTGCACCGGCTTCAGGCCGTCGCGCGCGTCGGGCAGGGCGCGCGCGTAGATCACCGAATACGCGTATTCGAGGAACGACTTGCTCATCTCCTCGTTCAACGGCGTTTCGACGATGTGCTCCCTGACCGTGCGAAGGTCATAGGCTGCTGATGCCGGCTTGCGATGTGATGCCATGCGTGCGCGCTCCCACTGGTCGATTGCGGACAAACGGACGGAATAACCGGTCCATGATACCGAACCCGTGCGAACATCCGTGCGACGATCGCATGCAGCCGATGCTCATCGGCATTCGGCGACGCTCGCCGACGCCCGCCGTCGTTTGCGGGCAACGCCCCGCTCCGGCACGATGTTCACCCCGCAGTGATTGAATGGAGCGCATGAGTGTGGATATTCCGGACATGAGCGAACTGCTGAAGCTGACGCCGACGGCGCGATACGGCGATGACGCGCCCGATCGCGCGGCCGCTGCCGGGGCCAATGCCGTCGCCGACGCAACCGGCGCGCGCGGGGGAGCGCTGCACCTGTCCGCCATCCTGCCGGCCGTATCCGCAGCCATCGGGCATCCGATCAACACCGCCGTCCACCGTGACCCGAAGGCGTTGCAGCGCGCGCTCGGACTGCCCGACGCGACCAGCGCGATCGTCGTGCTCGTCGACGGACTCGGCTACTGGAACCTCGCCATGCGGCTCGGCCATGCGCCCTACCTGCGCTCGCTGATGAACGAGCCGGCCAACCAGCGGCCGATCGCCACCTGCGCGCCCAGCACGACCGTCGCCGCGATGGCCACGTTCGGCACGGGCACCTGTCCGGGACTGACCGGCATGGCCGGCTACACGCAGCTCAATCCGGTCACCGGCAAACTGTCGCAGCTCATCCAGTTCACCGACGCGATCCCGCCGTCCGACCTGCAGCGCCAGCCCACCGTGTTCGAACGGCTCGCCCTGCGCGGCGTGCAGGTCACCAGCTGCGGCCTGCCGAAGTTCAAGGATTCGCCGCTGACCGAAGCGGCATTGCGCGGGCCGGCTTACGTCGGGGGCGTCACGCCGCGCGATCGGCTGCTCGCCGCCTGCGACGCCGCGAAGACGCCGGGACTGACCTATCTGTACATTCGCGACGCCGACAAGACCGGCCATTCCTACGGCTGGGATTCGGACAAGTGGATCGGCGTGTTCGAACGCATCGACGCGCAGCTGGCCGCGCTCAGGCACAACGCGCCGCACGGCACGCTCATCGTCGTCACCGCCGACCACGGCATGATCACGGCGGATCCCGACCAGCGCATCGACATCGCCGCCGAGCCGCAGCTGAGCCGCGGCGTGCGCGTGGTCGGCGGCGAGCCGCGCGCGCTCATGCTCTACGCGGAGGAAGGGGAACCGGCCGAGGACATCGCGCACCGCTGGCGCGAGCGGCTGGGAGGTCTCGCGCTCGTGCGCACGCGCGACGAGGCGATCGCGCAGGGCCTGTTCGGCCCCGTCGACGACCGTGTGCGGCCGATGCTCGGCGACGTGCTGGTCGCGGCCGCCGAATCGGTCACCATCGTCGACTCGCGCACCCAGTCGGACAAGGCCACGCACCTGCCGAGCGTGCACGGATCGCAGAGCATGATGGAATCCGACATTCCGTGCCTGATCGACGTGGCCTAGGCGTTCGCCGATCAGGCAACGCGCCGGCGCCACGGCGGTCGCGTGCGTGACGGCAGCGTCTGCGCGTCGGATCGCTTGGCCGCGGCAGGCGGCGGAACGCTACTCGCCGAACAGGATCTCGTCCCACGTCGGCACGGCGGAACGGCCCGACCGGCGTTTGGCTGGTTTGTTCTGCGACGGCTGCGCGGCCTCGCCGGCCGTCTGGCCGTCCTGCGAAGCGGACGCGGCGGCCGGACCGTTGCTCTGCGCTGTGTCCGGCGACGCCGCCGGGCCGGCTGTCGGGTCGGCGATGGCGGCGGACGCCGGAATCGCCGGTTGCGTCGGCTGCTCCGGATGCGCGGTCGATTGCGCATCCGGACGCGGCGACCCGTCCCCGCCGGGGATGGCGGTCGACAGCACCGGCGCGACGATCGGCGGCAGGGATGCCTCCGCGGTCTCGGCCGCCGTTTGGTTTCCGCTCGCCGGCACAGCCGCGTTCGATCCGGTCGCCGACGTGCCGGCGGCGGTTCCCGTCGCCCCGCCGTCCTGCGCCATGTTCCATTCGGACACCGCGCGTTCGATGCGCGCCGACCTGATCGAGTCGCCGGGCAGGTTCAATTCGATCGCAAAACCGTCGTCGTCCTCGTCGGCCGGAAGGGGAGCGCCCTGCGTGCCGAGATTCTGCTCGCCGAGCAGCTTTTTCGCCGCCGAATTCAGGCACACCACGGCATTGTCGTGCATGTTCCACGTCCATTCGGCCCGCACCGCGTGCCCGGACGACATGAACCGCGCGGTGATCCGCCACGGTTCGAGACCGCGGCGCGTGGCCTGCCAGTTCAGCGTCTCCATGCCGATGCGCGCCGAGGCGAGCGTGCGCTCGATCAGCTCGGCGACCGTGCGCATGTGGCTTTCCTTCGGGGCGGGAACGATCAGGAACTGCTCGATCGCGTACTGCTTCTCCGTTTCCACCGCGGACGAAAAACGCCGGACCAGCGCCTCGCTCAGGTTGTAGCGTTCGGCGACGCGCACGGGATCCGCCCCCGCGCGGATCAGCGACTGGATCTGCGAGATCGGCAGCGTGCTCACGTTCTGCGGCTGCCGGTTGCGCTGCGATTCGGAGCGGATCTGCTTGGCCTCGAGAATGGCGCGCTCCAGCGTGTCGTCGACGGCGACGGCGAACCTGCGGCCGCCGGCCGAGAACACCAGATCGCCGGTCCCGTCGACATGGTCGAATCGGGCTTGCTCCAGCGGATTTTCAGGCATATGCGCACCACTTTCCCTCATCGAGTATTACCGTATCCATTGTGCCTTACGTGTCGTATTTTACGAGTATTTCGACCCGCGTATCCTAAGCCGGGCAAAAGTCATGTATCCTATGGCGCAGAAGAACCACATTCGAGAAAGGAACACGATGGCTCAGGATTACGATTCCCCTCGCAACAAGGACGAGGACGAGGAGTCGCTGCAGGCGCTCGGCAAGGGATCGCAGAACTCCTCCAGCGACATCGACGATGACGAGAACGCCATCGCCGAGGACTATGAGCTGCCCGGCGCGGACCTGAGCAACGAGGACGCCTCGGTGACCGTCATCCCGATGCAGGGCGACGAGTTCATCTGCTCCGAATGCTATCTGGTCAAGCACCGCAGCCAGCTGGCCTACACCACCGAAGACGGCCAGCCGGTGTGCAAGGAGTGCGCCGCCTGATGGCGATCGACGAAACGTACAACGAGCCGGAAACCGTCGAGGTGCTCGTCAAGTCCCTTGACCCCGATCATCCGGCCGAACTGTTCTACGCCCACGCCGGAGACGCCGGCGCCGACCTGATCACCACCGAGGCGGTCGAACTCAAGCCGTTCCAGCGGGCGCTGGTGCCCACCGGAGTGGCCATCGCGCTGCCCGCCGGCTACGTCGGCCTCGTGCATCCGCGCTCCGGCCTCGCCGTCAAGCGCGGCGTCACCGTGCTCAACGCGCCAGGCACCATCGACGCCGGCTATCGCGGCGAAATCAAGGTGCCGCTGATCAACCTCGACCCCGAGCACACGGTGCGCTTCGAGCCCGGCGACCGCATCGCCCAGCTGGTCATCCAGCGCTACGCCGAGGCCCGGTTCATTCCGGCCGAGACGCTGCCGGGATCGGACCGCGCCGAACGCGGCTTCGGCTCCACCGGCGTCGCCTCGAAGTAAGCGCCCGGGCGATACGGCGGAATCGGCGGGAACCGGGCGCGCGTGAGGCGGCAAACGAGGTAGGATAACACTCATTACACGAGAGAGAGGTGGATCATGGCTAACGCTGAAGGCGACTATAGCGCGGCACGCATGTTGGGTTGTGAAATCAGCGATGATCCGCTCAACCCCCTCAAGCCGATCGTCGAATCGTGCCGGGCGCACCATCCGCAGGAGGACCTGTCCATCCTCGAGCGCGCCTACCGCCGCGCGGTCACGCAGCACGCGCCCCAGCGGCGTAAGTCGGGCGAGCCGTACATCATCCATCCGCTCGCCGTCGCGCAGATCCTCGCCGATCTCGGCATGGGTCCGCTCGTCGTCGCGGCGGGCCTCCTGCACGACACCGTCGAGGACACCGACTACACGCTCGACCAGTGCCGCGCCGAGTTCGGCGACACCGTCACCGGACTCGTCGACGGCGTGACCAAGCTGAGCAAGATGGAGTACGGCGATTCCGCGCAGGCCGAGACGATCCGCAAAATGGTCGTCGCGATGAGCCGCGACGTGCGCGTGCTCGTCGTCAAGCTCGCCGACCGCGTGCACAACGCGCGCACATGGCGGTACGTGAAGACGTCCGGCGCGCAGAAGAAGGCGCGCGAAACGCTCGACGTGTACGCGCCGCTTGCCAACCGCCTCGGCATGAACGCCATCAAGACCGAGCTCGAGGAACTCAGCTTCAAGGTGCTCTACCCGAAGATCTACAACGAGATCGTCGTGCTCGTCGCACGCCGCGCGGGCCAGCGCAACGTGTACCTCAAGCAGATCCTGGCCGAGATCAACGAGGACCTCGACGCGCAGCACATCAAGGCGTACGTGACCGGTCGGCCAAAGGACTACTTCTCGATCTACCAGAAAATGATCGTGCGCGGGCACGATTTCTCCAACATCTACGATCTGGTCGGTGTGCGCATCATCGTCGACACGATCCAGGACTGCTACGCCGCCCTCGGTGCGGTGCACGCCCGCTGGAGCCCGGTCCCCGGCCGCTTCAAGGACTACATCGCCATGCCGAAGCTCAACATGTACCAGTCGCTGCACACGACGGTCGTGGGTCCGGGCGGCAAGCCGGTCGAAATCCAGATCCGCACGTGGGACATGCACCGGCGCGCGGAATTCGGCATCGCCGCGCACTGGAAGTACAAGGCGAACGGGCAGGCCGGCCGCGCATTGAGCTCGCCGGACAAGTCCGACCTCAAGCGCGACGGCGAGGCACAGGAGCTGAGCGAGGCCGACAACCTCAAGTGGATTCAGCAGCTGGCCGACTGGACGAGCGAAACGCCCGACTCCAAGGAGTTCCTCGGCTCGCTCAAGGAGGATCTCGGCGCGGCCGAAGTGTACGTGTTCACGCCGAAGGGCAAGATCGTCTCCCTGCCGGCCGACGCGACCCCCGTCGACTTCGCGTACGCGGTGCACACCGAAGTCGGACACCGCACGATGGGCGCGCGCGTCAACGGCCGTCTCGTGCCGCTCGACACCCGACTCGAAAACGGCGACACCGTCGAGGTGCTCACCTCCAAGTCCGAGACCGCCGGACCTTCGCGCGACTGGCTGAGCTTCGTCAAAAGCCCCAAGGCGCGCAACAAGATCCGCCAGTGGTTCTCCAAGGAGCGCCGCACTGAGGCCATCGAGGAGGGGCGCGACGAGCTGACGCGCGCCATGCGCAAGCGCAACCTGCCGATCGCCACGCTGCTCACCCCGGGCGCGCTGGTCGGCGTGGCCGACGAGCTCAACTGCTCCGGCGTCGACAACCTGTTCGCGGCCATCGGCGACGGGCAGATCTCCACGCAGAACGTCATCGCGCACCTCGTCAAGGACGCCGGAAGCGACGAGGTCGACGAGGAGGTGGAGCAGGAGGCCCTGCCGCTGCGCCAGGTCGAATCGGCGAAGAAGACCACGAGCTCGCTCGGCGTGTCCGTCAAGGGCGTGGGCGACGTGTGGGTCAAGCTCGCCCGCTGCTGCATGCCCGTGCCCGGAGACAAGATCATCGGCTTCATCACGCGCAATCAGGGCGTGTCCGTGCACCGCACCGACTGCCAGAACATGCTCGACCTCGAACGGCGCCAGCCCGAGCGCGTCGTCGACGTGCAGTGGACCAGCACCAAGGGCCTGTTCATGGTCAAGATCCAGGTGGAGGCGCTCGACCGCCAGCACCTGCTCTCCGACATCACGCGCGTGCTCGCCGATCATGGCGTCAACATCATCTCCGGCTCGCAGACCACCGGCCGCGACCGCGTCGCCATCAGCCAGTTCAGCTTTGAAATGGCCGACCCGCAGCACCTGAACCGTCTGCTGGCCGCCGTGCGCAAGATCGATGGCGTGTTCGACGTGTACCGCATCACCGGCACCAAGGAGTCGCAGGAGCCGCGGCTGCGCAAGATGCAGGACTAGCGTTCCGCCCTCCAGTCCCCGTCTCGTCGCCCGTCAGCTCCCGGCCGCGCGGTTTGCGCCGTCCGGTCGGGAGCGTCTGCCACACTGGTGCGCTATGAGTACCATCGTTATGCACACCTCCGAAGGTGACATCAAGATCAACCTGTTCGACGACGAGACCCCGGTCACCGTCAAGAACTTCCTCGGCCTCGCCACCGGCGAGAAGGAGTGGACGGACCCGTTCACCGGCCAGCCGTCGCACGAGCCGTTCTACAACGGCCTGACGTTCCACCGCATCATCAAGGACTTCATGATCCAGGGCGGCTGCCCGCTCGGCAACGGCACCGGCGGCCCGGGCTACGACTTCGACGACGAGATCGTCCCCGATCTCAAGTTCGACCGCCCGTACCTGCTCGCCATGGCGAACGCCGGCCTGCGCCGCGGCCGCGACGGCAAGATCCACGGCACCAACGGCTCGCAGTTCTTCATCACCACCGTGCCGACCCCGTGGCTCGACGGCCACCACACGATCTTCGGCGAGGTCGCCGACGACGAGTCCAAGAAGGTCGTCGACAAGCTCGAAGCGCTGCCGACCGACCGTTCCGACGCGCCGCTCGAACCGGCCGGCATCCTGTCGGTCGACGTGCTGTGACGCTTTGCCGTCGTCGTTGCGTTCGCGCGCATAGCTGACGCTGTTCGATGTGGCCTCTCCCGACAAGGAGAGGCCACAATCGTATGCTCCCCATATTCTCCGTTCGTTTGCCGTGTGTTTGCCGTGTGTTCGTCAACACATGACGACCGCCGCCGGCGTGTTGGTGAGGCCCGTGCTGTACTTGGAGTATGGCATACACGGTATGACGCGTATGCAGCATACGAGAAGGGACTCATCATGAGCAACGTCACTCCGCCATCGTCCGACACACCTCTGCCGACGTCGCCCGGACAGTACGATCCGTCCGGTTCGTCCGCAACGCCGTCGTTGCAACCATCGCCGGGATCGTCGCCGCAACCGCAGCGCGCGGGAGCGGCCGGCCTCCATCATCTGCTGCTCGGCGACACGCTGCCGATCCGCCAATACGACCTGCTCGCCGCCGACCATCCCCACCGCTGGTACGATCCGCGGGAGCCCTTGCGATTTCGCGCATGGTCGCGCGGCCTGGCGTTCGTCGGCATCCTGCTGGGCGTCATGATGACGGTATACGTCATCGGCTTCACCATAGTGGCCATGAACTTGCCGGACGGCTCATGGGCGCCGGACTCATTGAGCACGTCTTCACCGGTGGTTGTGGTCAACTCGATCGCCGAATTGACGGCGGCCGTCGTCGCGTATCTGATCGTCACGCTCGTCATGGAACGACGCCGTCCGCCGGCCGAATTGTCGCCGCGGCGCGCGTTCGGCGTGATTCGCGGCATGATCGCCGCCTTCGCGTGCATTGCGGTGTGCCTCGGCGTGATCGCCTTGTTCGGCGGCTACCGGATCGTCGGATTCGACGCAGGCTACTCGCCGTGGGCCGACCTGCTGACGATGGGATTCACCGCCGGCATCGCCGAGGAAATCATGATGCGCGGCATACTGCTGCGACTCACCGAAGAATCACTCGGATCATGGGGTGCGGTGGTGCTCTCCGCGTTCGTGTTCGGCATCATACACTGGGCCAATCCGGACGGTTCCCTCTGGGGCGGTCTCGCGATTGCCATCGAAGCCGGCCTGCTGTTCGGCGCGATCTATCTGGCCACGCGCTCGCTGTGGTGGTGCATGGGATTCCACTTCATGTGGAACATGGCCGAAGGGCCGATCTTCGGGTCGATCGTTTCGGGCACGGGCGAACAGCGTTCGTGGCTGGTCGCGCAGTGGAACGGTCCCGAGTGGCTGACCGGCGGTTCGTTCGGTCTTGAGGCGAGCATTGTGCCGGTCATCGTGCTTGGCGGCCTTGCCATTGCCGTGCTCGTGCGCCTGCAGCGTCTCGGCCTGATGATCGAGCCGATCAAGGCCCGTAAACGCCGGTTCGGCATTCCGGCGTGACGAGCCGCGCATGCCTGCGCCGCATATATGATGACGGGCGTATGCTTCAGGGAATGGGTGATATTCCCTGAAGCATACGCCCGTCGTGTATTGCGAGCGGCTTACAGAATGCCGAAATGCAGCAGCGCGTTCATGATGCCGTCGTGGTCGACGTCGTCGGTGACGTAGTCGGCCGCGGCCTTGGCCGGTTCGGTGGCGTTGCCCATCGCCACGCCGATTCCCGCGAACTCGAGCATCGCCGCGTCGTTGCCGCCGTCGCCGAACGCGATCGTCTGCTCGCGCGTCCAGCCGTAATGGCGCATGAAGCGCTTCATGCCCTCCGGCTTGCCGCCGTCGGCCGGGATCAGGTCGGTGAAGTCGGGATGCCAGCGCACGCCCTTGACGTTGCGGCACAGCGCCGTCACCTCGGCCTCCTGTTCGAGGGTGATGTACGGGCTGATCTGGAACGTCTCGTGGCTGATCGTGCGCGCGTGCGGGTCGTCGATGTGCACGGCGGGCGCCGTCTTGCCCAGCTGCGCCCACGTGCGGCGCATGGAGTCGGTGACCTGGTTGAAGTACACGTAGTCCTTTTCGCAGAAGTTCGCCACCACGTCCGGGTGCGCGTCCAGCCAGCCGACCACCGTGGCGATGTCGTCCGGGTCGAGCGACTCCTTTTCAAGGAACCCGCCGTCATCGAAGCAGTACTGGCCGTTCAGGCCCACGATGCCGTCGAACCGTACGGGGATCATGTCGAGCACCACCGTCATGTGCGAGGGGGCGCGGCCGGTGCAGATGAACACCTTGACGCCGCGGTCCTGCAGCATGTGCAACGCGCGGATCGTCGAGTCCGGGATCACGTGTGTGACGAAGCTGGTGAGCGTGCCGTCGATGTCGAAGAACGCGGCGCGGATGTCCCGTGCCGCGGATGCGCCGTGAATCGTGTCCGTCATGGTCATGGCCAAACCTCCGCCTGTCTTGCGCGTCGTCACAACGTTACGTTCCCAGTGTAGCGGCCGACGCGGGCGCGCGGGGTCGTCGCACCGCCCCGACATGTCCGTGGCCGCGTCCGCAATGCGGCATCGGCGACGGGCATGCGCGTCGATAACGGGTTATCGCATCCGCGCGGACATTGGCCGTTGCCGCGCGCTATAAGCAACGCGTATACGGCAATCCGCCCCATTCCGCCGATTCGCCGGCGTGGACGACGTATGGTGGGATACGTCATCAAGCCAAGCATGAGAGAGGAAGACTCATGGCAAGCACAACCCAGCAGCCGGCATCCCCGGTCAACCCGAACGAGCCGGTGCGCGTCAACCACACCGTGCGCAACGTCGTCATCGCCGTCGTGGTCGTGGCCCTCGTCGCCGTGGCCGTGTTCTTCGGTCTGCGCATCGCCAACGGCAACGAAAGCGACGCGAAGGGCTCCGCGAACAACCCGGTCAAGATCGGCGTGGTCGGCGCCACCGACCCGCAGTGGACGGTGTTCCAGAAGAAGGCCGAAGAGGCGGGCATCCACGTCAAGATCGTCGACTTCCAGGACTACACCTCCGAAAATCCGGCGCTCGACTCCGGCGAGCTCGACCTCAACGAATTCCAGCACCTGCTCTACCTCGCCAACTACAACGTGCAGAACAACAAGGACCTCCAGCCGATCGGCGGCACCGCCATCTACCCGCTCGGCGTGTACTCCGACAAGGTCAAGAGCATCAAGGACATCAAGTCCGGCGACACCGTCGCCATCCCGAACGACGAAACCAACCAAGCGCGCGCCATCGGCGTGCTCAAGGCCGCCGGCCTCGTCGAACTCAAGGGCGACTGGACCGCGTTCACCACGCCCGCCGACATCGACACCGCCAAGTCCAAGGTCAAGGTCACACCGCTGAAGGCCGAACAGGTCGCCAACTCGCTCAAGGACCCGACCATCGCCGCGGGCGTCGTCAACAACGACTACGTCGCCGACGCCGGCCTCAAGCCCACCGACGCGATCTACCAGGACAACGCCGAAAGCGAGGAAGCCCGCCCGTACATCAACGTGTTCGTCTCCCGCAAGGCCGACGTGAACAACGAGACCTACAAGAAGCTCATCAAGATCTTCCAGACCAAGGACGTGCTCGACAAGCTGCAGGAGAACTCGGGCGGCACCGCCGTCTTCGCCGACAAGTTCAGCGCCTCCGACCTGCAGGGCTACCTGGCCGACATCGAAAAGGACGCCAAGGCCCAGTGACCGTCCGTCCGCCGGTGCAAGGTAGCCCGAACGGCGTAGCATCGGCATGACGCCGGCCATCGGCATCACGGCTCCTCCCATCGCGCCCGGCGCGGCGGGAGGAGCCTCGACCATGCGTGCGGCGCGCGCATCGACAAGGAGAACCGCATGTCCCAACCCATCATCACGTTCGACCACGTGGTCAAGGAATTCCGCGACAGGGGCGCCAAACGGGCGTTCAGGGCCGTCGACGACGTGAGCCTGACCATCAACCGCGGCGACGTGTTCGGCGTCATCGGCTATTCGGGGGCCGGCAAATCCACGCTGGTCCGCCTCATCAACGAACTGGAGCGGCCCACGTCCGGCACGGTCACCGTGCTCGGCAGCAACGTCACGGCGCTCGGCGAGTCCCAGCTGCGGCCGATCCGCCAGAAAATCGGCATGATCTTCCAGCAGTTCAACCTGTTCTCCACGAAAACCGTCGCGCAGAACGTCGCCTATCCGCTACAGCTCGACCATTGGCGCAAGGACTATCAGGACCGCCGCGTCGCCGAACTGCTCGAGTTCGTCGGACTCGCCGACCAGACCGGCAAGTATCCGTCGCAGCTGTCCGGCGGGCAGAAGCAACGCGTCGGCATCGCCCGAGCGCTCGCCACGAACCCCGAGATCCTGCTCGCCGACGAGGCGACCAGCGCGCTCGACCCGGACACCACCAGCGAGGTGCTCGCGCTGCTCAAACGCGTCAACGAAGAATTCGGCATCACCATCGTGGTCATCACGCACCAGATGAACGTCGTGCAACGCATCGCCAACCGCGTGGCCGTGATGAGCGCCGGACGCGTCGTCGAGTCGGGCGACGTGTACGACGTGTTCGCGGCTCCCCGCGAGGCCGTCACCAAACGGTTCATCGCCACGGCCGTGGACGGCGTGCCCGAACCCGAACGCGTCGCGCAGCTGCACCGCGACTGGCCGGGCAGGATCGTGACCGTCCTGATCCGGCAGAAGGACGTGGCCGCCGGCGAGCACGGCGACGCCGTGGCCGCGTCCGGCCAGAACATCTCGCAACTGATCGCCCGTCACGGCGTGGCCAGCAGCCTGCTGTACGGCGGCATCGACACGGTGGGCGGCAGCGCGATCGGCGCGATCACCTACGAATTCTCCGGCGACGAGGCGCGGCTGCGCCCGTTCCTCGACGAATTGGGCCGCGACAGCGATCTCATCGACTTCGGCACGGCAGCGTGTCCCGTCGACTACGATGCGGCGCTTGCGGCCGCCGGCCCGCGCGCGGCCGGAGCCGACCGGCACGGCGAACGCGACGAGAACGAGAAAGGGGAGCCCCGATGAACGCATACCCGACGAACGCCATGGCGGAACCGGTCCTGCTGGCCGCGCGTCCGACCGACTGGACGGTGCTCAAACCGCTCCTGTTCCAGTCCATCGGCCAGACGCTCGAAATGGTGCTGATCACGCTCGTGATCGGAGGTTTCCTCGGCCTCGTGCTCGGCGTCGTGCTGTACGGCACGAGACCCGGCAACCTGTTCGAGAACGCGGTCGTCTACCGCATCCTCGACTTCATCGTCAACATCATCCGGCCGATCCCGTTCATCATCTTCCTCGCCGCGATGCAGCCGGTCACCATCGCCGTGGTCGGCACGTCGATCGGCACCGTGGCCGCGATCTTCCCGATGGTCGTCATGTGCACCGTCGCCACGTCGCGCCTCGTCGAACAGAACCTCGTGCCCGTGGACCACGGCATGATCGAGGCTGCCCGCGCCATGGGCGCCTCCAAGCTCACGATCATCCGCACCGTGCTCATCCCCGAGGCGCTCGCCCCGCTCATCCTCGCCTACGCGTTCCTGTTCATCGGCGTGCTCGACATGTCCGCGATGGCCGGCTACATCGGCGGCGGCGGACTTGGCAACTTCGCCATCGCCTACGGCTACCAGAAGTTCGACCAGACCGTCACCTGGACGGCCGTGATCATCATGATCGTGCTCGTGCAGGTCGTGCAGGGCATCGCGAACGCGATCGCCAAGCGCATCCTCAAACGCCAGCAGTGACGCGCCGTACGAACGTTTGCGCTTCCGCACGTCCGCACGAAACCATCCAATCGTCCCAACCATCGCATCCGCGGCCGTCATGCGGCGGCCGCACACCAACCAAGGAGGCACCATGACCGAACACATCACCGCAGGCGACGACCTGATCGCCATCCGCCACTACCTGCACCAGCATCCCGAACTGAGCTTCAAGGAATACGACACCACCAAGTACCTGGCCGACCAGCTGCGCGAACACGGCATCGAAGTGCTCGACAGCGGCCTCGACACAGGACTCGTCGGCCTGATCGAAGGCGCGAAGCCCGGCCCGCGCATCGCGCTGCGCGCCGACATCGACGGTCTGCCCATCCACGAGGACACCGGACTGCCGTTCACGTCGCTCAACGACGGCGTCATGCACGGCTGCGGCCACGACCTGCACATGTCCGGCCTGCTTGGCGCCGCGTTCTGGCTCGCCGAACACCGCGACCGGATCGCCGGCAGCATCAAGATTCTCTTCCAGCCCGCCGAAGAGCAGGGCATCGGCTCGCGCGAAGTCCTCGCCGCCGGCGTGCTCGACGACGTGGACACGATCATCGGCACACACAACAACCCCAACTACAAGCCCGGCGAAATCGCCATCGGCCCCCAGCCGATGATGGCCGGCTGCGTCAAGTTCGACGTCACCCTGCACGCGCAGGGCACGCACGGCGCCTACCCGCAGAAGGGCACCGGCCCGATCGAGGCGCTCGCCTCCATGATCCTGTCGCTGCAGACCATCGTCAGCCGCAACGTATCCCCGCTGCACGCGGTCGTGCTCTCCATCACCGCCGTGCGCGGCGGCGACGTGTGGAACGTGATCCCCGCCGAAGCCGGATTCAAGGGCACCGTGCGCTTCTTCGAGAAAACCGACGAGCCGCTGGTCCACGGCCGCTTCGAGACCGTGGTCAAGCAGACCGCCGCGGCATACGGCATCAGCGCCGACATCGACTGGGACTGCATCCAGCAGCCGCTCGTCAACGATCCCGAACTCGGCGCGGCCGTCGCCGGCGAAGTCGGCGACTACGCGACGCTCAAGCCGATCATCCCGAGCATGGCGGGGGAGGACTTCACCGAATACGCCGTCAAGTCGCGCCTCGTGTTCGCGTTCATCGGCTCCAACGGCGAGCCCGGATGCGCCGACTGGCACAGCCCGCACTTCGTCGGCCTCGACGCGGCCGTCGAACCGACCGTGAACTTCTACGTCAACGCCGCGCTCAAGGTGCTCGACGAGATCGCCTGACCACGGCCGGACGCCCGGCGCGGCGAACCATGTCGCGCCGGCGCGAACTACACCGGACGAACTACACTGGCAGCTATGACACAGATTCGCTTCGCACTCGCCCAAATCGACACCTGCGTCGGAGACCTAGACGGCAACGCCGACAAGATCATGCGCTACGCGCACCTCGCCGCGCAGCACCACGCGCAGGTCGTCGTCTTCCCCGAAATGACGCTCACCGGATACCCCATCGAAGACCTGGCGCTGCGCCGCACGTTCCGCCAGGCCGCATGGGACAAAGCCAACTGGCTCGCCACCGAACTCGAAGCCAACGGGCTCGGCGACCTGTACGTGGCCGTCGGCACCGTCGGCACCGACCATGCCTCCGACAAGCCGCGCAACCGCATGGTGGTGCTGCACGACGGCGTCGTCTGGGCCGGATACGACAAGCACTTCCTGCCCAACTACGGCGTGTTCGACGAATTCCGCATCTTCGCCGCCGGAGACAGGTCCGTCGTGCTCGACGTGGACGGCGCGCGCATCGGCGTGGCCATCTGCGAGGACATCTGGCAGGACGGCGGCCCGGTGGCCGACCTCGCGCAGCGCGGCGTCGACGTGCTCATGACCATGAACGGCTCGCCGTACGAGGAGGGCAAGACGCATGTGCGCCACGAGCTCGCCGCGCGCCGCGCCGCCGAAGTGAACGCGCCGGTCATCTACGTCAACCAGGTCGGCGGACAGGACGACCTCGTCTTCGACGGCGGCAGCTTCGTCGTCGACCGCGACGGCACCATGCTCGCGCGCTCGCCGATGTTCATGGAGCACCTGAGCTTCTTCGACCTCGACACGACGGCCGACCGCCAGACGCCCGGCGAGATCGCGCCCGAACTCGACCCGGACGAGGAGGTGTACACCGCCTGCGTGCTCGGCCTCAAGGACTACATGGCCAAGAACCGCTTCCGCGGCGTGTGCCTCGGCCTGTCCGGCGGCATCGATTCCGCGCTCGTGGCCGCCATGGCCGCCGACGCGGTGGGAGGCGAGAACGTGCAGGGCATCTCCATGCCGAGCATGTACTCGTCCGACGGCTCCAAGGACGACGCGGCCGACCTCGCGGACAACATCGGCGCCAAATACGACGTCCAGCCCATCGAACCGCTGTTCGTCGCCTACCAGAAGCAGCTCGACCTCGACGGCGTGGCCGCCGAAAACCTGCAGGCGCGCATCCGCGGCGTCATCGTCATGGCCTACTCGAACTCCAAGGGCCTGCTTGCGGTGGCCACCGGCAACAAGTCCGAACTGGCATGCGGCTATTCGACGATCTACGGCGACGCGGTTGGCGGCTATGCGCCGATCAAGGACCTGCTCAAGACGCGCGTGTGGGAGCTGAGCCGCTGGCGCAACCGTGCGGCCGCGGCCGGCATGGGCATCGGCGGGCTGCACATCGTCGGCAACGAGCAGGGCGACCCCGGCAAACCGCTCAAGAACGGCGTGATGATCCCGGTCAGCTCGATCGAAAAGGCGCCGAGCGCCGAACTGCGCCCCGGCCAGAAGGACTCCGACTCGCTGCCCGAATACGGGCTGCTCGACAAGGTGCTCGCCGCATACATCGAGCACGCGCACGGCCGCGCCGACCTGCTGGCCGACGGCTTCGACGAGCAGACCGTCGACACGGTGATGCGTCTCGTGGACCGCGCCGAATGGAAGCGCCGCCAGTACCCGCTGGGGCCCAAGGTCACCGCGCTCGCGTTCGGCCGCGACCGCCGCCTGCCGGTGACGAACGCGTTCCGCGAGTAGCGTTCGCCCGGGCGTTCGCCGTACGGACGCCGCGCGCGGATACGCGTACATGATCGATACGCGATTCGGCCGCGCACGTTCCCGATTTCGGGCATGTGCGCGGCCGTTCGACGAAGAAGGAGCGATGATGACCGACAAGGAATGGTATTTCAACACCGTCACCGAACAGCCGGAGCTGGGCAAGCTCTCGCCGATCGGACAGCGCATGGGGCCGTACAAGACGCGTCAGGACGCGATCGACGCGTGGAAGATCGCCAAGGAGCGCAACACCGTATGGGACGAGCAGACGCGCGAATGGAACAAGTGGGGATCCGCCGGCGGATCGGGCGTGAACGATAACGATCAAATGTGAGAAAGCTCACGCGTTCGCCCCTCACGCCGGCGTTCCCGCACCGCTACAATCAGTAACCGTAAAGCGGCGTCGAAGAAGCGCCGAACGCAACACCAAGGAGTGACATGACAGCAGTTGAGAATGCAGTCTCCCAGGAAGAGCTGGAGGCCAAGGCCTGGGCAGGCTTCACTGAAGGCAACTGGCAGAAGGACATCGATGTCCGCGACTTCATCCAGAAGAACTACACGCCGTACACCGGCGACGAGTCCTTCCTCGCCAACGCCACCGAGCGCACCAAGCATCTGTGGAAGTACCTCGACGACAACTACCTCGCCGTCGAGCGCAAGCAGCGCGTCTACGACGTGGACACCCACACCCCGGCCGACATCGACGCCTTCCCGGCGGGCTACATCGAGTCCCCGGAGGAGGACAACGTGATCGTCGGCCTGCAGACCGATGAGCCGTGCAAGCGCGCCATGATGCCGAACGGCGGCTGGCGCATGGTCGAGCAGGCCATCAAGGAGGCCGGCAAGGAGCCGGATCCGGAGATCAAGAAGATCTTCACCCGCTACCGCAAGACCCACAACGACGGCGTGTTCGGCGTCTACACCAAGCAGATCAAGATCGCCCGCCACAACAAGATCCTCACCGGTCTGCCGGACGCCTACGGCCGCGGCCGCATCATCGGCGACTACCGCCGCGTGGCCCTGTACGGCGTCAACACGCTGATCAAGTTCAAGCAGCGCGACAAGGACTCCGTCCCGTACCGCAACGACTTCACCGAGCCGGAGATCGAGCACTGGATCCGCTTCCGCGAGGAGCACGACGAGCAGATCAAGGCCCTCAAGAAGCTCATCAAGCTCGGCGCCGAGTACGGCCTCGATCTGTCCCGCCCGGCCCAGAACGCCCAGGAAGCCGTGCAGTGGACCTACATGGGCTACCTCGCCTCCGTCAAGAGCCAGGACGGTGCCGCCATGTCCTTCGGCCGCAACTCCGCGTTCTTCGATTGCTACATCCAGCGCGATCTGGACAACGGCGTGATCGACGAGACCCGCGCCCAGGAGCTCATCGACAACATCGTCATGAAGCTGCGCATCGTGCGCTTCCTGCGCACCAAGGACTACGACAACATCTTCTCCGGCGACCCGTACTGGGCGACCTGGTCCGACGCCGGCTTCGCCGACGACGGCCGTCCGATGGTCACCAAGACCTCGTTCCGTCTGCTCAACACGCTGACCCTCGAGCACCTTGGACCGGGCCCGGAGCCGAACATCACCATCTTCTGGGATCCGAAGCTGCCGGAAGGCTACAAGCGCTTCTGCGCCAAGATCTCCATCGACACCTCGGCCATCCAGTACGAGTCCGACAAGGAGATCCGCTCCCACTGGGGCGACGACGCCGCCATCGCCTGCTGCGTCTCCCCGATGCGCGTCGGCAAGCAGATGCAGTTCTTCGCCGCCCGCGTCAACTCCGCCAAGGCCCTGCTGTACGCAATCAACGGCGGCCGCGACGAGATGACCGGCATGCAGGTCATCGACAAGGGCGTGATCGACCCGATCAAGCCCGAGGCCGACGGCACGCTCGACTACGAGAAGGTCAAGGCCAACTACGAGAAGGCTCTCGAGTGGCTGTCCGAGACCTATGTCATGGCGCTGAACATCATCCACTACATGCACGATAAGTACGCGTACGAGTCCATCGAGATGGCGCTGCACGACAAGGAGGTGTACCGCACCCTCGGCTGCGGCATGTCCGGCCTGTCCATCGCCGCCGACTCGCTGTCCGCCGTCAAGTACGCCAAGGTGTACCCGATCTACAACAAGGACGCCGAGGATCTGCCGGGCCACGAGTACGAGTACGTCGAGGGCGCCGATGACGATCTGGTCGTCGGCTACCGCACCGAGGGCGACTTCCCGATCTACGGCAACGACGACGACCGCGCCGATGACATCGCCAAGTGGGTCGTCTCCACGGTCATGGGCCAGGTCAAGCGCCTGCCGGTCTACCGCGGCGCCGTCCCGACCCAGTCCATCCTGACGATCACCTCCAACGTGGAGTACGGCAAGAACACCGGTTCCTTCCCGTCCCGCCACAAGAAGGGCACCCCGTACGCCCCGGGCGCGAACCCGGAGAACGGCATGGACTCCCACGGCATGCTGCCGTCGATGTTCTCGGTCGGCAAGATCGACTACAACGACGCGCTTGACGGCATCTCGCTGACCAACACGATCACCCCCGACGGCCTCGGCCGCGACGAGGAGGAGCGCATCGGCAATCTGGTCGGCATCCTCGACGCAGGCAACGGCCACGGCCTGTACCACGCCAACATCAACGTGCTGCGCAAGGAGCAGCTCGAGGACGCCGTCGAGCACCCGGAGAAGTACCCGCACCTGACCGTGCGCGTCTCCGGCTACGCGGTGAACTTCGTCAAGCTCACCAAGGAGCAGCAGCTCGACGTGATCTCCCGTACGTTCCATCAGGGCGCCGTCACCGACTGATCACGGCGATAGCCTCTGCGTGAACGACACGCGGTAACCGAAGGGGTGGGGCCGGCGAGCCCCGCCCCTTCTTTCATGCGCTCCCCGTTTTCTCGGCTTCCGCTCGCGTCACGGGAACGGGGAGGCGCGACAAGACTTTTCAGGAGGACAACGATGCCCGACACCACGCAATTCCGCACCACCACCCGACACATGCTCAAGGAGTCGAAGACCTACGCCAGCCAGACGCTGATGGGAGGCCTCTCCGGCTTCGAGTCCCCGATCGGCCTCGACCGGCGCGACCGCATCGAAGCGCTCAAGACCGGCGACATCGGATTCGTGCACTCGTGGGACATCAACACCTCCGTCGACGGCCCGGGCACGCGCATGACCGTGTTCATGAGCGGCTGTCCGCTGCGCTGCCAGTACTGCCAGAACCCCGACACGTGGAAGATGCGCGACGGCCAGCCGGTGTATCTGGACGCGATGATCAAAAAGGTCGAACGCTACGCCGACCTGTTCAAGGCCACGCACGGCGGCATCACGTTCTCCGGCGGCGAGTCGATGATGCAGCCCGCGTTCGTCTCGCGCGTGTTCCGCGCCGCCAAGGAAATGGGCGTGCACACCTGTCTTGACACGTCCGGATTCCTCAACAAGAACTACACCGACGAGATGATCGACGACATCGACCTGTGCCTGCTCGACGTCAAGTCCGGCGACGAGGAGACCTACCACAAGGTCACCGGCGGCCTGCTGCAGCCCACCATCGACTTCGGCCACCGCCTCGCCAAGGCCGGCAAGAAGATCTGGGTGCGCTTCGTGCTCGTGCCGGGCCTCACCTCGTCCGAGGAGAACGTCGACAACGTGGCGAAGATCTGCGCGTCCTTCGGCGACGCGCTCGAACACGTCGATGTGCTCGGCTTCCACCAGCTCGGCCGCCCGAAGTGGCACGAGCTGCGCATCCCGTATCCGCTCGAGGACCAGAAGGGACCGTCCGCGGCGCTCAAGAAGCGCGTCGTCGAACAGTTCGAATCGTACGGCCTGACGGTCTACTGACGCGCCCGCGGCGGGCGCCGGAACGGAATCGGGTGGAATGTCGCCGTCCGCGCGTGCCGATGCGGTGAAAAGACGGTCGTTGCACGTAGTCTGGAGACATGGCTGAGATCTTCGCTTTCCCGGCGGCGACGAGGCCCGGCGACGAGGCCGTGATGTCCGGGCGACCCGACGGCGTGCCGGATGACATGTGGCACGCCGTCGAATCGGCGCGCGCGATGAGGCGCGAGCCGTCGATGCGGTATCGCGAAATACCGGTCCCGGCGTCTCTTGCGGATTTCGGGCTCGGAGTCGAGCTTGAATCCGTCGCGTCGCTCGCCGCGTCATCGTCGTCCGCCGCATCGTCCGCGGCCGTTTCCGCGCCGGCGGCCAGCGGCTGGATCATGCTCCTGTATTCGCGTTCGTTCCGCGTCGACTGGCAGTCGCGCTGGCGGTGCGTCGCGTTCGCGTCGTTGCCGCTGGAGACGCGGGAGAACGACGGTTTGGCCCCGGACATGTACTGGGACGACATGTGCGGTCATCTGCGCGGCGTGCTTCCGGCCAGTTTGGGCGGCACGGTGACCGTCACACGGAACACGTCGTTCGGCACGCTGGCGGGGCAGGGTTCGGTCGGTTGCGAGATGCGGGTATCATGGACGCCGCTTGAAGATACCGATGGCGGAATGGACGCGGGGGGCCAGATACGGTCGTGGGCCCGGTTCGTCGGTTCCGCCGCACGCGACGAGGAGGAACCGACCGTTGACCGATGAGCCGAGGCTGCAGACCGAACCGCGGGGCGGTGTTCCCGACGTCACGTCGACCAGGCGCGGCTTCGAAGCCGTATGCGACCGATTCGCCGAGGCCGGCGGGTCCGTGGCGGCCGATGCGGAACGCGCTTCCGGATATCGCTACGGTCATGAGGATTGGCTGATCCAGTTCAAGCGCGAGGGCGCGGGCATCGCGCTGCTCGACCCCGTGGCGCTCGGAGCGGAGGGCGTCGACTGGAACCGGTTCAACAGGGCCGTTTCCGGCGCGACGTGGATTCTCCACGACTCATTGCAGGATCTGCCAGGCTTCTCCGATCTGGGACTGCACCCGGACGCGCTGTTCGACACCGAAATCGCGGCCCGGTTGCTCGGCCTGCACCGGTTCGGTCTGGCCGCCGTCACCGAGCACTATCTCAACATCACCCTTGCCAAGGAGCATTCCGCGGCCGACTGGTCGTACCGTCCGCTGCCGCGCGACTGGCGCAACTACGCGGCGCTCGACGTCGAGCTGCTCATCGAGCTCGAACGGCTCATGCGCGCCGACCTCAAACGCCAGGGCAAACTGGAATGGGCCGAAGAGGAGTTCGCCCACGCGCTGAGCGAAGGCACCGGCCCGCAGCGCGAGCATCCGGTGCCGTGGATGCGCGTCTCCCGCATCACCGTGCTCAGCCACGACCGCCGCGGGCTGGCCATAGCCAAGGCCCTGTGGGAGGAGCGCGACCGGCTCGCCCGACGGTACGACATCGCGCCGAGCCTGCTGCTCGCCGATTCGTCGATCATCGAAGCTGCGGTGAAGAAGCCGCGAAACGCGCGCGAATTCCGGGCGATACGATCGCTCAACGAACGCGTGCGCATGCACACCGGCGGCGAGCAGGACAAAATGTTCGAACGCTACGCGTCCATCCAGCGCAAGGTCAAGCCGTCCGTATGGCGGCAGACCATCCAGCAGGCGCTTGGGCTGCGCCCGTCCGAGCTGCCGACCATGCCGGCCAGCCAGCAGGACAACGGGCAGGGCAATGCGCCGCGGTCGATGAAGATCTGGGAGAGCCGGCATCCGCGGCGCGCGGAGACGCTCAAGCGCGTGCGCAGGGCGGTCAACCAGATCGCCGAGGACACGCGCACGCCGCCGGAAATCATCATCCGCCCGCAAATCATCCGCAACCTGTGCTGGACGGACGATCCGCGCAGCAGGGACGTGGCCGCGTTCCTGTCCGAGCAGGGCGCGCGCGACTGGCAGGTGAAACTGATCGCCGCGTCCGTGAGTAGGGTTATCATGTAACGGTTGCCCACTGGGCAGAACTATGACAGTACGACTTTTCAGGAGCGTTTAGCGTGAAGATCAGCGTCAGGAACCTCGAGCCTACCAAGGTGAAGCTCACCATCACCGTCGAGCCGGAGGAGTTCAACCCCTTCCTCGACGAGGCCCGCAAGGAGATCGGTAAGCAGGTGAACATCCCCGGCTTCCGTAAGGGCCACGTGCCCGGCAAGATCATCGACCAGCGCGTCGGCTTCGCCGCCGTTGCCGGCGAGGCCGTGAACAACGGCGTGCCGGAGCTCTACTCCCAGGCGCTGGACGAGAAGAAGATTCGTCCGATGGCCCAGCCGGAGATCGACGTGCAGGAGGTGCCGTCCTCCGCCAAGGACGAGACCAAGCTCAAGTTCGTCGCCACCGTCGAGCGTCGCCCCGACATCGAGCTCCCGGAGCTCGAGGGCCTGACCATCGACGTGGCCAAGCCGGAAGTCACCGACGAGGACGTGGCCAAGCGCCTCGAGACCCTGCGCCAGCGCTTCGGCACCCTCGTGGGCGTCGACCGCCCGGCCGGCAAGGGCGACTTCGCCAACATCGACCTGACCGCCGAGATCGACGGCGAAACCGTCGAATCCCAGGAGGGCGTCAGCTACGAGCTCGGCTCCAACACCATGCTCGACGGCCTCGACGAGGCGCTCGACGGCCTGTCCGCCGGCGAGGAGACCACCTTCGAGGGCACGCTGGAAGCCGGCGACCACGAGGGCCAGAAGGCCCAGGTCAAGGTCAAGGTCAACACCGTCAAGGCCGAGGAGCTCCCGGAGCTCAACGACGACTTCGCCCAGGATGCCTCCGAGTTCGACACGCTGGACGAGCTCAAGGCCGACATCCGCAAGCAGCTCGAGCAGGACGGCGAAGCCCGTCAGGCCACCGAGGCCCGCGACGCGTTCCTCGCCAAGCTGGCCGAGGGCGTCGAGATCCCGGTCCCGAAGGGCGTGAAGGCCGACGCGGTCGCCGAGCACCTCAAGTCCATGACCCCGGATCCGGAGAAGGCCACCGACGAGCAGAAGACTCAGGCCGAGGAAGCCGCCGAGAAGGAACTCAAGGACCAGATCCTCCTCGACACCCTCGCCGAGAAGCTCGACGTGAAGGTCTCCCAGGCCGACGTGTTCAACTTCCTCGCCTCCATCGCCCAGCAGTACGGCATGGATCCGAACGCGTTCATCAACGCGATCGTGAAGAACGGCCAGCTCGGCTCCGCCGTGGCCGAGGTCGGCCGCTCCAAGGGCCTGCTCGCCGGCATGCGCGCCGTGTCCTTCACCTCCGAGGGCGAGCCGCTCGACCTGAGTTCCTTCCTCGGCGAGGATGAGGCCGTCGAGGATGCCGTGGAGAACGAGAGCGTCGAAGCCGCTTCCGCCGCTGCCGCCGTCGCCGACGAGATCGCCAACGACAAGGCCGAGGAAGCCCCGGCCGACGCCGAGTGAGCGTGTCGCGCTAGACCGATAGTTCGGTAGCGTGTTGTGAAAGGCTTGGAATCGCCATGATTCCAAGCCTTTTGCGTTATGTGCGGTAGGCGTGACGCGTCGGCTGCCGGCCGTGCGATGGTGGATTGGCATTGGTTGCGACGTGCCGAGACAATGCCGGTATGACGATGGACAGGGGAGAAGGATGACGGAGAAGACCGAAAAGACCATGGCTTCGACGGATTGGAAGCGCATCGGATGGATGGCCGCCGCGGCGTTGCTGCTCGGCGCGGTGATCGGCGCGGGCGCGGGCCTGCTGACGCTGATGCTGTACGGCATCGAACGGGCGATGCTCGGCTACGTCGAAGGATCGGCCGCCCCCGGACCGTTCGCCGTGCCGGCCGTGCGACGCGCGGTGTCCGTGACGGTCGGCCTGACGGTCGCCGGCGTGATCTGGTGGCTGCTGCGCACGAAAACCACGAAAGTCCCGTCCGTCAAGAAAGCCGTCGCCGGAGATCGCATGCCGGTCTGGCAGACGATCATGCACGTGTGCCTGCAGATCTTCATCGTCGGCTCGGGCGCGTCGATCGGCCGCGAAGTCGCGCCGCGCGAACTCGGCGCGATGCTCGCGCAGCGCTTCTGCGACCTGTTCCGCCTGACCGGCATCGACCGACGGACCGTGGTGGCCGTCGCGGCCGGAGCCGGTCTGGGCGGCGTGTACAACGCGCCGTTCGCCGGCATGTTCTTCGCCGTGGAGA
The DNA here is from genome assembly GCF_019331735.1 of Bifidobacterium miconis. Classification (GTDB taxonomy): domain Bacteria; phylum Actinomycetota; class Actinomycetes; order Actinomycetales; family Bifidobacteriaceae; genus Bifidobacterium; species Bifidobacterium miconis. The sequence continues at coordinate 79,903 of NZ_JAHBBH010000009.1, forward strand.
TCCTGCTCGCCGACGTGGCGATCGAGAACGTCGCGTTCGGACTCGGCATGTCCGCCACGGCCGCGTTCGTCGCGTCCAGCATCAAGGGACGCCACGTGTTCTACGATATTTCAAACATGCAGAACGACCTCACGCCCACGCTGATGCTCGCCGCGCTGCTCATCGGCGCCCTCTGCGGCGTGGCGGGCGCATGGTTCCGCCGAGGCTCGCAATGGGCTGAATCGCATAAGCCGCAGGGTGCGGCGATCCTATGGCAGATGCCATTGGCCGGCGTGCTCACCGGCATGGTCTCGCTCGCCTTGCCGCAGATCATGGGCAACGGCCGTGCGGCCGCACAATTGGGGTTCAGCACGGTCTCCACTCAGGAGGGCCGTTCCATCGCCGAGCTGATCAACCCGGATTCCACGCTTTTCGGCACGAACAGCACTTACCTTTCGGATCTTGGGAGTACCAGCGATACCGTCTCCCCGTGGACGGCACTGGGCTTGAATCCGCGCCAGAGCGAACTGCTGCTGGTGATGATGGTGCTGGCATTCACGTTCATTGCCAAAGCGGCAATCACCTTGCTCACCATCCGTTCCGGCGCATCCGGCGGCGTGCTCCAGCCGGGCATCGCGCTCGGCTCCACGCTTGGCGCGATGTTCGGCATTTTCTGGGCGATGGCGTTCCCCGCGGATTCGGTCACCGCCTGCGCCCTCATCGGCGCGGCCGCGCTCCTGTCAGCCTCCCAGCAGGCGCCGCTCATGGCCATGTGCCTCGTGCTGGAACTCACCGCCGCCCCCAGCACGTTCTACGTGCCGGTCACGCTGGGCGTCGCCGTCTCCGCGTCCCTTTCCCATCAGCTGCTGCGCAAATAACTGCGTAGCTCTTTGATGTCTTGGGCGGGCACGCCCCAATTGTGCGCGACCTCGTATGAGGGAGTGTCGAACAGCACTGTGGCCAGATCGGTTTTTCGTTCGCAGATGATTCGGTGGTTGATCGGATTGCGGTACAGACTATAGGCACGGTAATGACCGAGGAGCCTGAGCCTAGGCATGGAATCGCACATAGCCGAAAACCTCCTGCCACGAAACGACGATGTCGGGGGAGACGGATCGAAGGAATTCGGTGATGCCACGCAGCTCTTTCGCCGTCATACCGTTTCCGACTCCGTCCAGTAGTACATCGCCGTTCTCAAGTATCCAGAATTTTGCGGCATTGGGAGACTGCCGGCCGCGGGCGACGTGCACGTGGACCGGTTCTCCGCTTTCGTTCGCCCAGAAATAGATGAGAAAACCGTGGATTCTATACAGACCAGGCATGATCAAGACCGCCTTCCCGCGCATATCGCATGATCGAGGTCATGCCGCGGGCGGTGGTGATAAGGAACGACGATGATTCTTCCTTGGTGAACCCGTCATTTTCGGTCAGGATGCCATCGGGAAGCTTCACTTCGGCATGTTTGCGGCCGTTGTCGAAGAATACACGCACGCTGCCGTCCGGCTGTACGTCGGAATGGGTGACCTTCGTTCCGTCGCCGGTTTCGTAGTAGTCGTACACGTGCATGATGGCCTCCTTGACGCAATTCCATTGTAGGGCAGGAGGCGAGGGGGAATCGAAAGCATTCATTGTCGGTCCTTTCATATGCGGCGTCGTTCCAGCGTAAGGTGACAGTGCCGTGCTGCACAAGCCAAAACGGCATGTGTGGTCGAATGGCCGAGAACGTCGGAATATGGCGGTTGCGTTGATGGAAAGGGGATGTGGATAACCGGACGACTGCGTGGCGATGGTCGGGGAGACGGTAGAGTGAGGAAGGATTCAGCCGTGATGGTCGCCCGGGCGACCGGCGACCCCGCGAAGGCCTACACGACCAAACTCCGCGCAATCGCCGCGCAGCTGGGCGAACGCATACTCGTCCATGAGCTCGGATCGCAAACCGACTATGAAACCACATACGGATCGCTGCCGTTCGGACTGCTGGTGCGACGAGTGGCCAAACTCGACCATGCGGCCGCGATGGCGGCGTTCGCCGAGTTTGTCAACGCGCACACGCTCAACCAGACCCAGATCGGCTTCCTGCACACTGTCATCGACTACATCGAACACAATGGATACCTCGACCCCGAACAGCTCGCCAAACCTCCGTTCGATCATCCGCGCCCGATGCTCAAGCTGTTCGATACGAAACAGGCGATGGATCTGATCCTGTGCATCCGCAAGGTGCGGGACAACGCCATGCCGCCGGAGCAGACGCACATCGGAGCTCTCGCCGGCTGACGTTCGTCGCAACGCTATGCGGGTAGCCGAAAAGGGGCGGAAGCGCGGCGGCGGTCGCTTTGAACGGGTAATGTAGCTAAGCGTAATGTTTTATGAGTCAAGGAGATAAGGTGGCAGGTTTCATGACACCCTCACCCACGATGGGCGACGGCGACGCCCCGTCCATGGTGGATCCGATTTTCAACCGGTTGCTCAAGGACCGCATCATCTGGATGGGCGAAGAGGTCAAGGACGATATGGCCAACCGCATCTGCGCGCAGATGCTGATGCTCGCGGCCGAGGATCCGAAGAAGGACATCTGGCTGTACATCAACTCGCCGGGCGGCTCGATCACCGCCGGCATGGCCATCTACGACACCATGCAGCTCATCGAGCCCGACGTGGCGACCGTGGGTCTCGGCATGTGCGCCTCGATGGGCCAGTTCCTGCTGAGCTCCGGCACGCCGGGCAAGCGTTTCCTCACCTCGCACGCGCGCGTGCTCATGCACCAGCCGTCCGGCGGCATCGGCGGCACCACCACCGACGTGCGCATCAACGCCGAGCTCATCATGGACATGAAGAAGACCCTCGCCGAACTGACCGCCAAGCAGACCGGCCACACCGTCGAGGAGATCTACCGCGACAACGAGTACGACCACTGGTTCACCGCGCAGGAAGCGCTCGAATACGGCTTCGTCGACAAGATCGTGTCCACGCACGACACGATGAGCGCGCAGGAAGGGAAGTGAGCATCATGGCATCCGAAGAAGCGAAGTTCGTTCAGCGTGCCGAGCGTCTGGCCGGTCAGGCCGGCGTGGTCGGCTTCATGCCGGCCGCCGCGCGCGAGGCCGCATTCGCCGGCCGCGTGGCCGCCGCCATGCCGCAGGACCGCTACATCCTGCCGCAGTTCAGCGAGAAGACGCCGTACGGCATGAAGACGCAGGATCCGTACACCAAGCTGTTCGAGGACCGCATCATCTTCATGGGTGTGCAGGTCGACGACACGTCGGCCGACGACATCATGGCCCAGCTGCTCGTGCTCGAAAGCATGGACCCGAACCGCGACGTGATGATGTACATCAACTCGCCCGGCGGCTCCATGACCGCGATGACCGCGATCTACGACACCATGCAGTACATCAAGCCTGACGTGCAGACCGTGTGCCTCGGCCAGGCCGCGTCCGCCGCCGCGATCCTGCTTGCCGCCGGAACCAAGGGCAAGCGCCTGATCCTGCCGAACGCGCGCGTGCTCATCCACCAGCCGGCCATCGACCAGGGCTTCGGCAAGGCCACGGAGATCGAAATCCAGGCCAAGGAGATGCTGCGCATGCGCGAGTGGCTTGAGAACACGCTCGCCAAGCACACCGGACAGGACATCGAGAAGATCCGCAAGGACATCGAGGTCGACACGTTCCTGACGGCGCAGGACGCCAAGGCGTACGGCATCGTCGACGAGGTGCTTGAGCACCGTTCGTGAGTTCCGTCATGAGATACCCTCAGCCGGGTTCCGGCCGAGGGTATCTTTATATGCGATGTATGCGGCGAGGGCGGCAGCAACAAAGAACAGGGGAGTGACATGGGACGCGTGGTGAGCTACAACGAGGACGTGCCGCGTTGCACGTTCTGCGGCAAGACCGAGCATCAGGTGCACAAGCTGGTGGCCGGGCCGACCGCCGCGATCTGCGACGAGTGCATCGAGCTGTGCGTCGAGATCATCTCCGAGGAGCGGCGCCGCGGCGCCGACGTGAACGCGCTGTCCCTGCCCAAGCCGGCCGAGATCAGCGCCTACCTCGACCGGTACGTCGTCGGCCAGCAGGCCGCCAAACGCACGCTGTCGGTGGCGGTCTACAACCATTACAAGCGCGTCAACATGGAGTTGCGCGAATCCGCGTCGCAGCTGGGCGGCGACAAGGACGGCCGGCGGCCGTCACGTCGCGGCGCCGACCCGCTCGACGAGGTCGAGGTCGCCAAGTCGAACATCCTGCTGCTCGGCCCCACGGGCGTGGGCAAAACGTATCTCGCGCAGACGCTCGCCCGCGTCATGAACGTGCCGTTCGTCATCACCGACGCCACCACGCTCACCGAGGCCGGCTATGTGGGCGACGACGTGGAAACCGTGCTGCAGCGGCTCATCGAAGCCTCGGACGGCGACGTCGAGCGCGCGCAGCACGGCATCGTGTACATCGACGAAATCGACAAGATCGCGCGCAAGTCAGGCGAGAACACGTCCATCACGCGCGACGTGTCCGGCGAGGGCGTGCAGCAGGCGCTGCTCAAAATCCTCGAGGGCACCATCGCCTCCGTGCCGGTGGAGGGCACGCGCAAGCATCGGGACCAGGAGACCGTGCAGATCGACACGCGCGGCATCCTGTTCATCTGCGGCGGCGCGTTCGTGGGCCTTACCGACATCATCGGGCACCGTCTCGGCACCCGTTCCAGCGGATTCGGTACGGCATGGCATGATCGCGAGGTCGGGCCGGAGGAGCTGCTCGCGCAGGTCAACGCCGACGATCTCGCCGATTTCGGCCTGCTGCCCGAGTTCATCGGTCGACTGCCGGTCGTGAGCGTGCTGGACGAGCTGACCGAGGACGATCTGGCGCGTATTCTCGTGGAGCCGCGCAACGCGCTGGTCAAGCAGTACCGCAAGATGTTCGCCGCGGACGGCGTGGACCTCGCGTTCACCGAGGAGGCCGTGCGCGCGATCGCCGTGACCGCGATACGGCAGGGCACCGGCGCGCGCGGCCTGCGTTCGATCATCGAACGGACTCTGGAGAAGACGATGTTCGAATTGCCGAGCCTTGACGACGTCGATCAGGTGATCGTCGACGCCGCGGCGGTGCGTGGAGAGGGGCAGCCGAAGTACGTGCGGGCCGATACGGCCCAGTTGCGCAGGATCGCGGGGTGACGGCCGCGTCATGCCGGGACGGGCTGTCTGCGTCGCGTGGACGATATTGCGGTTGCCGCGCACGCCGATATGTTCCGCCACGTGGAAGAGGCGAGAGGCGCCCGATGCCGGCAGCGCCGTGGTTTCGTTGGAATTTCGCGGTTTGCAGCACGACATTCGCATGGCCGACCGGTGCGACACGCCGATTTGCGTCATGTGAAATGCTGTTGTATTCTCTTCGAGTTGCCAAAAACAAGACAACATGCGCCAGTAGCCCAGCGGATTAGAGCAGCTGACTACGGATCAGCAGGTCGCAGGTTCGAATCCTGTCTGGCGCACACCTCTTGCCACAAGAGGTAAAAGAGTGGCGTTGCGCCAGTAGCCCAGCGGATTAGAGCAGCTGACTACGGATCAGCAGGTCGCAGGTTCGAATCCTGTCTGGCGCACATGAGCCCTTGCGAGCGAATGCTCCCAAGGGCTTTTCCAATATCCGGGCATGTTGGTGAGACGTTTGCGCTCCCGGCCGAACATGCGAACATATGTTCGGTATGATGGATAACGAATACACCGCCAACATCGCGGCCGGCCTGATGGGCGGCGCAGACAACGGAGGCAGCATGGCCAGCAATCGTGGAGTGTGGGTGACGATGCGTCGCGTCGCCGCTTCGGACCGACTGTCAGGGCTGATCATGCTCGGATTCGCGTTGCTTGGCTTGGTGCTCGCCAATCTGCCGGCCACCGCTCATCTGTTCGAAACCGTCGCGGAAACGCATATCGCGGTGCCCCGCACCAATATTGACCTTCCCATCGGCCACTGGGCGCAGGACGGACTGCTCACCGTGTTCTTCCTGACCGTCGGGCTCGATCTCAAGCAGGAGCTGACCACCGGATCCCTCGCCAATCCCAAGGCGGCCGCCGTGCCCATGCTGTGCGCGGTCGGTGGCATGCTGGCGCCGCCGATCCTGTTCATCGCGGTGATCGCGCTGTTCTCGTGGTTTGGCCCCGGGGCGGAAGGCAGTCTCGTGCTCACCACCACCGGCAGCTCGATTCCCTTCGGCGAGATGGCGCATGGTTGGGCCGTGCCCACCGCCACGGACATCGCGTTCTCGCTTGCCGTGCTGGCCCTGTTCGCCAAGGGATTGCCCGGTTCGATCCGCGCGTTCCTCATGACGCTCGCCACCGTCGACGACCTGCTGGCGATCATTCTCATCGCCGTGTTCTTCTCGTCGCTCAACGCGTGGTACTGGTTCATCGGCATCGCCGTGTGCGCGGCCATCTGGTACCTGCTCGTGAGGCTGAAACGCGTGCCGTGGATCGCCGTCGGCATCGTCGGCGTGCTCGCATGGGTGATGATGTTCGAAGCCGGCGTGCATCCGACGCTTGCCGGCGTGCTCGTCGGACTGCTCACCCCGTCCCGCGAGATGTTCGGCGAGGACACCCCCCGCGCCGAACGGTACGCGACCAAGCTCCAGCCGTTCTCCGCGTTGCTGGCGTTGCCTGTTTTCGCGCTGTTCGCCACCGGCGTGCATTTTGAGTCGCTCAGCCCCATGCTGCTGCTCTCGCCGCTGGTCATCGCGCTCATCGTCGCGCTGGTCGTGGGCAAGCCGCTCGGCATCCTCGCCACCGCGTGGATTTCTACGCACATGGCCGGGTTGGCGATGGCGAAGGGATTGCGCGTGCGCGACATGATTCCCGCAGCCTGCGCGTGCGGCATCGGATTCACGGTGTCGTTCCTCATCGCGTCTCTGGCCTATGCGAACGCGGAGCTCTCCGCGGAGGCCCGATTCGGGGTGCTCGTCGGATCGCTCGTCGCGGCGACGTTGTCCGGAATCCTGCTCAGCCATCAGTCGAACCATTGGAAGGAGCGTCATGACAGGCACTGAACGAATCCGCGAGACCGGAAACGGCGACGCCGCCGGAACCGTGAACAACGCCGACGCCCCGGACCATGCCCTCGCCGACGGCGTTGCCGGAGGCTCGCCGCTCGGCATGACCTATCAGAGCGGACCCGCCATCATGCGCGGCAGCATGATTCCCGCCGACAGCAGCGTCGCACGACTGCTCAGCGACGATCATGGCAGCGACTGGCTCGACATGGACCCGTGGCGCGTCCTGCGCATCCAATCCGAATTCGTCGAGGGATTCGACACGCTTGCGGACCTCGGGCCGGCAGTCGGTGTGTTCGGTTCGGCCCGCACCAGGCCGGACGATCCCGCATACCAGGCGGCGCGGCGCATGGGCCGGCTCATCGCGGAACAAGGCATCGCCGTCATCACCGGGGGAGGTCCGGGCATCATGGAGGCGGCCAACAGGGGAGCGGCCGAAGCGGGCGGCAAGTCGGTCGGCCTCGGCATCGAGTTGCCGCGTGAGCAGGGCCTCAACGGCTACGTCAATCTCGGATTGAGCTTCCGCTACTTCTTCGTGCGCAAAACCATGTTCTGCAAGTATTCGTCCGGCGTGATCGTCTGCCCCGGCGGTTTCGGCACGCTCGACGAAATGTTCGAGCTGCTCACCCTGGTGCAGACCCACAAGGCCACGAAAATGCCGGTGGTGCTCTACAATTCCGCCTATTGGCAGGGATTGTTTGACTGGCTGAACGGTCCGGTCACGGACCACGGCATGATTTCGTCGCTGGACCCCAAGCTTGTCCGCATCACCGACGATGCGGACGAAGCCGTTCGCATCGCCACCAGCGGCGTATGAGAGGCGCATGACAAGGGCGTCGCCCCGCTATATGCCGACACAAAAAGCGACGGGGCGGCCGCGTCGGCATGCACTGCCGATATGACCGCCCCGGATGCCGCCATGCCATAAGCGTCAGCGTTTGACCGCGACGAGCAACCCCGTGCCGGTCGGAGTCAGCGCCGAATCGAACTGTTCGTCCGATTCGACCAACGAAATGAACTCGCGCATGGCCACGGCCTTGGGACCGCGATCCGCCGGATTGAGCAGACCGCCGTTCGCCGTCGGAGTTTCCAATGCGAACACATCGGTGAACGCGACCACGCCATGGCCTCGCAGCAGACGCGGCGCCTGCTCAAACGTGGACGCATAGTTCTCCACGTCGCCGGAAACGACGATCAGATCGTAATCGGCGCCGTTCAGACGCGGCAAAAACACGCCGGCTGGCGCATTGACCGCGCGCAGACGGGTTGCGGTCCGATCGGACATCTTGCCGAACAGCGAGCGCAACAGCGCAATGCCCTGCGCGGACGAGTCGACGGCGGTCAACTGGCCGGCATTGCCAAGCCCGTTGATCAGCTGCAGGGTTTCCACCACGGAGCCGGTGCCCACCGAAATCACCGACGTGGCACCGGTGAGCTTCACCAGCATCGCCAGCCATGCGGCCTGAGCCGCCGAACCCTGCGGGAATCCCGCCTCCTCGGCCTGTATGCGTGCCGAAGCCAACGCCTCCGGCTGCAGGGTGAACGCATGATCCTCCGCGAACTCCCACGCCTTGGCGAGATTCGTATACGATGTCCTGTCCATAACCACCTACTGTAACGAGCAACGAATCGCGGCGACCGGGCCGCTTTCAGCGTTCCTTCACACGGGCGACGATCTGCCACATCTCCTCGCCGACGTCAATGCCGCGCGGGCACTGCCGCGAGCAGGCGCGCACCGACTGGCAGGCGGCCACGCCGTCGGCAGTGTCGATCGCGTCAAGACGCGCCATGGTCGCCGTGTCGCGCGAATCGTTGACGAACCGGGAGGCGGCGATCAGCGCCGCGGGGCCGATGAACGCGTCGCCGCCGGCGAACACCGGGCAGCTGCCCTCGCATACGCCGCATGCAATGCAGTTGGTGAGGGTCTCGTACTTGGCGAGCTGCTGCGGATGCTGCAGGTATTCGAACACGTCCACCTTGCCTTCGCTCGTGGTGGCGAGCACGCCGTCGGCCTGCAGATACGGCTTGAGTTTGCGAATCTGGTCAAGCATCGGATCGATGTCGGCGATCAGATCGCGCTGCACGGGAAAACCGGGCAGGGGAGCCAGTTCGATCACGCCAAGGTCCGCATCATTGTCGGAATCGTCTGCGGCATTGGATGCGGCACCGGACGCGGTGGCGATCAACGGCACGCCGACGCTGCTGTGCACGGCCACCGTCTCCGACTGGGCCGAGCGGCCGAATCCGCTGGCGCAGACCGACGAGGACGGTTTCCGCCGCACCGGCGGCGCGGACGGAGACATCGCGTCCGGTGCCGCATCCAATGCCGCAGACGATTCCGACAATGATGCGGACCTTGGCGTGATCGAACTGGCTCCCCTGCCCGGTTTTCCCGTGCAGCGCGATCTGATCGCCGACATCGATCCGATG